>NZ_JBWKOA010000003.1:542556-757442 GCF_059415845.1 Roseateles sp. GW821-FHT09H11 | reverse complement strand
CTTCCACGTGCCGGGCGTCGTCAGCGTGCGCGCGCTGCCGGCCGCGGCGGCCCGCGGCGTGCGCGCCTTGCCGGGTGCCTTGGCGCGCGGCGCGCGCGCGGCACCGGGCGCGATCGGGCGCGGGGCGCTGGCGACGGGGCGTGCCATCGGTCGCGGCGCCGTCGCGACCGGCCGGGCGATCGGCCGCGGCACCGTGGCCGCGGGGCGCGGCATCGCGCGCGGCACCGTGGCGGCGGGACGCGCGGTCGGGCGTGGCCTCGGCGCGGCCGGCCGCGGCGTGCGCGCCCTGCCGGGAGCCATCGCACGCGGCGCACGCGCGCTGCCCGGCGCCGTGGCGCGAGGCGCACGGGCCCTGCCCGGCGCGGTGGCGCGCGGTGCGCGGGCCCTGCCGGGCGCCGTGGCGCGCGGCGTGCGCGGTCTGCCGGGCAGCGTCGGGCGCGGTGTGCGCGGCGCGTGGTCCGGCACGCGCGAGTACTTCGGCAGCCGCTTCTCGCGCAGCTTCATCGTCGGCGACGACATCGCCAACCTCGGCATGGCCCGCAACGCGTCGGCCGAGGCCCGTGCCGCGGTGTGGGCCGAGGCGCGCGCACCCGGCGGCGCGCTGGCGGGCGAGGCGCGCGTGGCCAGCGCCGCGGACGACGTCCATGCGCCGGGCGCCGTCGACGAGCCGATGCCGGCCGCCGCGGACGACGCGGTTCCCGCGGCCGCGGACGATGCCGTTCCCGCCGCCTCCGACGAGGCCATGCCCTCCGCGTCCGAGAGCCGCGCACGCGTCGAGGACACGCCGCCCGCGACCGGCGCGGAGCGGGACGCGTCGGTGTCGCGCAGCTCGCGGATGGAGAGCGACCAGATCACGCCACGCGAGGCGGCCAACGAAGTGGCCTTCGTGGACGAGCATCCCAATCTCGTCGAAGGCCAGCCGCCGAACCAGCGTGCCACGCTGGGCGAGCACGAGATCGTCGAGTTGCCGGGCGGCGGCTGCGTGCGGCGCTCGAATGGCGCCTTGCCGATCCCGTGCCCGGACTGCTTCACCCCGGCGGAGCAGGGCGTGCGGGATGCCTTCGCCGCCCGCGTGTCCGCGGAAGGCAAGACGATGGACGAGGTGCTCGACGAATTCGGATTCCACACGCCGGAACAGCGTCAGGCGCTGTTCAAGGGCGCGGCCAATGAGCGCGACGTGGTCGCCCGCCTGCGCGCCGGTCCGGAACTGCCCGGCGGCGGCGCGGCGGACGACGTGCTCTCCATGCACCGCGAAGCGACCGCCTCGCCCGAGATCGCCGGGCGCGAGGAAATGGGGGCCTCGCGGCTGCGCAGGGACGATCCAGGCTGGAGCGCCCGCGCGAGCGCGGTCGAAGGCAGCGGCTCCTATGGCCGGACGGCGGAGTACATGGGCAACGAGTTCCTCGCCGACAACTTCGACGGGGTCTCGCGCCAGGTGCGCATCCGCCCCCTGCTGGACAACGGGCAACCGGCGGACTTCTTCTTCATCGCCGACAACCTCGGCAGCAGCCGGCTCGACGGTCGCCTGATCGCGTTTGACTCCAAGCTCAGCGCAAGCGCACCATTCACCGAGAACCAGCTCGCGGGCTATCCGCTGCTGGCACGCAACGGCGGGATCGTGGAAGCCCGCGGCGCCGCCATCCCGCACGGCACGACACTGCCACCCACGAGCACCTATCGCCTGCAACCGCGCTTCAACATCCGGCCCCGCCCCGGTGTGCCCGACGTCAACCTCGGCGCCGTCGAGCCGACGTCGGAGTTCTTCCGCCTTTCGCAGGCCTTCTGACCTGCCCCTGCCCACGGACCGAGGACCTTCATGCCTGAACACCCGCCCCGCCGTCGCGTCGACCTGTTCCGCCTGCTGACGCCGGTGGCGCGCTGGGTGCTCGCGATCGCCGTGATCGTGGCGATCGCGCTGGCCGGCTGGTGGACCGGGCGCGACCGGCCGGTGCCGGCGTGGATCTCGCAAGGGCTGATGCCGTGGCTCGGCTGGGCCTACCTCGCGCTGGTCGCGGTGGCGCTCGTGTCGTGGTGGCGGCGCCGGCGCGCGAGCTCGCAACAGGAGGAGCCATGACCTACAAGACCCATGCCGCCGGCGCCGCCGCGCGCCGCGGCGGCGAACCGGCCGGCGGCCGCCGATCCCCGAAGGCCGGCACGCCGCGCTTCCTGCAGCAGGCCACCGTCCGCCCCGTGCCGGGCGGCACCGTCGCCCTGGGTCGGTCGCGCGACAGCTTCGAGCGCGAGGCCGATCGCATGGCCGATCGCGTGCGCGAGTCCGCTTCTCCTGCGGCTTCTTCCGCTGCAGCTCCCGCCGAGGCCCCTCGCGGCGCCTCCGCGCCCGCCCTGTCCGCCCTGCCCTCGGACGGCCGACCGCTGGACACGGCCACGCGCGCCGCGATGGAACCCCACTTCGGCATGGACCTGGGCCACGTGCGCCTGCACAGCGGCAGCCAGGCCGCCTCGCTGAACCGCGACCTCGGCTCGCGCGCCTTCACGCTGGGCGGCGACATCTACTTCGGTGCCGGCCACGGCCCGCAGGACCGCGACCTGATGGCGCACGAGCTGACGCACACCGTGCAGCAGGGCGGCGGCGCGACCGGCGCGGGCGTCACCGGAGGCATCAGCGCGCGCGGCGGTCCGCCGCTGATCCAGCGCGACCTGATGCAGAGCATGCCCGTGCCGCTGGGCGGCTTCGAGATCGGCATGGCGACCCAGCAAGGCGTCACCAACACCCCGCCCACGCCCAGCGGCATGAGCGGCACCATCCGCTTCATCCCGGACGTCGACGCGCCGAACGCCAACGTCATCTCCCTGGTCCAGGTCGTCCGCGACACCGATGCCGGCGCCGACGTCGCCATCGCCACGATGGGGGCGCTGCAGGCGCCGCGCGGCGCGCTCGGCGATCCCGGACTGCGCACGCAGGAGGACACGACACGCGGCGTCGAAGGCGGCTTCTTCATCGACGCGCTCCACCAGCCCTTCGGCGGCGGCGCGGCCGCGGCCCCGGGCAGCGCGCTGTCGCCGAACTATCCGTTCGGACCGGGCGGCGGCGCGCAGCAGACCGGCTTCAAGCGTTCGAGCGATCCGGCGGACATCCGCTCGGCCCAGATGTTCGATGCGCCGGGCACGACCGGTCCCAACAACCGGGACTTCTCCTTCGAGACCGTGGCCCGCAGCGAGGACACCGGCGTCGTCTATGGCTCGTTGAACTGGGGCTTCCAGGTCCGCGCCGGCGTCGTCCAGAACGAACGGGCGGTCGCCGTCGGGGGGACGTCCGCGACCTTCGACGAAGCGCTCGAGCGCCACCGCGATTTCTACGTGCACGAGCCGGTGACCTTCTACTTCGACTTCGACAGCGACGTGCTCACGCCCGCCGAGGCCGGCAAGATCGACGCGTTCCTCGCGTACATGACCCGCAACCCCACGGTGCACGTGTCGCTGGAGGGTTTCGCGGACCAGGTCGGCGGGGCCAGCCAGTACAACGTGGACCTGTCCGGGCGACGCGCGGCGTCGGTCGAGGCCGGCCTGCTCGCGCGCGGCATCGATGCGGCGCGCATCGACGGCATCGTCATCACCCACGGCGCCTCCACCGCGGCCACCGCCGATGCCGGCACCGGCGACCAGGGCGGCAATCCGGCCGTCGGCGCCGACCAGTCGCGCGACGCCAACCGGCAGATGAACCGGCGGGTGCTGCTCACCTTCACCGACACCGCACCGCCGGGCGCCGCCCCGGTGCCCGTGCCGGCCCCAGCGGGACCCTGACATGACCCAGCCCTCGAACCGCACCCCGCCGCACGACCTGGTGACCCAGCTGGACGCGGCTGATCCGAACGCGCGGGCACTGGCGCTCGCTGGGCTGGTGGGTCAAGGGGCGGCGGCCACGGCGGCGCTCGTGGCCGCGTTGCCCCAGGCCTCAGCAACGACGCGTGCGCAGATCGCCCAGGCGCTGGCCGAGATCGCCGATCCCAGATCGGCCGAGGCGCTGGCGGGACTGCTCGCCGATGCGGACCCGCTCGTGCGGGGACGGGGCGCGCAAGGCCTGGCCCGCCTGAACGATCCGCGCGCCACGGAGGCGCTGGCGCGCACGATCAACGACCTGCCGGACGAGCTGCACGGTCCCTACACGGTCGCGGTGTTCATGCTGGTCCAGAGAGGCGAAGCCGCCTTGCCGGCGGTGACGCCGCTGCTGGGCTCGCCCGACGCGCTGACGCGGACAAGGGCGGCGCTGGTCGTGCGCGACGTGCTGCTGCAGGCGCGCGGCAAGCCCGCGTGGCAGGTCTTGACGGCCCGGCTGGGGGATCCGGACCCACAGGGCGCCGGAGCCGGCGACGTGGACGTGGCCCGCCGCTGGCAGGCCTGGCTGGTCGCTGGAGGTCGCTGAAGCCCCCTAAAATCTAGGGATGGAATATCCGGGCAATCTCTTCGTCGTCGCCGCGCCGAGCGGCGCGGGCAAATCCAGCCTCGTGAAGGCGCTGCTGGAGCTGGACGCCAAGCTGAGCGTCTCCGTCTCCCACACCTCGCGCGATCCGCGTGGGCAGGAGCAGCATGGCCGCGAATACCTGTTCGTCACGGAGGACGAGTTCCGCGGGATGATCGACCGCGGCGAGTTCTTCGAATGGGCGCATGTCCATGACAACCTGTACGGCACCTCGCGCGCGGCGATCGAGGCGCGGCTCGCGCATGGCGACGACGTCGTGCTGGAGATCGATTACCAGGGCGCGCTGCAGATCAAGCAGCTGTTCCCGCACGCGGTGCTGATCTTCATCCTGCCGCCGAGCTGGGAGGAACTGAAGCAGCGCCTGATCCGCCGCGGCGACACCGCGGACGAGGTGATCGCCAAGCGGATGAAGACCGCGCGCGAAGAGGTCGCGCAGGCGAAACACTTCGATTTCGTGGTCATCAATGCCGTCTTCGAGACGGCGATTTTCGACCTGAAATCGATTGTCCAGGCGCAGCGGCTAAAATACGCGACCCAACGCCGTAACCGGTCGACCGTCTTCCGCGCGCTCGACCTCATCGACGACGTTACCGAATAACCCCGACTTTCAGGAACCAGCATGGCCCGCATCACTGTCGAAGACTGCCTGACCAAGATCCCGAACCGCTTCCAGCTGGTGCTTGCCGCGACCTACCGCGCCCGCATGCTGAGCCAAGGCCACGCGCCGAAGCTGGAGTCGAAGAACAAGCCCGGCGTGACCGCGCTGCGCGAAGTCGCCAACGGCGACGTCGGCGTGGAAATGCTGCGCCGCGTGCCGGTCTGATCGAAGGCTGAACGGCGACGCCCACCGGCGCCGCCCTCGCCCAGGAACGCCCCGCTCCGCGGGGCGTTTGCTTTTGTGGCGCCCATTTCTGGCGCCCGAAGGGATGGCCAAGTGGCGAGGCCGAGCGGCGATGGGCCTTTCCAGCGCCTACTTCTGGCGCCAGAACTCGGCGTCGATCACGACCTCGTTGCCGCTGCGCTCGTTGATGATCCAGAACCGCGCCCCGTCAGGCGCGATGCGATCGACCTCGCCGACAAGCCGCCCCGCGGCCACGCGCAGCCCGCGCGTGTTGAACGGGAAGTCCGGCGCCTTCGCCAGTGTCAGCAGGGGCACCGCCTCGCGCGGATCGCCGGCCAGGCGCATGCGGTGCACGATCGGCGCGAGCACCTCGTTGGTCAGGTCCGCCGACGAGAGGCAGATCACCACCTTCGCCTGCGCGCGGCTCAGCGCGACGTTGAGCAGCCGGCGCGCTTCCTCCGTCTTCAGGAAGGGCTGCGTGCCGTCGGCCGGGTCGAAGAACACCACCGGGGCCTCGCTGCCCTGTGCGCGGTGGACGGTGCTGACTCTCACGCGCTCATCGACGCCGAGCGCATCCAGCCGCTGCCGGATCAGCGCCCGTTGCGCGCGGAAGGGCGTCAGCACGATGAGCTCGTGCGGCGCCCAGTCGCCGCTCACGAGCGCCTCGGCGATGAGCGCCGCGATCGCATCGGCGGACTCGCGCCGGATCGGACCGCGATCCTTCGCGGACCAGAAGCCCTCGCGCGTGATGCGATGCACCTTCACGTGGACGTCCGCCGGGATGTCTCCGAGCGCCCGGGCGCGCGCCTGGTGCCACGCCTCCGATGCCAGCGCATCCGCGGCGACGCGCAGCGCGCCGTCGTAGAACAGGTCGCTGACGAGCGCCCCGATCGGCGCGGCCATGCGGGACTGCTCGTTGAGCATCGCCACCGGTCCCCTGCCCTGGCCGCTCTGCTCGGCTTGCCCGACTTGCCCACTTTCCCCGCTCTGTCCGCTCTGTCCGCTCTGTCCGCTCTGTCCGCTCTGTCCGCTCTGTCCGCTCTGTCCGCCGCGCGGCATCGCCGCGAACGGCGAGCGTCCCAGCCACTGTCGCGCCAAGCGGTCCTCGCTGCGCAGGACCGGCGAGAGCTGCTGCGGATCTCCGGCGAAGAGCCGCGCACGGCCCAGCGGCATCAGCGCCAGCGCGTGGGCCAGGCTCACCTGGCTGGCTTCGTCGAAGACGACGAGGTCGAACGGCGGCTCGCCATCTGGTGCGAGCTCGCGCAGCGTCTTCAGCGTGAAGGCGGCGCGGGTCGTCGTCATCGTGGCGAGCCGGCATCGCTCCAGCACCTGCGGCGACGGTGTGCCCGACGACGGGATCAGATGCCCGCGCCCCTCGTAGGCATCGGCATCGAAGCGTGAGCCCAGGCGCTGGACCGTCGGACGCAGAGGCTCGCGACGGCCCTTCTGCAGCGCCTTGTCGACGGCGAGCGTCGCGAGGTCCACGGCGTGGTTGGTCGTCGAGAGCAGCAGCACGCGCGCCGCGGGACGGCGGTCGAGGTATTCGGCGAGCAGCACGCCGAGCGTCGTCGTCTTGCCGGTGCCGGGCGGGCCCCACAGGAAGGCGTCGTGGAAGCCGACAAGCTTCAGCGCGTCGCGCTGCGCCGGCCGCAGCCATCGGAACGGTGAGCCGTCGAGCGAAGGCGCGTCGGCGCGCACGTGCGGCGTCGAAAGTCCCGGCCAGCAATCGGCGGCGCGGCGCGCCCAGGTGTCGTCGCGCCATGCGTCGGCGACGGCATTGAGGAATCTCGGCGGATAGATGCGCAGCAGATGGCCTTCGCCCGGCGGCGGGGCGCTGGCGTTCTGCAGCACGAGCTGGTCGTCCTCGACGACGACGGCGCGCACGGTCGCGCTGCCCTTGGTCGGCGCGCCCCACCACGCGGACGCGCCTTCGAGTCGCTCGTCGAGCAGCGTGTGCGCGGACGCCTGCCCCGGCCGCTGGCCTTCGGCGTAGACGTAGTCGGGCTCGAGCGTCACGCGCCAGAGCGCGCCGTCGGCCGTGCTGCGAAGCACGCGGAAATCGTAGAACTCGGGCGTCGCGGCCAGCTCGGCGGCTATCGCCGCGCGGAGGTCGGCCAGGGGCATGGGTCGCGACGCAAAGGCGGGAACTGCGAAGGAGGCGGGACTATAGCGGTCCGGCGATCCGACGGTCCCCCACAGGCGGTCAGGCGCTCAGGCGGTCAGGCGCTCAGGTGGTGAGGCGCTCAGGTGGTGAGGCGATCCGGCGGTCAGCGCGCATCCATCGGCGCGAGGGTCGCCCCGGCGGGCAGCGGCAGCCAGTTCGACAGGTCGAAGAGCCGCCACGCGGGAATGGCCCAGGCCAGGCCGTCGTCGCCGGCGATGTGCATGGCCACCAGCGTCATGCGGCCGTCCGCGCCGACCAGCACGATGGGGCTGCCGCTGTCGCCCGGGCGCGAGCCCTGGGCATCGATCGCCTCGAAGCCGATCAGCTCCGTCTGGTACAGCGTGCGGACCACGTTGCGCGGGGTGCCGGCCAGTTCATAGGGCAAGGGCACCGGAAGATGCGGCGTGACGCTCACGGTCACGCGTATCGACCCCACGCCCTCGCGCGGCGACAGCAGTTCGAACCAGTGGTCGCGGTCCAGGATCAGCAGCTCTTCCACGGAGCGCACCCAGGGGTGGACGGGGTCGAAGCGTCCCAAGGCCGCGAGCCGCGCCACCGCCGCCGGGTCGAGGATCTCCGCCAGCTGCACGTCGAAGCTGGGCCGGGTCGACGCCTCGTCGCCATCGATCAGCCCTCCGACCTCCAGCGTGCGCGCGAGGGTGGATCCAGTGACGAATTCCTTCACCTCGAGGCCGCCGAACACCGCGCCGGTGTCACCGTCCGGCGACGGCGAGAACACGTGTTGCGCGCTCAGCAGGCAGTCGCGCACGCCGCCGGGTTCCGACAGCCGGACCAGGCATGCGAAGCTGCCTCGCTCGGGCATCGCGTGACCCGCGTGGTGCACGCTGACGCGCCGATCGCCGTGCGGCACGCTGCGGTGGTAGGACCCGCTGTCCTGCACGTCGATCGGCATCGCGAAAGGCACCCGGCCTGCGCCGCGATCGGCGAAGGTCACCAGCCACCGCGGCAGGCGCGCCGGCGAGTCTGCGGGCAAGGCGCGCTTCTCCCGCACCACCAGCACGATGCAGACGTCGCTGGTGACGGACCAGGTCGCGCCGTCGCCGCGCTGCCGGAAGCCGGGGGCCAGGGACACCACGTCCCGATGCGCGCCCAGCAGTTCCGGCGCGCGCGTCAGGCAGATCTCGCGCGCCAGGCCGAACAGGAAGGCGACGTCCTTCGCGGCCGCCTCGGTGTTGGTCCTGGCTTCGGCCAGCAGGGCCTCGTCCATCCGCAGGGCCTGCGCGCGCATGCGGGCGGCCCAGGTCTGACGGGCCGGCGGCACGGGCGACCGCCGGCTGCGATCGGACGGGGTCACGATTTGACGCAGGGCGCGCTGCGCGTGAGGTCGATCTGCGTGAAGTCGGGCGACAGGGCCTTGTCGGCGACCAGCGACTTGACGGCGTCCTTGTTCGCCGCCGTCAGGAGGCTGCGCACGTCCTTGACGGGCAGTCCCTGCGCGGGCATCGGATCGCACTTGAGGGTCACGAAGAACCTGGCGGTGGCGAATTCGGTCGAGGCCACCCTGAACTGGGTGCCGGCCACCGTGCCCTTGAGGCCGCCACCGGCCTTCAGCGACGCGTCGAGCGCGCGCCAGGCGGCATCGACACGAGCGCCCTGGGCCTTCTTCGCTTCGGCGTCGGAGGCCGGCGGCGCCGGCGGTGCGACCACCACGACCGAGGCCGCGCCCACGGGAGCGGGAGCGGGAGCGGGCGCCGACGCCGACGCGGCCGGGTCGGGCTTCTTCGGTGGGGGTGCGGGCGGAGGCGGCGCGGTGACGGTCCCCTTCTTCTTCGGATCCTCGGCCGGCGCGGACGCGGCGGCCTCCCTGACCCGCACCACGAGCCACTGCGTCTGCCTGATCGCGCTCGTGTCCGACACCCGGAAGTGATAGGTCCCCGCCGTGGTGGCCGGGGTCAACCGGACCGAGCGGCTGTCCGTGTTGCCGGTATCGACCAGCAGCAGCAGGTCGGCGCTGCCCTCCTCCTGGGCTTCGAAGCGATAGGGCGGCGAGCCGCCGGTGACGTGGATGCGCTGACCGGTGACGGCGCCCTTGAGCACGAACTCGAGCTCGCGCGGCGCCAGCGCCATCGCCGCGACGACGTCGGTCACGCCGCACTTCTTCAGCGCCTTGGGCACGCCCGAGACATCGACGGTGGACAGCACGCCCGAGACCGCCACGCGGGCGGCTTCCAGCGCGACCATTTCATTGGCCAGGGTCCGAGCCGCCGCGTCGATGTCGCTGGCGTTGTCGCCTTGGGCCACCGACCGCTTGGCGTCCGGCGTGTACTCGGCCGTGGCCGCCTTGCCCGCGATGGCTTCGCCGCCCTGGGCGATCGACGCGGCGAAGTCCTTGTAGCCCTTCAGTCCCGCGTCCATCGCGGCTTCGGGATTCACCAGCAGCGATTCCATCGCCTTGTTCACCGCCTGCGCGATGCGGTAGACGGCCTGCCTCAGTTCCTTGCCGCTGAGGGCGTCGAGCAAGGTCAGCGCGCTGCCGCGCATCGTCGACGCGTCCTTGATGGCCACGGCCGACTGGGCGAGCAGGGTTTCCGCGCCGCTGGTGATGGGCACCGAGGCCTTGTCGGCGATGGCCTTGGCCACCAGGTCGCGCAGCGCCTGCGCGGCCCGCTCGGTGCGGTCCATCTGCTGGCCGAGGACCTCCTGCCTCGCGTCGATCTCCGCGTACCGTTTCGCGCTGATCTCCAGCGGCAGGGACGCATCCTTCGCGCAATCGATCGCCCGGATGCCTTCGTTCCAGACCTGGACGCGGCGGGCATCGAGCTGGATGCGGGACTGCCCGAGCAAGGTGCCGCCGACGAGGGACGGCACCAGGATCGCGTCGCGGTGCGGATGGCCGGCGGCGATGCCGAGGATGCCGGCGCCCAGCCAGAGCAGGCCCGAGAACGACGCCTGGGCCTGCGCGGACTGGTCGCGGATGGCCTCCTGGTAGGTGGCCCGGACCAGGTTGGCGAACTGCTGCGCCTTGGGCAGCGTGTCGATCTCCTTGCCGCTTTCCTTGGTGGTCGCGACCCTGAAGCCGGGCGCGTCGATGTCGACGATCGGATTGCCGGCGCAGCCGGCGGTCAGGACGGCGGCGATGCCGATGGGCAGGATGTCGCGACGCATGGGGAGCTCCTTCTCCGGACGATCAGGGGGTCGGCGTGTAGCCGGATTTCGGATCGGCGGCCGGGCCGTCCTCGGCGGCGCCGGCCTTGCCGGACAGGTCTTCGGGCACCTTCATGCCGACGTAGGCGCCAGCGCTCAGCCCCATGAGCGTCAGCAGCGAGCCGTCGAACTCGGGCATCGCGAGTTCGGTCGCGACCTCGATCAGGAACATGATCCCCAGCGCCGCGGTCATGACGACCATCTGCAGGCGTTGGATGGCGACGCCGCCGGCATCGGCCAGGATGTCGTGGAAGAACACGCCCTCGCGGCCGGGCGCGACCTCGCGGCCGTTCGAGATGCCGACGGCCACGACGGTGGTCGCGCCCGAGATCCCCATCAGCGCGAGGGCCTGCGGGCTCACGCTCGGCAGTTGCCCGGTGACCAGCCACAGGAACACGAAGGACGCGAAGACGATGGCGAACCACCAGGCGAACTGCGTCTTCGCCAGACTGAAGGTCCGGCGCTCCAGCGGCAGGTCGGCCTGACCGACGTCGCGCAGCAGGGCCGAGTGTCCGGCGAGGTAGACGATGAGCCCCCAGACGAGCAGCACGACGACCAGCGCCAGCGGCGCCCACCACTCGAAGATGACGAAGCTGAACTGGCTGCCCGGCTGCGTGATGCGCCGGGGGGCGCCGCCCTCGGGGGTCAGGACGATCTTGTAGGCCAGGGTACGGGGCTCGGCGACGGTGCGCAGCGGATGTCCGAGGATCAGTCCCCAGACGGCGCGGTCCACCTCGACGGACTGGCCGGGCGGGCGCACGTGGCGGAAGTCGAAGCGCGCGACCGGCGGGTTGTCCTCGCAGCCGACGGCCTTGATGCCGGTGTCCATGCCCTCGATCCACAAGGCCATGGCGGTGGGCGACGGGATCTGGTCGCAGGTCGGCTCGGTGAGGCGTGGAAAGGGGAATTGCTCGTTGATGCGCGTGTCGGCGAGCCGCGAGGCGCGCGCGCCGGGGCTCAGTCCGACGAAGGTGGCAACGATCGCGCCGAGGACGACGACGGTGACGAGCAGCACCTTCGCATGGGAGGACAACTTGACGGTCATGGGCGTCTCGCAAGGAGGTGGCGGGGTGCGGGCATGAGGCGGTCCGGGTTCATGGGGCTGGCTGCGCTCATGGCGTGAGGAAGAGCTCGCGCTCCGCCGCGCGGCGCCGCTTGAGCCCGTTGAGGACGACGCCCTTGGCGAGGACCCAGCGCCCGAACTGCTCCGCGGCCGCGCCCTTGTCGCCGGTATTGAGCAGGCGCAGCAGCGTCGAGGCGCCGAGGTTGCCGCTGCCGACGTTGAAGGTGAAGCTGACCAGGGCGGCGAATTCGTTGTCGGTGAGGCCCACCTTGACGAGGTGCTCCACGTCGCGGGAGGCGTCCATCAGGTCGGCGCGCAGCAGGTCTTCCGCCTCGATGTCGGTGATGCCGCCGGGGTACAGCGCGTAGGCCGCGGCCTTGTCGCCGTCGCCGGTCAGGAAGCGTCCGCCCTGCCGGATGGCGTGGCCCCAGCCGATGGTCCAGATGCCGACGGGATCCGCATAGGGATCGAGATTGACGGTGGCCGGATCGCCGTCGACGATGCCCTCGAAGCCCTTGATCAGATCCAGCCCGGCCTGGTTGATGTCTCTCTGGGCCATGGCCCCTCCTCGCGCCTTGCGTTGACCCATGCTGACAGCGCCCCCCCGCACCGGCATCCTTCAAAGTGATGATGAGGAGACGGGCGGCGTTCTGCCCCGAGAATCCGCCCCATGCTCGGCCTGCCCACCACCGCCACCGCCCCGTTCTGTCCCTCCGAGGTCCACGGTTCGATCGATCTGCGCGAGGGCGCGCCGTTGTGGAAGCGGTTGCTGCGCGTCGCGGGGCCGGGGCTGCTGGTCTCGGTCGGCTACATGGACCCGGGCAACTGGGCCACGGACATCGAGGCCGGCTCGCGCTTCGGCCATGCGCTGCTGTGGGTGGTGCTGGCGTCGAGCCTGGCGGCGATGCTGCTGCAGACCTTGTCGCTGCGGCTGGGGCTGGTGTCGGGTCTTGACCTCGCGCAGGCCTGCCGCGAGCGCTACCGGCCCGCGGTGCGCCTGCCGCTGTGGGTGATGGCCGAGCTCGCCATCGTCGCCTGCGACGTGGCCGAGGTGCTGGGCACGGCGCTGGCGCTGCACCTGCTGTTCGGGATGTCGCTGCTGGCGGGGGTCGGCATCGCGGCGCTGGACACGGTGATCGTGCTCGGGCTGAAGGGCCGGGGCTTCCGGCAGGTGGAGGCGATCATCCTCGGCCTGGTGATGACGATCGGCGTCTGCTACGCGGTGCAGCTGTTCCTGATCGGGCCGGACTGGGCGGCGGTGGCGAAGGGCTTCGTGCCCAACGGCGTCGCGGTGCAGGACCCGAAGGCGCTGCTGCTGGCCATCGGCATCCTGGGCGCGACGGTGATGCCGCACAACCTCTACCTGCACTCGTCGATCGTGCAGACGCGGCGCGTGGGGAGCACGGCGTCGGCCAAACGCGATGCGATCAAGCTGTCGACGATCGACACGCTGGTGTCGCTGACGCTGGCCCTCATGGTGAACGCCGCGATCCTGATCCTGGCCGCGACGGCCTTCCACGCACACGGGCACACCGAGGTGACGGAGATCCAGGACGCGTACCACCTGCTGGATCCGCTGGTGGGCGGCTCCATCGCGTCGGTGCTGTTCGGCGTGGCGCTGCTGGCGGCGGGCCAGAGCTCGACCTTCACCGGCACGATCGCGGGTCAGGTCTTGATGGAGGGCTTCCTCCGGCTGAAGATCCCGTGCTGGCAGCGCCGGCTGGCGACGCGGTTCCTGGCACTGGTGCCGGCGTTCATCGGCCTGTGGTGGTTCGGCGAGGCGGCGGTCGGACAGCTGCTGGTTGCGAGCCAGGTGGTGCTGAGCCTGCAACTGCCCTTCGCCATGTGGCCGCTGATCCGCCTGACGGGCGACCGCGCGGTGATGGGCGAATTCGCCAACGGGCCGGTGGTGCGGGTGCTGAGCTGGGGGCTCTTCGCGCTGGTGACCGGAGCGAATGCGGCGTTGCTGTGGTCGCTGGTCAGCTGAAGCGGAAGACCATGTCGAAAACGGCGCGGATCGATCGTCGTGAGGATGAGGTCAGGCACTGACCCGACGATCACCAGCCAACCAGGAGCGATTCATGAGCACCGAAGAGAAAGTCAAAGGCCCCGCGTCCTACTTCCCGTCCATCGAGAAGAAGTACGGACAGCCTATCGATCACTGGATGGGCGTGCTGAAGACGGCGGGGCCGATGAAGCACATGGAACTGGTCGCGCTGTTGAAGACGGAACACGAGATGGGCCACGGGCATGCGAATGCGTTGGTGGCGGCGTTCTTGGCGAAGCAGAGATAGCAGATCCGGCGAGCACCAAAAGCGAAAGTGGACGACTTTGTCCGATCCTCGCATCAGAACTCGCCGTTCGTTGGCGCGCATTTGACGCAAACGTGGTCCGCTTCAGAAACAGGCGGCGCGTCGAAATCGGAAGAGCCGTCCGTTCCTAGACTGCTTGCATCAATTCAGCAGTCCGGAGGCGTCATGCTTCAAGTTCCTTCCTTGCGTCAGCGTCACCTGCCCGTCGTGCGCGGCGCTATGCTCCCGCGCATGATCTTCAATGCCCTGATCGAGCGCGAGCCTGACAGCGACATCCTGGTTGGCAGCGTGCCCGAGGTTCGCAGTGCCTACACGCAAGGCGCGACAGTCGCCGAGGTCCTTGAGAACCTGACGGAGGTGCTGCAGATGCTTGCCGAAGAAGGCTTGGTGAGCATCGAGGGCGGCATCGCGTTCAACACCACGTTCCGCATGGAGTGAGGTCATGGGCGCCGGCCTGCCGGTGCTCAGTGCCAGGGAGGTTGAGCGGATCCTGCTCGCGCTTGGATTCGTGCGACGCCCCGGCAAGGGAGCACATCGCTTCTTCCGCCATGCGGACGGCAGGACCACCACGGTGCCCTTTCACGCCGGCCGCGACATCCGCTCTTTCCTGTTGCACAAGATCTGCGCGGACATCGGCCTCTCTATCGCCGACTTCATCGGTTCGCGTTAGCCAGGCTGCTTGCCGGCTGCCAGCGCGTAGGGACCACCGCGTTCCAACGCCCGCTGGTAAGCGGGCCGCGCGTGGATGCGCTTCAGGAACTCGGTGATGCGCGGCTGGCGCGCCGCGGCGCCGCCGCGCTGCACGGCGGCTTCAAGCGGGAAGCTCATCTGCACGTCCGCCGCGCTGAACTCCTGCCCCGCGAACCACGGGCTCTTGCCGAGCTCGCCTTCCAGGTAGTTCATGTGGTTGTCGATCTGCGGCTGCACGAAGGTCGCCTTGGCTTTCGCGGCAATGCCCTTGGCGATCGGCTTCACGAAGAACGGCACGGGCGCGCGCTCGATGCGGTCGAAGACCAGCTTGAGCAGCAGCGGCGGCATCGCCGAGCCCTCGGCGTAGTGCATCCAGTAGCGGTAGCGCAGCGCGTCGGGCGTGCCGACGGCGGGCTTGAAGCGGCCGTCGCCGTAGCGGTCGACGAGGTACTCCAGGATCGCGCCGGATTCGGCGATGACGAGCCCGTCGTCGCTGATCACCGGGGACTTGCCGAGCGGGTGCACGGCGCGCAACTCGGGCGGCGCGAGCATCGTCTTCGGGTCGCGCTGGTAGTGCTTGATCTCGTACGGGAGCCCAAGTTCTTCAAGCAGCCACAGGACCCGCTGCGAGCGGGAATTGTTGAGGTGGTGGACGGTGAGCATCGGGGGAGTCTATGCGGGGAGAAAGGCGCAACACGGCAGCGTTTCCCCGGCTCAAGCTCCCACACCGGTTTCAATCCATTGATCCGCATTCAATCCAGAACGGCAAACCGTCGAGCGCTTCATACGCCTCCAATGGCCTGCACTTCTCCCAAGCGAACCATGCCGTGTCCGATCTGATGGCCCTCACCGGCTGCTCGATGTTGAAGGTCTCAAGGAATAGCTTCGCCGACTCCGAGCATCGGTCGAAGGCCTCGAAGTAGCGCCCGACGAGCGATGCGAGATCCCCCGCTGCTCGGTCCAGCATTGACTCGATACGCCCTTCAGGCGCCCAGTCGATCGAGGAGACCGGGAGCGTCGACAACTTCACCCTCGCGAGCCGCAGCATCTCCGCGGCGACGTCCAGTTCGCTCGACCGCAGATAACGCCTGAAGAGGCGATCGTCGATCAGCGCCCGGTGAGCCTTGGGCGTCGTTGGAATCGCGTGGAGACGGATGCAGTCGAAGAGCACCATGTCGGAGACGGTGCCCAGCTCAAAGAGGGTGCTTCCGCCAGTGAGTCCCACGCGCACAAGGTTCTCCTGCTTCTCGACTCAGACCACCAATGTCACGCAAGACCTGGCACCCAACTCCGCTTGAAGGCAGTCCCTCAAGCGCTGTCCTTCGCGCATGAACTCAAACTCATCAGCGTCAGTCGGAAAGCCGGAGGAAAGCGGGTCATCCCTCACCAACGTTGCGTCGAATGCCAATGCCCAAGTCATCAGGTCCGCACGCAACTCTTCAGAGAGGGGCAAAGAGTCCGGATCAATGTTCTCGCAATCGCCTCAAAGCGGAAAACAGTGATAGTCGGGCATCAGTTTCAGCTGACCAGGCATCACGTGATTCATCGCTCGCTTTTAAGAATTTTTCACCAACCAGGCAAAACACATCAAACGACTATTCAGCCTTACCCTTAAGCGCAGTCATGAGAATTTCTTGCTTTCTTGCGGCCTTCCGACCAATTTTCTTTGCATTCGCAGTTCCCTCTCGAACCTTTGGTTCATCGCCCCCAAATGGCAATGCCCAATCGCCATTTATCATTATCGGGAACCAGCCTGGTGAAAGACGCTTGAACAGAGAAAGATCTTCTATAGAGAACAAATCATCGCCAAGCGAATGAAGCGTGATCAACGCAAACGAATAATGAATATATTCACCCCCCCCGCCCGCCGGCGCGCGTTGATCGATCTCCGACAAATTAAATTCTTCAACTTCACCAACAACCTGAGGAAGAGGATCGATGAATTCAATCAGAAATCGGCCTTTGCCAATTTTACAGATACAGGGCAGAGAGGAAAATTTCAACATCTCTACGGTCAGGAAATCGGAAGGAAACTTCGCCTTCAACGTTAGCTTATTACTCACTTTGGCCCCTTTGGAACGGCGACTTCTCCAGTGAATGACTTTTTAAACGTCTCCACTGGACTAAAGTATTGAAGACCGTGCGGATCTCGAATTGCAACAACAGCAACACCTTCACGGACGGTGACGCCGTCAACAACAACAAAATGCGAGAATGTCCCGGTTCCATTCTTGATTCTAACAATAACTGGGACTCCATCGCTTGTGAACTCCGCTAGATCTTGGACTGTTTGCCTGCGATAGGCTTGCGCAGCAATATCAGAAGCCTTGAGGGCGCTTGCGACCGTATCAATAACAATACCGTCTTTACTCGGGGGGAAATTCTTCACCAGCGCATACAAATCAACCGGCACTCCAAGCGTGTCGCCTACCATCGCACAGGAATTGTGCCCACATGTAGGAATATTACCTTGATTTACCACGAGCCGATCACCATTTCGCGTCATGGCATCGGCCAGCAATGGATTATCCGGATTGGCTGCTGCCCCCTTGTCAAGGGACAGCTTATCACCAGACGGGGAGACCGAGGCTTTCAAATCGGTCGGAGATGTGGGCACCTTCCCTGCGAGATACGCATCGGCATCGGATTTAGAAATTATCTTGGCCGCAACCAATTCGTCCAGAGTCTTACCAGTTTTCTGGATGACCACCCCGATTGCCCCTGCCGCCAGCACCGTTCCTCCACCAACTACCCGCCAATGACGGTGTCACGGGCAACCTTACCGCCGTCGACTTCGCCATGATCGATATATTGGTCGCTTGCGCTTGACGCCCCACCGATCACAGCACCGCCTATCACTGCTCCAGTCACAGTCACCGGAGCGGTCACAGCAACTCCTACGGCGACCACTCCTTTAACTGCATCTTTTGCCTGTTCCTTCTTCAGCGCTGACGTATAGGCATCAAGTTGAATTTGATCTATCGAACTAAGGCCGTATCGAGCGATGTTGTCAGTATTCTGGCAACTGACAGCAGGGCAGTCAGCAATTGCCAAACGGAACGACTGGCCGTTGGCCGTCAGCATCTGGTACTGCTGCTCACCGCTCTTACCTGCTTGAGTCAGCGAAGGGTAAGTCGGCTTGATTGGAACGAGATCGTAGTAAGGAGAACTGGCCCCTCCGGTATTCGCTCGAATGAACGCAGCCAAGTCCGGATCAACACGCGAAGGGTTCAATGCCAAGCCATCGCGATTGATCTGGACGAAGCTCGTTCCGTTATCGCTTGTTGTGAACGGCGCGTCCTTATCGAAGAATGCATTGGGACTATTTGGGTCTCGAACGACCAGACCTGCAGTGATATCTTCCTTGTACTGACTGTTCCCGCTGTTGCGCATAGCATCTTCGATCTGCTGCTGCGTGTACTTGCCTCCGCTCTTCTTCGCGAGGTCAGCCGCCTTCTTTCGTCCATTGGGGTGCAGCTGTCGGAGGATTGCAGTGCGGCGGCTTACTCTTCAATCACTCGCCAACCCTTCAAACATTGATCGAATTTAATGAGGCAGTCGATTAACCCAACAAAATCCGGACCACTCAGCTCAGTTTCAAAGAGCCAGTAGCCAAGATTACCCAGTTCCTCGGGTAGGTCGATCATCTGCTCCTCCGCGCGCCTCATCGCGTCTTTTAGAGGCGCGTATTCCGCGAGCCGAGCCACATCTGGAGAAAATGTCCGATGCTTATCAAGCGATTGCTCCAGATTAACTGCCAATATTCGTAGTCGAATCTTGTCGACGTTTGCGTCTCCTATCACCCTGTAGCCCGTTGGCTTCGCGTCATCCATCATTTCCCCTTGAGTGTTCCGATTTTCACCGGCTCGTTCCATTGAGAACGATTGGCAACCAGCGTTTGCTCTCCGCCACCAACACCTTTGTATGCACCTTGCTCGATTGGAGCGATCGTGCTCACGAACACCTGCGGCGTTGCCCCGGTCTTCGGCGTCATCGAATAAACTTCAAATCCTAGTTGTGTTCCGCGTATTGCTTGTTCCGCCGGCAATCCCAATTTTTGCACAATTTGCTCAGGCGGAAGTTTTGACAGCTTTTCATACTCTGACTTTGTCATGAAATATGGCGAATACGGTCCAACGCCATCATCCCCGATAGCCTTCTTAGGGACGATCTTGATGAGCTCTTCGCCTGGGGCTACGATTCGGGACACCGGCAACTCCGCTCCTGACTTGACCACGTTCTCGGCATATCCGATTGCGCGCTCGGTAGTATTTCCAGCTGCCTTGTACTCCTCTACCACTGCCCTGAATTGCGCGCTGTTGGCAACATCAGCGGAGACTTTTACCCCTTGGGTCGTAAATCCGTCGCCATAAGTCAATTTCGCTTGAGCACTTAGGGTCGCCTGCTCCGACGGCCCTCCAATCTTGATGCCCTTCGAAGCTAATCCTTCCTCCGCAGCCCACAGACTCTTTGGCAAGTATTTACCTACCAGTGCAATAGTACCTAGTTTTGCGGCATCGATGCCGATTTCAGCGAGGGGGTCACGTTCGCCTGGGTAGCTCGCAGGATTAAATGCCGCCAATACGCGCGCGCCTTCGGTTGATGTGTAGGTACCGAAGAGCTTGTGTGTGCCATCGCTGGCCTGCTCTGAACCCGCGTAGGCAATATATCCTCCGGCTGGAATTGCCACACAAGTAATTACAGTCCCGGCGCACGTAAGGACACCTCCACTTGCCAAAAGTCCTCCACCCACCATGGCGCCAGCGCCAAGCGTAGCGTTGGTGAATCCGCCCACCCTCCGACTCAATTCACCATTACGTGTAATCGCGTCGCGCCAACCGTCCGGCCTGGTGTATTCAAACATCCCTCCCTGCGTCAAATCCGCTTTTTCAGCTGAGTATCTATCGCCTTCAGCTTGCAATTGAACGAGGTATTGCTTGTTCGGATCCGAGTTGGGTACACCGTCCGCACACCGGGTCAGCGCACAGGCGGCAGCGTCCAAACGAGCTTGTTGTTCTGGAGTTTTTCCGGTCTTCAATACGGCAAGCCGTTTCGATTCCGTTTCGTGCAGTTGCCGATTGTTGTAGTCCTCGTTCAACCCAGCCGATGCGCCATCAAATCCACCGCCGGCCGCAGCGCCGATACCCGTCGCCAGGGCCCCACTGGCCAGCTTCGACAGTGCCGACGCCCAATCGTTGTTTCCCTTCTTGTCAGGGCCGAATCCGGCCTCTGTGAGGGCCTTTTCCATCGACGACTGGAGCTTGTCCAACTGGTCGGCTGCGGCGGCACTGCCGGCCGCCCCCAAGGCTCCGCCCAAATCGCCAGTGAGCGCCCCGACCACCGAATGCATCGCTACCCGGTATGCGCCGCCTTCATCCCACTTCTTGGCTTCCGTGTTGAGCGCCTCGGCGGCCTTTGCGTCGCCGGCGTTCTCAGCGTCCTTCGCTTGCTTGCGAAGATCTGCGGCCTTGTCGCCCGCAAACGTACCCACCTCCTTCGACGCCTGCGCCCCGAACTCCGCCACGATCTGCGCATTCAGCTTCGCCTGCTGTGCCAGGTCTTGCCCGTTCCAGCCTTGCGCGAGCTTGCCCGCCGTCGCATCGTTGGTCGCCCCACGATCCAGCTTGTCGAGCGCGGCCTGGCTCGCCGCATCCCCGCTGGTGATCGTCGTGCTCCCCGCGCTGATCGTGCTGCGCGTCGTGCTGCGGTCGTCGTCGCTGTCCTTGAACGCGCCGGCCATGCCGCCGCCCGTCCCCGCGCTCACCATCACGGCGCTCGCCTTGAACTGGCTGCGGTTCTCGATGTCGCTGGTCGTCAGCGTGCCGGTGCTCAGGCTGTTGTTGCCCGCATCGATCGACGCCTGGCTGCTCGTGATCGCCCCACCCTTCAGGTCGGTGTTGCCCTTCACGTTCACCTGGAAGCCGCCATCGCCCGCGCGGATGCCCGCCTGCTCGCCAACCGCCGCGAAGTCCGCGGTGACCTTGGACTGGCTGAAGTTGCCGCTGGCGCTCGAGCCGTACCCGATGGTCACGCTGCCGCCGGCGCTCATGCTCTTGCTGTCGAACTTGGCCGTGTCCTGCAGGCTTTCGATCTTCAGATTGCCACCGACATCGACGCCCACCTTCGGTCCGCTGACCACCGCGCCTTGCAGCGTCGCGTCGCCGCCGGACTCCAGCTTCACCGAGCTGCCGCCCGTGACCTGCGTCGTCGTGAAGTAGTTGTCCGTGCCGTCGGAGTTGCCCTTGGACACGCTGGCCGAGGCGGTGAAGCCTAGGCTGTTCTGCTTGCCCAGCGTGACGCCGATCCCCACCGAGGCGCTGGTGCTGCTGTCCTTGCTGTGCTGCTCGCTGCTGTTGCCCGCGGCCAGCAGGTTGATCGCGTTGTCCGCCTTGATCAGGACATCCTGGCCCGTCAACGCGCTGCCGCGCACCGTCACGTTGGAATCCGCGCCGCCGCCGCTCGCGATCAGGCTGAGGTTCTTGCCCGCAGAGATCGCGCTGCTCACGGCCTGGTCCGACTCGTTGTGCTGCGTGCTCTTGCTCTGCGAGCTGCCCACCGTCAGGCTGAGTCGGATGCCGGCGTTCTGGTTGGCCTCGTTCATCGCCTCGCCGAGCTTCTTGATCTCATCGACCGCCTGCATCGCCTTGGAGATCGCCGTCGCCGCCGCGAGCGCCTTCATGCGGTCATCCTGCGTCTGCGTGACGTGCTCGGCCGCCTTCGTCGCATCCATCGCGGTGGTGATCCCCGGCGCGCTCAGCGCCAGCGTCACACCGGCCTGCTTGAACTTCGTCTCGCTGTCCTGCGCGGACTTGTTGCGCGCCTCCTCGATCTCGATCGACTTGGCCTGGATCGTCACGTTGCCGCCCGGCGCCTGCACCTCCGAACCGATCTGCTTGTACTTTCCGCCCGCGAGGATGTCCACGTCGCCGTTGACGCTGCCCACCATCGAGCCCTGGTTGGTCTCCTGCGTGGACTTCGTCGCCTGCGACAGCTCCTGCTTGCCGATCGTCACGCCGATCCCGCCGCCGCTGAACAGCCCCGACTTCACCGTCTTCTTGAACTGCTCGGTGTCGACCGAGTTCGTCACCCCGTCGATGGTGATGTCGCGATCCGCGATCAGCTTGGTGCCGTTGTCCGACACCGCCTGCGCCGCTGCCAGCGTGATGTCGCGGCCGGCCACGATGTTCACCGTGTCGCCCGACACCGTCGTGCCGATCGCCGTCGTCTCGTCGGTCTTGTTGTAGGTCGTGACCGTCTTCTTCTTGAACAGGCTCTTCTTCGTCTTCTGCGTCATCTCCTCGACGACCGAGTTCGCCTCGCCCGCGAGCAGTTGCACGTCGCGCCCCGCGCCCAGCGTCACCTCGCCCTGCGCGCTGGCGATCTGCGCCGCCGTCGCCGTCAGGTCCTGCCCCGCCTTGAGCACGATCGCGCCCTCGGCCTGCAGCGCCGTGCCCACGTCCTGGTGCTGGCTCTCCTTCTTGTAGTTGTTGGCGTTCTTGATCTCGTCGCGCGCGCTGGCCGTCGTCACCGTCGTCAGCGACAGATCGCGTCCCGCCTGGATCAGCACGCCGCCGTCCGCGCCCGCGCCGTCCGCACCGCCCTGCGTGATCTGCACCGCCTGCAGCGTCACGTCGCGTCCGGCCTGCACCACCATCACGCCACCCGCGCTCAGCGAAGCGACCTGATCCAGCACCGTCGCCTTCGTCGTCACGTTGCCGCGTTGCGTGCCGCCGCTCGCGATGGTCGTCTCCATCGCAATGTCGCGACCGGCCACCAGACTCATGTCGCCCGTGGCGTTCAACGCACCGCCGATGTTGCGCAGGTCGTCACGCGCGCTCAGCGCCAGCGTCGTGCCGCGCATGTCGCCGGTGTTGGCGATGTTCTGCGCGGTGATGTTCACCGCGCCGCCGCGCACGTCGCCGCCGTTGGTGAAGTCGCCGCTCAGCGCCATCTCCACGCGGCCGCCCGCGATGAGCGAGCCGCTCGGCAGCAGGTCACCCTCGCGCGGCACCAGGTACACCTGCGGCACCAGCACGCGCTGCGTCGTCCCGTCCGCCAGCGTCACCGTCTGCTCCACCAGCCACACCAGGTCGCTGGTGAGTTGCGACATCTGCTCCGCCGTCAGCGCAACACCTGGCACCAGCTGGTGCTCCTTGGCGAAGGTCGCGCCGTTGGTCAGCAGCGCGCGGTACTGGGACTCGTCGTCCGCGTAGCCCGACAGGTAGCCCGTGCCGGTCAGCTGGCCGATCTGCTCGCGCACCAGGCGCTGCTCGTAGAAGCCGTCGCCCAGGCGCTTCTGCGTCACCGCCGGGTCCAGCGCCATCGCCTGCAGCAGGAAATCGCTGGACAGCCAGTCCCGGTAGTTGGCGAAGCGCGGGTCGGTCTCGACCAGGTACTTCGACGTCGGCTCCTTGTGCGTCTTGAACAGGCTGTTGGACGGCGGCGTCAGGTTGATCTGCACGCTCAGCGCCAGCGGCTTGCCGTTGAAGGTCGCGCCCGAGCCGCGCACGCTCACGCCTTGCATCGCACCCGGCCGCTGCGACGAGGTCGCGGTGGCGGTCTGCACCTTGCCGATCTGCGTCGTCGCCTTGCTGTCGGGCGCGGAGCCGTCCAGCTGCGCGGCGGCTGCCGCACGCAGCGTCTGGCTGATCGCCGAGAGGCCTTGGCGCGCGCTGCCTTGAACACCGGGCTCGAAGCCGATGGTTTCGGACTTCTGCACGTTCTGGGTCGATGCGGCATCGCCGTCGCGCCACTGCGTCGTCAGTTGGGCACCCGCCACGTTCTGTGCGCCGCCCGCTTGCACGAAGTCGCCGTCGCGCGTCTGCTGCGTGCCGGCTCGCACCGAGGCGCCGGCATCGCCGGACTGGGCGGCATTCACCGCCTTGGCGGCGCCGTTGACGCCGGCGCGCAGGCCAGCGTTCACCGCGCCGACACCGCCTGCCGCGTTGCCCGCATCAACAGCCTCCGCCACCAGTTGACCGCCGCTGCGCCATTGCGCGCGCCCCTGCGCGCCGGTTTGCGCCGCGTTGCCCTGGTTGACCTGCTGCATGACCCGGTTGATCAGCCCGCCCAGGCCGCTGCCGCCGCCCGCCGTCGCCTGGCCGTAGCTTCCCGACGCCTGCTGTGACGCGACGCCGCCCGTGCTCACGCCGCCCGCCTGCTGGCGGCCGCCGGCGCCCTGCGCATCGGGAATGAACGACTGCGCCTGCGACGGCAGTACCAGCGTCGCCTGTCGCGTCACGCCTTGCGCATCCACGACATCGACCTTGTGCTCGACGTTGCTCACCTGTCCGCCGGTGATGGCGACGCCGGTGTACCCCACGACGCGGCTCATGTCGTTGCGGATCGACGTGGCGCCCAGCACCGTCAGTTGCCCGCCCACGATGATGTTGGCCGCCAGCGACTGCGTCACCGTCGCCGGCTCACCGCCGCCGATCTCGACCGAGTGGGTCACGCGCATGTTCCGATGCGTGTTCTGCCAGTCCCGCAGCGCCTGATCCGCCGTCTTGCCGTTGAGCTGGATGGTGGTCGTGTATTCCTCGTAGATGCCAGTGCTCGGCGAGTAGTCGATCCTCAAGGACGACGGAGCGCCCGCGTTCGGATTGGTCTGCCACGCCAGGTAGGGATTGAGGTTGTCGATCGTGCCGGCCTGCAGCAGCAGATTGCCCCGCGCCTCGATGTTGGCGCCGCTGTTGAGCAGCGTCGCGCCGGTCAGGCTCATGTTGCCGCCGCTGCGGATGAAGGCCTTCGTCTCGAGGAAGGCCACGCTGCCGCTCCCCGAGCTCGGCGCGACCTCGCTGCCGCCGGAGGTGTCCTCGGGCGCCGTCTCCGTCAACTCGCCGTTGCCGGGCTTGCCGCCGCCGCTGCTGCCGCCGCCGCCAGTGCCGCCCGATCCCGTGCCCGCCACCTGCCCCGTGCTCACACCCGCCAGCACGGTCCGGTTGACGATGGCCCCCGTCATGTTGAGGCCCAGCGCGCTGCTCGCCTCGATGATCGAGTTCTCGTTGAGCAGGCTCGCGCCGGACATCGTCAACGTGCCGTCCGCGAAGATCAGCGCACCGCCGGTGTTGGAGATGTCCCGCGTCAGCGCCGCGTCGATCGAGCGCCGGCCCGCGATCACCGCCGACACGCCGCCCTCCGCGCCGTTGACCAGCTGACCGCCGTCGATGAGGACGTCGCCGCCGTAGATCCGGCCGGTGCCGAGGTTGACGACCCGGTCGGCCGTCAGCCACACGCCGTCGCCGTCGATCAGGCCGCGGTTGGTGAGCTGCCCCGCCGCCGTCAGGAAGGTCTGCGCACCGCTGAGTTCGCCGCTGGCGGCGTTGTCGATGCTGGCCGCCTGGATGGACAAGGCGCCGCCGCTGCGCAGCGTGCCCTGGTTGCTGAAGTTGCCCGAGAGGTCCAGCGACAGGTTGCCCGCGGCCTGGAACTGGCTGCCCGCGCCGTAGCTGAAATCGCCGGCGAGCTTCACCGTCATGCCCGCGCCGCTGCTGATCTGGCCGCCGACACCGCCGGCGAGTTCGCGCAGGTTCAGGCCCATCGCGTCGCCCGACCAGATGCGGCCGCCCGCGTTGTTCAGCGACAGCGCCGAGGCCTGCGCCCCGTCACCGATCGACTGCGTGCCCGACGAGCCCAACGCGCCACCGGCGTTGTTCAGCGCCTGCGTGATCGTCAGCCCGAGGTTGCCGCTGGCCAGCACCTGGCCGCCGATGTTGTCCAGCTGCTGTGCCTGCACCGTGACGTTGCCGCCCTGGATGCCCTGGCCGCCGCCCGAAGTGTTGGTGTTGTCGACACGGCCCGCCGCGTTCAGCGTCAGCGTGTTGCCGCCGTAGATCAGGCCGCCCTGGTTCAGCACCTGCTGCGCGGAGGCGTTGAGCGACTGCGCGCCGACGACGCGACCGCCCTGGTTGTCCAGCGTGCCGCCGACCGTCAGGCCCAGCGACGACGCCGACAGCTCCGCGCGGTTCGTCAGCTGGCTCACCGACACCTGCGCGGTGGTGCCCGCGCTGATGCCGTTCTCGTTGGTCAGCGCGCCGGCGTTGATCGCCATCGCGCCTTGCGCGTGCAGGCCGGTCGGCGTCGAGACGCCCGCATCGCGCGTGTTGTTCAGCGCCGCGCCGTGCGTCTGCACCGACATCGATCCGAGCGACTGCAGCAGGCCGCCGCGGTTCTCCAGCGTGCCGCTGTCCGTCGTCAGCGATTGCGAGGCGAGCAGGCGCCCGCCAGTGTTGTCCAGCGTCTGGCCGCGCGTGTCGATCGCGACCGTCGCGCCCGAGACCTCGCCCTGGCGGTTGATCAGCGAGGTCGACAGCAGGTCCGCCGTCTGCGCCGCCTGGATCGCGCCCTGGGTGTTGTCCAGCGCGCCCTGCGCGCGCACCGTCACGCCGCCTTGCAGGCTCGCGATGCGGCCTTGCTGGTTGCCGACGGAGGCGGCGGTCAGCGTCACGCCCTGCTGTGCCAGCAGGTTGCCGCCCGCATTGAGCAGCGCGCTACCGGTGGTGAGCGTCAACGCGCCGTCGCTGCCGACCGCGCCGCCGCGGTTGTCCACGGCGCCGGCGTTCAAGCTCATCGTCGAGCCGCTGCGCAGTCGACCGCCCTGGTTGTCCAGCGTGCCGCCGATCGTCGCCTGCAGCGTCGAATCGCTCTGCAGCAGGCCGTTGCCGCGGTTGGCGAGGCTGGCCGCGCGCACGTCGAGCGCACCCGCGCTCGCCAGCGTGCCGCCCGTGTTGTCGATGGCGCCGTCGATGCTCAGTTGCGCCGCGCCGGTGCTCACCAGGTTGGCGCCGCGATGGTCGAGGCTGCTGCCCGTGACCGCCACGCCAGCACCTTGCGTCTGGGCATTGGTCAGCGTCACCGCGCCGGTCGCGCCGATCGTCAGCGCGCCGTTGCTCAGGATCTGGCCGTTGGCGCCGTTCAGCGTGCCGGTCGACAACGTCAGCGGACCGCTGCCCGCCTGGACGAGCGCGCCGCGCACGTTGTCGATCGCCTGCGCCTGCAGGCGCAGCAGCGAGCCGCCCGACTGGATGCGGCCGTCGGTGTTGGTGATCTGGCCGCCGACGTTCGCCGTCAGTTGGCCCGTCGAACCGACCTGCGTCAGCGATCCGCCGACGTTGCGCCAGTCGCCCGCCGTGAGGCCGACGTTCGCGCCGCTCAGCGTCGCGCCGTCGGTCGACAGCAGGCCCGCGCTCGCGAGCATCAGGTCGCCGGCACTGGCCAGCGCCGCGCGGTCGAGCCGCAGCGGGCCATTGCTCGAGGTCAGCGATGCCGCGGCCGCTTGCAGGCGGCTGTCCTGGAGTTGAAGCTCACGCCCGCTGATGGTCAGACGACCCGCCGACAGCATCGCGCCGCTGGACTGCAGCGTGCCGGTGGTGCGCACCGTGAGGTCGCCCTGTGCGGCCAAGGTGTTGTCCGGACGCAGTCCCGCCGCCAGCGAGCCGGTGCCCGACAGCGACGCGGCATCGATCGTCAAGCCGCCCTGCGCGCCGATGGACCCCGTGTTCGCGAGCGCATTGCCCACGTTCAAGACGGCATTGCCTTGTGCGTAGACGGCACCGCTGTTGTTCAGGTCACCGGTCACGGTGAGGCGCGTGTCCGCGCCGGACTGCAGCGCACCCGCGTTGGTCAACTGGCTCGCACCGACCGTCAGCGCGCCCTGCGCATTGATCAGCCCTTGCGCGCCGTTGGTCAGCGTGCCCACCGTCAGGTCGACGGCACGGGCACCGATCTGGCCGCCCGTGTTGTCGAGCGCATTGGCCTGCGCGCGCAGGTCGCCGCCCGCGACGATCGCGCCGGCGGTGTTGTCGAGCGTGCCCGTGACGCGCAGTTGCGCATCGCCGGCGCTCAGCATCTCGCCGCCTCGATGGCGCAGGCTGCCCGCCTCGATCGTGAGCAACGCGCCTTGCGTCTTCGCCTGGCTCAGATCGACTGCGCCGGTCACCGCCAAGGTCACCGCGTGCGCGCCGAGGATCTCGCCGCCGACGCCGTTCAGCGAGGTCGCATCGATCCGCATCCCGTCGGCACCCGCGTGCACGACGCGCCCTTGCGTGTTGTCCACCGCGCCCGCCGAGATCGTCAGCGTGCGCCCCGCCGCGGCGATCTCGCCGCGCGTGTTGTCGAGCGCGCCTTGCAGCGTCGCGCTGAAGGTCGCGCCCTGACCGGTCTGCGCCGTCTGCGTCACGGTGCCGTCGACGTTGGACCAGCGCTGCGCCGTCACGGCGATGCCGGCGCCGGAGACCGTCGCCGCGCCGGTGTCGAGCGCACCGGCGCTGGTCAGCGTCAGCGCGCCGGAGGACGCCAGCGTCGCGCGATTCAGCTGAAGGTCGCCCGCCGTGGCCGTCAGCCCGACGGTCTGCGCCTGGAGCCTGGCATCCTGCAGTTGCAGCGCCGTGCCGCTCAGCGACATCGCGCCAGCGGCGAGGGTCTGGCCGCTCTGCTGCAGCGCGCCCGTGCTGCGCAGCGTCAGATCGCCTTGCGCGCCCAGCGTGTTGTCCGGATTCAGCCCGGCGACGAAAGCACCACTGCTCGCGATGCTGGCCGCCTGCACGGTCAGCGCGCTCTGCGCGGCCAGCATGCCGGTGTTGCCCAGCAGGCCGCTGGTCGTGATCGTCATCGGGCCGCGTGCGTACGCGGTGCCGGCGTTGGCGAACGCGCCGTGGACCGTCAGGTCCATCGCCGCCTGCGATTGCAGAAGGCCTGCGTTGTCCAGCCGGCCCGCCTCGATGGTCAGCGCCTGCACGGACGCGATCAGGCCCTGCGCACCGTTGTTCAAGCGGCCCGTCGTGTTCAGATGGACGCCTCGACCGTCGAGCTGACCGCCGGTGTTGTCGATCGATCCGGCGCTCACGCGCAGGTCCTCGGCGCTCTGGATCATGCCGCCGGCGTTGTCCACGTCGCCGCCGACCGACAGCGTCGCGCCGGCCTGGCTCAGCAGCTGTCCGTCACGGTGGCCCAGGCTGCCCGCCTGCAGCTCGATGCCGCGCGCCTGCGTCAGCGCGCCATTCAGGGTCACCGCGCCCTGCGCCAGCACGCGCAGCGCGCCCTTGCCCAGGATCTCGCCGTCGCTGCCGTCGATCTGCTGCGCATTCAGCGTCAAGGTGCCCGTGCCGGCGTGCAGCAGCGTGCCGTCGCGGTTGTCGAGCGTTTGCGTGTTCAGCGTGACGTCGGTGGCGTTCGCTGCGATCGAGCCGCCCTGGTTGTTCAGCGCGCCGGAGACATCGACGCGCAGTTCCCCCGCGGTGGCGGTCTGGGCGACGTCGCCGGCGACGTTGCGCCAGTCCGTGGCCGTGATTGCCACCGAGCCGGCACCCAGTGTCGCGCTGGATGTGTCGAGCGTGCCGGCGGCGGTGAGCGTCAGTCGCTCGCCGCCCGTCGCCACGGCGCGATCCAGCCGGACATCGCCGGTCAGCGCGGACATCGTCACGCGCTGCGCCTGAATGCGGCTGTCCTGCAGCGCCAGTGCGGCACCGCTCAGCGTCATCGTGCCGCCCGCGAGCGCGGTGCCGCTGTGCTGCAGCGCGCCCGATGCGGTCAACGTCAGATCGCCGCGCGTGCCGACGGTGTTGTCGGCGTTCAGGCCCGCGGCGAAAGCGCCGGTGCTGGCGATCTCGCGCGCGTTCACCGTCACCGCGCCCTGCGCCGTCACCGTGCCGCTGTGGGTCAGCACGTCGGCCCGGACCAGCGCGTCGCCTTGCGCGCGGATCGATCCGCTGTTCAGCAGGCTGCCGCTCGCGCGAACATCGAGGTCGCCGCCGGCTTGCATCGCGCCCGCGTTGCTCAGGCTGGCGACATCGGCGGACAGTCGTCCCTGCGCCGCGATCAGACCTTGACCGGCGTTGACGATCGACGCGCCGGTCAGCGCCACATCGCTGGCGCCGATCTGGCCGTCGCGGTTCGTCAGCGTGCCGGCGTCGATCGCGAGGCTGCCGCCGGCCTGGTGCAGGCCGCTGGTGTTGTCGAGTTCCCCGGCGACCGTGAGCCGCGCCGCGTGCTGCGCGAGCAGCTCGCCGCCCCGGTTGTTCAGGCTGCCGGCGGTCACCGCCACGCGGTCCGCCTGCGTCTTGGCGCCGCTCAGATCCGCGGCGCCGGTGACGTTGAGCGTCAGGCCGCCGTTGGCGGCGATCGTGCCGCTCGCTCCGGACAGCGAGGCCGCATCGATGCGCAGTTCGCCGGACACGCCGCCCGCGTGCACGATCTGTCCCGCCGCGTTGTCCAGCGTCGCCGCGGACAGCGCGAGCGACGCGCCATTGCCGGCGATGCGGCCACCGTGGTTGTCGAGCAGGCCCGTCACCGCCGCGGTGAAGCTTCCCGCCGCGTCGGTCTGGCCGATCTGCCCGCCGGCATTGCGCCAGTCCACCGCCGTGACGGCAACGCTGGCGCCGCTCATCCGGCTGCCTTCCGTGTTCAGCGTCGTGCTGCTGTGCAGGTCGAGCAGTCCGCTCACCGACAGCAGCGCGCGATCGAGACGGAGTTCCCCGCCGCGTGCCGTCAGCGCCACCGCCGCGGCCGAGGTCTGGCTGTCCTGCAGCAGCAACGCGGCGCCGTCCAGCAACGCGCGTCCGGCGGCCTGCGCCGTGCCGGAGTGCTGCAGCGTGCCGGCCGCCGAGATCGTCAGGTCGCCCGACGTGCCCATCGTGTTGTCGGGTCGCAGACCCGCCGCGAAGGCACCGACGCTGGCGATGCGGTCCGCGTGGACCGTGAGATCGCCTTGCGCCGCGATCATGCCGCCATGCGTCAACGCGCCGCCGGTCGTGATCGACACCGCGCCCTGTCCGTAGACGCTGCCGGTATTGGTGAAGGCGTCGCCGACGACCAGCGTCGCGTCGCCGCGCGATTGCAGGGTTCCCGCGTTGGTCAGTTGGGCCGCATCGATGCGCAGCAGCTGGGCCGCCGTGACGACACCCTCCGCGCCGTTGTTCAGCAGACCATCCGCGCGCAGTTGCACCGCGCGCCCGTCAATGCGGCCGTCGTCGTTCTTCAGCGAACCAGCGCGCAACGTCAGCGCCTGGGTCGACTGCAGCAGGCCGCCGGTGTTGTCCAGCGCGCCACCGACCGTCAACGCGGTCTGACCATCGCTGACGAGTTGCCCCTCGCGGTGGCTGAGGCTGCCCGCCGCGACGGCGATGTCGTGGCCTTGCGTCCAGGCCCGGTCGAGCGTCGCCGCGCCGCTCACGTCGAGCGTCACGTCGCCCGCGCTGGCGATGCGGCCGGCGGTGCCGGACAAGGTCGTCGCCGTCACCGACAGCGTTCCCGTGCCCGCATGGGTGATGTCGCCGCCCCGGTTGTCCAGGACACCGGCGTTCAAGCTGACCGACTGGGCGTTGGCGCCGATGCGGCCGCCCTGGTTGTCGATCGTCCCGATGACGTCCGCGCGGAAGGCGCCAGCCGCGTCGGTCTGCGCCAGCGATCCCGCCGCATGACGCCAGTCGGCGGCCGCGATGGAGACGCTGCCGCCGCTCAGCGCGGCGGCGGAGGTGTCCAGCGCGCCCGAGGCGGACAGGCTCAGTTGCCGCGTCGCGGCCACGGTGGCCTGCGCCAGGCCCAGATCACCGGCCAGGGCCTGGAGCGAAACCGTCCCCGCCTGCGTCCTGCTGCCCTGCAGCGCCGCGCGTTCCGCGGCAAGCGAGAACGTGCCGCCCGCGAGCGACAGCCCGCTGTGCGTCGCATCGCGCGCCGTCAGCGTCAGGTCGCCGCGATCATCGACGGTGTTGTCATTCTTGAGGCCGGCGGCGAAGGTGCCGGTGCTGTCGAGCGTTCCACCCGCCACGACGACGTTGCCGCGCGCGGCCAAGGTACCGGTGTGATGGAAGGTCTCGGCATTCACGCGGGCGTCGCCCTGCGACACGATCAAGCCGGTGTTGTCGAGCACGTCGCGCACCGCGGCGGAGAGATCGCCCGCGGCCTGCAACTGACCCGCGTTGGTCAGTCGGTCCGCCGCCATCGTCAGCGACGACGTCGACGAGATCAGCCCCTGCCCCGCGTTGTCGACGGTGCCGCCGTTCACCGTGATGCCCGCGCCGCCGATCTGGCCGTCCCGGTTGGTCAGCGTCGCCGCCTGCACCGTCAACGGGCCGCCGCTCTGGACCAGGCCGGCGGTGTTGTCGAGTGTGCCGGTCACGCTCAGCTGCGCGGCGTTCTGCGCGATCAGCTTCGCCTCACGCGTGCTGAGACTGCCGGCGGTGATGGCCACGCGGTCCGCCTGCGTGAGCGCCTGGGAGCCGCCCAGGTCGGCATGGCCGCCGACGTTGAGCGTGAGCCCGCCGGCGCCGGCGATGGTGCCGCCGGCGCCGTTGAGCGTCGTCGCGTCGAGGCGCAGTTCGCCGCTCGCGCCGCCGGCGTGGATCACCTGACCCGAGACGTTGTCGATGCGCTGCGCGCTCAGCGACAGCGCCGCGCCGTTCCCGGCGATGCGACCGCCGGTGTTGTCCAGCGTGCCGTTCACCGTGGCCGTCAGGCCGCCGATCGCGGCGGTCTGGGCGATCGCGCCGCCGGCGTTGCGCCAGTCGGCGGCCGACACGGTCACCGTGCCGCCGCTCACCTGCGCGTTGTCCGTGACCAGCCCCGCGCCCGTGAGAAGGCTCAATCCATCGGTCGCCACCACCACGGCGCGATCCAGGCGCAACTCGCCGCCATGCGCCTGGGCGACGACACCCGCCGCCTGGGTCTGGCTGCCTTGTAGCTGGAGCTCGCCGCCGTCGAGGCGTGCGATGCCGCCGGCCAGGCTCGTGCCCGAATGCTGCAGCGTGCGAGAGGCATTCAGCGTCAGGTCCCCCGATGCGCCGATCGTGTTGTCGGCCCGCAGGCCCGCGGCGAAGGTGCCGCTGCTGTCGATCGCACCCGCGCGCACGCTCAGCGCGTCGCCGGCCGCGAGGGTGCCGGTGTGCGTCAGCGTGTCGGCATCGACGGAGACCGCGCCGGTCGCGCGGATCAGGCCGCGGCCGGTGTTGTCGAACTGCTGGCTCGCGAGCTCGACACGACGACCGCTCAACTCGCCGTCGCGGTTGTCGAGTTGGCGCGCCTCGACAGTCAGGTCACCCGATGTCGTCAGCGTGCCGCCCTGGTTCGCGAGCGACTGCGTGCGCAGCGCCAGCGCGTCGCCGCCGGTGACGATCTTTCCGGCGGTGTTGTCGATGGTCTGCGCCGTCAGCGAGACGCTCTTCGCATTCGTCTGGATCACGCCCTGGCGGTTGTCCAGCCGACCGGTCAGCGCAACGGTCAGGTCGCCGCTGCCGCTCAGTGCCAGTTGGCCGCCGGCGTGGCGCCAGTCCTGCGCCTGGAGCGACAGGGACGACGCGCTCAATTGCGCGCCCGCGGTGACCAGTTCGCTGCCGCTCTTCAAGCCCAGCGCGTTGATCGCCTGGATCTGCGACCCGGTGAGGTCGAGACCGGCGGCCTCGAGCCGTGCATCGACCGCCAGCACCTGGCCGCGCAGCGTCATCGCGGAACCCGCCGACATCGCCAGCGCGCCTTGGCCGCCGATGCGGCCGTCGGCGCCGAGGCCCGCCGCAATGGTCGCGCCAGGGCCAGTCTGCAGTCGTTGCGCCGCGGTGGCGCTCAAGGCACCTTGCGCCGCCAGCAGGCCGGCGACGCTCAGGTCGCCGCCCGAGGACGCCGTCACCTGTCCGCCGTAGACGGAGCCGCCCAGTGCCACGTTCTCCTGCGCCGACAAGGTCAGCGCACCGCCCGCGCGCAGCTGCCCATCGGCGTTGATGGCGCGCGCCTCGATGCCGAGGCCCTTCGTCGAGGACATGGTCGACGACGCATCCTGGCGGACTTCGCCCTGCAGCGTCAGCGTCACGTCCTGGCCGCCGATCGCGGCACCCTGCTCCTGCACCAGCGAACGTCCCTGCACCGACACGCCGTCGCGCGCGGCGATCAGGCCGGCGGCGTTGGCGATGTCGGCCTGCCCGACGATCGCGATGCCACCCGACGCCGCCTGCAGTTCGCCGCGGTCGTTGCGCAGCTCGGTACCGGCCTGGACCGTCAGGCCGCCATCGGCGGCGACGCGACCGTCGCGGTTGTCGATGCGGTCCGCGCTCAGCGTCGCGGTGCCGGTCGTGCGCAGCGTCGCGCGTTGCTGGCTCAGCGTGCCGTCGGCCTTCAGCGCGATGGCACGCGCTTGCGCGTCCGCGCCATCGAGCGTCAGCTGCGCCGCCGTCGCCGACAGCGCGCCGTTGGACCACAGCGTGGCGCCATTCAGGTGGACCGATTGGCCGTCGATGCTCAGCGCGCCGCTGCCGTACTGCTCCAGGCTCGCGCCGATCGCGCTGAAGGCGTTCGCCGCGATCGACAGCGACGCGCCGTTGCTGGCCACTCGCGCGCTGTCGGCGGTCAGGGTGCCGTCGACGCGCAGCGAGAGCGCGTCGGTGCCGACCTGCAGCCATTCCGCCTGACGCAGATCGGCGTCGTGCGCCGCGATCGACAGCTTCCCGCCAGCGAGGCTCGCCGCCTGCGTGCTCAGCGTGCCGCCCGCCTTCAGGCTCAGCGTGCCGGTGGCCGACAGCTGCGCGCCGTCGGCGGTCAGCGTCGGCGCGGTGGCGGCGACCGTGGCCGCCTGCACCTGCGCGCGCGTCAGATCGACCGAGGCGCTGCCTGCGACGTCGATGCCGCTGCCGGCGATCAGCAGCGACTCGCGCGCCGCGACGGTGTCGCCGCCGAGCGCGATCGATCCGGCCTGGGCCTGCGCACCGCCGAGATCGAGCGCCGGCGCCTGCACCGCCAGGCGGTCCGCGGCCAGCAGCTGGCCGGCCTGCTTCGCCGACTGCGAGGCGGTCAGCGACAGCTGGCCGCCGCCGGCCACGATCGCGCCGTCGGCGGTCATGCCCGCCGCGGTCACGCTGCCGGCTTCGCCGTTCAGCTGCGGAGCGCGAATGTCGGCAGAGCCGCGCGACGCCAGCCAACCCGCGTTGCGCACGCCGGCGTTCGATTGCACCGTCAGCGCGGGCGTGCCGTTGGCATCGGCCTCCTGCGCGTAGACCGTGCCGGTGTTGTCCAGCCAGCCGTCCGCGCGCAGCGTCAGCTGTCCGCCGACCACCTGCCCGGCCTGGCGCACGCCGAGGCCCGCCTCGGTGCCCACCAGCGTGATGCGCTGCGCGTAGATGCCGCCGAGCGCGGTGCTGTCCAGCGCATAGCGCGGGCGCTCGCCCGTCGGCGCGAGCGACTCGCCGCCGGCGACGCCGGTCTCGTCCACCGTCATCACCTGCGAGCCGGTCTGGATGCGGGCGTCCTTGGCCCAGATCCCGGCGTTGATCTCGACCGCACGCGCGAGCAGCGCGGTGTAGTCGGTCGACGAGCCGTCCAGGCCCTGTCCGTCCACGCGGATCAGGCCGCCCTGAACGCCGTAGCCGGCGATGCTGCCGTCGGCGTTGAAGCGCGGCGTGCCGGTGGTCAGCACGGCCGCGCTGGCATTGATGAAGCCGGCGCCGTCGACCTGGATGCCGGACGGGTTGGCGATGACCACCTCGGCGCGCTGGCCGGCCACCTCGACGTAGCCCTTGAGCTGGCTGGGCGCGCTGCTGTTGACCTCGTTGAGGATCACGCGCGCGCTGCCGGTGGCCAGCCACGGGTTGGCCTGCACGTAGCCGCCGAGCTGCGTGCTGGCGTCGGTGCGCGCGTTGTTCAGGATGACGCCGCGCTTGTCGACGTCGAACTGGCTGTAGGTGTTGCGCGAGACGCCGGCGGCGCTCGGCGTCTGGATGTTGACCTGCACCGTGCCGTTGGCGCTGTTGACCACCGTCGGCTGCTGGTGCTTCGGCGCGTTGGTATCGGCCTTGACCTGCGCCAGCGCGTCCGGCGCCAGCGTGATCACCGCGCCCATCGCGAAGGCGGCCGCCAGCGCGAGCAGCGAGGGCGGTCCGCGCGACGCCGCGGGCACCGTCTCCACCGTCCCCAGCGCGCGACGCGCCGGCGCATCGCTCTCTCCGCTCGTGCCGCCCTTGCTGTGGCTCAAGGCGGTTTCCGCCACGGCCATCAGTTGGCCGCGTTGCTTGTTGAAGACGATTCGGTACTGAAGACGGTTCATCGCGATCTCAACGGAAAGAGTTCAGGGCCTGGCTCGACAGGAGCTCAGCGCGAATAGGTCAGGTTGAAGCCCGCGACGACGCGGGCTGCGGGGAAGCGGGACGGTTGCCACAGCGGCGCGCCGGCAAAGACCTCGAACGAGAAGCCCTGCGTGCGCACGCGCGAACCGATGACGGCACCGGTCAGATGGCGTCCCGCGAGGCGCTCGGCGCCATGGCCGCCGACCAGGCCCGCGTCGACGCCGAGGTACATCGACACGGCCGGCGACTGCTGCGCCGCGGACAGCGGCAGTTCCGCCTCGTTGCGCCAGAGCAGGCCGTTGTCGGCGGACAGCGACGCGTCGCTGCCGAAGCCGCGCACCGTGTAGCGGCCGCCGATCGAAAAGCGGTCCTGCGGCGTCAGCCGGTTCAGCGCGTACTGGCCGCGCAGCGAGGTGCTCAGCTGCAGCTGTCGGGCGCCGAGCGTCAGCGCGCCGTTGAGGCTGTAGCCGCCCTGCAGCAGGCGCACGCGCGAATCGCCCTCGCCGAAGGCTTCCTCGGGTGCGGACAGCGCGTGGAAGGCGCCGGTGCCGCGCTTCAGGCTGAGCTCGGCCTCGCTGCCGATGCCGCCGGCATTGCGCTTGAGGTTGATGCCGGCCTCCCAGCCGCCGGTGCGGCGGCGCTGGACCTCGACCTCGGCGTCGTCGATGTAGTTGCGCGAGCCGCGGCCGAACAGCTTCACATAGCCGCTGAACTTGTACTGGCCGTCGCGCCAGAGCATGCGGGTCAGCTTCAGCTCGCCGTTGCTGCTAGCGCCGCGATAGACGTAGGTCTGGTTGGCACCGATGACGACCTGGCGATAGCCGCTGCGGCTCACGGTGACGCTGATCAGCGAATGGCCCCACGGCAGCGAGTAGTGCAGCACGTGGCCGCCGGTGCCCTTGTGCGGGCCCTCGCGGTGGTCGACGCGGCGCGCGAACCAGTCGGCATCGCGATTCAGCGTCGCGTAAAAGAGGTCGTTGAGCGTCAGCGCGTGGTCCAGCGACGCGGTCAGCGCGAGCGGGTAGCGACCGGTGGCCTCGCTGCCGCTGTCGTCGAGCGAGACCTGCCAGCGCCACTGACGGCCGCCCTGGTAGCTGACGGCGAGGTCGCTGTAGCCGGGCTCGCTGGTGCCCAGCGCGGGCTCGACCTGGATGTCGGCCTGCGCGCCGGGGACGCGCTGCAGGTTCTCGAGCGCCTGCTCCATGTCGCGCAGGTTGAGCACGTCGCCCGGCTTCACCGGCAGCGCGTTGGCGAGCCGCACCTGCGGCGAGGTGCCTTCGCGCAGGCGGATCGCGTGGACGCGGCCGGGCACGACGGTCAGCACGAGGCGGCCGGTGGACAGGTCCTGCGGCGCCGCGAGGACGCGCGTGGTGATGAAGCCTTCCTCGATCAGCGCGTCCTGCAGGCGCGTCACCAGCGTGGCGATGCTGCCGGCGCCGAGGCAGCGGCCGATCGGCGCGTCGTCGCCCTGGGGACCGTCGAGCGCGCCGATCTGGCGCGCCATGCGGGGTTGGCCGTCGACGCCGCGCAGCTCGATCTGCGTGATCTGGAAGCAGGGGGACTCGTCGTCGCGCAGACGGGGGCGCGCCTGCGGCGCGCTGGCGCGCAGGCGGACGTCCGGTTCGCGTTCGAGCGACTGGCGCTGCTGCGCCTCGCGCTGCTGCTGGAGCTGGCGTTGCGCATCGGGGTCGACGGTGCCCGGGGGCAAGGACTGACCCCAGGCGGTTTCCATGCCGGCGCACAAGGCGGCAGCGATCGCGATCGTGGCCACCGTCGGCACGCCGACGGCCGGACGCCGCCGCGCGGGCGTCCGCGTTTCATACTTCTCTTGCATCCCTGCCTGCCGTTGGTCTGGCGTTGTTTTTTCGACCCAGGACGGGCCGGACAAGCGGCGATGCGTCACGAACCGGTCATTGCCGGTACGGCAACCCCGCTATCTCGAGTCGTGACATCTTTGGGATGTCGGCGCCGAGACCGGAGGCTTTGCGTCGCCGGCTCGCGCCGGTTTTGCCCTGGTCAGCCCCCTGGGTGTGACATCCCTCACGGAATGCACGCACTCAGGGGGAACTGAGGTAAACAACTGTATCGGAGGCAACAGGGCCGATACATCGCCTCCCGGGGGTGGTTGACGGGCGGGAGGGGGATGCGGTAGCGGCAGCCGACGACTCGCGAGCGCAAAGCTGCGACGTCGCGCGCGGCCTCAGTTCAACTGTCGGCCAGCATTTTCAGAACGCGTGTCCAGTCGCTTCGTGTGCTTGCCGTCCAACGTTGAATCGACCAACGTTGCCAGAGAGAGGATGTCGATCTCTGAAGCCGATGCTGCCGGATGGCTTGGCCCAGCGACTGTTCGTCGAACCCGGTCCACACACCGCCGGGTATCGCATGCAGATTCCGCCAGCAAGCCGGTGCGACTTCGGTTTCGTAGACACGCTGCAGTTCATCGACGGGCAGTCCCGTCGCCACCAGTTCGCGCGCGATGGCCTTCAGGTCGAGCTCATCGAGTTCCGTATCCAGGAACAACTGCGAGATCGCCAACCGCGCGGCGCGATGGGCGTCGTCGTCAATGAAGCGCATCTCGCTCATTCGCCCAGCCAGTTCATGACGTCTCGTTGGTCAAGGACCTGATCGGCCGCCGCACTTGCCGCAATTGCGCCGACGATGCCGCCGACAATGAACAACGCCGTCACGCACACGGGGGCACCAGGCCCGCAGAAGAAGCCTGCAGAGGCCGTTCCAGCAGCACCGCCAAGGACGCCACCCGTCAGCGTCGCGCCTTCCTTGACGCCCTGCCGCAGCTTGTTCTTCGCCTCCCAGATGTTGTAGATCGAGATGGCCACGGTCACGACGGCAAGACCCCGTCCGAGCATCCGCCAACGCGGGATCTGGCCGGTCACCTTCGGACTCGATCGGCCCGACGCGTCCACGATCTCCAGGAAGACCAATCGCTTCTGCGCCGCGGACAGCTCGGCGAAGGTCTGCCCCGGAAACAACTTCTTGACTGCCTTGTCGAGCGCCATCTCCAGCGTGAGGCCCTGCCCCTTCATCGCTTCCGCTCCTGCCCTGCCAATCGCAGATGTGATCGCGCGGATCTCTTCCATGATCATGTTCCGGGACTGCGCTGCGAACGCGGCGCCGTCCGCGGCGCTCATCTTTCCCGCGAGGACATCGGCGCGGATCGTGCGCGCCGCTTCGGCGATCCGTTGGACATAGGTGGCGCGCGCCTTCGCATCCTGGATGTATCGCCTCGCGAAGTTCAGGGCGGTCGCTTGTAGCGCGTCCAGGGCTTCGTCGAGGCCGCGCAGATCTTGCGTCTGCCGACCGATCGACGCGGGCGACGGCGACTGGGACAGGCAGTTGGTGCCCCTGTCCACGATTTGAGGATTGCTGATCTGGCACAGCGGACCAGGCGTTCTCGCGCTCATCGCCTCTCCCAGGAAATCTAGTTTGATGATAGCCAGCGTCCTTCAGTCGGAACGCCTGACCCTGACGTCAGGTGACCATGGTCATTCCCCGCATCACCCATCCGGCGGATGCGTCTCGAGCCGCGTCGAGACACCCTCCTACAATCCGCGCGCCTTGTCAGGAGCCCGCATGTCCGCACCGATCGACTTCTATTTCGACTTCGCCTCGCCTTACGGCTACATCGCCGCGCAGAGCATCGACGAGCTCGCGGCCGGGTACGGCCGCACCGTCAACTGGCACGCCATCGTGCTGGACGCCAACTTCCAGTCGCTCGAACGCATCCGCGTTCCCAACAGCGTCATGCGCAGCGACTACGTCCGTCGCGACGTCGTGCGGCTCGCCGCCTTCATGAAGGTGCCCTACAACACGCCGTCCTCGCTGGGCCTGCACACCGAGATGGCCGCGCGCCTGTTCCACTGGTTCAACGACCGCGACCCCGAGCAGGGCCGCAAGTTCGCCCAGGCCGTCTACAAGGCCTACTTCGTCGACGACCGCAACATCGCCCAGGGCGAGGTGCTCCAGGAACTCTGCGCCACCCAGCACGTCTCGCCCGACCAGCTCCAGGCCATCGCCAACGACACCGCCGCACGCGCCCGCCTGAAGGCCGAGATCGACCTCGCGGAAGCCCGCGGCGTGTTCGGCTCGCCGTTCTTCATCGTCGAGGGCGAACGCTTCTGGGGCAACGACCGCCTGCCGCAACTCGAACACTGGCTGAAGAACGGCCCGTACTGATCGGGCTTCGGCTCGACCGGGAGGTCGGGCCTGCCGGGCCTGCCGGGCCTGCCGGGCCTGCGGGCCCGTTCGGGGGCGGGCTCACCGACCGTTACTCCGTGTCCGCCGCGTAATGTCCGGCGTGACCGGTCATCGGCGACCTCCGGGACCGCGTTGTCTGACGCATGCAGTCCCCTTCATGGAGGTCCCACATGCGAACGCTTCGTCCCCTGCTCCTTGCGCTGGTCGCGGCTCCGCTGGTCGCGACATTGACCGGCTGCGTCGTGGTTCCCGCCCATCGTTATCACGGCTACGACCGCGGCTACGGCGACGGTGGTGGCTACGGCGCCGGTTATTCGGACGGCGGCCCGGTCGTCACCGGCACCATCTGGATCGACGGCTACTGGGACAACCGCGGCGGCGGTCGCCGCTGGATCCCGGGCCATTACGGCCCGCGTCGTTGAGGCTCAGCTCGCCTGCTTGAAGGCCATCACGGCCTGGTTGCGCAGCGTGCGCAGCAGCGACAGCTGTTTCTCGTCGAGCACCACGCTGCCCGGCTCCGTCTTGTCCGCGTAGATCATCGCGAACGGCGCGCCGCGCAGCGCCATCGGCAGGATCAGGAAGCTGTGCGCCTTGGCCCCGCTGAGGAACCATGGCGGCAGCCGCTCGGCGATCTTTGGCTGGGAGGCGTCGGCGATCAGCGTGTCCACACCCTTCGTGCAGATCGCCGTGAACAGGTCCGCCGGCAGGCCCGGCATCACCCGCAACGGGACGCGGAACAGCGGCACCACCGCCTCCACCCCGTCGCCCAGGCCGAAGCGGCCGGTGAGCGTCTCGGTCTTCGGATCGCGCAGGCAGAAGATCACCCGGCGGAAACCCAGCCCGCGGTACATCGTCTCCAGGATCATCCGCAGGATCTCGTTGAGCTTGAAGCTCTCGACCATCGCGTTGGTGATGTCCTGGATGCCCGCGGCCAGCGTCGCCGCCGCCTGCTCGGGCGGGATCACGCCGGCCGGCGCCTGCCCGTCCACCATCGTCGCCTGCAGCTGGTGCGGCGAGAGGGTGTCCTCCGCCGACGGCGTCAGCGGCGCCAGCAGGCGCTGCGCCGGCGAGTTCTTCGCCAGCTTGATGTCCATCGCCTGTGCCAGCTGCGTCAGCCGCTGCCGCGCCTGGTCCGCCGCGGCCTCGAAGGCCTTGGCCTCGACACCCAGCGCGCGTGCGTAGCGCTGCGCCATCGCGCGCACCTTGGCATGCGCCTCGGCGGGATCGCTGTTCAGGATGACGTCCGCGACATCGTTGCTCGCGCGGCCCAGCCAGCGCATCCGGTCCGTCGAGTGCTCCACCAGCCGCGTCGGCGCGTCACCGTCGGGCCGCTGCATGCTGCGCTGCAGGGTGTCCGGGAAACCCCATTGCCGGGCCACGCCCAGGCCGAGGCTCTCGTAGCTCAGCCCCAGCACCTGCGCGGAGGCCGCGGCCTCGCTCAGCGGCGGCGCGGCCTGCTCGCCCATGCCGCGCTCGGGCCGCACGACGCGGCGCACCTGCTGCGCCTCCTCGGGCAGGTAGAACTCGGCCAGCAGCCGGCCCAGGCCCTGGAACATCGTGGCGAGGAAGGACTCCTCGTTCTCGCGCGGCACCAGGCACAGCTCGCGCGCCAGCGAGCCCGCCATCAGCGAGCGGAGGAACTCCTCCTTCAGGCGCTGCGCGTGGCCCTTGTTCTCCATCCGCTCCAGCAGCACCAGCGACAGCGCCAGGTTGCGGATGCCGCCGAAGCCCACCAGCGCCACCGCGCGCGACACCGTGCTGATGTGCCCGCCGCCCGCGTGGCTGAACTGCACCGTGTTGACCAGGCGCAGCAGCTTGTTGGTCAGCGCGACGTCCTTGAGGATCTCGTTGGAGAGCGAGGTGAGGCTCTCGTTCTCCGACTGCGTCATCCGCTGGATGCGCGTCACCGAGTCGGCCATCGCGGGGAAGTCGCTGCGATGCCGCATGCGGCGAAGCAGGAACTCCAGCGTGGCGCTGCCGCCCTCGCCCGCCTCGGGCGCCTCGCTGGCCGGATGCAGCCACGCGGCCAGCGCGTCGTGAAAGGCCTTGGCATCGGCCCAGCGCTGCGACGATTCGCGCGACAGGCCGCGCAGCAGCACGGCGCGCAACGCGTCGTCGCTGTCGGGTCCGAGATCGGCCGGCGGATCCAGCGTCTGCTCCATCGCGCGGCGCACCGCGCGCCACGGATCGGGGTCGTAGTTGAGCCGCTGGCCGGACAGCATCTCGCTGAGCATCACGGCCGCCGCGAACACGTCCATCACCGGCGAGGCGGCGTCGCCCCGGGCCGCTTCCGGCGAGATGTAGCCCGGCGTGCCGACGATGCGGTTGGGGCGCGGGGCCGCGCCGGCCGTACCGCCCGCACCGGTCGCATTGACCGCACCGGGCTGGATGCGCCCGGCGATGCCGAAGTCCATCACCTTGGGCCGGCCGGTCGAGTCGATCAGGATGTTGGACGGCTTCAGGTCGCGGTGCACGACGCCCGCCTGGTGCGCCGCGTGCAGCCCGTCGAGGATGCCCAGCATCATCGCGACGGCCTCGCGCGCCGGCAGCCGGCCGCGCTGGCGCAGCCGCTCGGTCAGCGTGCCGCCGGGCACGTACTCGAAGACCATGTAGGCCTGGCCGCCTTCGATGTCCGCCTCGAAGACCGGCACGATGTTGGGATGCGTCAGCCGGCTGACCGCGCGCGCCTCATGCAGCCAGGCGTCCACGCTCGCGCGGTCGACGGCCTGCGTCAGCACCTTCAGCGCGACCTCGCGATCCAGCCGCGGATCGTGGGCGAGCCAGACCACCGCCTGGGCGCCCTGCCCCAGGCTGCGCAATGGCTTGAATCGCCCGACGGCGGGCGGCATGGCGGTCATGGTCGGTCCTTGCCGGGCTCGGAAGCGCCGGTCGGCGATCCTGGCTGGGCGGTACTGTTCGCGTTGTTGTTGGCAGTCTTCATGCCCGCGGGAGCGGGAGCGCCGGACTCGGCACGCTCGCGCAGCCGGGAGCGCGGCGCCGCGGTCGCGGCCGCGCCGACGGCCGGATCGCTCATCGCGCCGAGGCCGCTCTCGCCGGCGTCGGTGATCGCGCCGCTGGTGCCGAGCGCGTCGTAGATCTCGCGCAGGCCCAGCCCGAGCGCGCGCGCATAACGCCGCGTCGCGAGCTCGATCGCCGCCTGGCGCTTGCGCTCCGGCAGCGCGAGCGCGTCCACCAGTTCGTTGGCCAGGCTGCAGGTCAGCCGCAGCAGCTCCGTGTCGCCGTCGGCATGGCGCACCGGCGCCTCCTGCGGCTGGCGGCGCATCATGTGCTGCAGCTCGTCGCCGAGGCCCCAGTACCGGGCGACGGCCAGTCCGAGGCTCTCCAGATCGCAGCCCAGCACCGCGTAGGCGGCGGACTGCTCGCTCATGCCGCGCGGGTTGGGGTTGTCCTCGGTCGCTTCCGGCGCGACCTGCAGTTGGCGGATCTGCTGCGCATCGTCGGGGAAGTGGTACTGCACCAGCAGCCGCCCCAGGTTCTGCATCAGCGAGATCAGGTAGATCACCTCGCCGTCGTACCCGGCCGGACGCAGCGCCTGCGCCACCTGACCGGCGCGCTGCACGCGGCGCATCACGCTCTGCATGAACTGCGCCTGGCCTTCGTTCATCGGACCGGGCCAGGGCTTGAGCGCCCGCGCCGCGTCCTCCAGCCCGTTCAGGCCCAGCATCGCGATCGCGCGCTGCAGGTTGAGCACCGTGCCGCCGCTGGTCGGGCCCTGCTGGCGCAGCGCGTTGTTGACGCGCCGGATCAGCTCCAGCGCCAGCGCCATGTCCTTCAGCGCCATCGACGCCAGCTGGCTGCCGTGCTGGCCTGCCATCGCCGACGAGGACACCGTCGTCACCAGCCGGGCCGAGGTGCTCGGCAGATGGCCGAAGCGCTGCATCTTGTCCTTCAGCAGCGCGATCGGGCCGCCGTCGTCCTGCTCGGCCGACAGCCGCCAGCCGTCCAGCGCGCGCCAGAAGCTGCGCGCCAGGTGGTAACGCTGGCGCGTCTGCCGATCGCTGGCGCGGTTGACGATGGCGCGCAGCGGCTCGGGGATCGCATAGGGGGTTTCCCAGCCCAGGCGCACGAGGTCATGCCCCTGCGGCTGCATGCGCTGGAGCACGACCTGCAGGTCGGACTCCTCCAGCACCGGCTTGCCGCTGAGCAGACGGTGCAGCACCAGGCCGACGCAGACGACGTCCTCCTCGGCGGCCTCGCGCGCGGCGCGGCGCGTGGTGGTGTTGAAGTCGGCATTCGGCGGCACGACCTCCTGCGCGACCTCGAGCCCCAGGACGCGGACGTGGTTCGCGCCGTCGACGACGATGTGGGCCAGCTGGATGTCGCGGTGCGCATGGCCGGCCTCGTGCGCGAAGGCCAGGCCCTCGAGCGCCTGCGCGGCCCAGCCGGCGGCGTCCAGCGGCAGCGGCGGCGCGCCGCGGGCGATGCGCTCCTCCAGCGTCTCGCCCAGCGCGCGGTCGTAGGCGACGTAGGGCCACGGATCGACGCGGCCAGTCTCGACGACATGCGCCAGGTTCGGATGATGGATGCGCGACGCGCCGTCGACCGTCTTCAGCCAGTGCAGCATCGCCGCCTCGCTGTTGGGCTTCTCGCGCGGCATCATCAGGAACAGCTCCTGGCCGCTCTGCGGGTCGAAGACCACCCACAGCATCGAGCGCAGGCTCTTGTGCAGCAGCCCGCGGAGCTCGAAGCGGCCGAAGCGCCGCATCGGGGCGGCGGAGGATGTTGTGGTGTTGTCAGACACGAGCGATGTGCGGCACCCGACGGTGCAGGGCCACGGACCTTTTGTAGCTTGAATTGGACCGAAAACCCGAGATCCCCGCCTGAAGAACTGGGGGGGATTCTCCGCTCAGTTCTGTAACTGCGCCCACACCTTTTCCAGGCGCTTGACGCTGACGGGCTGCGGTGTCCTCAGTTCCTGCGCGAACAGGCTGACCCGCAATTCCTCGAGCTGCCAGCGGAAATCCTCCACCCGCGCGTCGGTCGTGCCCTTGAGTTCCGCCAGGCGGCGCGACCAGCGCTGCTCCAGCGGACGGAGCTCCGAGAGCAGCTTCGCGTCGCGCGGCGCGTCGGCACGCAGCTTGTCCAGGCGCAGCGTGATCGCCTTCAGGTAGCGCGGGAAGTGCTGCAGCTGGCTCCACGGCGTCTGCAGCACGAAGCGCTTGGGCATCAGCCGCTGCAGTTGCGCCTGCAGGTCCTCGACCACGTCCTTGGGCGCCGTGCGTGCATCCTTGAGCTTGCGCAGCGCGGCCTGGTACTCGATCAGCACGTTGAAGGCGAGGCGGGCCACCTCCTGCGCGATCAGGTTGAGGCGGGCACGGCCTTCCTCGAGCCGGGCCTTGAAAGTGAACTCGTCGACCGGCAACGGGTCGGACAGGAAGGCGCGCTCCAGCGCGACCGCGATGATCTGGTCGCGCAGCTCCTCGGCGGTGCCCAGGCTCATGTAGGCGACCGACATCTGCGTCAGGTCGGGGATGTTCTTCTCCAGGTACTTCAGCGGTTCCTTGAGCTGCAGCGCGACCAGGCGGCGCAGGCCGGCACGGTGCTTCGCGGCGGCGATCTCGGGCTCGTCGAAGACTTCGATCTCGACGTGCTGACCCTTGTCGATCAGCGCCGGGAAACCGATCAGCGTCTGCGGGCCGCGCTTGATCTCCATGAGCTCGGGGAGTTCGCCGAAGGTCCAGGACGTGTAGGTCTTGGCGGCGTCGGTCGCGGGTTTGGTCGGTGGGATCACCGTCGCCTTGATGCCGCGGGAGGGCTGGCCGTCGCTTGACGTCGGCCGTCCCCCGTCGACCGCAGCCCTCACCCCTGCCCTCTCCCGCGAGCGGGAGAGGGAGTCGTCAGAGCCTCGGCGTTCCAGGGAATCTTCCGAGCCTTGCTGCTTGGAGGAGTCTCCCGGACCGTGGAGCTTGAGCGCGGCGAGGGCCTGGAAGGCGGAGCGCGCTTGGGTGCCGAGCTCTGCCTTCAGCGTCGCGAGGTTGCGGCCCTGGCCGAGTTGCCGCCCGTGCTCGTCGACGACGCGGATGTTCATGAACAGATGCGCGGGCAACTGCTCCAGCTTGAAGTCGTTGCGCTGCACGGCGACCTGCGAGCGCTCTTTCACCGCCTTGAGCAGCACGTCGACCAGGCCGCCCTGTGCGAACGCATTCAGCTCGACGAACTCGGCGACGAACTCGGGCAGCGGTGTCAGCCGGTTGCGCGGCTTCTGGTGCAGGCTCTTGAGCAGCGCCGTCACCTTGGCCTCGAGCATGCCGGGCACCAGCCAGTCGACGCGCTCGTCGCTGACCTGGTTGAGCGCGTAGATCGGCACGGTGACGGTCAGGCCGTCGCGCGCGTCGCCGGGCTGGTGCAGGTAGGTCGCGCTGCAGTCGACGCCGCCCAGGCGGATCGTCTTCGGGAAGGCATTGCTCGTCACGCCGGCGGCCTCGTGCCGCATCAGCTCGTCGCGGCTGAGCTGCAGCAGGCGCGGGTTGGCCTTGCTGGCCTCGCGGAACCACTTCTCCAGCGTCACGCCGGAGTACACGTCCGCCGGCAGCTGCTGATCGTAGAAGGCGTAGATCAGCTCGTCGTCGACCAGCACGTCCTGACGGCGCGACTTGTGTTCGAGCTCCTCGACCTTGGCGATCTGCTTCTGGTTGTGGGCCAGGAAGGGCAGCCGCGTCTCCCAGTCGCCGTTGACCAGCGCCTCGCGGATGAAGATCTCGCGCGCGGCGACGGCGTCGACGCGACCGAAGTTCACCCGCTTGTTGTTGTAGAGCACGATGCCGTAGAGCGTCGCGCGTTCCAGCGCGACGACCTCGGCGGCCTTCTTCTCCCAGTGCGGTTCCAGCAGCTGGGTCTTGATCAGGTGGCCGGCGATGCCGGGCAGCCACTGCGGCTCGATCGCCGCGATGCCGCGGCCGAACAGCCGCGTCGTGTCCACCAGCTCCGCTGCGACGATCCAGCGTCCCGGCTTCTTGCTCAGGTGCGCGCCCGGATGGCGCCAGAACTTGATGCCGCGCGCGCCCAGGTACCAGTCGTCGTCATCGGCCTTGACGCCGATGTTGCCCAGCAGGCCGGCCAGCATCGACAGGTGGACCTGCTCGTAGGTCGCCGGGGCGCCGTTCAGGCGCCAGCCGTGCTCGGCGATCACCGTGTGCAGCTGCGAGTAGATGTCGCGCCACTCGCGCACGCGGCGCGGGTTGACGAAGTTGTCGCGCAGCAGTTGCTCCTGCTTGCGGTTGGAGAGCTTGTGCTCCCCTTCCCCTCCGCGGGACTCTCCAAGCCACTTCCACAGCTTCAGGTAGCCCATGAACTCCGACTTCTCGTCGTCGAACTTCTTGTGCTTCTCGTCGGCCTGCTGTTGCTGCTCCATCGGGCGATCACGCACGTCCTGACCGGACAGCGCGCTGGCGATGATCAGCACCTCGCTCAGCGCGTCGCGCTGGCGGGCCTCCAGGATCATCCGGCCAACGCGCGGATCCAGCGGCAGCTTCGACAGCTCATGGCCCATCGGCGTGAGCTCGTTGCGCTCGTCGACGGCGCCCAGCTCGTTGAGCAGCTGGTAGCCGTCGGCCACCGCCTTGCGCGGCGGCGGCTCGATGAAGGGGAAGTCCTCGACCTGCCCCAGATGCAGCGACTTCATCCGCAGGATCACGCCCGCGAGCGAGCTGCGCAGGATTTCGGGATCGGTGAAGCGCGGCCGGGAGAGATAGTCCTTCTCGTCGTACAGCCGGATGCAGGTGCCGTTGCTGACGCGGCCGCAGCGGCCCGCGCGCTGGTTGGCCGCCGCCTGGCTGATGTTCTCGATCTGCAGCTGCTCGACCTTGTTGCGGTAGCTGTAGCGCTTGACGCGCGCCAGGCCGGGGTCGATCACGTAGCGGATGCCGGGCACCGTCAGCGAGGTCTCGGCCACGTTGGTCGCCAGCACGATGCGCGGCTGGCCGTGCGGCTGGAAGACGCGGTTCTGCTCCTGCTCGGACAGTCGCGCGAACAGCGGCAGCACCTCGACGCCGGGCGGATGGTGCTTGCGCAGCGCCTCGGCGGCCTCGCGGATCTCGCGCTCGCCGGGCAGGAAGACCAGCACATCGCCGCGACCGTCGCGCCAGAGCTCGTCGACCGCGTCGCAGATGGCGTCGTTGACGTCGTACTCGCGCGATTCCTCGAAGGGGCGATAGCGCTGCTCGACGGGGAACAGCCGTCCCGACACCATCAACACCGGCGCCGGTCCCTTCGCCGACGCGAAGTGCTGGGCGAAGCGGTCCGCGTCGATGGTCGCGGAGGTCACGACCACCTTCAGGTCGGGCCGGCGCGGCAGGATCTCGCGCAGGTAGCCGAGCAGGAAGTCGATGTTGAGGCTGCGTTCGTGCGCCTCGTCGATGATCAGCGTGTCGTAGGCGCTGAGCAGCGGATCGGTCTGGGTCTCGGCCAGCAGGATGCCGTCCGTCATCAGCTTGACCGAGGCGCCCGGCTGCAGCCGGTCCTGGAAGCGGACCTTGTAGCCGACGACGTCGCCCAGGGGCGACTTGAGCTCTTCGGCGATGCGCTTGGCGACGCTGGAGGCCGCGATCCGGCGCGGCTGCGTGTGGCCGATCAGGCCGCCGCCGTTGCCGCGGCCCCGGCCCATGGCCAGCGCGATCTTGGGCAACTGCGTCGTCTTGCCGGAGCCGGTCTCGCCGCAGACGATCACCACCTGGTGCTCGGCCATCGCCCGCATGATCTCCTCGCGACGGCCGGAGACCGGCAGCGATTCGGGGAACTCGATCGGCGGGATCGGGGTGGCGGGCGCCGCGGGGCGGCGAGGTCCGGCCTGGCGCGGCGGACGCGGCGGGCGGGGAGGACGCGAAGGCGGCGCGGCGGGGGCGTTGGTGTCTTGACTCACGGGGCGCGGATTATCTCGCGCCCCGCGACAACGGGCCGGACGTCAGGTCACCCTCATTTCTTTTCGTCGGGCATCTCGGCATAGGTGATCACGTTGATCACCGCGCCCTGCGGGTCCTGCAGCGTCGCCATGCGGCCGACGGTGGGCACTTCCATGATCTCCATGAGCACCTTGCCGCCCATCGCCTTGGCCTGGGCCACCGTCTCGTCGACGTTGTCCACCGTGACGTAGATCCCCCAGGCGGGCGGCATGCCCTGCTGCGGGCAGGCCATCAGGCCGCCGATGGCGTCGTCCGCCCCGCGCGCCTTGATCACGTGGTACGGCGGCGCGTCCGCCGGACCGCCCGGCATCGGCATGGCCTCGATCGTCCAGCCGAACAGCTTGCCGTAGAACTCGGACGCTTTCTTCGTGTCGGTCGTCATCAACTCCGACCAGCTGAAGGCACCATGCGTCTTGAAGACTTCCATGTCTCGCTCCGGGGGGTGTTGCGGAGGCGCCATGCTCCGCTCCCGCACAGCGTCCCGCAAGTGACCTTGCCGCCGCGTTGCAGGGACAGCCTGTTGCACAATCCGCGCCCATGAGCCTGGTCTTCCCCCATACCTTCGTGCCGTGGTTTCGCGCGGTGGCCCCTTATATCCATGCGTATCGCGGAGAAACCTTCGTCGTCGGCATGACCGGGGAAATGATCGCCGCCGGCAAGCTCAACAGCTTCGTCCAGGACCTGGCCATCATGCATGCGATGGGCATCAAGATCGTGCTGGTCCACGGTTTCCGCCCGCAGGTGAACGAACAGCTCGCCCTCAAGGGCCACCCGCCGCAATACAGCCACGGGATGCGCATCACGGACGGCATTGCGCTGGACAGCGCCCAGGAAGCCGCCGGTCAATTGCGATTCGAAATCGAAGCGGCCTTTTCCCAGGGCCTGCCGAACACGCCGATGGCCAATTCCACGGTGCGCGTGGTGTCGGGCAATTTCCTGACCGCGCGGCCGGTCGGCATCGTCGACGGCGTCGATTTCAAGCACTCCGGCATCGTGCGCCGCGTGGATGCCGCCGCGATCCAGCGCGCCATCGATATCGGCGCCATCGTGCTGATGTCGCCGTTCGGTTTCTCGCCCACCGGCGACGCCTTCAATCTGATGATGGAAGACGTCGCGACCGAAACCGCGATCGCGCTGCAGGCCGACAAGCTGCTGTTCATGACCGAGGTCGAGGGCGTGCGCGAAAACCCCGAGGACCCGGAAAGCGCGATCGACACGGAACTGGCGCTGGCCGACGCGAAACGGCTGATCGCCAAACTCCCGCCGCCGACGCAGCCGACCGACGTCGGTTTCTATCTCAAGTACTGCGTGAAGGCCTGCGAATCGGGCGTCGAACGCTCGCACATCCTGCCTTTCGTCGTCGACGGCGCGATCCTGCAGGAGGTCTATACCCACGACGGCATCGGCACGATGGTCGTCGATGAAAAACTCGAAAGCCTGCGCGAGGCGACGCACGACGATATCGGCAGCCTGATCGCGCTGATCGAACCGTTCGAGCGCGACGGCACGCTGGTCAAACGCGAACGCAGCGAAATCGAACGCGACATCGAGACCTATACCGTCATCGAGCACGACGGCGTGATATTCGGCTGCGCCGCGCTGCATCCCTATCAGGAGGCGCGCACCGCCGAAATGGCGGCACTGACCGTGTCCAGCGCCGTGCAAGGCCAGGGCGACGGCGAACGCATCCTCAAGCGCATCGAGCAGCGCGCCAAGGCCATGGGCCTGACCAGCGTCTTCGTGCTGACCACGCGCACCATGCACTGGTTCATCAAGCGCGGATTCCAGCCGGTCGACCCGAACTGGCTGCCCGAGGAACGCAAGCGCAAATACAACTGGGACCGGCGTTCGCAGGTCCTCGTCAAGAAACTCGCCTGATCCGCGATCCCCTCACCCTCCCCAGGATCCCGTCATCCGGGATCGATCCCGCGGCAGCGGCCCAGCGTCGGCCGGCTGCCGCACTCCCCCAACACTTTTTGAGCATCGAGGTTTGATATGGCCCGCACCGTCCAATGCGTTTATCTGAAGAAGGAAGCCGAGGGCATGGACTTTCCCATCTATCCCGGCGAACTCGGCAAGCGCATCTATGAGAACGTGTCCAAGGAAGCCTGGGCCGCGTGGATGAAGCACCAGACCATGCTGGTCAACGAAAACCGCCTGAATCTGGCCGACCAGCGCGCGCGTCAATACCTCGCGCGGCAGATGGAACAGTTCTTCTTCGGCGGCGGCGCGGAACAGCCCGCCGGATATGTCCCGCCGACGGAGTGATTTCCCCATCGCGGTGCGCGGCGGGGTCCGATTCCGGGGCATTTCCGCACCACCGATCCAGGTGACGCCATCGTCAACTCGTGTCAGGCGAGACACGTTTCCTGACAGTTGATCCGCTGGAAACTCAAGGAAATGCCGTTTCAGCGTGCCGTTTCAACGCCGGCCCGGGAATTTACCCCCTTGCGGTGATACTCGATTCCCTGCCTATAATGCGGCATTCCCTTTCGAGGGAGCCGTTGAACTACGCGAGGAATTGCATAAATGGCATCGCTCAAAGACCTCCTGGCCCAGCGGGCCGCCCTCGAACAGCAAATCGCGGAAACCCAGGACCGCGAACGGTCCGACGCGATCGGCAAAGTCAAGTCGCTGATGCAGGAATACGGCCTGACGGTCGCCGACCTGACCGCCCGCGCCGCCAAGACCGGCACGCCGAAGTCCTCCAAGGTGGCCGCGAAGTATCGCAATCAAGCCACCGGCGAAACCTGGAGCGGCCGCGGCCTGCAGCCGAAATGGCTGAAGGCCGCCATTTCCGGCGGCGCCAAGCTGGAAGATTTCGTGATCTGAGCGCCAGGATCCGAGGGCGACCCGCCTTCCGGCACCATGAAAGCCACCTTCGGGTGGCTTTCTGCTTTTCGGCTGCTGCTTTTCAACTGCTGCTTTTCAGCTGCTGCTTTTCGGCTGCCACTTGTCGTCGCCGCGTCCGGCGAGGCACCCTCATTCCGGGGGGGAGCGCCACCCCCGGCAGGGATAGCGCTGACCGGCCACCGTCGGCGCAGGGCTAGCATGCCTGCCGGTCCCACCCCGCGTCCCGCGCGGGCCCGCTCTTTCCCTCCTACCCCGCCGCCATCTTGAAGTCCGAGTTGTCCGCCCCCGCCGGCTGGGCCCCGCCCGCCCTGCCTCGACGCCTGCCCGCGGTGGCGCCGGCCGTGCTGTTGGTGGCCGCCACAGCCCTGCTGCTGGTCGCCGGCGCGCTGTGGCCGACCTGGCGCGCGGTGGCCTGGTGGCTGCTGCCCTTGCTCGGCCTGGGTGCGGTCCTGCACGCGCGCGCGCTGCGGCAGCGCGCGCTCGATGAGCGCCGCGAATGGCGCACCAAGATCGACGAGGCCGGCCTGTCCCTGGCGCAATGGATCCCCGGCGAATCGGTCGCGATGTCGCCCGGCTGGCAGACGCGGCTGGGACCGCTCGATCCCGCCGATCCCCTGGCCTGGCTGACGCAGGTGCACGCCGTCGACCGGATGAAGCTCGAGGAACGCCTGCCCGCATTGCTGCAGGGCGGGCAGACGGCCGGGCCGCGGAACACCGACCACCAGGATCCGACGGCGCACGAGCCCGACACGCTGCATGACACGCTGCACCACGCGCTGCGCCTGCCCGACGAGGACGGCGGCTGGGTCTGGCACGAACTGCGGCTGCGCGTCGCGCGCCGCGACCCCCGCGGCCGCGCCCGCCAGGTGCTGGCCAGCCTGCAGGACATCCAGTGGCGCCGTACCGCCGAGGAGCGCCAGCGGATGAGCAGCGGGCTGTTCCAGCACATGCACGAAGGCCTCGCGATCACCGACCTCGAGCACCGGCTGCTCGACGCCAACCCGGCGTACTGGACGCTGATGGCCGCGCTGCTGGAGCCGCCCGCGGGCCTGGTCCTCGAGAATGACGGCCAGACGCCGGACACCGCCGAGGCGCTGCGCCGCCGGATGCTCGGTCACCCGGCGCTGCCGATGGACGAGGCGCAACTGCGCCGCGCCGGCCACGATCCCGACGCGATCGCCGAAGCGCTGGCCGATCCCGCCGGCCATTGGCACGGCCTGGTCAAGGTCCGCGCGGCTGGCGGCCAGCCCCGGACGCTGCGGCTGACCGTGTCCTCGATCCCCGAGCCCGACGGCCCGCCCCGCTACCGCGTGCTGGCGCTGAGCGACCTGACGCAGGAACTGCAGCGGCAGCAGGCGCTGGAGCGGCTGGGCCGCTTCGACCTGCTGACCGGCCTGCCCAACGAGCAGGAATTCCAGCGCCGGCTGCAGGCCGCGCTCCACACCAGCCGCCAGGTCGGACCGGGGTTCATGCTGTGCGTCGCGCGCGTGGACCTGGACGGCTTCGCCGCCTTCAACCGGCGTCACGGCATCGTCCGCGCGGACCAGGCGATGCGGGAACTCGCCCGGCGCCTGACGCTCGCGCTGCGCCAGGCGCCGCAGTGGTCGGACGAGGTCGCCCGGCTCGGCGGCGATGAATTCGGCCTGCTGCTGCGCGTGCAGAGCCTCGAGGAAGCCCAGCAGGCGCTGGACCGGCTCGTGCAGGTGCTGCGCCGCCCCATCGATCCGGACCACGAGAGCGGCGAGGGCCTTCCCGGCAGCGCGGGCGCGGGCTCGAGTCCAGGCCCGAACAGTGGGGACAGCGGGGACATCGACGGCCACGATGCCGGCGCCGAGGACACCGAGGACGCTCCCGGCGGCGCACTGCGCCTGAGCGCCAGCGTCGGCGCGACGCTGTACCCGCAGGACGGCGGCGAAGCCGAGACGCTGATGCGTCACGCCGCGCACGCGCTGTACCGCGTCAAGCGCAGCGGCCGGGACGGCGTGCAGTTCTTCGACGTCGAGAAGCGCCGCAGCCGCGAGGCGCAAGCCCAGGCCGCGCTGCGTGTGCAGCAGGCGCTGGAGGCCGGTGAACTCTGCCTGTACTACCAGCCGAAGCTGGACCTGGTCAGCGGCGCGCTGCTGGGCGCCGAGGCGCTGCTGCGCTGGCGCCATCCGCAGCGCGGGCTGCTGGCGCCCGCCGCCTTCCTGCCGACCGTCGAGCACAGCGGCATGGCCGCGCAGCTCGGCCATTGGGTGCTGGAGCAGGCGCTGGAGCAGAACCGGCTCTGGCGCGCCGCGGGACTGGACCTGGAGCTCAGCGTCAACATCAGCCCGCGCCACCTGGCGGCGCCGGCCTTCGTGCCGCGGCTCGAGGCGCTGCTGGCGCGCCATCCCGACGTGCCGCCGCACCGGCTGGTGCTGGAGCTGCTCGAGTCCAGCGCGCTCGACGACGTCGCCCACGCGCGCCGCCTGCTGACCGACTGCAAACGCCTCGGCCTGCGCCTGGCGATGGACGACTTCGGCACCGGCTACGCGACGCTGTCGGTGCTCAAGCAGCTGCCGCTGGACCAGCTCAAGATCGATCGCTCCTTCGTGCAGACCATGCTCGTCGATCCGCAGGACCGCGCGCTGGTGCAGGGCGTGATCGCGCTGGCCGGGCAATTCGGCTGCGAACTGGTGGCCGAGGGCGTCGAGTCGCCGGCGCACGCGCAGGCGCTGATCGCGCTGGGCTGCGGCGTCGGCCAGGGCAGCGGCCTGTGCGAGCCGCTGCCGCCGCAGGCGCTGCTCGCCTGGGCGCGACGCCGCACGCCCCTGCCGCCCCGGGAAGTGCCCGTCCAGGCGATCACTTAAAATCCCGCGGTGATCCCGCCCGGCTTTATTCAGGACCTCCTGGCCCGCGTCGACATCGTCGACATCGTGGGCCGCCATGTCGACCTCAAGAAGGCCGGCATCAACCACAAGGGGCTGTGTCCGTTCCACGGCGAGAAGTCGCCGAGCTTCACGGTCAGCCCGTCCCGCCAGACCTACCACTGCTTCGGCTGCGGCCAGCACGGCAACGCCGTCGGCTTCCTGATGGAGCACCTGGGCATCGGCTTCATCGACGCGGTGCGCGACCTCGCGCAGCAGGCCGGCATGCAGGTGCCCGAGGACGACCGCAGCCCGCAGGAGCGCGAGCGCGAGAAGGCGCAGAAGCAGCGCCAGGCGACGCTCACCGAGGTGCTCGCCAAGGCCGGCCAGCACTACCGCCAGCAGCTCAAGGCCAACCCGCGCGCGATCGAGTACCTCAAGGGCCGCGGCCTGACCGGCCAGATCGCGCTGCAGTTCGGGCTGGGTTATGCGCCCGACGGCTGGCGCTCGCTGGCCAACGCCTTCCCGTCCTATGACGATCCGCTGCTGGTCGAGACCGGCATGGTCATCCTGCAGGACGACCCCGGCAAGAGCGAGGCCGAACAGCGCCGCTACGACCGCTTCCGCGACCGCGTGATGTTCCCCATCCGCAATGTGCTCGGCGAGGTCATCGGCTTCGGCGGCCGCGTGCTGGACAAGGGCGAGCCCAAGTACCTGAACTCGCCGGAGACGCCGGTCTTCCACAAGGGGCGCGAGCTCTACGGCCTCTACGAGGCCCGCCCGGCGATGCGCCGGCGCGGCTATGCGCTGGTGGTCGAGGGCTACATGGACGTCGTGGCGCTGGCGCAGCACGGCTTCGGCAACGCGGTCGCGACGCTGGGCACGGCCTGCACGGCGGAGCACGTGCAGAAGCTGTTCCGCTTCACCGAGTCGGTGGTGTTCAGCTTCGACGGCGACGCCGCCGGGCGCCGCGCGGCCGGGCGCGCGCTCGAGGCCGCCCTGCCCCATGCCAACGAGACGCGCACGATCAAGTTCCTGTTCCTGCCGACCGAGCACGACCCCGATTCGTATGTGCGCGAGCTCGGCGCCGACGCGTTCGAACGCTGCGTCGAAGGCGCCGTGCCGCTGTCGCGCCAGTTGATGGAGACCGCCGCCGACGGCTGCGATCTGGGCACGCCGGAAGGTCGCGCGAAGATGCTGAGCGTCGCCAAGCCGCTGTGGGCCGCGCTGCCGGACGGGCTGCTGAAGCGGCAGCTGCTGGGCGAACTCGCCCGCCGCGCGCAGTTGCCGGACGCCGAACTGCAGGCGCTGTGGGCGAACGCGCAAGCGCCGGCGGCCCCCGGCTCGCGTCCGCGCGCGGAACGGCCCGCCGCCCCTCCGAAGGCGGCGCCGCGTGCCCCTTCCCCCTCTTCCGACGGCCCCCACGACGAGCCGTATTTCGACATCCCCGCCTCCGCCTACGGCGACGAGGCCCACGTCGGCGCGGACGACATCCACATTCCTCCGGATGCTTACGGAGCGGGCGCTGGCGCCGCTCCGGCGCCCCAGGCGCAAGTCCAGGGCGAGCGCAAGAAATGGGTGCCCAAGGGCGAATACAAAGGCAAAGGCGGCAAGGGCGACTGGCGCAAGCGCGACCAGGATCCGACCATCGGCATGCCGCTGGAACTGCCCCCGGCGCCGATGAACCTGGCGGTCCGGATGCTGCTGCTGCACGGCGAGCTCTGGCAGCAGATCGGCGAGCAGGACCTGCAGCTGCTGCACGAGCTTCCCGGCGAACACGGCCAGTTGATCGCCTGGCTCGAACGTTCGTTGGTCGACAACGGCCCGGCGCCGTGGGCGGTGCTACAGATCGCCCTGCAGGAGGCCGACCTGATGGACCTCGCGCAGCGCGTCAGCGGCGGCCCGCTGAGCGCACCGCCGCCCGATGAGCATGTGGAGGTCGAGTTCCGCGTCGTGATGCGCAAGCTGTGGGTCGGCAAGCTCCGTGCGGAGGCCGATCGCATCGCGCGCAGCCCGCAACCGGACATGACCCGGTTCCAGGCCTTGCTGCGGCAGATCCGCGAGCTGGAAGCTGCCTGAATACGTTGCCAGAACGTCCATCAGAACGCCCGCCAGATCGGGTGGCAGAACATCAGATAGAACGCGCTTTTTGACCGAATGGGAAAATTCGCAGATAATCTATGGTTTTCGCGCGTCAAGAGTGACCGCAGCGCCAACCGGTCCCCGGCCCCCCACTGACCCTGGGTTCATACACAAAGTGGCCAACTTACACCGCCTGGGCTGCAACAACAAAGGTTCACGCTAACCTTCACGCGCAAAGCCTTGAATGGCAGTCGGTTTGCCCCGATCTGCCATCCGAGGCCTGAGTTCGAGCCGCCTGGCTCGCTCGCGCCGCATAGCCCGCAGGAGTCGGGAGTTTGCGGGCGCCAGCGGGGCAGGTGGCTGTTTGCATTGCCTGCACCCACTGCGATTTCCCCGCATTCACCTACTGGCCCCTGAGCCACCGAGGAACTGCATGACCGCCAAAAAGACCGCGTCCAAGGCCGCCGCCGCAGAAACCGAAGAAGTCAAGAAGCCGGCCGCCAAGGCCGCCGCGAAGACCACCAAAGCCGCCACCGCTGCCGCGTCCGACGACGACGCGAAGCCCAAGCGCGGCCGCAAGCCCAAGGCCGAGACCGAGTCGAAGAAGCCGGCCGCCAAGGCCAAGGTCGAAGTGGAGGAAGAGGACTTCGCCGATGTCGACGCCGACGGCGAGACCGAAGGCGACGCCGACGCGGAAGTCGAGACTGTCGAGGCCGTCGAGGTCGAGGAAGTCGGCGAGGACAAGCCCAAGGCCAAGCCGCTGCGCATGAAGGTCAGCCGCGCCAAGGAGCGCGCGCTGATGCGCGAGTTCGGCCTGGACGAGACCGCGCTGACCGAAGAGGAAGTCGCCAAGCGCCGCCAGGAGCTGAAGACCCTCATCAAGATGGGCAAGACGCGCGGTTTCCTGACGCATCAGGAAATCAACGACCACCTGCCCGAGAAGCTGATCAACGAGGAAATCCTCGAGGCGATCGTGTCGATGCTCAACGACATGGGCATCGCCGTGTACGAGCAGGCGCCCGACGCCGCCACGCTGCTGATCCAGGGCTCGACCTCGCCGACCGCCACCGAAGAGGAAGCGGAAGAAGCGGCCGAGGCCGCGCTGTCGACCGTCGACTCCGAGTTCGGCCGCACGACCGACCCGGTGCGCATGTACATGCGCGAGATGGGCACCGTCGAGCTGCTGACCCGCGAGGGCGAGATCGAGATCGCCAAACGCATCGAAGGCGGCCTGCAGGCCATGATGCTGGCCATCTCGGCCTCCCCGACGACCATCGCCGAGATCCTGGCCATCGCCGCCAAGATCCGCGCCGGCGAGATGCAGATCTCCGAGTCGGTGGACGGTTTCGTCTCCGATGACGAGGCGGACGACTACGTCGCGGAAGAAGACTTCGACGAGTTCGACGAAGAGGACGACGACGACGGCGCCGGCGGCTCCAAGGCCCTGACCAAGAAGCTGGAAGAGCTGAAGAACGCCGCGCTGGTGAAGCTGGATTCGCTCGCGACCAACTTCGACAAGATGCGCAAGGCCTTCGAGAAGGACGGCTACAAGTCGGCCAACTACAACAAGGCCCAGTCCGCGATCAGCCAGGAGCTGATGACGATCCGCTTCACGGTCAAGACCATCGAGAAGCTGTGCGACATCCTGCGCTCGCAGGTGGACGACGTGCGCCGCTTCGAACGCGAGATCCGCAAGATCGTCGTGGACAAGTGCGGCATGCCGCAGGAGCACTTCATCAAGACCTTCCCGCCCAACGTGCTGAACCTGCAGTGGGCGGAAAAGGAAGTGGCCTCGGGCAAGCCGTACGCGAACATCATGTCGCGCAACCTGCCCGCGATCCAGGAGCTGCAGCAGAAGCTGATCGACATCCAGGGCAAGGCCGTGGTGCCGCTGGACGACCTCAAGGGCATCAACAAGCGGATGAACGAGGGCGAGAAGGCCTCGCGCGACGCGAAGAAGGAAATGATCGAGGCCAACCTGCGCCTGGTCATCTCGATCGCCAAGAAGTACACCAACCGCGGCCTGCAGTTCCTGGACCTGATCCAGGAAGGCAACATCGGTCTGATGAAGGCGGTCGACAAGTTCGAGTACCGCCGCGGCTACAAGTTCTCGACCTACGCGACGTGGTGGATCCGTCAGGCCATCACCCGCTCGATCGCGGACCAGGCCCGCACCATCCGCATCCCGGTTCACATGATCGAGACGATCAACAAGATGAACCGGATCTCGCGTCAGCATCTGCAGGAGTTCGGCTTCGAGCCGGACGCGCCGACGCTGGCCGAGAAGATGGAGATGCCGGAGGACAAGATCCGCAAGATCATGAAGATCGCCAAGGAGCCGATCTCCATGGAAACGCCGATCGGGGACGACGACGACAGCCACCTGGGCGACTTCATCGAGGACACCAACAACACCGCGCCGATCGAGGCCGCCATGCAGGCCGGCCTGCGCGAGGTGGTGAAGGACATCCTCGACAGCCTGACCCCGCGCGAAGCCAAGGTGCTGCGCATGCGCTTCGGCATCGAGATGAGCACGGACCACACGTTGGAGGAAGTCGGCAAGCAGTTCGACGTCACCCGCGAGCGCATCCGCCAGATCGAAGCCAAGGCGATCCGCAAGCTGAAGCACCCGAGCCGCTCGGACAAGCTGCGCACGTACCTGGACAACCTCTGATCCAGCCTCAGATCCGGGGCCCAGCGATGGGCACCGGATTTGCCGAAGAAGCCGGCCACGTCCTCGGACGATGGCCGGTTTTTTCTTTGTGGTAGCCGCTGCCCGGGCCGCCCTCGCATCCCCTTCGGGATCCATCGCTCGGGGGTCGCGTACGGCATTCGCCCGCCTGTTGGGGGGAGGTGTCGCACAGGGGCCGACAGGCCCCCAAGGCGAGGGCTTATCTCCACGTGACGCCCAAGGTGGCGCGGCTACACTGAGACTTCCATCACACCCTAGCCCCTTCCCAGGCCGATGACCCAGATCCGCGAGCGCACCGTCCTGTTTGCCGACTTGCGCGGCAGCACGGCGCTGTTCGAGACGCTGGGGAATGCGGAAGCCTCGGGGCTGGTGACGCAGACGGTCGCCCTGACCGGCCAGGCGGTCGAAGAGAACCGCGGCAACATCATCAAGACGCTGGGCGACGGCCTGATGGCCGCGTTCGACAATCCGCGCGACGGCATCAAGGCCGCCATGCGGATGCAGGAGCTGCTGCTGAAGTCGTCGGCGCGCAGCGAGCGCCTGCGCCACACCCACCTGCAGATCGCGCTGGCGCGCGGCGAGGTCGTCGAGATCCACGGCGACTGCTTCGGCGACGCGGTCAACGTCGCGGCGCGGCTGCTCGACCACGCGGGCGACGGCGAGACCGTCGTGACGGCCGAGGTCGTCAACGGCCTGACCAGCGCGCAGAAGTCCCGCTTCCGCAGCCTGGACCACATCAGCGTGCGCGGCCGCGCCGAACCGGTCCACATCTACGTGCTGGACCAGGGCACCGGCGATCCCGGCGCCACGCAGTTCGGCGAGATCGTCCGCAGCGCCGCGCCGGAAGGCATCCGGCTGGTCTGGCAAGACCTGGACCGCGTCTTCGACATCGAGCAGATGCCCATCGTGCTGGGCCGCAGCACGCAGGCGACCTACTGCATCACCGACGTCCGCGTCAGCAGATCGCATGCGCGCATCGACTGGCAGGGCAGCAGCTTCAGCCTGACCGACCTCAGCTACAACGGCACCTTCGTGCGCTTCGGCGCCGGCGGCCAGACGCTGAGCCTGCGTCGCGGGTCCTGCACCTTGCACGGCGCGGGCGCGATCGGCCTCGGCGGCGCGGCCTCGGAGTCGCAGGCCCCGACCGTGCGTTTCGAAGTGCTGCATCTGGCCGAAGCCGCCTCGCCGGCGCTGCTGCGTCGCGGACTCTGAACCGTCCGCGTCGCAGGCACGTCGCCCTCCCCCTCGTTCCCTCTTCTTCGCGGTCTTCCGCCCCACGCCGGATGAGCTTCCGTCCCGAACCCGATCACACCCACGGGCGCGCGCCGACGATCGGCGTGCTGCTGGTCAACCTCGGCACGCCCGACGCGCCGACGCCCGAGGCCACGCGCCGCTACCTGGCGCAGTTCCTGTCCGACCCGCGCGTCATCGAGATCCCCAAGGCCGCCTGGTGGCCCATCCTGCACGGCGTGATCCTGCGGACACGCCCGGCGAAATCGGCGAAGAAGTACGCCAGCATCTGGATGAAGGACGGCTCGCCGCTGATGGTCTGGACCACGAAGCAGGCCAAGCTGCTGCAGGGCCAGCTCGGCGAGTTGGGCCATCGCGTCAAGGTGCTGCAAGCGATGCGCTACGGCAACCCCTCGATCGCGTCGCAGCTCGACGCGCTGCGCGCCGACGGCGCCACCCGCGTGCTGGTGCTGCCGGCGTATCCGCAGTACTCGGGCGCGACGACCGCCAGCGTCATCGACGACGTGGCGCGCTGGTCGCTGGCGCATCGGCACGTGCCGGAGTTCCGCTTCGTCAACCGGTACCACGACGACAAGCGCTACATCGCCGCGCTCGCCGAGAGCGTGCGCGCCCACTGGAAGACCGAGGGCCGCGGCGAGCTGCTGGTGATGAGCTTCCACGGCATGCCCGCGCGCACGCTGGCGCTGGGCGACCCGTACCACTGCGAATGCCTGAAGACCGGCCGGCTGCTGGCCGAGGCGCTGGGGCTGTCCGACGCGCAGTACAAGGTGACCTTCCAGAGCCGCTTCGGCAAGGCGCGCTGGCTGGAGCCCTACACCGAACCCACGCTGCGCGAGCTGGCCGGACGCGGGCTGAAGTCCGTCGACCTGATCTGCCCGGGCTTCTCGTCCGACTGCATCGAGACCCTGGAAGAGATCGACATGGAAGCGCGCGAGGCCTTCCTGCACAGCGGCGGGCAGCGCTTCAGCTACATCCCCTGCCTGAACGACCGCCCGGGCCACATCAAGGCACTGGCGGCGATCGCCGAGCAGCACCTGCAGGGCTGGCCCACGACCGCCGTGCCCGACGAGGCACAGGCGGCCGCCCTCGCCCGTCAGCGCGACGCGGCGCTGACCGCCGGCGCGACGCGCTGATCAGCGGATAGCCGCCTGCTGGCGCGCCTTGCGCGCGCTCATCCACTTCATCACCCGCGGCAGCAGCAGCACGATCACCACGATCGCCAGCAGGCCGGCCGACAGCGGGCGTTCGAAGAACACGCGCCAGCTCCCGCCGCCGATCGCGACGCCGTTGCGCAGGTGCGCCTCGGCGAGCGGGCCCAGGATCATGCCGACGACGACCGGCGCGGTCGGGAAGTCGAAGCGCCGCATCACCACGCCCAGCAGGCCGATGGCCAGCATCACGTAGAGGTCGAAGGCGCTCTGGCGCATGCCGTAGACGCCGACGGTCGCGAAGATCAGGATCCCGGCATACAGCGGCGCGCGCGGGATGCGCAGCAGCTTCACCCACAGGCCGACCATCGGCAGGTTCAGCACCAGCAGCATCACGTTGCCGATGTACAGCGACGCGATCAGCGCCCACACCAGGGTCGACGAGGTCTCGAACAACTGCGGCCCCGCCTGGATGCCGTAGTTCTGCAGCGCCGACAGCAGGATCGCCGCGGTCACCGAGGTCGGGATGCCCAGCGTCAGCAGCGGTACCAGCGTGCCGGTCACGGCCGCATTGTTGGCCGCCTCCGGCCCGGCCACGCCCTCGATGGCGCCGACGGTGCCGAACTCCTCCTTGTGCCTGGACAGCTTGCGCTCGGTCGCGTAGCTCAGGAAGGTCGGGATCTCGGTGCCGCCGGCCGGGATCACGCCGAACGGGAAGCCCAGCGCCGTGCCGCGCATCCACGCGGGGATCGAGCGTTTCCACTCCTGGCGCGTCATGTGCACGCGGCCCATGGTGTTCATCGTCAGGTTGCTGCGGCCTTCATAGAGCGCCACGTAGAGCGTCTCGCCGACCGCGAACAGCCCCACCGCGACCAGCACGGTCTCGATGCCGTCCATGAACTCGGGCACGCCGCCGGTGTAGCGGATCTGGCCGGTGATCTGGTCCATGCCGACCAGGCCCATGGCCAGGCCGATGAACAGCGCGGTCATGCCGCGCAGCGTGCTCTGGCCCAGCACCGCGGAGACGGTGGTGAAGGCGATCAGCATCAGGCAGAAGTACTCCGGCGGGCCGAGCGTGACGGCGAAGTCCGCCAGCACCGGCGCGAACAGCGTGACCAGCACGGTCGCGATCGTGCCGGCGAAGAACGAGCCGATCGCCGCCGTGGCCAGCGCCGCGCCGGCGCGGCCGTGGCGGGCCATCTTGAAGCCTTCGAGCGCGGTCACCATGGTGCCGGTCTCGCCCGGGGTGTTGAGCAGGATGGACGTCGTCGAGCCGCCGTACATCGCGCCGTAGTAGATGCCGGCGAAGAAGATCATCGACGCGGTCGGGTCGACCTGCGCGGTGATCGGCAGCAGCATCGCGACGGTCACGGCCGGGCCGAGGCCGGGCAGCACGCCGATCGCCGTCCCGAGCGCGCAGCCGATGAAGGCCCACATCAGGTTGGCGCCGGAGGCGGCCGTGGCGAAACCGCCCATCAGGTGGGTCCAGAGGTCTTGCATGTCGGGACTCCGGTTGGGGTTACAGCCAGCCGCCGGCCGTGATGGCGGGCAGGTTCAGCGCGAGCAGCTTGTTGAACAGCCAGAACACCGGGGCCGCGATCAGCAGGCCGGTGACGGCGTCGATGACGATCTGGCGCACGCCGCCGTGGGCCTTGCCCTCGGCGCGACGCAGGCCGCGCACCGCCAGCACGAAACACAGCGTGCAGGCGAGGACGAAGCCGATCGTCGTGATCAGCGACGCGTTGGCGATGACGGCCGCGGCCACCCAGGCCCCCGACAGCCAGTCGGCCTTGGGCGCGCCCGACGGCGGCTCCATCGAACGGAAGCCGCCGCTGCGCGATTCCCAGATCAGCCAGGCGCCGCAGATCAGCAGCACCGCGGCGACGAACCAGGGCAGCGCGTTCGGGCCGATGCCGGAGTAGCCCGCATCGGACGGGATCGCGGCGGCCCCGAAGGCCATCACGCCGCCGACGACCATCGCCGACGCGCCGACCAAGGTTTGGTAGAGCGGACCTGGTGCGGCCTGCTCGGTGGTATCAGTCATGGGGAGACCTCCCGGTCCAGAATCAAGTCGATCAGGCCGCGCCGTTTCTACCAAGCGGAGCCCGTGGAACTGGCTTCGCCAGGCCACTGGGCTCGCCCCCTTGAGGGGGCCGGCGTAGCCGGTAGGGGGTGGGTCAAACCATCCCGGACTTGTGCATGATGGCGCGCAGCGAGGCGAACTCGTTGTCCACGAACGCCTCGAAGTCCTTGCCCGTGAGCACGGCGGGCGTCCAGCCGTTCTTCTCGAGCGCCTCGGCCCAGGCCTTGGACTTGGTCGCCTTCACGACCAGGTCGATCAACACCTGCCGCTGCGCCGGCGTGATGCCCGGCGCGCCGTACACGCCGCGCCAGTTGCCGATCTCGACGTTGTAGCCGAGCTCCTTCATCGTCGGGATGTCCAGGCCCTTGATGCGCTGCGGCGCGGTGATCGCGATCGGGCGCATCTTGCCGCTCTCGATGTAGGCCTGGAACTCGCTGTAGCCGCTGCCGCCGATGCTGACGTTGCCGCCCAGGATCGCGGCCACGGCCTCGCCGCCGCCGCGGAAGGCGACGTAGTTGATCTTGGTCGCGTCGACGCCGACCTCCCGCGCCAGCATCGCCGCGGCGATGTGCTCCGTGGCGCCGCGCGAGCCGCCGCCCCACTTGACCGAGCCGGGGTCCTTCTTCAGCGCCTCGACCACGTCCTTCATCGTCTTGAACGGCGAGTTGGCCGGCAGCACGAAGACGTTGTACTCGCTGGTCAGGCGCGCGATCGGCGTGGCCTGCGTCAGCGTGACGGGCTGCTTGCTGGTGATCAGGCCGCCCAGCATCACGGCGCCCATCACCATCATCGCGTTCGGGTCGCCCTTGGCGGCGTTGACGAACTGCGCCAGGCCGATGGCGCCGGCGGCGCCGCCCTTGTTCTCGAAGGTCACCGCGCCCGCGGCGCCCGCGTCCTGCAGCGCCTTGCCCAGCGCGCGGCCGGTGATGTCCCAGCCGCCGCCGGGGTTGGCGGGCACCAGGATCTTCAATGCCGCCGCGGCTTGCGCGCTCAGCGGCAGCGCGCCGGTGGCGCCCAGCGCGGCGAACGCGGCCGCGGACTTCAGGAATTGGTCTCGACGCATGCTCATGTCTCCTGTTGTAGATCTGGTCATCGGGGGCAGAGCACGCGCCCGACGTTCGTTGTAGGCGTGAATCCTGCACAAGGTGGCTTTCAATCGGCTGTCGGAAAGCTCAGGGTTGACCCTGAGCGGCGGCGCCTCGGCGCGTGGCGGACACTGCCGGGCATGAGGCTGCTTTTCGTCGAGGACAACGCCGCGCTGCAGACCACGGTGGCGCGCTCGTTCGAACGCCGCGGGATCCAGGTGCAGGTGTTCGCCGAGGGCCGCGCGGCGCTCGAGCGCTGGCGCGCACAACCGCCGGACGTCGTGCTGCTGGACCTGTCGCTGCCCGACATCGACGGGCTGGAACTGCTGTCGGCCGCGCGCGCCGAGCAGCTCACCACGCCGGTGATCATCCTGACCGCGCGCGGCACGGTGGGCGATCGCATCCTGGGCCTGAACATCGGCGCCGACGACTACCTGCCCAAGCCCTTCGATCTCGACGAACTGGAGGCCCGCGTGCGTGCGCTGGCGCGGCGCAGCCGCGGCGCGGCGGGATCGGCGGGCCAGACCGGCCAGACGGGCGGCACAGGCACGCACGAGGACGACGCCTTCCACGGCCTGCGCGTGGACGCCGACAGCGGCGCGATCTACCACCTCGGGCTGCCGCTGGACCTGCCGCCGCGCGAGGCCGCACTGCTGCGCGCGCTGCTGGCGCGACCGGGCCAGGCGGTCGCGAAGGAGCGGCTGACGGAGATCGTCTTCGCCGACGACCTCGACGTGCAGCCCGACGCGGTCGAGGTCGTCGCGTATCGGCTGCGCAAGCGGCTGCCCGCCGACGGCGCGCGGCTGGTGACGCTGCGCGGCCTGGGCTACCTGCTCAAGGCGCCGGACTGAGTGGGCCGGGTGATCAGGCTCTCCTCGATGCGCAGCCGGCTGCTGGTCGGCATCCTGGTGCCGGTGGGGCTGCTGATCGCCGCCAACGCGCACCGGCTCTACGAGGACGCGCTCAAGGCCATCGACACGGCCTACGACCGCACGCTGCTCGCCTCGGCGAAGACCATCGGCGAGCAGCTCGACGTGCACGGCACGCGCGAGGCGCCGCACCTCGTCTCCGAAGTCCCCTACGCGGCGCTGGAGGCCTTCGAGGCGGACAACCGCAGCCGCATGTTCTATCGCGTCACCGGCTTCCAGGGCGAATGGGTGTCGGGCTTCGACGACCTGCCCGCGTGGCACGGCAAGCTGCCCGATCGCGGCGCCTATGCGGCGCTGGTCGATTTCTACGACGACGTTTACCAGGGCGAGGCCGTGCGCGTCGCGGTGCTGAAGCAGCCCGTCTCGGGCGAGGCGGGCCTGGGCGTGGCGACGATCCAGGTCGCGGAGACGCTGGAGATCCGCCGCACGCTGGCGCGACAGGTGCTGGTCTCCACGCTGTGGCGGCAGGCGGCGCTGCTTGCGGTGATCGCGATCGTGGTCTGGGGCGTGGTGCTCTTCGCGACCTGGCCGGTGCGCGAGTTGAGCCGCTCGATCGGCGCGCGCGCGGACGACGACCTCAGCCCCATCCCCATGCCGGGCGTGCCCGCGGAACTCGCGCCGCTGGTGGTCGCGATCAACGAGGCCTGGCACCGGCAGGCCGGCCTGTTCGCCCACCAGCAGCGCTTCGTGCGCGACACCTCGCACCAGCTGCGCACACCGCTGGCGGTGCTCAAGGCGCAGGTGCAATCGGCGCGGCGCGGCGACCTGCCGCTGACGCAGGCGATCGACGAGATCGGCGCCACCGTCGACGGCGCCACCGCGCTCGCCAACCAGATGCTCGCGCTGGCCAAGGTCGAGCAGCTGCGTCAGCAAGGCGACCCGCCGCGGCTCGACCTGGCGGAGACGGTGCGCGAGGTGGCGCTCGACCTCGCGCCGCTGATCGCGGACGCGGAACTGGACTTCGAGCTCTTCACCGAAGCCGCGCCGGTGCGCGGCCATGCATGGGCCCTGCGGGAGCTCCTGCGCAATTTGCTGCACAACGCGCTGCGGCACTGCCCGCGCGGCGGACGTCTGGAAGTGCGGGTGACGCGGGGCGCGGGAGCCGACGGCGGCGTCGAGCTGCGCATCGCCGACAGCGGCCCCGGCATCGCCGCGGCGCTGAGGCCCAGGCTCGGGCAGCCCTTCGCCGCCGGCGCTGGCGGAGGGTCGGGGCTCGGGCTCGCCATCTGCCGGGAGATCGTCGGCTCGCTCGGCGGCACGCTGGCGCTGGACAACCGCGAGCAGGATGGGGTCATCGCCGGCCTGGACGCCGTGGTCCGGTTGCCGGCGGCACCATCCTCCGATCCGATCTCGCCATAGGACAATCGACGCTGATGTCTTCCCACGCCCGCTCCCGCTCCGCCGGTTCCGCAGCCGCTCCCGCCGCCGCCGCGGCCGCTTCCGGCCCGGCCGGCATGCGCCTGGACAAATGGCTCTGGGCCGCGCGCTTCTTCAAGACCCGCTCGCTCGCGGTCGACGAGATCGGCAAGGGTCGCGTGACCATCAACGGGCAGGCGGCGAAGGCCTCGCGCGACGTGCGCGTCGGCGACCTCGTGAAGCTGCGCCAGGGTCAGATCGATCGCGAGGTGAAGGTGGCCGGACTCAGCGCCATGCGCGGTCCGGCGCCGGTGGCGCAGGCGCTGTACGAGGAAACGCCCGACAGCATCGCGACCCGCGAGCGCGCCGCCGAGGCGCGCCGCCTCGCGCCCGAACCGGCCGACGCCATCGAGCAGGGCCGCCCCACCAAGCAGGACCGCCGCCGCCTCGCGGACTGGAACCGCTGGTCCGCCAGCCTGGACTGACGCCCCCGTTCCGCCGATCCCACGCGGCCCCGCGCCGCCCGGTGGGCATCGGCGCGCCGCATGGTCCGCCGCAACGCGAGCAGCGAGGGCGACATGATCGGCATTCCCAGGCACCAGGCGCTTCACGAGTTTCCGCTCGCGAAGGAGGACGAGGTCGTCGCCGGCGCCCCCCCCTCCGAGGCACAGCCGACGCTCGACGCGATCGATGCGTCTCCGGTGGCACGCCCCGATGCCCGATCGATGGCCAGGGTCCTCTTCCGCGCGGACGCCGGATGGCGGGTCCAGTCCCTGGCCCAGGCGACGAGCCGGTCCCAGGCCGTCGCGCGCTTCGACGAGATCCGACAGAGCGCCGCGACGATGTCGCCCGGCCATCCCGAAGTGCTGCGGGCCATCGGCGCCCTGGCCCTGAGCATCGGCGGCTCCTCCGGCTGCGGATTCGGCATGGGCCGGGGCACCGGCGCGGCGATCGCCGAACTCGGCATCCGCTACCACTTCGACACCCGCATGCCGCTGGGCATCGGCGAGGATCGCAACTACATCGACCAGGACACCGACCTCGCCCTGCAGCAGCTCTGCGCCGTCGTCACCCTCCGGTGGCTGGGCGCCACGCTGGTCGGCGGCACCTTCGCGGCAGTGGGCGGCGTCCTGGCGCCACGGGCCGCGGCGTTGACCGGCCGTCAACTGGCGGCCATCGCGCCGGAGCGACTCATCCCGGACCACGTGGCCGACCTGCTGGATGAGACCGGGGCGCCGTACGGCGACAAGGGCGTGGACCGGCTCCGCCGGGAGGTCCAGCAGGTCCAGCAGGCCACCGGACAGATCGACGGGACCACGCACGTGCGCAGCGGCGTCGTGGCCTTCGGCGTCCTGAACGCCGTACGCGGCACCGCGCTGGGCCAGTCGCCGGTCGGCGTGATGCCGGACATCGGCATCTCCACCGCCGTGTCCTTCATGGCCGGGATGGCCACGGGCCTGATCGCCGGCACGCTCATGGCCAGGAAGCGCCATCTCGTGCCGGACGCCAGGCACACCGGCGACGGTCAGGCGCCGCTCGTGCAGGTACCCCTGTTCGAGGTGAAGAAGACGGCGCCGGTCATGCCCCGCTTCACCGGGACCGGCGCGTGCAACGGCCTGGGCAACCTCGCCCGGGGCATCGGGGACCGCATCCGGCTGCTCGCCGTCTCGACCTGGCTGCTGGCCCTGCTGGGCGTGCTCGTCAGCTTCGCGGGAGCGGCCACCCGCCGCGAACCGCTGAACTGGGTCCATCGCGTCGGCAAGGCGATCGAACTGGGCGTCGGCGTGGGGGCCGCCGTCGATCCCTACTTCGGCGGGCTGCCGGCCGTCCTCGCACGCGATCGCACCCGGCTGGAGCGGCAGCAGGCGCAGCTCGAATGGGCACGGCTCGCGCCCCTCGAGCCCCGTGCCGATGCCGAGTCCCCCGTCGAGACGCTCGCCCTTCGCCAGCTCTAGGGAAGCGCTGCACCACTCGCCGCGGCGGCTGCGGGGCGTTGTGCAGCGCGCCCCTGGGGAAGCATGGGTGCCGTGATCTCAGTCCGTCCTGCGCGCGAGGTCCTTTTCGAGCCAGCACGCGGCGCCCAGCACGCCCAGGTCGCCGTGATCGATCACGTGGACGGGCACGCGCTCGAGGAATGCGGTCAGCACCCCCTTGTGCATGAAGCGCTTCTTGAAATCGCTTTGCTGCAGGAAGGACTCGATCTTGGGAAGGATGCCGCCGGCCAGCAGGATGCCGCCGTAGGCGCTGTAGAGCGCCGCCAGGTCGGCCGCGAAACTGCCGAGCAGCGCGCAGAAGGTGTTCAACGCCTCGGTGCCGGCGGCCGAGCTGCCATCGAGCGCGCTGGCCGTGACCTCGGCGGGCGTGTGCAGCGTTGGCTCCTCGCCTCGAAGCGCCGAGATCACGCGGTACAGCTTGAGCAGGCCCGGTCCCGATAGCGCGTACTCGACCGGCACATGGCGCTGGTCACCGGCCAGCAGGCGCAGGATGTCGAGCTCGCGCGCCGTTCCAGGCGCCAGCGAGACATGCGCCGCTTCGGTGGCCAGCACCTGCGAACCCTTCCCGTTGGGCAGGATCACCGCGCAGCCGAGGCCGGTGCCGGGCCCCATGACGACGATCGGGCCGGCGGCCAGCCCGCCGACGGCGCCATCGCCCGTCATCAGCGGACGCATCTCCGTCGGCCCGACGTGGGGCACGGCATGCGCCAGCGCTTCGAAATCGTTGATGACCGCGAGGTGGGCAATGCCCAGTCTGTCTCGCAAGGCGGAAATGGAGACCGGCCACGGCAGGTTGCGATTGACGACGACGTCCTCCTGCACGTAGCCGGCGCACGCCAGCACGCACGCCTGGATGGGGCCCGCGTCGCGCCAGGGCGTCTGCGCCAGCCTGGCGGCGAAGTCCGCCAGCAGATCGGCCAGGCCGGGCCACGCCGCGCAGGCGTAGACCTCGCCGTGCAGCAACTCCACCGGGCAGGCCCCGGTCTCGACTTGCAGCGTGCGTGCCAACGCAACCCGGGCGTGCGTGCCGCCCACGTCTGCCGCAAGGAACAGGACGCCCGAGCCTGACGGACCGGGCTCACACGAATGGGGAGCAATGAGCATGGTCACGAGTTTCGACCGCAAATGACACAGTTGTCAATTGCTGTCCAAACCGGTCAAAACGTGCTCCGATTCCTCAGTGTTTTCCCTCGCTGTTCCAAGCGTTGTTCACCGCTTGCAACGAGTTTTCCCAGTGACAACCGCATCTTTAGTTCGACGTGCGCAACTGCGACGGTGATCTGACTCGATTGACAACAGTGTCATTAAGTCAGTTAAATGAGTTCGAGCCCGCACCAACCGCCTATATCGGAGTCCTTGAATGCCCACTGCCGGAACCTCTCCCCCTTCCGCACCACGCGCGCCGCTGGGACCGGTGGTCATCATTGGCCTGCTGTTCTTCATCATGGGGTTCTTCACCTGGATCAACGGACCGTTGATTGCCTTCGTGAAGCTGGCCTTCGATCTGGACGACGTGAACGCCTTCCTGGTGCCGATGGCGTTCTACCTGTCCTACTTCTTCCTGGCCCTCCCGTCCGCGGCGGTGTTCAAGCGCACGGGGATGAAGCGCGGCATGGCCATCGGCTTGCTGGTCATTGCGGGCGGCGCGGTCGTCTTCGGCCAATTCGTGTCCTTGCGCCTCTATCCGGGCGCGCTGACCGGCTTGTTCGTGATCGGCGCCGGCCTGTCGCTGCTGCAGACCGCGGCCAACCCCTACATCAGCATCGTCGGCCCGATCGACAGCGCCGCGCAGCGCATCGCCTGGATGGGCATCTGCAACAAGGTGGCCGGCATCCTGGCCCCGCTGCTGCTGGGCGCGGTGGTGCTGTCCGACGTCGGCGGCCTGGCGCAGAGCCTGCAGTCGGCCGATGCGGCGACGCGCGAGACGCTGCTGAACGCCTTCGCCCACAAGGTCCGGTTGCCCTACATGATCATGGCCGGCGTGCTGGCCCTCCTGGCGGTGGGCATCCTGCGGTCGCCGCTGCCGGACATCAGCGCGGCGGACGCCAACCGCGGCGAGCCGGACGCAGGCGGCGCCCGACGTGGCTGGGCGTCCTTCCCCCACCTCTGGCTGGGCGTGGTCTGCCTGTTCGTCTACGTGGGGGCGGAGGTGATGGCAGGCGATGCCATCGGCACCTATGGCGCGGGCTTCAACCTGCCGGCCGACCAGACCAAGTTCTTCACGTCCTTCACCCTGGTGGCCATGCTGCTGGGCTACGTGGCGGGCCTGGTGCTGATCCCGAAATTCATTTCCCAGCAGGGCTATCTGGCGGTGTCCGCGTCGCTGGGCGTCGTCTTCTCCCTGTGCGCATGGGCCACGCAAGGCTACGTCTCGGTCGGCTTCGTGGCCGCCCTGGGCTTCGCCAACGCCATGATGTGGCCGGCCATCTTCCCGCTGGCCATCCGCTCGCTGGGCGAGGCGACCGAGCGCGGTGCCGCGCTGCTGATCATGGGCATCGCGGGCGGCGCCATCATTCCCCAGGCCTTCGCCATCCTCAAGCAGCACCACGACTTCCAGCTGGTGTTCCTGTGCCTGATGGGGCCCTGCTATCTCTACATCCTCTTCTACGGGCTGGCGGGCTATCGCGTGGGTCTGCGCAAAGGGGATGCCGAATGAAACCCACCGCAAAACCCAAGACCAGGGCCAAGGTCAAACCTGTCGACACCGAGACCGTCGGCACCCCACCTCACGACACGGACGAGTCCGCGCCGACGGAGACGGCGAAGACCGCGAGGACCGCGGCGGCGCCTCGCGCGTCGATCCGGGATGTGGCCGAAGCGGCCGGCGTGTCGCTCAAGACCGTGTCCCGCGTGATCAACGAGGACGACGCCGTCCGCCCCGAGATGCGCGAACGCGTGCGCCAGGCCATCGCGGCACTGAACTACCAGTCCGACCCCTTGGCGCGCAGCCTGCGCAGCACGCACTCCTTCGCGATCGGACTGGTCTACAGCAACCCGAACGCGCATTACCTCGTCAGTCTGCAGAACGGCGTGCTCTCCGCGTGCAGGGAGCAAGGCTACGGCCTGCAGATCCACCCCTGCGGCACGCCGGCGCACGGCTCGATCCAGGAATTGCTGGACCTGGTGCGGCGTTCGCGCCTGGCCGGCCTGGTGCTGGCGCCGCCGATGTCGGAACAGCGGGACCTGGTGCAGGCGCTGGCGGCGCACGGAGTGGTCGTGATCCGCATCGTGTCGGCCGGCGACGACCCGCGGGACATGCAGGACTGCGTGCGCATCAACGACCGTCGCGCGGCCCATGCCGTCACGGAGCACCTGATCCAGCTGGGCCACAGCCGCATCAGCTTCCTCTGGGGCGACGGGCACTACGAGTCCAGCATCCAGCGCCATGCGGGCTACATGGATGCGATGCGCGACTACGGCGTCGAGGTCGATCCGGGCCTGGTCCTGGAAGGGGAGTTCAACTTCAACTCCGGCTTCAGGCGCGCCCGCAAGCTGCTCGCGCTGGCGTCGCCGCCCACGGCGGTGTTCGGCAGCAACGACGAGATCGCGGCCGGGGTGCTGGCCGCGGCCCGCTCGGTCGGGTTCGACGTGCCCAGCGACCTGGCCATCGCCGGATTCGAAGACAGCCCCTTCTCGCAGCTCACCTGGCCCCCGCTGACCACCGCCAGGCAGGACACGGTGGAGGTCGGACGCCGCGCGGCCCTGCGCCTGATCGAGCGCGTGCGCCATGCCCAATCCGGCAAGGTGCCGACGCTCGGCGCCGAAGAGTTCACGCCCGAGTTGGTGGTCCGCGGTTCCGCCGCGCCGCCGCGCCGCCGCTGAGGTCGTCGATGCATCTCCCGCCTCTCCTTTCCGCGTTGACGGCCCGCGTGGTGCTGCTGGCCAGTCTGGTGCTGACGCTCTCGGGCCTGCCCGCCCTGTCCGGAGCGGCGACGCGCATCGACATCAACGACGACTGGCAGTTCCGCACCGACCCCAAGGACGAAGGCGTCGCCGCGGGTTGGACGCGCGACGTGCCGGGCCAGACGCGCGGCGTGACCGTGCCCCATTCGTGGAACGTCGGCGCCGACGCCGACTTCGAAGGCACGGGCTGGTACTTCCGCCGCCTGGACCTGTCCATGCCATTGGACGACGAGGCGCATGTCGAGCTGAACTTCGGTGCCGCCTTCTACCGCAGCCGCGTCTGGCTCAATGGCGTGGAGGTGGGTCGGCACGAAGGCGGGCACACGGCGCATGCCTTCGACATCAGCCGCCTGCTGCAGCGTGGCAAGCCCAACCTGCTGGTGGTGGCGATCGACAACCGGCCCACCGCCCGCAGCCTCCCCGGCTACGCGATGCGCCTGGCCGGCAGCGGCAGCGTCTGGTACGACTGGTGGCACTACGGCGGCCTGGTGCGCGACGTGTGGCTGAGCGTCGGTGACAGCGCCCTCATTCGCGGCCAGACGCTGCGCGCCACCCTGAGCGGGCGGCTGGCCGGCCGGACCGTCGGCGAGGACCCGGCACGGGTCAGCGCCCGCGTCGACCTGAGCAACGCCAGCGCCCGCCCGCGCCAGCTCCACCTGCTCACCACCGTCTTCGCGCCGGACGGCGGCAAGGTCTCGAGCACACGCGAAGCCCTGCAACTGCCGGCGGGGGGCAAGCGCAGCGTGGACCTGGCGCTGTCCATCGCCCGGCCGCAGCTGTGGAACATCGGCGACGGGCGGCTCTACCGCGTCGTCACCGAACTGCAGGAGGCCGACGGCCGCGTGCTCGACGTGCGGACCGACACGCTCGGACTGCGGCGCATCGAACTGCGGGACCGCAAGCTCTGGGTCAACGACAGCCCGGTCCGCCTGACCGGCCTGACGCGTCACGAAGACTCCCCGTGGGAAGGCCTGGCGGAGACCCGCGGCACCATCGTGCACGACTGGGACGACCTGCGCGCGCTGCACACCACGCTGACCCGGCCGGTGCACTACCCGCAGCACCCCGTCGTGCTGGACTACGCCGACCGGCACGGCATCCTGCTGGTGCCGGAGATCCCGATGTGGCAGTTCAGCGAGGCCCAGATGAAGGACCCGGCCGTGCTGGCCCTCGCCCGGACGATGCTGAGCGAGATGATCGCCGCGGACGGCAACCACGCCAGCATCTTCGCCTGGAGCGTCTGCAACGAAAGCGATACGCGCCTGCCCGGCGGCCTGGCCTACGTGCGGCGCATGAAGGCGCTGGTGCGGGAACTGGACCCGACGCGCTTCTTCACCTTCGCCGATTCCGACGTGAGCATCGCGCCGTGGCAGGACAACCCGGCGCTGCACGAGGCCGACTTCATCATGGCCAACGCCTACTTCGGCAGCTGGAGCGGTGCCGCCGAGCAGGTCGACCCCTGGCTGGACTTCATCCAGAAGACCTACCCGGAGCAGGCGCTGGTCATCTCCGAGTACGGCTACGTCGGCCCCTTCGCGCCCGATGCCGCCGAGGCGGACCGCCAGCGCATCGCCAACCTGCGCCAGCAACTCGATGCGTTCGCGCGGCGCGACTTCGTGGCCGGCGCGATCTTCTGGATCTACCAGGACTACAAGTCCCATCGCAACCTCGCCGTCGGCGAGACGGCCGGCTACGTGGACCACGGCGTGGTGGACGAGAACCGGCAGCGCAAGCCGTCGTACGCGGCCTACCAACAGCGCAATGCGCCCTTGAACGCCCGACTCGGCTGGGCGTGGACAGGCGACGGGTTGACCGGCTTCCAAGCCGTGCTGCAGGCCAACGGCACCACGCAACTGCCGTCGTTCCCGCTGCTGGGCTATCGCGCCGAGTGGCGAATGATGGACCGCGACGGCCGGCTGATCGCGCAGGGTGCGCAGGAGATGCCCACCTTGTCGACGCCGTTCACGCTGCAGGGCCGATGGCCCGCCGAGCAGCGCCTGGTGGCCGCCACCCTGCGCCTGCGCGTCTTCGCGCCCGATGGCGCGCTGGCGCTGGACACCCGACTGGACCAGGCCGCGTTGCGCCTGGGCGCCGCGCCCTTCCCCGCCATCGGCGAGACCCCTCCCGCCGCTGCCACCGGCACCGCCCCGCAGGTGGCGCCATGAACTCCGCCATGAAGCACCTCCGCATGCCTGCATCGACACTGCGCCGCCTGGGCGCCTTGGGGACCCTCGGCGCCGCGCTGGCGGCGAGCAGCCTGGCACCCGCCTGGGCGCAGGCCGTCCCCGCCGCCGACCCGACCGCGCCGACCGCCGCGACGCTCTCGCCGGCCGAGATCGACGCCATCTGGCGCAAGTCGGTCAGCAAGTTCGACGGCGAGCGGAGCCGCGTGCTGCGCCAGGTGCAGGCCGGCGTGAAGGCCGGCCCCTTCCGTGCCGACTGGACCTCGCTGCAGGGCTACACGCCGCCGCAGTGGTACGCGGACGCGAAGTTCGGCATCTTCGTGCACTGGGGCGTGTTCTCCCTGCCGGCCTTCGGCAACGAGTGGTACTCGCGGGACATGTACCAGCAGGGCAGCAAGCCCCATGAGCACCACCTCGCCACGTACGGCACGCCGGCCAGCGTCGGCTACAAGGACCTGATCGACCGCTTCAAGGCCGATCGCTTCGATCCGCAGGACTGGGCGCGCCTGTTTGCCCAGGCGGGGGCCAGGTATGTGGTGCCGGTGGCGGAGCACCACGACGGCTTCGCGATGTATCGCTCCCGGCTGAGCGACTGGACGGCCGCCACGATGGGCCCGAAACGCGACGTGCTGGGCGAACTGGCCCGGGCGATCCGCGCGGAGGGCATGCGTTTCGGCACCTCCTCGCACCGCGCCGAACACAACTGGTTCTTCGACGGCGGACGCCACATCGCCTCCGACGTGAACGACCCGCGCTACGCCGCGTTGTACGGGCCGGCGCAATTGCGCGAGCTGCACGGCAAGGACGACGGCGACCTTCCGCACGACTGGACCTACGTGTCCCAGGCCTGGCTGGACGACTGGCTCGCCCGCACCGCCGAGCTGGTCGACGCCTACCAGCCCGACCTGATGTACTTCGACTGGTGGATCGGCCACGCCAGCATGCGTGCGACCACCATGCCCACCTTCGCCGCGTACTACTACAACCAGGGGGCCCGGCGCGGCGAAGCCACCGTCATCGACTTCAAGCTGGATGCCTTCCCGCAAGGCGCCGGCACCTACGACGTCGAGCGCGGACAGATGATCGGCATCCAGCCCCAGACCTGGCAGACCGACACGTCGATCAGCAACGCCTCCTGGGGCTACATCGACGGCGACACCTACAAGCCCGCCGGTCAGCTGCTGCATCAGTTGATCGACGTGGTGTCCAAGAACGGCAACCTGCTGCTGAACATCGGCCCGCGCGGCGACGGGAGCATTCCCGACCCGGCGCGCGACATCCTGCTGGAGATGGGCGCGTGGCTGAAGCTCAACGGCGAGGCCATCTACGGCAGCCGGCCCTGGACGCGCTTCGGAGAAGGCCCGACCGAGGTGGTGGGCGGCACCTTCCAGGACCGCAACGCCAAGCCCTACACGCCCGAGGACTTCCGTTTCACGACGCAGGGCGACGTCCTCTACGCGATCGGGCTGGGCTGGCCTCAACCGCGGGCCGACGGCCGCAGTGAACTGCTGATCCGCTCGCTGGCGCCCGGCGCGCTGATGGCACCGGTCCAGCGCGTCACGCTGCTCGCGGACCGCAGCGCCATCCCCTTCACGCAGGACGCCGCAGGCCTGCACCTGCGGGTGCCCAAGGAGCCCGTGGGCCGCCACGCCTACGTCTTCAAGATCGAGTCGCGGTGAGCGCCATCGCCCGACCCGCCCCTCCGCATTCATCAACGCCACCCTCCCCCGCCATGCCTCCCTCCCCCCTCCACCGGCTCCTGCGGCTGTGCGCCGCGTCCCTCCTGCTGCTGCTGACCGGCTTCATGCAGCAGGCCCTGGCCGCGCCGCGCGCGCTCTTCTACATGATGGAGACGCAGAAGTCGGTCAACGCCTTCGTCGCGCATGTCGACAAGGTCGACCTGCTCGTGCCCACCTGGTACGGCGTCGATGCCGCCGGCCTGGTCAACGGCGCGCCCAACCCGCTCGTGCTGTCGCTGGCCAAGAGCAAGCGGGTGCCGGTGATGCCCATCCTGTCGATGACGACCAACCGGGAGGGCTTCCACAAGCTCCTGCACGACGAGCAGGCCCAGGCCCGCATGAATGCCTCCCTGCTGCGTGCCGCCAAGGAGCATGGCTACGTCGGCTTCCAGTACGACTTCGAGAACATCGCCTGGACCGACCGCGACGCCTTCACCAAGATGGCCAAGGGCACGGCGGACGCCCTGCACAAGGTGGGCCTGACGCTGAGCGTCGCCGTGGTGCCCAACGCCCCCGGCGCGGCCGGCCGCGGCCCCTTCTCCAAGTGGATGTGGGAGTACTGGCGCGGCGCCTACGACCTGGAAGCCCTGGGCAAGGTCACGGATCTGGTCTCGCTGATGTCCTATGACCAGCACACCCGCTGGACCGCGCCCGGTCCGGTCGACGGCTATCGCTGGATGAAGGAGCACCTGGACTACGCGCTCAAGGTCGTGCCCCGGCACAAGCTCTCCCTGGGCATCGCGTTGTACGGCTACCGCTGGTCCACCGGCAATCCGGTCCGGGACGACGGCAAGGAGGCGCCGAACATCGTCGGCGACTACATCGATGCCGACGAGTCGATCCCGCTGGCCGCCACGTACGGCGCCAAGATCCGCTGGGACGAGGACGACCGGACCTCCTACTACTGGTTCGAACGCGACCAGATGCGCGAATGGGTGTTCATGCCCGATGCGCGTGGTTTCCGCGAGCGCTACGAGCTGGTGAAGGCGTCCGGCATCGACGGTTTCAGCGCCTGGGTGATCGGGGCCGAAGACCCCGCCGTCTGGGACGAACTGCCGCTGTCGCGTCGTTGAGGGCGGTTGCGATGCGAGCCTGTCGCCCCGCCATCCTGCCCGCGCGCCGCGTGGTGCGTGCGATGCAGCTCGCCCTGGCGCTGACCGCGGCGGGTGCCGCGCATGCCGGCGCCGAGGTGCTGCCGCTCGTGCCGATTCCGGCCCAGGTCGCGCGCGATGCGGGCGTCCTGCGTCTGTCGCCGGGCGCCGTCATTGCGGTTCCTCCGGGCGACCGCGGTGCCCGCCGCGCGGCGGCGTTCCTCGCGGCCATGGCCTGGCGCGACCGCCACCTGCGCCTGCGGCTGCGCGAAGGCATGCGCGGCGACATCGTGCTGCGTCGCGACGCGCGCGCGCCTGCCGCGCCTGCCGCACCCGATGGCGCCTACGAACTGGCCGTGACGCCCGGCGGCGCCACGCTGCAGGCGCGCAGCGACGCCGGGCTGTTCTATGCCGGCGTGAGTCTGTGGCAACTGCTCAGCGCCGATGGCGCGCAGGGCGAGGCCAGCGTGCCGGCGCTGCGCATCGCCGATCAGCCGCGCTTCGGCTGGCGGGGCCTGATGCTGGACGTCGTCCGTCATTTCGCGCCCCTGGACGAGGTCAAGGCGCTGGTCGACCAGATGGCGCTGCACAAGCTCAATGTGCTGCACCTGCACTTGAGCGACGACCAGGGCTGGCGGCTGGAGATCAAGCGCTACCCCGACCTGACCCGCATCGGCGCGTGGCGCACGCCCCCCGGCGGCGAGCCGTCGCGCTACGGCGGCTTCTATACGCAGGCCCAGATGCGCGAGCTGGTGGCCTACGCGGCCGATCGCCACATCACCATCGTGCCGGAGCTGGACATGCCCGGGCATGCCCAGGCCGTGGTGGCGGCCTATCCGGGCGTGGGCGTGGACATCGGCGACGGCCCGGGCCGCAACCCGCGGCCCGCCGTGTCGGTGAACCATGGCGTGAACCCCTACCTCTACAACGCCGACGAATCGACCCTCCGCTTTGTCGAGCAGGTGATGGACGAGGTGATGGCGGTGTTCCCGTCCACCTTCATCCATGTCGGCGGCGATGAAGCGATCAAGGACCAGTGGCAGGCCTCGCCCACGGTGCAGGCGCGCATCCGGGCACTGGGCCTGGCCAACGAAGAAGCCTTGCAGAGCTGGTTCATCGACCGCATCGGACGGCATCTGGAGCGCCACGGCCGGCGTCTGATCGGCTGGGATGAAATCCTGGAAGGCGGCCTGCCCAGCGGCGCCTCCGTCATGTCCTGGCGCGGCACCGAAGGCGCCGTCGCGGCCGCCAGGCTCGGCCACGATGTCGTGCTGGCGCCGGCGGGCTCGCTGTACTTCGACAACCTGCAGAGCGCGCGTGGCGACGAGCCCGAAGGGCGGCTGGCCCAACTGCCGATCGAGAAGGTCTATGCCTTCGAGCCGATGCCCAGCGACCTGGGCGCCGACCGCGCCAGGCACGTCCTCGGGGTGGAAGCCGCGTTGTGGACGGAATACATGCCCTCGCGCAAGCACCGGGAACACGCGATCTTCCCGCGCATCGCCGCGCTGGCCGAAGTGGCCTGGTCGCCGGCCTCCGCGCGCGACTGGCCCGGGTTCCTGCCGCGTCTGGCGCTGCAGCGGGCCCGCTATCTGCGCCAGGGCGTGAATGCCGCCGACAGCGCGTTCGCCGTGCAGTTCGACATCGACGGCGGTGCCGCGGCGATGCTGGCCGCGGGAGCAGCGCCGGTGCGCCTGTCCAACCAGGTCAGGCAGGGACAGATCCGCTACACGCTGGACGGCTCGGAGCCTCTGCCCACGTCACCGGCCGCGGGCGGCGCCGGGGGCGCCGGGGGCGCCGGGGGCGCTGACGATGAGCCGCTCATCATCAAACTGCCCGCACGTCTGCGCGCCGTCGCCTTCGACGCCGCGGGCCGGCCGCTCGCCGCCGTGCGCGAGCAGCGCTTCGACGCCGCGACGCTGCTGACCCGCACGAGCAACGAGCTCCAGGCCTGCCCTCCCGGCGAGCTGGGTCTGCGGGTGCCCTTGCGCACCGAGGCCACCACCTGGGCGCCCGTCTACAACGTCAACCTCCTCGATGCCTGCTGGATCTACCCGCAGGCACGCCTGGACGGCGTGCACGGCGTCTCGGTCCAGGCGGGACGGCTCGCGCGCAACTACGGACTGGCGCATGACGCGGTCAAGGTGATCCAGCACGCGGCCAGCACGCCGACGGGAGAGCTCGAAGTGCGGCGGGACGACTGTGGCGGGCCGCTGCTGGCAGCCCTGCCGTTGCCGGCGGGCAGCGCGCCGGACACCTTCACCCTGACCGCGGCGTTGCCCCCCTCGGCGGGCGTCCACGACCTTTGCCTGCGGTTCACCGCACCCATCGACGGCCCGCTGTTCGCGATCGACGCGGCGCGCCTGCTCCTCCACGCGGATACGCACTAGTCGCAGCGCCTCCAGATGCACAAGTCCCTCCTCATTGCCCGTTGGGTCCAGGCCGTGCGCGCCCTTGGCCTGGCGGCCACGCTCGCCGGCGTGACGCCATGGGCGCTGGCGCAGATGCACACGCAGCCGCTGGACGCGGGCTGGCAGTTCCGCCTGGCCGATCCGGAGGCCGCCTCGGCCCATCCCGAGGCCGCGACCTGGCACGGCGCGACCGTGCCAGGCACGGTGCAGACCGACCTGCTGGAGGCCCGGTTGATTGCCGACCCCTTCGCGGCGGACCACGAAGCCCGCCTGCAATGGATCGGGCTGTCGGATTGGGAGTACCGGCTGGAGTTCCAGGTCGACGCCGCGACCCTGGCCCGCGAGCAGGTCGACCTGGTGTTCGACGGCCTGGACACCTTCGCCGGCATCAGCCTCAACGGTCAGCCGCTGGCGACGACCGACAACATGTTCCGTCGCTGGCGGCTGCCGGCCAAGGCCTTGCTCAAGCCCGGTCGCAACACGCTGCTCGTGCGCCTGCAATCGCCCATCAAGCGCACGCTGCCCTGGCTGCTCAAGCAGCCCTACGCCCTGCCGGGCGCTTACGACTCACAGTTCGGCGACGAACCCAAGGGCGTGGCCACCGCGACCTATGTCCGCAAGGCGCAGTACCAGTACGGCTGGGACTGGGGGCCGCGTTTCGTGACCCTGGGCATCTGGCAGCCGGTGCGTTTGGAAAGCTGGAGCCACGTCCGCGTCGAGGATTTCCACGTCCGCCAGCAGCGCGTGGACGAAGGCGTGGCGCAACTCGCGGCCGAGCTCGAGGTGGACGTCACCCGCGCGGGCCCGGCCCGGCTGCAGGTCGAGGTGGTGCCGCCCAGCGGTGCCGCCTTCACGCTGACGCAGGACGTGATGCTGGATCCAGGCCGCAATGCGCTGAGCGTGCCGGTGCGCATCGAACGTCCGCAGCGCTGGTTCCCGGCGGGCTATGGCGCGCAGCCGATGTATGCGCTGCAAGCCACGCTGACGCAGGGGGGTGTCGAACTGGCCCGCGTGGCGCGTCGCACCGGTCTGCGCACCGTCGAGCTGCGACGCGAGAAGGATGCCTGGGGCCGAAGCTTCGCGTTCGTGATCAACGGCATTCCGGTGTTCGCCAAGGGCGCGAACCTGATCCCGCTCGACAGCTTCCCCAACCGCGTCACGCGCGCACGGCAGCGCGCCCTGCTGCAAAGCGCCCGCCGCGCCAACATGAACATGCTGCGGCTCTGGGGCGGCGGCTACTACGAAAGCGACGCGTTCTACGAAGAGGCCGATGCCCTGGGCCTCCTGATCTGGCAGGACTTCATGTTCGGCGGCGCCATCCTGCCGGCGGACACGGGCTTCCAGGAGAACGTCCGCCAGGAAGCCGTCGAGCAGGTGCGCCGCCTGCGCGATCACCCGAGCATCGTGCTCTGGTGCGGCGGCAACGAGGTGCAGGCCGACTGGGAAACGTGGGACGCCACGCTGGCCTTCAAGAACCGGATCTCCCCGGACGAGCGCGAGCGGCTGTGGAGCGCCAACCTCAAGCTGTTCGGCGATGTGCTGCGCGGCGTCGTGCAGCGGCATGCGCCCGAGGTGCCCTACTGGGCGACGTCGCCCGGCGTCGACCTCGAGGGGCCGTCCGGCCAGATGGACGATGGCGACGTGCACTTCTGGCGGGTCTGGGGCGGCTCGGCGCCGGTCGAGACCTTCCTGACCACCACGCCGCGCTTCATGTCGGAGTACGGCCTGCAGTCCTACCCCGAGATGCGCACCGTCGCGAGTTATGCCGGTCCCGAGGACCAGCGCGTGGACTCGCCGGTGATCCGCGCGCACCAGAAGTTCGGCGTGGCCGCGGGTCCCGACGTGGGCAACGATCGCGTGCTGTTCTACATCCGCAAGAACTACGGCGAGCCCAAGGACTTCGCCTCGTTCGTCTACCTCAGCCAGGTCATGCAGGCCGAGGGCATCGAACTGGCGGCCACCCACCTGCGCAGTCAGCGCCCGCGGTCCATGGGCTCGCTCTACTGGCAGCTGAACGATGTCTGGCCCGGGGCCTCCTGGTCGAGCGTGGACTTCTTCGGTCGATGGAAGGCGCTGCAGTTCCACGCGCGGCGCTTCTACGCGGACACGACCGTGACGGCCCTGCGCCTGGCCGGCAAGACCGACTTCTCCGTGGTCTCCGACAAGGTCGAGCCCTTCGACGCTGAAGTGCGCCTGCGCGTCTCGGACCTGGATGGCCGCGTCCTGCGATCGGAACGTACGGCCGTGGTCGTCAAGCCCCTCGCCGTCACGCCCGTCTGGCAACGCGCCGACGCCGCCCTCCTGCAAGGTGCGGATCCCACCCGGACGGTCGCCGAAGTCGAGTTGATCGCCGGGGGCAAGGTGGTGGCCAGGCAGCCGGTTTACTTCGTGCCCGCCAAGGATTTGAAACTCGTTGATCCCCAGTTCCAGACCCGCATCAGTCCGGATCCTTCCGGTGCGCCGGATTCCTGGCGGCTGTCGATCACATCCACGTCTTTCGCCCGCGCGGTGTGGGTCGATTTCGGCCTGCTGGATGTCGAGCTCGAGGATAACTCGCTGGATATCCGTGCCGGCGACGAAGTGGTCATTCCGCTGCGGTCCAAAGCGTCGTTGCCAGCATTGCAGGCGCAGCTGAATCTGCGCTCCCTGGTGAATTCAATACTGCATTGATCTTGCTCGGGAAGATCGACCGACACAGCTTTTGTATTTGTTATTTCATGCCACAAGGATATAGGGAATCCGAATTGACGGAATGGAATCGACAAGAGGCTGGCAGGGCTCATGAGGCCGCGTGCCAGCGACAGATGGCCCAACAGACTGCGCCGGCGCAGTGTTCTGGCACATCCGTCGAACATCCCAACCACCGTGGCCCCATCGACAGTCTTGGCACTGTCCCCCTCCACGCCCCCCTCTAAGAAGATTGCGATGATGAAACCGAATCGACTTCTCCTGAAAACCACCCTCGTGTCCTCGCTCGCGGCCATTTACGGGCCCGCCGCATTTGCACAGGCGGCGCCGCCACCGACGCCGCCGAGTGCCGCAGCGTCCGCGCCCGTGGCCGCACCGGCAGCCGCACCGGCAGCCACCCGCGATACCAAGGCCGAGGCGCTGGAAACGGTCAACGTGACCGGTTATCGCGCCAGCCTGCTGCGCGCGATGAATCTCAAGCGCAACGCCGACTCGATCAAGGATGTGATCAGTGCCGAGGATATCGGCAAGTTCCCCGATACCAACGCGGCCGAATCCCTGGCCCACCTGCCCGGCGTGGCGGTGGACCGTCTGTACGGCGAAGGCGAAAAGGTCAGCATCAACGGGACCGATCCGGCGTTGAACCGGGTGCTGGTCAATGGCCAGACCATTGCCTCGGGGGATTGGGGCGGAAACCCCAGCGACACCAGCGGCCGCACCTTCAACTACACCCTGCTGTCGCCGGAAATCATCGGCGTGATGGAGGTCTACAAGTCGCCCGAAGCGCGCATCGACGAGGGCAGCATCGGCGGCACGGTGATCATTCATACCCGCAAGCCGCTGGATCTGCCGGCCAATACCTTGCGGGGCTCGCTGGGCTACAGCTACAACGACCGTTCCCGGGATGGCAATCCGCGGGCGTCCGCGCTGTACAGCTGGAAAAACGAAGCCAACGACTTTGGTTTCCTGGCTGCGGTGTCGCATGACAAGCAAACCCTTGCGCAAGCCGGCATCGAGTTCTTCGGCTATACCACCGGCAATGGCATCAGCCCGTCGGCGACGATCTCGGGCAGCGGGAATCCCCAGACGGCGCGCATGCCCGTGGCCATCGACAGCGACTTCTTCCAGCAGACGCGTCAGCGCGACAGCTTCCAGGGCGCCTTGCAGTGGAAGCCCAACGACAAGAACGAGTTGAACCTGACCGGCATCTATGTGCACGGCCAATACAACAACTACAGCGAAGCGCGATATGCCTGCCCGGGTTGCGGCGACGTCGACAAGATCACCCAGGCGACCGTCAACAACGGACTGATCACCGCGGCCACCGTCACGGCAGGCGCCGGCAATGGCAACCAGCCCTATGCCGAACTGGATGCGAATTACCGCGAGTCCACGGTTGTCACCAAGAGCCTGAACCTGCGGCACGATTTCAAGGGCGATGATTGGAAACTCGCCAGTCAGGTGGGTTACACGTCAGCCTCCGGCGGCAAATCGCCGGAATACCTGATGAAGTATCTGCTGAAGTCGGGCGGTTATTCCTTCAACTACGGCCCCAAGCAGGCGGGCATCGTCTACGACAACGGCAGCGCGTCCAACTGGGGCCTCCCCGGCGCGCCGGCCGGCTCCGCGCCCGGCGCGCAGATCGACGGCAAATACCAGGCGGGCGGCATTTACTACGCGGAAAGCAGCGACCGCGAGCGCTACGGCCAGATCGACCTGTCCCGGCAGCTGAATTGGGGCCCGATCAATGAAGTGCTGATCGGCACCAAATTCATCAAGCACGACAACGGCGTGTCCGCGCGCGGCAATCGCATCAATACCACGAGCGACATCAGCCTGGACCAGTTCGGCAGTTCTCACGCGCCGTCGGGGCTGTACGACGGCCTGGATGTGAGTGGCGATATCCGGAACTGGCCGACCGCCGACCTGGGGCAGGTCAAGAACTACCTGCTGGGTCAACCGCAGGGACCGTTCACCACGGACTATGGCTCCTCCTTCAGCGTGCGTGAGGACACGACCAATCTCTACACGCAGTTCAATTACGACGTGGGCGGGTGGCGAGGCAACTTTGGTGTCCGTTATGTGCACACCAAGGACGATTCGAACTATTACCTGTCGAACGACGGCGGCAGCACCTATGCGCCGACGACCACCGACACGAGCTACAACAAGTTCCTCCCCAGCTTCAACGCCGCCTATGAGCTGGATTCCACCAAGGTCGTCCGTTTCTCGGTGGCGAAAGTACTGGCGCGTCCGCGGTATTCCGATCTCGCCGGCGCCACCAACCTGGATCTGGTGAGAGGCACCGGCAGCGGCGGCAATCCCAACCTGAAACCCTACGAGTCGACCAACTTCGACGTGGCGGGCGAGTGGTATTTCGCGCCGCAAAGCATGGTCGGCGCCGAGTTCTTCTATCGCGACGTGAGCAATTACGTGGTGAATGTGACGAACGACCGGGTCATCAACGACCGCACCTTCTCGATCAGCTCGCCGGTCAATGCCAGCTCGGCCAAGGTCAAGGGGCTGTCGCTGATGTATCAGCAGAACCTGGGTTATGGCTTCGGTCTGCAGACCAACTACACCTATGCCAAGGCGGATACGGGCGAAGGTCTCAACCTGCCCTACCTGTCGAAGAATACGGTCAACATCATTCCGTATTTCGAGTACGCCGGTTTCGCGGCTCGTCTGGTCTACAGCTGGCGTTCGCAATACTTCACGCAGATCGGTCGCCTGAATTCCCAGGATTTCACCGACCAGTACAAGCAACTGGATCTGTCCGCCTCCTACGAGATCACGAAAAAGATCGGGATCAGTTTGAGCGCGACGAATCTGCTGGACCAGACCTATTACCAGTTCAGCGGTACGAAGGATGCGCCCACCGGCTTCTACAAGAACGGACGCACGATCGTGCTGGGCATGAACTTCAAGCTCTGAGCGTGCCACGCTGATCGGCTCGCGAGAGCCGATCAGCCTTGTCTTGCGACATTGGATGGATCTGAGGATGTACCGACCGTTGATGAGGAAGCTGCCTGCGCTGTGCATGGCCCTGGCTGCCCTGCAGCTCACCGCTGCATCGGCCAGCGAATCGTTCACCGACACCACGCCCTCGCCGCAGCAGCTGGCCTGGCAGGATCGTGGATTTGGCGTGCTGGTCCACTTCGGCACCAACACCTTCCTGGACCGTGAGTGGGGCGACGGGCAAGCGGCCCCTGCCGTGTTCAACCCCGACCGCGTGGACCCGGGCCAGTGGGCACGCGCGGCGAAGTCGGCGGGCGCCAACTACCTGGTGCTGGTCGCCAAGCACCACGACGGCTTCGCGCTGTGGCCGACCCATGAGAGCGACTACTCGGTCAAGTCCAGCCCGTGGCTGAACGGCCAGGGCGACCTGGTCCGCATGACCGCCGAGGCCGTGAAGAAGGAAGGCATGGGCATGGGCGTCTACCTCTCGCCCTGGGACCGTCACGAGCCCCGCTACGCCGATGCCAAGGCCTACGACAAGTTTTACGCCGGCCAGTTGACGGAGCTGGCGTCGGGCTACGGCCCCCTGGTCGAATGGTGGCTCGACGGTGCTGGCAGCGGGGGCCACGTCTACGACTTCGAACGCTACGTCGCGACGCTGCGCACCTACCAGCCCAACGCCATGGTGTTTGCCGACACCGCGCTGTTCGAGTACGGCGACATCCGCTGGGTAGGCAACGAGGTCGGCGTGATCGAAGGCGAGAACTGGAACGTCATCGACCGCCACGGCAAGCTGCGCTGGCGGCCCGTGGAAGTGGATACGCCGCTGCACAAGGATTTCTGGTTCTGGAATTCGCGACCCGAGTTCGCCGCCTCGTTGAAGACCGTCGACGAGCTCCTGCAGAACTATGAAGACAGCGTGGGCCGAGGCGGCCAGCTGGTGCTGGGCCTGGCGCCCGACCGCCGGGGCCTGTTGCCGGACGCGGACGTGAAACGCCTGGCCGAGTTCGGGCAGGCCCTGCAAGCGCGTTATGGGGATGCCGCCAACGTGGCGGCGCGGCACGGCAAGACCGACGCGCGCTCGCAAGCGGCGCTGGACAACGATCCCGACACCTTCTGGACGGCCACGGAGGCCAATCAGGGCGTGCTGGAGGTCGACTTCGGCAAGGCGGTCACCATCGACCGCGCGCTGACCATGGAGCGCCTGGAGGACGGCCAGCATGTGCGCGGCTACGTGATCCAGGCCTGGGACGGGCACCGCTGGACGACCCTGGCCAAGGCCCAGGCGGTGGGCCACATGAAGATCGACAAGTTCGCGCCGGTGAGCACCCGTCGCGTGCGACTGCGCATCGTCAACAGCGCCGGCACCGCGAGCATCCGCGAGTTCAAGCTCTTCGCCGCCCCATGAGCCAAGCGCCGGTCTTGATCGAAGTCATCGCCCTGTCGGCGCAGGACGCGCGCGACGCCGAGGCCGCGGGCGCGGACCGGCTCGAGCTCGTGTCCGACATGGCCCAGGGCGGGCTCACGCCAGCGGCGGACGTGGTGCGCGACGTGGTGAAGCAGTGTCGTCTCCCGGTGATGGTCATGGTGCGGCCTCACGCCCGCTCCTTCTCCTACGACGAGGCCGACAGGCGCCAGATGCGCGAGGCCGTGGCCATGATTCGCGACGCGGGCGCGCACGGCGTGGTGTTTGGCGCGCTGACACCCGAGGGCGACATCGACCGGGCATGCCTGGACCAGGTGCTGCGATGGGCCGATGGCCTGCCGCTGACCTTCCATCGCGCCTTCGACGCGGTGCGCGACCCGGTCCGTGCCTTCGGCACGCTGAGCGCGTACCGGGGGGCGGTGACGCAATTGCTGACGTCGGGCGCTGCGCCGACCGCTGAGCAAGGCGCGGCGCTGCTCGGGCAGCTCGTGAAGCGCTGGCAACTGGGCGAAGGCGTCGAACCGCTGGTGGGCTCGGGCGTGAATGCCGGCAACCTGGGCGCGTTGCATCGCCTCATCGGCGCGCGGCAGTATCACGTGGGCAGCGGCGCCCGCGCCGGCGGCAGCTTCGAGGCGCGCATCGATGCCGGGCGTCTGGCCGCGATGCGGGCGGCCCGATGACAGCGGCGGCGGTCTGCACGTCCCGTCGGCGCCTGCTGGGCGCCGCGCTGGCCGGCATGGCGGGGACACGCGCCTGGGGCGCCAGTCCCGTGGTGCGCGGGGAGTTCATCGACACGCAGCAGACCACGCCGCAGGTGCATGCCTCCACGCTGGTGGCCTTGCCCGGTGGTGGCCTGCTGGCCGCCTGGTTCGGGGGCACCGCCGAGCGCGCGCCCGACGTGCGCATCTGGTGCTCGCGGCTTGAAGCAGGCACCTGGAGTCCGCCGCGGCCTGTCGCCGATGGGCGCCAGCCCGACGGCACCTGCTGGCCCACCTGGAACCCCGTGCTCTTTCAGGCAGGCGCCGCGCAAGGCGGCCAGCTGCTGCTGTTCTACAAGGTCGGCCCCAGCCCCCAGCGCTGGTGGGGCGAGCTGATCACCTCCGACGACGGCGGCGGCAGTTGGTCGTCGCCGCGACGACTGCCCGAGGGCGTCCTGGGTCCGATCCGCAGCAAGCCCCTCCTGCTGGCGGACGGCACGCTGCTGTGCCCCTCCAGCACTGAGGAAGACGAGCACCACTGGCGCATCCACTTCGAGCGCACCCGGGACCTGGGCCGCAGTTGGCTGGAGAACGCGCCGGTGGCCGACCCTCGCGGGTTCATGCTGATCCAGCCCAGCCTGGTGTTGCGGCCCGACGGCAGCGTGCTGGCCTTTGCGCGCAGCATGGCGGACCGCATCGCCGTCACGCGCTCACGCGATGGCGGGCGCTCCTGGTCGTTGCCAACCCTGACGTCACTGCCCAATCCCAATGCCGGCATCGAGGCCCTCGGCCTGCGAGGCGGCCATCTGCTGATGGTCTTCAACCCGCGCGAGCGCGGCCGGGACTGGTGGATCGGCCGGGACCGGCTGGACGTCGCGCTGTCGACCGACGGCGGGCAGCACTGGCGCACCGTGGCGACGCTGGAGGACGAGCCGGGGCAGGAGTTCTCCTACCCCGCGGCGATCCAGGCGCAGGACGGCAGCGTGCATGTCACCTACACCCACAAACGGAGCCAGATTCGGCATGTGCAATTGGACCCGCGTCGCCTCGGCTGAGGCTGCCAGGCGCTCGCCCGCGCTCCGTCGGACGAAGCCGGCGCAACACCTGACGCTGTGGCTGTGTCTTGCCGCGCTGCTGCACGGGCAGTCGACCCACGCCGCGCCCACCTCGCCCGCCTATCTCGACGCGCGTCTGGGCGACGCCGAACGCGCCGCCGATCTCGTGCGCCGGCTCAGCCTGCAAGAGAAGATCGCCCAGTTGCAGGATGGCGCGCCCGCCATCGAACGCCTGGGGGTTCCGGCCTACGGATGGTGGAGCGAAGGCCTGCACGGCCTGGCGCGCAACGGCCGTGCCACGGTGTTCCCCCAGGCCATCGGCCTGGCCGCCAGCTGGGACGCCCCGCTGCTGCAGACCGTGGGGGGCGTGATCGCCGCCGAGGCGCGTGCCAAGACGGCGGTGCCGCCGCCAGGCGCGTCGCGCGATTCGGCCCGCTACGGCGGGCTGACGATCTGGTCGCCCAACATCAACCTGTTCCGCGATCCGCGCTGGGGGCGGGGGCAGGAGACCTACGGCGAAGACCCGGTGCTCACGGCTCGCCTTGGCGTCGCCTTCGTGCGGGGGCTGCAGGGTCCCGACGCGCAGCGCCCGGTGGTGATCGCCACGCCGAAGCACTTCGCCGTGCACAGCGGACCGGAGCGCGATCGCCACCAGTTCAACGTCAACCCTTCGGCCCGCGACCTGGAGGAGAGCTACCTGCCGGCCTTCCGCGCGGCGGTCACGGAAGCGCATGCCGGCTCGATCATGTGCGCCTACAACGCCCTGGATGGCACGCCCGCCTGCGCGAACGCCGGTCTGCTGCAGGACCGCCTGCGCGGGGACTGGGGCTTCGAGGGCTTCGTCGTCACCGATTGCGATGCGGTCGAGGACATGACGCTCTTCCACAAGACCACGCCTGATGACGCCGAGGCGTCGGCCCGGGCGCTGCAGGCCGGCACGGACCTGAACTGCGGCCGCAGCTTTGCCGCGCTGGCCGCTGCCGTGGCCAGCGGCCGCGTCAGCGAGGCGGCGCTGGACCGCTCGCTGCAGCGGCTGTTCGAGGCGCGCTTGCGGCTGGGCCTGTTCTCGCCGGCGCCGGCGGCACGGCCCATCCCGTGGGCGGCGAACCGCGCGCTGGCGCTGCGCGCGGCGCGCGAGTCGATGGTCCTGTTGAAGAACAACGGCGTGTTGCCCCTGGCGGCGCACAGCCACGTGGCCGTCGTCGGTCCCACGGCGGAGCTGCTGGAGGACCTGCACGCCAACTACCACGGGGTGGCGAACCGTCCGATCACGCCGCTGGCCGGGCTGCGCAGCGCCTTGGGGCCTTCACGCGTGCTCGCCGCCCAGGGGTCCGCCCTCGCGGCGGACGTGCCGGTGGCCGTGCCGCAGGCCGCGCTGCGCACGCCCGACGGAAAGCCGGGACTGCGCCGCGAAGTCTTTGCCAATGCGGCATTGGCGGGCAGGCCGGTCGCTGTCGGCACCGATGCCGCCTTGAATCTCGACTTCAACCGGGCCCCGCCCGCGGCCGGTTTGCCGCCGCGCGGCTACTCGGTGCGTTGGCGGGGTCAGTTCGTGCCACCGGCGACCGGCGAGTACCGACTCGGCGTGCGCGTCGAGCGCTGCTTCGATTGCGACGGACATGATCGGGTTCGTCTCTACCTCGACGACCATCTGCTGCAGGACGGCGACACCGACCAGCCCGCCGCCACCGTGAGATTCGAGGATCGCCGCCCGCGGACGCTGCGCGTGGAGTGGCTGCACACCGGCGAAGACCAGGGCCTCGCGTTGCAATGGCAGGCGCCGGCCGACGTGCAGTTGGCCGAGGCCGTGAACGCCGCGCGCAGGGCCGATGTCGTCGTCGCCTTCGTCGGTCTCTCGCCCGATCTCGAAGGCGAGCAGTTGCAGGTGGAGGTGCCGGGCTTCGACGGGGGTGACCGCAGCTCGCTGGACCTGCCGTCGGCCCAGGAGCAACTGCTGAAGGCGGTCAAGGCCTCGGGCAAGCCGCTGGTGGTGGTGCTGCAGTCCGGCAGCGCGGTGGCCCTGCGCTGGGCCGCCGAACACGCGGACGCCGTGCTGGCCGCCTGGTATCCCGGCGAGGTCGGCGGACAGGCGATCGCCGACACCTTGCTGGGTCGCAACAATCCGGCGGGCAGGCTGCCGGTCACCTTCTACCGCTCGGCAGAGGACCTGCCGCCCTTCGCCGACTACGGCATGCAGGGGCGCACCTATCGCTACTTCAAGGGCTCGCCGTTGTGGCCCTTCGGCCACGGCCTGAGCTACACCCGATTCGCCTACCAGGCGCCCCGGCTGTCGACCGCGCTGCTGAGTGCGGGACAGACGCTCACGCTCGACGTCGACGTGGCCAATACCGGCGCGCGGGACGGCGACGAGGTGGTGCAGGTCTACCTGGAACGCGAGGCCGCGGAGGCCACGGCGCCCGCTCATGCGCTGGTGGCCTTCCAGCGCGTCCCGCTGAAGACCGGCGAGCGCCGCAGCCTTCGCTTCCAGCTCGATGCCCGGGCGCTCAGCCAGGTCGACGCCGCGGGCGTCCGATCGGTGCAGCCGGGCCGCTACCGCCTGGCGATCGGCGGCGGTCAACCCGGCCACGCCGAGGTCGTGCGCGCGAGCTTCGACATCGAAGGTCGGCAGGTGCTGCCGCGATGAGGAGGCCGGACATGTCTCACTCCCCTGCTCGACGCGCGATGCTCAAGCTGGGCCTGGCCGGCGGCGTCGGCTGGTCGGGCGCGGGGCAGGCCTTCGCCTCGGCCTCATCGGCCTCAGCGGCCTCAGCAGCCCCTTCGGCTGAACAGTTCACCAGCCGCCGTCCCCCGCCGGACCAGCGCCACTTCGTCAGTCGCGCGGTCGACGCGGCCATCGCGGAGGTCCAGCGTCGCATCGGCGATCCGGAGCTGGCCTGGCTGTTCGGCAACTGCCTGCCCAACACGCTGGACACCACGGTCACGCTGGGCACGGTCGACGGCAAGCCCGATGCCTTCGTCATCACCGGCGACATCGACGCGATGTGGCTGCGCGATTCGTCCGCCCAGGTCTGGCCCTACCTGCCGTTCGCCCGCGAGGACGCCGACCTGCGTCGTCTCATCCGAGGCGTGATCCACCGCCATGCGCGCTGCCTCCTGATCGATCCCTACGCCAACGCCTTCCTGAAGGCCCCCTCGGCCCGCACGCAACTCAAGTGGGCCATCGGCGACCTGACGGACATGCGGCCCGGCGTGTCCGAACGGAAGTGGGAACTCGACTCGCTGTGCTGGCCCCTGCGCCTGGCACACGGCTACTGGCGCGCCACCGGCGATGTCGCGCCCTTCGACGCGCAGTGGGCCGAGGCGATGCGCGCGGTCCTGCGCACGATGCGCGAGCAGCAGCGCAAGGCCGGGCCCGGCCCCTACCGGTTCCAGCGCCGGGCGGAGGCGGCCACCGAGACCCTGGTCCTCGATGGCTACGGCGCGCCGACACGGCCGGTCGGCCTGATCCACTCGATGTTCCGCCCGTCGGACGACGCCTGCGTCTACCCGTTCCTGGTGCCGGCCAACCTGTTCGCCGTGGTGTCCTTGCGCCAGCTCGCGGTGATGGCCGACGCGGTGCTGCACGACGCCGCGCTGGCCACGGAGGCCAAGGCGCTGGCCGACGAGACAGCCACGGCGCTGAATCGCCACGCGAGGCTGCGCACCCCGGCCGGCGAGGTCTGGGCCTACGAGGTGGACGGGTTCGGCAACCAGCTCTTCATGGACGATGCGAATGCGCCCAGCCTGCTGAGCCTGCCGTATCTCGGCGTCTGCGCGGTGGACGAGCCGCTGTATCGCCGCACGCGTGCGCGGGCCTGGAGCGTGGACAACCCCTACTTCTTCCGCGGCCGCGTGGCCGAGGGCACGGGCGGCCCGCACGAGGGCCTGCGCATGGTCTGGCCGATGTCCATCACGATGAAGGCCCTGACCGCGCCGGCCACGGCCGCCGGCGCCGCCGAGGTCCGCCACTGCCTGCGCTGGCTCAAGGCCAGTCACGCGGGCACCGGCTTCATGCACGAGGCCTTCGACCAGGACGACGCCGCGCATTTCACCCGCCCCTGGTTCGCCTGGGCCAACGGCCTGTTCGGCGAATTGATCCTCGACCTGGCGCGGCACCGGCCCGCGCTGCTGCAAGCGAACTGACCCATGACCACACGCCGCGACCTGCTCAAGATGGCGATCGCCACCAGCCTGCCCCTGTCGGGCTGCGCCGACCCCGGACGGTGGACCGCTGCGCGACCGGCGCCCGCGGGCGAAGCGGCCGTCCGCCACGTCGACGTCTTCATCGGCACCGGCGGCCACGGTCACACCACGCCGGCGGCGACACGCCCCTTCGGCATGGTGCAGCTCGGTCCCGACACCTACAACGCCGACTGGGACGCCTGCTCGGGCTACCACGACAACGACCGCTCGATCATGGGGTTCTCGCACACCCACCTCAGCGGCACCGGCATCGGCGACCTGCTCGACGTGCTGGTCATGCCCTGCGTGGGCGAGGTGCGGCGGCAGCCCGGCCCGCCCGACAACCCCGGGCTGGGTTGGCGGGCCCCGTTCACGCACGAGGACCAGTCCGCCGAACCGGGCTACTACCGGGTCGCCCTGCGGGATCGCGGCGTCACGGTCGAGCTGACCGCCACCGAGCGCGTGGGGCTGCACCGCTACACCTTCGCCCAAGGCTCGCGCAGCCATCTCATGGTGGATCTGCGCCACGGCATGCAGGACCGGCCGGGCGTGCCCACCCGGGTGCCATGGGCCGAGCTCGAGGTGGTCGGCGACGACACGCTCGTGGGCGGGCGCGCGGTCGACCAGTGGGCCCAGGGGCGGCAGGTGTACTTCGCGATGCAGTTCTCGCGGCCCTTCGAGCGCTTCGAGGTGTTCAACGGGGCGGACGCGGACGGCGCCGCGACCCGTAAGTCGCGAGGGACCCAGCTGCTCGCCGCCCTGCACTGGCGCACGGCGGACGGGGAGTCCTTGCTGGTGAAGTGCGGCCTCTCCTTCGTCAGCGCCGAGGGGGCGCTGCGCAACCTGCGTCACGAACTGCCCGGATGGGACTTCGACCAGGTCCGCGCCTCCGCCAGCGCGGCCTGGGAGCGGGAACTCGCGGCGCTGCGGCTGCGGACCTTCGACGAACGGCACGGCCGCATGCTCTACACGGCGCTGTATCACTGCCTGCTCGCGCCGACGCTCTCCAGCGACGTGGACGGCCAATACCGCGGCATGGACCTTCGCGTGCACCGACTGGCGCAGGGCGAGCGCCACTACACGCAGTTCTCGCTGTGGGACACCTACCGCAGCCTGCATCCGCTGCTGACGCTGCTGACGCCCGCGCGCGTCCCCGACCTCGTCAACAGCCTCATCCGCATGGCGGAGCAGAGCGACCAGGGCGTGCCGGTCTGGCCGCTGCAGGGGCGCGAGACCGGCTGCATGATCGGCTACCACTCCGCCGTGGTCCTGGCCGAGGCCCAGGCCAAGGGCTTCGACGGCATCGACTTCCAGCGTGCCTGGCCGCTGTGGCGCCAGCGCGCGATGGACGATGCCTACCGCGGTCTGCCCGAGTACCGCCAACGGGGCTTCATCCCGTCCGACCGCGAGGAAGAGGCCACCAGCAAGACCCTGGAATACGCCTACGACGATTGGGCGCTGGCCCGCTTGGCCCGCGGCGTGGGCGCCAGCGCCGATGCGGCGCTGCTGCAGAAGCGCTCGCTGAACTACCGCAACGTCTTCGACGCCCGGCTGCGCTTCGTGCGGCCACGGCTGGCCGACGGCCGCTGGGCCGAGCCCTTCGATCCGCGTGCGCTCGGTCATTCGGCGCGCTGGCACGACTTCACCGAGTCCAACGCCTGGCAGGCCACGTTCTTGAACCAGCACGACGTGGCCGGCTACATGCAGCTGTTCGGCGGCGAGCAGGCCTTCGTTGCCCAACTCGACGCGCTGTTCAGCACGAGTTCCGAGCAGTTGCCCGGCGCGCCGCCGGACATCGCCGGCCTGATCGGCCAGTACGCCCACGGCAACGAGCCGAGCCACCACGTCGCCTATCTGTATGCCTACGCGGGCCAGCCCTGGAAGACCCAGGCCCGCGTGCGCCAGATCATGGACACGCTGTACAGCGACCAGCCCGACGGCCTGTCGGGCAACGAGGACTGCGGGCAGATGTCCGCGTGGCTGGTGCTCAGCGCGCTGGGGCTGTATCCGGTGGATCCGGTCAGCGCGCGTTATGTGTTCGGCAGTCCGCTGGTCGAGCGGGCCACGCTGGCGCTGCCGGGTGGCCGCACGCTGGAGATCGACGCCGTGGGCAACGGCCCCGCGCAGTGCCATGTGAGCGCGGTGACCTGGCGCGGCCAGCCCTACACGCGCAGCTGGATCGACCATGCCAGCCTGATGCAGGGCGGCCGGCTCGTGTTCACGATGGCGGCCTCCCCCAATCCGGACTTCGGCGCGGCGCCGGCATCGCGTCCGCCCGCCGCGCTCTGACCGCGCGGCTCGACGGCCATCCCCGACCCCCGAATCGATGCAAGACCCATGACCCAGGTGACGATCCGAGACATCGCCCATGCGACGGGACTGTCGTCAGGCACCGTGTCACGAGCGCTCAAGAACCAGGCCGGCATGACGGCGGCCACGCGCGACAAGGTCAACGACGCCGCTCATCGGATGGGCTACGACCTGTCGCGGCTGCGCAAGGTGCGCATCCGGCGCATCGCCTTCCTGCTGCACTGCCAGCACAGGACGCGGGCCTCCAGCCATTTTTTCTCCCCGGTCCTGCACGGTGCCGAGGAAGCCTGCCGGCAGGCGGGCATTGCGCTGTCCTTCAACGTGGTCGGCCCCGCGGCACCGGTGATGGAGCAGATACGGCTGCACCAGCCCGACGCGATCCTGTGCGCCGGCTTCTTCGAGCCCGAAGTCCTCGCGGCGCTCAAGCAGACAGGCAAGCCGATGGTGCTCGTCGACATGCAGCAGCGGGGTTTCACCTCGGTCAATCCGGACAACGCGATGGGGGGCTACCTGGCCACGCGGCACCTGCTGCGCAGCGGCCGGCGACGGATCGCGATGCTGTCGGGCTCGCTGGCCCACTTCAGCATCCAGCAGCGCAATCAAGGCTTCCGTCGCGCCCTGTACGAGTCCGGGACGCTGGCCGACCCCGCCCTCGAGATCATCGTTCCCAACATGGGCGACGGCGACACCGGGGTCGTCGAAGCCATGCGCAGCCTGCTGAGCCTGCCCCAGCCGCCCGATGCCGTGCTTTGCTACAACGACAGCACGGCCCTGGTGGCCATGGCGCATTGCCGCGACCACGGGTGGCACGTGCCACGGGACATCGCGGTGGTGGGCTTCGACGACATCAGCGGTGCCGCCACCGCGTTGCCGTCGCTCAGCACGCTGCGCGTGGACAAGGAGGCGCTCGGCGCCGCCGGCGTCGAACTGCTCCTGCGACGCGAGCCCGACAGCCCCGACGAAGCCATCGTCCTGCCGGTCGACCTGATCGTGCGTGACAGCAGTGGCGACGCCTAGCGCGCCTCACCCCACCTCACTCCCTCCCACCATGTCCGACTTCCCCGACTTCCGCTCTCCCGCCGTGCTGCTCGCCCACGCCCGGCACAGCATGAGCTTCTACCACCCCCGCTGCATCGATCCGAGCGGCGGCATGTACCACTTCTTCAAGGACGACGGCACCGTCTACGACGCCCACCAGCGCCACCTGGTCAGCAGCACGCGCTTCGTCTTCACCTACGCGATGGCTTACCGCCACTCCGGCGATCCGGCTCATCGCGACGGGCTCAGGCACGCGGTGCGCTTCCTGCGCGAGGCGCATCTCGACACTTCGCAGGGCGGCTACCACTGGTTGCTGAACTGGCGTGCGGGACAGCGCGAGGTCCTCGACGGCACCCGGCACGCCTACGGTCACGCCTTCGTGCTGCTGGCCTATGCCCATGCCCTGATGGCAGGACTGGGCGAAGCCCGGCCCTGGCTGACCGAGACCTTCGACCTGATGGAGCGCCGGTTCTGGGATGACGCGTCCGGTCTCTATGCGGACGAGGCCAGCCCCGACTGGCAGTCGCTGTCGAGCTACCGCGGACAGAACGCCAACATGCATGCCTGCGAGGCCATGCTGGCCGCCTACGACGCGACCGGCGAGCACCGCTACCTCGAGCGGGCCCGCCTGCTGGCCTACAACGTCACCCAGCGGCAGGCCCAACGCTGTGGCGGTCTCATCTGGGAGCACTACGACGCGCAATGGCAGCCGGACTGGCGCTACAACATCGACGATCCGGCCCACCTGTTCCGGCCCTGGGGCTACCAACCCGGCCACTTCACCGAATGGGCCAAGCTGCTGGTGCAGCTGGAAACGCGCGGCGGTGTCCTGGGTGTCGATCTGAGCTGGGCGCTGCCCACCGCCGAGCGGCTGTTCAAGGTCGCGGTGGACAAGGGCTGGGATGTCGCGCATGGCGGACTGCAGTACTCGCTCGCGCCGGACCTGAGCGTGTGCGACGCGGACAAGTACTTCTGGGTGCAGGCGGAGAGCGCCGCCGCGGCGGCGCTGCTCGCGGTCCGCGCGGCCGACGCCGCCTTCTACTGGGACTGGTACGAGCGCCTGTGGGCCTACAGCTGGACGCATTTCGTCGACCATGAGCACGGCGCCTGGTATCGCATCCTGGACCCGCGGAACCACAAGCTCAGCGACGAGAAGAGCCCCGCCGGCAAGGTGGACTACCACACCATGGGGGCCTGCTACGACATCGTCGGCGCGCTCGGAAAGGCCCCTCATGCATGACGCGCCGCTGATGCTCTGCGCGGGCGAGGCACTGACCGACCTCCTCCATCAGGGCCAGGACCACTGGGTCAGCCGCGTGGGCGGGTCCGTCTGGAATGTCGCGCGGGCGCTGGCGGCGCTGGGCGAGCCCACCGCCTTCGCGGGGGCCGTCAGCCGGGATCGCTTCGGCGACGCCCTGTGGGCCGCCAGCGAGCGGGCGGGCCTCGATCTGAGGCTGATGCAGCGCGTCGATCGCCCGCCGTTGCTGGCCGTCGTCGAACAGGGGGAGCCGCCGTCCTACTTCTTCATCGGCAACGACAGCGCCGACCTGCACTTCGACGAACAGGCCCTGCCGGCCGGCTGGTCCGGTGCGCTGCGCTGGGCGCATTTCGGGGGCATCAGCCTGGCGCGCCAGCCGCTCGGCGACCGGCTGGTGGCGATGGCCGCGCAGCTCAAGCAGCAGGGGGTGGCCATCAGCTACGACCCGAACTACCGCCACCTGATGGATGCCAGCTACACGCCCACGCTGCGGCGCATGGCGGCGCTGGCCGATCTGATCAAGGTCTCCGACGACGACCTGCGGGGCCTGTTCCCCGGCGCCGGCGTCGACGAGGCGCTGCGCGAGCTGCGCGCGATGAACCCGTCGGCGCTGTGCCTGCTGACACGCGGCGGCGCGGGGGCGAGCCTGCTCCGTGACGACGTCCGCTGCGATGCCCTGGCGCCCCGGGTCGACGTGGTCGACACCGTGGGCGCGGGAGACGCCAGCGTGGCCGGTCTGCTGCATAGCCTCACCCGCCACGCCGACCGCGACCTGCTCGCGCATCTGCATGCGGCGCTGGCTGCCGGCTCCGCGGCCTGCCTGCAGTCGGGCGCCACACCGCCGGGCAGACAGGCGATCGATCGCCTGTTCGAGCAGCTGCAAGGCAGCGGGCCGCCGAGCGTCCAGGGCCGCGGCGCCATGGACTGAACAACGGGCGTGCCCCTGCGCCGGACGAACGCCGCGCGCGACGGACGGAACGCGTCAGTGACGATCAAAACAACTGGAGACGACATGGCACAGACTTCCCCTCACCTCCCCCTCGGCGCTCAACGGGCGGGCGCGGGAACTCCGCGACACGACGGCAGCAATACCGGCCCGCTGGTCGTCGTCACCCTCCTGTTCTTCATGTGGGGACTGATCACCTCGCTGAACGACATCCTCATCCCGCACCTCAAGGCGATCTACACCCTCAGCTACGTCCAGGCGATGATGGTGCAGTTCTGCTTCTTCGGCGCCTACTTCATCGTCTCGCTGCCCGCGGGGGCCTTGATCCGGCGCCTCGGGTACCAGAAGGGGGCGGTGGCGGGCCTGCTGATCGCCGCCGTCGGCTGTGCGCTGTTCTATCCCGCGTCCTTCGGCGGCTATGGCCTGTTCCTGCTGGCTTTCTTCGTGCTGGCTTCGGGCATCACCGTGCTGCAGGTCGCCGCCAATCCGTATGTGACCGTGCTCGGACCGGCGCGCACCGCCTCCAGCCGCCTCACGCTCACGCAGGCCTTCAACTCCTTGGGGACCACCATCGGCCCGGCCGTCGGCGGCCTGCTGATCCTGTCCGTGGCGGGCTCCGCGGCCGCGGCGGCCTCGACCGTGCGGGGGCCCTATCTCTCGCTCGCCGCGGTGCTCGCGGTCCTGGCCCTGCTCTTCCTGGCCGCCAGGCTGCCGCGGATCGACGATGGCGAGGACGTCGCCCTGCCCGGCGAAGGCCATGGCTCGGCCTGGGCGCACCGCCATCTGGTGCTCGGCGCCATCGGCATCTTCCTGTACGTGGGCGCGGAAGTCAGTGTCGGCAGCTTCCTCATCAACTTCCTGGGCGAACCGGGCATCGCGGGCCTGTCGCCGGCCGACGCCGCGCGCTACGTGAGCATGTACTGGGCCGGCGCCATGGTGGGCCGCTTCATCGGCTTCGTCGTGATGCGCGCCGTCAGCCCTGGCAAGACGCTGGCCTTCAACGCCCTGCTGGCCATCGCCCTGGTGCTGACGGCGACCTTCGGACACGGACCGGTCGCGATGTGGGCCATCCTGGCGGTCGGGCTGTGCAACTCGATCATGTTCCCGACGATCTTCAGCATGGCCCTCCACGGCCTGGGCAGACACACGGGCCAGGGCTCGGGCATCCTGTGCATGGCCATCGTCGGCGGCGCCATCGTCCCCTTCGCGCAGGGCGTGCTGGCCGATGGCTGGGGCGTCCAGTGGTCCTTCCTGCTGCCGGCGGCGTGTTACGCGTTCATCCTCTACTTCGGCGCCAGGTACGCCTCGATGTACGTGAAGCCCTAGTCTCGTGGTCCCCGCGGCCCCCCCCGGGTAGCAGGCCCGGGGTTTGCCCGCGCACGGATGCCAAAATCCCCCTCTTGAAGTTCCGGCCATGGGCCTCAGATGCGGCGGGTCGCCCGACGCAGGCTGGCCGTCCAGAGGCCGGCCGCGCCTTCGCAGAGAGGCCCGGGCATCCCGCATTGGGGCATTCCAACCATGACGACTGACAACCAACATCCCGATCCGACGCTGGACGAACTGACCCAGCAAGCTGCTGCCGCCGCCGCCGCCGCGGTGCCTGAAACGCTGGAGGCCAGGCTGGCCGACACCGAGCGCCGCCTGGCCGAGATGTCCGACGCCTACCTGCGCGCCAAGGCCGAGGTCGAGAACACCCGCCGCCGCGGCGAGGACGACACGACCAAGGCCCGCAAGTTCGCCGTCGAAGGCTTCGCCGAGGCGATGCTGCCGGTGCTGGACAGCCTCTCGGCCGCCATCGCCCTGCCCGACGCCAGCGTCGAGCAGGTCCTCCAGGGCGTCCATGCCACGTTGCGCCAGCTGCAGTCCGCGCTGGAGCGCAACAAGGTGGTCGAGATCAACCCGGCCGCCGGCACGAAATTCGACCCGCACCAGCACCAGGCCATTTCCGTGGTGCCGGCCGAGCAGGACCCGAACACCGTCGTGACCGTGCTGCAGAAGGGTTTCCTGATCGCCGACCGCGTGCTGCGTCCGGCGCTGGTCACCGTGACCGCGCCCAAATAAACGCACCGATCTCGCACAAAAAGGTGACCGGGCCCTTGAACCCCGGCAAGTTATCCACAGATCAGAAGCATCCCGGAACGTTGTTTCAGCCGCTCATCCGATGAGCCGCACAGGGACCGCCTGAAAGGCCTCCCCGCTGACCGTTCCCCCCGTTTTCAAATTCAGGAGCACCACATGGCTAAGAAGAAGATCATCGGCATCGACCTGGGCACGACCAACTCGTGCGTGGCGGTCATGGAAGGCAACACCACCCGCGTCATCGAGAACGCGGAAGGCGCCCGCACCACCCCATCCATCATTGCGTACCAGGAAGACGGCGAAGTGCTGGTCGGCGCCTCGGCCAAGCGCCAGGCCGTGACCAACCCGCGCAACACGCTGTACGCGGTGAAGCGCCTGATCGGCCGCAAGTTCCAGGAAAAGGAAGTCCAGAAGGACATCGACCTGATGCCCTACACCATCGCCGCCGCCGACAACGGCGACGCGTGGGTGGAAGTGCGCGGCAAGAAGCTGGCGCCCCCGCAGGTCTCCGCTGAAGTCCTGCGCAAGATGAAGAAGACGGCCGAGGACTACCTCGGCGAGGAAGTGACCGAGGCCGTCATCACGGTGCCGGCCTACTTCAACGACGCGCAGCGCCAGGCGACCAAGGACGCCGGCCGCATCGCCGGCCTGGACGTCAAGCGCATCATCAACGAGCCCACCGCCGCGGCCCTGGCCTTCGGCCTGGACAAGCACGGCGCGGGTGACCGCAAGATCGCGGTCTTCGACCTGGGCGGCGGCACCTTCGACATCTCGATCATCGAGATCGCGGACGTGGACGGCGAGAAGCAGTTCGAAGTGCTGTCGACCAACGGCGACACCTTCCTGGGCGGCGAGGACTTCGACCAGCGCATCATCGACTACATCATCGGCGAGTTCAAAAAGGAACAGGGCGTCGACCTGACCAAGGACGTGCTGGCCCTGCAGCGCCTGAAGGAAGCGGCCGAGAAGGCCAAGATCGAGCTGTCCAACTCGTCGCAGACCGACGTCAACCTGCCGTACATCACGGCCGACGCCACCGGTCCGAAGCACCTGAACATCAAGCTGACCCGCGCCAAGCTGGAATCGCTGGTGGACGAGCTGATCGAGCGCACGATCGCCCCCTGCCGCACCGCGATCAAGGACGCCGGCGTGTCGGTGGGCGAGATCGACGACGTGATCCTGGTCGGCGGCATGTCGCGCATGCCCAAGGTGCAGGAGAAGGTCAAGGAGTTCTTCGGCAAGGACCCGCGCAAGGACGTGAACCCCGATGAGGCCGTGGCCGTCGGCGCCGCGATCCAGGGCCAGGTCCTGGGCGGCGAACGCACCGACGTGCTGCTGCTGGACGTCACCCCGCTGAGCCTGGGCATCGAGACCCTGGGCGGCGTGATGACGAAGATGATCAAGAAGAACACGACCATCCCGACCAAGTTCAGCCAGACCTTCTCGACCGCCGAGGACAGCCAGCCCGCCGTGACCATCAAGGTCTACCAGGGCGAGCGCGAACTGGCGCAGGCCAACAAGAGCCTGGGCGAGTTCAACCTCGAAGGCATCCCGCCGGCGCCGCGCGGCCTGCCGCAGATCGAGGTCAGCTTCGACATCGACGCCAACGGCATCCTGCACGTCGGCGCCAAGGACAAGGGCACCGGCAAGGAAAACAAGATCACCATCAAGGCGAACTCCGGCCTGTCCGAGGCCGAGATCGAGAAGATGGTCAAGGACGCCGAGGCCAACGCGACCGAGGACAAGAAGAAGGTCGAGCTGGTCCAGGCCAAGAACCAGGCCGACGGCCTGATCCACTCGGTGCAGAAGTCGCTGACCGAGCACGGCGACAAGCTGGAAGCCGGCGAGAAGGAAAAGATCGAGGCATCGATCAAGGACCTGGAAGAAGCCATCAAGGGCGAGGACAAGGCCGACATCGACGCCAAGACCGAAGCGCTGATGACCGCCAGCCAGAAGCTGGGCGAGAAGGTGTACGCCGAGGCGCAGGCCGCCCAGGCGGCGGCCGGCGCGGCGGGTGGCGCCGCCGGCGCGACCGGAGCCGAGCACGCGGAAGCGGCGGGTGCGCAGGCCTCGGCCAAGCCGGCCGACGACAACGTCGTCGACGCCGAGTTCAAGGAAGTCAAGGACTCGAAGTAAGCGTCGTGCATGCCGACCCTCACGTCGGCATCGCGCACGGCAATCGCTGTCGATTGACAGCCGCCGCGCGAGGCCGCCAGCCTCGCGCGGCGTTTTGGTTTGAGGCCCGCAGGAAGATCCATGGCAAAGCGTGACTATTACGAAGTCCTGGGCGTCGCGAAGAACGCCAGCGAAGAGGACATCAAGAAGGCGTATCGCAAGCTCGCGATGAAGTACCACCCTGACCGCAATCAGGGCGACGGTGCCAAGGAAGCCGAGGACAAGTTCAAGGAGACCAAGGAAGCCTACGAGATGCTCTCGGACGGGCAGAAGCGGGCCGCCTACGACCAGTACGGCCACGCGGGCGTGGATCCGAACCAGGGCTTCCGCGGCGGCCAGGGCGGGGAAGGCTTCGGCGGCTTCGCGGAGGCCTTCGGCGACATCTTCGGCGACCTCTTCGGCCAGCAGGGCGGCGGCGGTGGCCGGCGCCAGGGCGGCGGCCAGCAGGTCTACCGCGGCAGCGACCTGAGCTACGCGATGGAGATCACGCTGGAGGAAGCCGCGCGCGGCAAGGAGACGCAGATCCGCATCCCGTCGTGGGAAGGCTGCGAGACCTGCCACGGCAGCGGCGCAAAACCCGGCACCAGCGCCAAGACCTGCGGCTCCTGCGGCGGCAGCGGCACGGTGCACATGCGCCAGGGCTTCTTCAGCATCCAGCAGACCTGCCCGCACTGCCACGGCACCGGCAAGATCATTCCGGAGCCCTGCACGACCTGCAACGGCGCCGGCAAGATCAAGAAGACCAAGACGCTGGAAGTCAAGATCCCGGCCGGCATCAACGAAGGCATGCGCATCCGCTCGGCCGGCAACGGCGAGCCGGGCGTCAACGGCGGTCCGTCGGGCGATCTCTACATCGAGATCCGCATCAAGCAGCACGACATCTTCGAGCGCGACGGCGACGACCTGCACTGCACGATGCCGGTGTCGATCACGACCTCGGCGCTGGGCGGCACGATCGAGGTGCCGACGCTGGGCGGCAAGGCCGAGATCGAGCTGCCCGAGGGCACGCAGCACGGCAAGACCTTCCGGCTGCGCGGCAAGGGCATCAAGGGCGTGCGCTCGAGTTATCCGGGCGACCTGTACTGCCACATCAGCATCGAGACGCCGGTGAAGCTGACCGAGCACCAGCGCAAGCTGCTGAAGGAACTCGACAAGAGCCTGCGCGACGGCGGCGAGCGTCACTCGCCCAACGCGAAGAGCTGGACCGACCGGGTCAAGGATCTCTTCAAGTAAGTCGCCAACAGCGACACGCAAACCCTCGCCACGATTCACGAATCAGGCCGGTCCACCCACGCAAACCCGGGGGACCGGCGCCAGTCGCCGGGCAGACAATCGGTCCGTGGTTGACGACATTCGCACAAATCGTTGGGGTGCTGCCGGCCCGCTCTCTTCGGAGGCGGGCTTTTTCACATGGGCGCCCGCCCGGCACGGGTGGCGCGGCGCCGCGGGGCGGCGGCCATGACGCTCGCCAGCCCGCTGGGCAAGACGCAGGCGCTGGTCATCGACGGCAACGCGAACTCGCGCAGCCTGATGACGGCGCAGTTGCGCGAGCTCGGCGTCGGCCACGTGCGCCAGGCCACCCGCGTGCGCGACGCCCGCGTGATCCTGGAGACGCAGCCCTACGACATCGTCCTGTGCGACTACTACTTCGACGGCTCCGAGCTGTCCGGCCAGGACCTGCTCGACGAGCTGCGGCGCGAGCAGCTGCTGCCCTACTCCACCGTCTTCGTGATGGTCACGGGCGAGGCTTCGTACGCGAAGGTCGCCGAGGCCGCCGAGGCGGCGCTGGACGCCTACCTCGTCAAGCCCTACACGAGCGCCGCGCTGGCCGACCGGCTGGCCAATGCGCGGCATCGCAAGCTGGAGCTGAAGGGCATCTTCGACGCCATCGACGCGCGGGACTTCAACCGCGCCGCGGACCTCTGCCTCGAGCGCTTCCAGCGCAAGGCGACCTACTGGCTATACGCCGCCCGCATCGGCGCCGAACTGCTGCTGCGCCTGGAGCGCCACACCGAGGCGCGTGAACTCTACGAGGCCATCATCGCCGCGCGCACCGTGCCCTGGGCGCGGCTGGGCGTGGCGCGCACCGAGGTCGCCAGCGGCAACCTCAGCGCCGCGCGCCGCACGCTGGAGACGCTGATCGGCGACATGCCCGACCAGGCCGACAGCTACGACCTGATGGGCCGGGTGCAGATGGAACAGGGCGAGATCGACGCCGCGCTTGCGACCTACCGCACCGCCGCGACGCTGACGCCGGGCTGTCTGCTGCGGCAGCAGCACTGCGGCACGCTGGCCTTCTATGCGGGGCAGCGCGACGAGGCGCTCAAGATGCTCGAGCGCAGCGTGGCGCAGGGCCTGCGCTCCAAGCTGTTCGATGCGCACAGCCTGGCCCTGATCGCGCTGATGCGTTTCGATGCGAAGGACGGCAAGGGACTGAAATACGCGATGGACGCGCTGACGCAAGGCATGGATCGCGCACCGCGCGACCAGCGCCTGCAGGGCTTCGACGTGCTGATGCAGGGCCTGCGGCTGCTGATGGAACGCAAGCTGGCCGACGCCCTGCTCCTCGCGCGCCGGTTCGCGCGACGCGCCGCCGACGAGGACTTCGACCTCGAGGCCGCCAGCCTGCTGGTCGCGCTGTGGGTGCGCATGGCGCGGCAGGACATCGAGCTCAGCGAGATGGAGACGCTCATGAGCCAGCTCGGCCTGCGCTTCTGCAGTTCGAAGTCGGCGACCGAGGTGATGATCAGCATGGCCGAAGGCCACGAACCCAGCACGCAGTTGCTGCGCGACGCGAATGCGCGGGTGTTCGCGATCTCCGAGACGGCCATGCGCCATGCGATGCGCGGCGACGCGCAGACCGGCGTGCAGCTGCTGGTCGAGCAAGGGACGCTGACGCTGAACGCCAAGCTGATCGACATGGCCGCGCTGGTGCTCAAGCGCTACCGGGACCGGATGAGCGATCCGGGGGCGCTGGAGCCACGGATCGAGGACCTGCAGCGCCGGTATGTGCAGACCGGCGGCCATGGGCTGAAGGCAGCCCGAGGCGGCGGCATGGCCTTGAGAGGATAAAGGGGGCTCCCGGGCCTAAGCTGCCGCGAAGCTCGAGCATGCGCCAAGGGGGCTTCAGGGGAGCTTCAGGTACGACAACTACAAGGGCCGGTTTCTTTTTGCCGGCCTGACACAACACGATGCCGTTTTCCGATTCTTCGACCTCGCGGGCTCGCGAGGCCGGCACCGCGCGCGCTCGTTCGCCGCTGGTCTTGACGTGGCTGACCGCACTGTGGGTCGGCGTGCTCGGCAACTGGCCGCTGTGGCAGCGGATGTGGGGCATGCCGGACTACGCCGGCGCGTCAGGCAAGCTGTTCGTCATCGTCTTCGCCGGCATCGTGATCATGGTGCTGGCCGCCGCCTTCAGCCTGCTGGCCTGGCGCGTGGCGGTGAAGCCGCTGCTGACGCTGATGCTGCTGATGACGGCGCCGCTGGCCTACTTCATCGGCAGCTACGGCGTGATCATCGACAGCACGATGATCACCAACGCGCTGCAGACCGACGTGCGCGAGACGCGCGACCTGATCGGCTGGGGACTGGCGGCGCATGTCGCGGTGATCGCGCTGATCCCCTTGGTCTGGATCTGGCGGCAGCGCCTGAGCGACACGCGCTGGTTCAAGCGGCTGGGATGGAACCTGGCGAGCGTGGCCCTGGCGCTGGCGCTCGGTGTCGGCCTGGCGGCGACGCGGACGGCCGACCTGGCCTCCACGCTGCGCAACAACAAGACGCTGACCAAGATGGTCAGCCCGATCAACGCGATCTGGGCCAGCGCCGCGTTGGCCGCGCAGAAGCAGAAGAAGCCCCGGGGACCGCTCGAGGTCGTCGCCGCCGATGCCAGACTCACGCCGCGTGCCGCGGGCGCGCGGCCGCCGCTGGTCCTGCTGGTGGTCGGCGAGACGGCGCGCTCCGACAACTTCCAGCTCAACGGCTACGACCGGCCGACCAATCCGGAGCTGTCGACGAAGCCGGTGCTGAGCTACCGCGAGGTCGCCTCCTGCGGCACGTCGACGGCGGCGTCGCTGCCGTGCATGTTCTCGCAGCTGGGCCGCGAGGTGTATGTCGACCATCCCGGCAACCAGCAGACGCTGCTGGACGTGCTGCAGCGCGCCGGGCTGGCGGTGCTGTGGCTGGACAACCAGGCGGGCTGCAAAGGCATCTGCGACCGCGTGCCCAATGCGCAGGCCATCAATCCCGCCCGGCCCGATCACCCGATTCCCGCGGGCCTGTGCCGCGCGGACGGCGAGTGCCTCGACGAGGTGATGCTGCACGACCTGGACGCGCGCATCGCCGCGCTGGATCCGCAGCGCGTTGCGCGCGGCGTCGTGCTGGTGCTGCATCAGATGGGCAGCCACGGCCCGGCCTACTACCTGCGCACGCCCGACGACCGCAAGCCCTTCCAGCCCGAGTGCCGCAGCAACGCGCTGCAGCAGTGCGAGCTGGACCAGGTCCGTCGCGCCTACGACAACACGATCGCCTACACCGACCACGTGCTGGCGAAGGCGATCGACTGGCTGGGCACGCAGGAGCAGCGTTTCGACCCGAGCCTGCTCTACGTGTCGGACCACGGCGAGTCGCTGGGCGAGAACAACCTGTTCCTGCACGGCATGCCTTACGCGCTGGCGCCCAAGCAGCAGAAGCACGTGCCGCTGATCCTGTGGCTGCCGGAGCAGACGCGGCAGTCGCAGAAGCTCGACAGCGCCTGCCTGACGCAGCGTCGCGACACGCCGATGTCGCACGACGGGCTGTATCACACGGTGCTGAGTCTCAGCGGCGTGGAGACCTCGGTCTACCGCAAGGACTGGGACTGGGTGGGCGCCTGCCGGCGGCCGTGACGTCCTGACCTCAGGGGGTGGCCGCAACCTTTGCGGCGCGGATGGGTACCCATGACATCGACCCGCCCGCACGCCCCCGTCCATGAGCCCCTGCGCCGCCGCCGCGACGCCCTCCGCCCCTCCCCCGCCGCTGGTGCTGCATGACGCCGGCCCGCGGCCGCCCTTGCGACTGGCCGGCGGGCTCGTCGTCGCGCCCGGCGCGCCGGGTCCGGCCGGTCCGGACATCGCGCTGCGCGGCGACCGCCTGCTGCCCGGGCTCATCAACGCGCACGAGCATCTGCACCGCAACTCGCTGCCGCGGCTGCAGTACCGCGCGCGCCACCGCAACATCGCGGACTGGATCGCCGACATCACCCCCCGGCGCACGACCGATCCGGTCCTGCTCGCCGACGCCGCCCGCCCGCGCGAGCAGCGCCTGTGGCACGGCGCGATCAAGAACCTGCTCAGCGGCGTCACCACCGTCGCCCACCACGATCCCCTCGATCCTGCGCTGTGCGCCGCGGACTTCCCCGTCCGCGTCCTGGTCCACCCGGCCTGGCGCAACGCCCTGGGCCTGGATGGGGAGGAGGCGCTGCGGCGCTCGCACCGGGACACGCCGTCCGGCGTGCCGTGGATGGTCCACGCAGCCGAGGGGATCGATGCCGCCGCCGGGGCCGAGTTCAACACGCTCGAGCGGCTGGGCTGCATCACGCCGAACGCGCGCCTGGTCCACGGCGTCGGCCTGAGCGCGCCACAGCGCGACCGGCTGATCGCGCGCGGCGCGGCGCTGATCTGGTGTCCCGGCTCCAACCTGCACCTGTTCGGTCGCACCGCCGAGGTCGGCGTGCTGCTCGCGCACGGGCGCGTCGCGCTGGGCAGCGATTCGCGCGCGAGCGGACGGCGCGATCTGCTGGAGGAGCTCGCGCTCGCCCGTGAACTCCAGGGCCTGAGCGAGAGCGAGGCGCAGGCGCTCGTGACGACGCGCGCCGCGGAGCTTCTCGCCCTGCCCGACCGCGGCCACCTCGCCGCTGGCGCGCGCGCCGACCTGCTGGCGCTGCCCGCCGGCCTGCCGCTCTCACGGGCCGCACGCGCGGACCTGCGGCTGGTGATGGTGGGCGGCGAGCTGCTGCTCGCGGACCCGGACGTCGCCGAAGCCTTCGGCGCGACGGCGCCCGACCTGCTCCCGGTCCGCGTCGACGGCCGGCCGAAGCGCCTCGCGCAGCGGCTGGTGCGGCGACTGCGCGCACTCGGTGTCGAGGAACCCGGGCTCAAACTGACGGGCTCCGGGCTGTCCGGCGAGGCCGCCGCATGATCACCCCATGAGCACCCCATGACCGCCGCCCGCGTGGTGCAGCTCTGCCTGCTGCGCGACCCCGCCGGCCGGCCGCCGGACGAGTTGCTGCGCGCCTGGCGGACCTTGACCTTGATCGCCGAGGCGGCGGCCCGGGCCGGCTCGCAGGTCGACGTCCTCCAGACCAGCGCCCATCACGACACCCGGGTCCGCGACGGCATCCCCTATCACTTCGGTCCGTGGGACCGCGGCGGCGGTCCGGCGGCCGACAGCGCGCTGGCGGAGGCCTTGAGGCGCCTGCGCCCGGAGGTGCTGCATCTGCACAGCCTGGGCGCGCCCGAGGAGGCGATCCGACTGCGCCGCCTCTTGCCGGACGTGCCCTTGCTGCTGCAGGACCACGCGGACCGTCCGCCGAACGTCTGGCGATCGATCCGCTGGTGGCGGCAGCGACGGGCGCTGGCGGGCGCGGCGGGCACGCTGTTCTGTGCCGCGGAGCAGGCCGCGCCGTGGCGACGCCGCGGCCTCCTGCCGCGCGGCGTCCCGGTGATCGAGGTCGCCGAATCGAGCACCGACCTCACGCCGGTGGACCACCGCGCCGCCCGCGCGCGGCTCGGGCTGTACGGCACGCCGGCGCTGCTCTGGGTCGCGCACCTGGACGCCAACAAGGACCCGCTGACCGTGCTCGAGGGCGTCGCGCGTGCGACCGCGGCGCTGCCCGGCCTGCGGCTCTGGTGCTGCTTCCGCGACGCGCCGCTGCTCGATGCCGTGCGCGACCGCGTGCGGCGCGATCCGCGCCTGACTGGGCGCGTCCATCTGGTCGGCCCGGTGCCGCACGCGGGGATCGCGGAATGGATGTCCGCGGCCGACCTCTTCGTCAGCGGCAGCCATCGGGAAGGCTCCGGTTATGCGTTGATCGAGGCGCTGGCCTGCGGCCTCGTCCCGATCGTCACCGACATCCCGTCGCACCGGATGCTGACCGGACGCGGCGCCGTCGGCCGCCTGTGGCCGGCCGGCGATGCCGCGGCGCTCGCCCAGGCCCTGCCGGCACTGTGGCATGACGACGGCCCCGTGCAGGCGCGGCAGCGCGACGCGGTGCGCGCCCATTTCGAGCACCACCTGTCCCACGCGGCGCTGGGCCGCGCGCTGGCGGACGCCTACGCCGCGGCGCGGCGGAGCGGCTGATGCGCCGCCGCGCCGTGCTCATTCACGCCGGCTCGCTCGCGTCGACGCAGGCGATGCAGTTCGGCGTGTCGCTGGTGCTGGTCCGGCTGCTGACGCCGCACGAGCTGGGCCTCTTCGCGATCGCTTCCGCGCTGGTCGGCGCCGCGCACGGCGCACGCGACCTCGGCGTGTCGGCCTATCTGCAGCGCGAGCCCTCGCTCGACGCGGCCCGGCTGCGCGCGGCGCTCGGGCTGTCGTGCGCCGCGGGCGCGATGCTGGCCGTCGCCCTGACGCTGCTCGCCCCAGTGGTCGCCGCGGCCTTCGGCGAGCCGGAACTCGCCGCGCTGCTGCGCACGCTGTCGCTGGGACTGGTCCTCGTCCCGATCGGCGCCGTCATGACGGCGCTGGCGCTGCGCAGCGGCGACGCGGCCCAACTGGCGCGGACCACGGCCTGGGGCAACGGCAGCCAGGCGGCGGTGTCCATCGCGCTGGCCGTGGCCGGCGCCGGTGCCGCCGCGCCGGCCTGGGGTCAGGTCGTCAACATGGGAGCATGCAGCCTCGCGGTCTGGCCGCTGCGGCCGCGCGCCCTGTGGGGCTGGCCGCGGCTGCACGGCTGGACGCCCATCCTGCGGGTCGGTCGGAGCACCGTGTTCGGCACCGCGCTGGCGGCGATCCAGGGCGCCGCGCCGTCGCTGCTGCTCGGCCAGTGGGGCGGCGCCGCGCAGGTGGGCCTGCTCGGCCGCGCCCAGTCGCTGGCGGCCTTGCTGCCGGGCATGGCCGGCATGGCGCTGCAGTTCGGCATGCTGGGACGCTGGGCGCGGCGCCATCATCGCGGCCGCGCGCTCGGACCGGCCGTGGCCGCGGCCACGCGCCGCCTCACCGGCCTCACCTGGCCGCTGCTGGCCGTGGCGGCGGCGCTGGCCGAGCCGCTGGTGGTGACGCTGTTCGGCCCGGCCTGGCGCGACGCCGCGCCCGCCGTGGCCCCGCTGGCGCTGCTGGCCGCGCTGGCGGCCGTGTTCAACGGCGCCGGCCCGGCGTTGACGGCCATCGGACGACAGGCCTGGGCGACGCTGCCGCAGGCCGTGACGCTCGCCGCGTGGCTGGGACTCGCGGCCGGCTTCGCGCTGCCAAGCGGCGCGGCTGGCGCGCATCGCTTCGCGCAATGGCTGCTGATCGGCGGCGCCGCGGCGCTGCCCTGCCAGCTGTGGCTGTACGGGCGCTGGCTCGGCGTGAGCCCGGCGCTGCTGCTGCGCGCGCTGGCCCCGAACGCCGCCGTCGCGCTCACCGCGGGCGCCGCGGCCTGGCTCGGCGCCGTCGCCGCGCCGGCCGGGGTCCCGGCGCCCGCCGTGGTGGCGGCCGGCCTCGCCGCCGCGCTGCCGGCCTGGTGGCTGGCCGTCCGGTGCCGCGCGATCGCCGCGCGCGGCACCTCGACCGCGCCGCGCCCGCGCCCGCGCGCTCAGGCGCGCTTGCGCAGGACGATCAGGAAATGATCGCCGAACCGACGCACGCCGGGCCAGCCCGCCACCCGCCGGTCCAGCCGCCACAGGCGTTCGTGCCAGGCCGGATGGCGCTGCTTGAAGTCGGCCAGGTAGGGCGGCGGCGCGAAGACGCAGACCCCGCGCACATGCACGAGTTCGAACTCGGGCATGAAGTCGCGACGGAACTCGCCCGGTGTGAAGTAGCGCGTCCAGATCGTCTGGCGATTCATGCCCACCGGCACGGTGCCGCTCGCATAACGGACCATGGCACGCGCCCACCGGCGCTGACGCGCGTAGTGCAGCACCTCCCACGGGCAGTGACGACCGATGACGGTGAAGACCAGCGTGCCGCCGGGCCGCAGCAGACGCGCGCATTCGCGCGACACGTCGCGCAGGTCCGGGACGCAGTTCAGCGGACCGAGGTTGGAGTACACGCCGTCGAAACCGCCCGCGGGCGCGTCGGCGGGGCCGGCGGCGATCCCGCCGTCCGGCGCGTCGAGTTCGCGGCCCGAGAGCCGATGCAGTTCGTGGGCGCCGACGGCCAGCGCCTGCACACGGCCCGCGACGCCGGCGAGCTCGGCCCGCTCGCGCGTGCGCGCCACCATGCGCGGCGACCAGTCGGTCGCCAGCACGTGGTGACCGGCCTCGGCCAGATGCACCGCGTCCAGGCCCGTGCCGCAGCCCAGGTCGATCAGGCGGCTGCCCGGCGCGAAGTTCAGGTCGAGCCAGCGCCACATCTCGGCGCGCATGTCCTGGATCGCGGCGTTGTTGCCACGCGGTCCGTCGTAGTCGGCGGCGACGCTGTCGAAGGCGGCCTGCGTCTCGCGCAGCCGGGTCTGGAGGTCGGGCAAGGGAGTCATGTCAAGGAGCAAGGTGTGAAGGTGAAGGCGGGAGAGGCGACGGCCATGAGGACGGCGGTGAAGACGGACCTGCGGCGTCGGACAGGCATGACTGCCCCGGGGAGCGCGGCATGACGAAGCTGGCGATGGTCGTGCCGGGCGGCGTGCATCCCTCCGGGACGCACGACGTGATCCCGGCGGTGCTGGCGCTGGTGGAGCGGCTCGCGGCGCGGCGCGAGCTGCATGTCTTCGCGCTGTACCAGCAACGCGACGCCGCGCGATGGCCGTTGCGCGGCGCGCAGGTGCACGCAGTCGGGGGTTCGGCCAGAACGGCCCACTGGCGCGCGCTGGCGGCGATCCTGGCCGAGCATCGGCGCGCGCCGTTCGCACTCGTGCAATCGCTGTGGGCGGGGCCCTGCGGCCTGAGCGCGGTGATGGCAGCGCGGCTGCTGTCCCTGCCCAGCGCCGTGCACGTCGCCGGCGGGGAAGTGGTCGCCCTGCGCGACATCGGCTACGGCGGCCTGCTGACCCGCCGCGGCCGCCTGCGCGAGCGCTGGCTGCTGCGCCGGGCGAACGCGGTCACCGCGGCCAGCACGCCGATGCTGGCGCTGATCGGGGAACAGGGCGTGCCAGCGCGCCGGCTGCCGCTGGGCGTCGACCTCGCCACCTGGCCGCCCCGCGCCCCGCGTCCGCGCGCTGCCGGAGAGCCGCTGCGGCTGCTGCATCTGGCGAGCCTGAACCGGGTCAAGGACCAGACCACGCTGCTGAACGCCGTGGCACGCGCGGCCGCCGCCGGCCTGCCGCTGCGCCTGGACATGGTCGGCATCGACACGCTCGACGGCGCGGTCCAGGCGCGGGCCCGCGCGCTGGGCCTGGACGAGCGCCTGGTGCGCTTCCACGGTTTCCAGCCGCAGCGGGACTGCCGGCCCTGGGTGGAACAGGCCGACGTGCTGCTGATGGCGTCCCGCCACGAGGCGGGGCCGCTGGTGGCGCTGGAAGCGGCCGTCGCCGGCGTGCCGTGCGCCGGCACCGCCGTCGGGCACATCGCCGAATGGGGCGCACAGGACGCCGCCCTCGCGGTGCCCGTCGGCGACCCCGCGGCGCTGGCCGGGGCGATCCTGCGGCTCGGCGGCGACGAGCCGCTGCGGTTGGCCCTCGCGCGCCGCGCGCAGGCATTGGCTTGCGCGGAAGACGCCGATCACACCGCCGCCGCCTTCGAGGCCTTGCATGCGGAGTTGCTGGCGCGGCGGGGGCGCCCATGAACCGAGGCCGCGCATCATGGTTCGCGGTAGGCCAGCGCCTGCCGCACCGAGAACCGTGCCGCCGGGCTGGGTGGGGTATCGATCAGCCAGCTCGCCATGCGCCCGACACGGGACCGCTGACTCCAGGCGTCGTCGCGCAACCAGGACTGAGAGTCACGCACGCTGCGCATCCGATCGAGGGCCACGCGCCCCGGCCACGCGCGGTCGCGCATCAGTCGCAACGCGTCCACCGGATGACGCGACCAGACCAGGCCCGGCAGCGCCGGAATGAACAGGCGCGCAAGCGACAGATCGGTCACCGCAGTCCGTTGCGCGTGCCGCCGCAACCACGGCGGACAGCCGCGCTCGAAGGCATGCAGGCGGTGCTCGCTGATCGCGCCCACCGGGAACTGGCGCTGCGCCAGACGCAGCGGCGGCAGCGCCCACCAGGCCGGATCTCCCTGTTCGCCGTCGCCGTCGCCTTCGCCTTCGCCTTCGCCCTCGCCTTCGCCACCGGCCAGCGCCTGCCAGTCCCGCTCCGTGAGCCGTTCGGCCATCAGCGCCAGGTCGTGCAGCTGCACCAGCCGCAGCGTGTGGGTCCGCATGTTGCCGGCCGTGTGCAGGACCAGATGCCGCATCAGCGCCACGAGGTCCGGGTAGGGGCGCAGGCCGGGCGCCGCCGACGGCGTCAGGATCCGTGCCGTGATGTCGACGGCGCGCACCGGCAGCGGCTCGGCCACGCGGCTGTGCAGTTCGATCTTGATCACCTGATCGGCGTGCTCGCCGAAATGGACGGCCGAGCCCGGAACGTACGACGCGGGCAGCAGCGTCAGGTGGCGGCCGGAGTCGACCTCCGGGCGGTAGCCCAGGCGCGCCAGCATCCGCAGCGCGGGCAGCCGATCCTCGGGACGCACGAGCAGGTCGATGTCGGCCATCGGCCGCAGTCCCGGCGCGTATGCCCGCAGACCGAGCAACGCCGAGCCCTTGAGCCCGATCACCGGCAGGCCGTCGCGCAGGGCCTCGGCATCGATGCGCCGCAGCGTGTCGCGGATGCGCTCCTCGCGCAGCCGCAGGTGCTGGCGCTGACCGGTCAGGAAGGCCTGCCACACCGGCGGACCGCGCCAGCGCAGCCGCTCGTCGAGCAGGCCCGCGATGCCGTGGATCACCGCCGCCGCCATGGCCACGCGCCAGCCGATCGGACTCCAGTCCGGCGCCTGCGCCGATGGCTGCGCCAGTTCGCGCGCCAGCCGCTCGGTGGCCTCGCGCAGCAGCAGGGCCAGTTCGGGCGCCGGGGGCAGCGCCGGAGCGCCTCCGCCGTGGCGCTCGCGTCCGTCGCCGTCAATGTCCTTCATGTCTTCCCACTCCTTTGAGCTCTTGCCTTCGATGACTGCCATGCGAATGACACCTCTCGGCGATCCCGTCGACCCGTTCGACGAACAACAACGCCCGCTCCTGCGCCGCCGCGCGGACCTGCTGGGCGCCACCTTTGAATTCCTCGCCGACGACGAGCCGCTGCTCGCGCCGGTCGACGCGGCCTACGCCGGCGTGCCGCCGCAGCGCCTGGGCGAAGGCCCGGCGCTGCAGGTCCGGCTGCGTCGCGGCGAGACGGCCGGCTGGCCGCCCGGCCTGTACCGTCCGCCCGCCGCGCGCCACCTGAGCGGCGCCGGCGTCTTCGGCGTCGCGCTCGACGCCGTCAACATGACGCTGGTGATGCCCGAGCTCGGCCGCGCGCTGGTGACGCTGTCGCCCGAGCTGCTGGACCGGCCCCTCGACGCCCGCATGGAACTGGTCGAGTGCGCCGTCTACCAGCTCGCTGCCCGGGCGCAGGGCCTGCACGCGCTGCATGCCGGCGCCGTCGCGCTGGACGGCCGCGGCGCCCTGCTGATCGGTCACAGCGGCGCGGGCAAGTCCACGCTGACGCTGCACGCGATGCTGCAGGGCCTGGCGGGCGTGACCGAGGACGGCGCCTTCCTCGACCCGGTCTCGCTGCGCGTCACCGGCGTGCCGAACTTCGTGCATCTGCGCACCGACAGCCTCGACCGCGTCGACGATGCGGCGACGCGGGCGCGACTGGCGGCGTCGCCGGTGATCCGACGCCGCAGCGGCGCCGAGAAGTTCGAGCTCGACCTGCGCGGCGGCTGGCTGCCGCTGGCCGCCACGCCGCCGGTGCTCGGCCTGCTGGTGTTCCTGTCGCCGACGCCCGCCCCGGGTGCCGATCCCTGGCGGCCGCTGGCGCCGGCCGAGGTCGCGGCGCGGCTGGCCACGACGCAGCCCTATGCGGCCTGGCGTCCCGGCTGGCAAGAGACCGTCGAGCGCTGTGCGCATCTGCCGGCCTTCGAGCTAGCTCGCGGCCGCCACCCGCGCGAGACCGCCGCGGACCTGCGGCGGCTCCTGGGCGGTGCCGGCGGCGGCTGACGGCACGGCCGTGCGGTAGCGGTCCTCGCGGCCCAGCAACACCTGCCACTCGCGCCGCAGCCGGTCGCGGGCGGCGCGCCCCCGGTCCGCCGTCCAGTCCGCCGGCCAGTGCGCCTGATCGAGACTCACCTGCCGATGCAGCAGGTGGCGCATCGCGCGATAGAACTCGCTGGTGTAGCGGCCCTTGAACATCATGGCCAGGTCGGCGCTGTCGTCCCAATGGGTCTTGGCGCCGAGCTGCGCCTTGACCTGCTCGTGAAAGGGCGTGCCCGGCAGCGGATACGACACGCTGACGCCGATGTCGTCGGGCCGCGCGTCCTCGATCAGCGCGCGCGTGGCGCGCAGGTCCTCGATCTCCTCGCCGAGGTAGCCGAGCTGGATGAAGAAGCCGACGCGAATGCCTCGCGCGCCGAGGCGGCGCCGCGCGACGTGCAGCTCCTCGACCGTCGTGCCCTTGTGCATCGCGTCCAGCACGCGCTGGCTGCCGCTTTCCGCGCCGATCCAGGCCTCCTGGCAGCCGGCGTCCCGCAGCGCATCGGCCATCGCCTCGGTGATCAGGTCGGCGCGCGTCTGGATCGTGAACGGCAGACCGCCGCCGCCCTCCGCCAGCGTCGCGGCGAAACGGCGCACCCAGTCAGCGCGGAAACCGAAGATGTCGTCGGCGAACCAGACGTGATCGGGGGCCAGGTGTTGCCGCAGCCAGAGCATCTCGGCGGCGACCGCCTCCGGCGCGCGTGGCTGGTAGCGGTTGCCCCAGATCGGCTTGGCGCACCAGGCGCAGCGGAACGAGCAGCCCTTGGAGCCGGCCATGTTCAGGCTGAAACGGCCGTGCGCGCGGCGCCACACGGCGCGATAGTGGTCGATGTCGACCAGGTCCCAGGCGATGTCGCCGACCGGCGTGAGCGAGGGTGTCCGCGCATCGGCGACGTCGCCGCCCAACCAGACGACGGGGCGGTCGATGGTGGGCGTCGCTGCGGGTGTCATGACGGGCGGGGGCGGCGCGGAGAAGGACGAGGCGGAAGCCGCCGGCGCGGGCTCGGAGGCAGGCTCGGCGTTGTGCTCGGAGTTGTGCTGGGAGGGCGGCGCAGAGGGGGACGGAGAGTAGGACTCGTCCTGGCGCCGGACCGTCCGTCCGTCGATGCGGGCGGCGATGCCGGACAAGCCCGCGCACAGCGCGGCGACGGACTCGCGCGGATGACGGTCCAGCCGCGCGAGCAGCAGGCGCAAGGCCTCGAGGCCCTCGCCGAGCAACACGACGTCGGCGCCGGCGTCGAGGTAGGGATCGGGATCGTCGCTCGGATCGGAGCCGGCGATGAGGACCCGGGCGCCCTGGCGGCGCGCGGCGGCCGTCATCTCGCAGGCCGCGGCCCGCATCCGGCCCAGGCACATCTTGCTCAGGTAGTTGTAGTTGTCCTCGTAGAGCACGACCACCTGCGGCGCGTGGGTCCGCAGCCGGGCCTCGAAGTCGGCGGTGCCGTCGGCCAGCATCGCGTCGAACAGCGCCACCTCATGGCCGGCGTTGCGCACCTGCGCGGCGACCTGCAGCGTCGCCAGTGGCGGATAGGGCTTGGCGCGCTCGAATTGCTTGGGATCGAAGCGGAGGAAGTAGGAATGGCCGATCAGGATGGACAGCATCGCGCTCCCGCGAAAGAGAACCCACGAAACCTTCGCTGGGAGCGACGGCGTTGCCACCGGCGCGACCCCTGACAGGGACCGCCGGCTGATTCATGGGTGCTCGGGAAGCGGGTCGAAGGTTGCGAGGCGCGATGCAAATCAGGGTTTGCACCTAGCGGGACGACGCACACATCCCCGCCGTCGATGCGGCCGAGGAGCGTCGTGGAGCAGCGGCCCCCTCTCCCAGGGGGCCAGGCCCTCTCACTCGGTGCAGAGCCTCAGCGGCGTGAAGGAGGTCCGACTACCGCGAGGACCGGGAACGGTTCATCGCAACGCCGGAGCAGTTGTCGGACCTGACTCAGTTGGTCATGCATGACCGCAGGCCTCACGTCCTCCTCCAAGTCGTAGTCCGCCATTTGGCGTCGATCACGTTGCACCTCCAACTGGGTGCCATTGGTCCGCGAACGGTGCCCTAAGACTTCGCCACATTTCCTTGAAGGGTTCTTCAGTCGATTGATCAACTCCTGATGCGATCCGCCGCCAGGTCCTACGTTGTCACCGAGTGCCGGGAGCGATTGCTCCCACCCCCGGCAGCGATGGAAGGCCGCGTAATACGCGCGGCTGATGGCATCACGCGTCGCCACCTCCGATCCATCACGGCTCAAAGTCTGCGCGAAGACAAACAACTCACTGCTCCCGATGGCCATCTGCGCCTCCGAATCGGCTCAAGCCGCAGGTTCGTCGATGAAAGAGAAGATGAAGCCCGACTGGAGCATGTCGATGTAAGAAAGCTCGCCCCAGAACGCCATCGTCCACGCCTGAGCTTCGTCGTGCGAGACCTGGATCGGCATCTCATACTGGATGCTGACGACCTTGTCGTGGTCGAAGCGCGTCAACACGGCAGACCCGCCACGACGGAGTCCATGCCTTGCCATGAAATGCGCGGCCAGATGTAACAGGTGCCGCAGGTGCGTCACCGAGACGTGCCTCCGCTTCAATTGATCGAACGCGTCGTCAAGCGTTTCCCAACTGGAGCGTCGGCACCGTGCGTCGGTCGCACTCCGCGGATGCGGAGAACCAAAGATCAGCGACGGTCCCTTCAGAAGCTCGATCACGGCATCACCCTCGGACAACTCCGGTGGGGTGGGGATCGGACGCACCATGATCGTGACCAGACCGTCCGGCGAGCTGAACGGATTCACGTAGTTGATCTGCACTGTCATCGCACTTCCTGCATTGCGAGTCCTCGACTCAATGGCAACCAGTCTCTGCGTGATGCACCCGGAAAACATTCCCTCCGAAGAGCGTTTCAACGGGGGGTATTGATCTCGGTAGGTCACTCCCCCTGCGCATACTGAGGAAGGTCATTGCGTCGTCGACGAGCCAATCTCGCCGACGAATCGGGGACAGGTCTTGCCTGCCCCGCGACGTGGCCAGGCGATGTCTTCAGAACAACGACTGCTGTCCCACCACCTTGGCGGGCGGACGGAACTCGCTGAAGTCGAACTGGTGCCGCTCGCGACCCAGGCCCAGGCGCTTCGAGGCCTTGCGCAGTCGCTGCTGGAGCAGCTCGGCCCAGATCCCCTCGCCGGTGAAGCGCGTGCCGAAACGCGGATCGTTGTCCTTGCCGCCGCGCATGTCGTGCAGCCGCGCCATGATGCGCGCCGCCTTGTCGGGCTGATGCAGCCGCAGCCAGTCGTGGAACAGCGGCGCCACCTCCCACGGCAGCCGCAGCGGGATGCTGAAGGCCTTTGTCGCCCCCGCTTCCGCGGCGGCTTCGAGGATGCGCTCCAGCTCCGGCTCGTTGAGGAAAGGGATCACCGGGGACACGCTGACGCCGACCGGCACGCCCGCCTCCGCCAGTGTCCTGATCGTCTGCAGCCGCCGCTGCGGCGAGGCCGCGCGCGGCTCCAGGATCCGCGACAGCGCCGGGTCCAGCGAGGTCACCGACAGATAGACCGACACCTGCCGCCGCAGCGCCATCGGCACGATCAGGTCCAGGTCGCGCTCGATGCCGCTGGACTTCGTCACCACCGAGAACGGATGCCGCGCCTCCGTCAGCACCTCCACGACGGCGCGCGTGATGCCCAGCTTGCGTTCGATCGGCTGGTAGGCATCGGTCGCCGTGCCCAGCACCAGCGGCGCGGGCCTGTACGCGGACGAAGCCAGCGTCTCTCGCAGCCGCTCCGCGGCGTTGACCTTCGCGATGATCTTGGTCTCGAAGTCCAGGCCCGGCGACAGGTTCAGGTAGCTGTGCGTCGGCCGCGCGAAGCAGTAGATGCAGCCGTGCTCGCAGCCCCGGTACGGATTGATCGACAGGTCGAAGCCGATGTCCGGCGACTGGTTGCCGCTGACGATCTTCTTCGCGTGCTCCTCGATGATCTGCGTCCTGGGCGCGATGTGTTCCTCGAGCGCCTCCTGGTCCAGCGTGCCCCAGCCGTCGTCGTACTGCTCGCGCTCGCGCGATTCGAAGCGGTGCGGCATCGCCCAGGCGCTGCCCCGGCCCTTCAGCGCGTCGGCCTGGATGTACAGCGGCGGGGGAGCGATCCTGGTGTCTTGCGGCATACTGTCAATTTATACAGTATCGCCGACAAATGCCAGTGCCCATCGGCATCCGTCGGCACCCATCGGCATCCGTCGGGCTCATGCCTTCTGACCGTCGGTGACGACCAGCACCGCACCGAGCAGCGCGGCCACCGCCCCCAGCGCATACACCGCCGCGTATCCGAAACGGCCGGCCACCAGCCCCGCCGCCGGGCCGGCCAGGCCATAGGCGATGTCGAGGAAAGCAGCGAACGCGCCGATCGCGCTGCCGCGGCTGGCGGGCGGCACGCGCTTGAGCGCCTCGACGCCCAGCGCCGGGTAGATCAGCGCGCAGCCCAGGCCGGACACGAAGGCGCCGGCCAGCGCGACGGCCTGTTGCGGCGCGCCCCAGACGAGGCCCTGCCCGATCGCCTCGACAACCAGCGACCACAACGCCACGCGCCGGCCGCCGATCCTGTCGGGCAGATGCCCGAGCAGCAGCCGCACGGCGATGAAGCCAACGCCGAAGCAAGTCATCACGATGCCGGCCTGCGACCATCCGCGCGCCGCGAAGTAGAGCGACGCGAAGGCGGTCAGGCCGGCGAGACCGACGCCCTGCAGCGTCAGGCCGAGTCCCTGCCGCCAGATCTGGCCCACGACGCGCCGGAACGGCAGCCGCGGGCCACCGGCCATGCGCCAGGCCGGCGTCGCCAGCGCGATGACCCAGGCGACCAGCGGCGCCGCAATGCAGGCGGCCATCACGGGGACCAGGCCGTGGGCGCCGTCATGGCCGCCGCCGTGGCCGCGATACAGCCACATCCCCATCGGCGCGCCGATGGAGAGCGCGCCGAACATCGCGATGCCGGTCCACGACATCGACATTCCCGCGCGCTGCGGCCCCACCGACGCGATGGACCAGGACACGCAGCCGGTGACGAACTGGCTTTCTCCGAAGCCGGCCACCAGCCGCCCGGCGACGACGATCGCCAGCGCCGTCGCGGACGACCAGCCGGGCAGTGCCGCGACCAGGTAGAGCAGGCCCGCCACCGCGCAGCCGAGCGCACCCTGCAGCGCGGAGCGCCGCCCGCCCTGCCCGTCGACGAGGCGACCCGCATAGCCCCGCGTGACGACCGTGGCGAGAAACTGCAGACCGATGACCAGCCCGACGGTCAGCGTGCCGAAGCCCAACTGCTCATGGATGAACAGCGGCAGCACCGGCAGCGGCAGGCCGACGGCCAGGTAGCCGCAGAACAGCGCCGCGATGACGCCGGGCGCGGGACGGTTCAAGGTCGGCGTGGCGGCCTGGGCGGCGGTGAAGGTCGGCGCGTTCATGCCGCACTCTTGAACAGATCGACGCGATGCCCGCTGGCGCTGAGCAGGAAGTCGCGCGACGCGGCCGCGTCGGCGGCGAGCTTCGCCAGATCGACATCGACCAGCCGCCCGCCGCGCTTGCGCAGGCGCCCGCCGACCGCGACGGTATCGACGTCGGCGCGTTCCACCGCCTGCACGATCGTGGCGATCGCGTTCGTCACCGGGAACACGGCCGCGCCCTGCGTGCGGACCATGATGAGGTCGGCCGCCTTGCCCGGCGTCAGCATGCCGACACGATCCTCGAGGCCCGCCGCCCGCGCGCCGTTGACGGTGGCGGCGCGCAGCACCGCCTCGACGCCGATCGGCGCGGGCACGTCCGCCTCGCCGCGGAAACGGCGATAGCGCATCGCCGCGCGCTGCTGGTGGAACAGCGCATGCATCTCGCCGAACAGGTCGCTGCCGAAGGCGGTGTCGAGGTCGATGCCCAGCGCCGGCGCCAGGCCGTGGTCGACGGCCACCTGGTAGGCGAAGGTCTCGTCGTCGAAGCCGAACAGCGCGTCCGAGCGCGGATTCACGGTGATGTTGACGCCGGCGTCGGCGAACAGCCGCCACGTCGCCGCCGGGACGCGCGTGCAATGGTTGAAGAGGTTGTGCGGACCCAGCACGCCGGGCTTCGCGAACTCGGGGCCGAGCTGCGCGAGGTCGCCGATGAACTCGGTCAGGATGCGCATGTCCAGGCCGCGCGCGACCTCCCACCAGTCCAGCTTCAACTGGCCGAAGAGGCCGACCTTCACGCGGCTGCCGCTCGCGTTCCAGCGCGTGGCGAGGCGCGCCAGATCGCCCGGCAGATGCGCCGACGACGCCCCCTTGTCCATCGCGGGGCCGACCATGTGCAGCGCGCGGATCCCCGAGGCATCCAGCGCGTCGAGCGCGGCATCGGTGTGCTCGGGACTGCGCGCGCTGTGGCAGGCGTCGACGATCGTCGTGATGCCGGCGTCCAGCGAGGCGGCCGCCGTCAGCATCGTGCTGGTGAACATGTCCTGCGGGCGGACGTGCGCGCCGAGCCGCTCGGCGACCACGTCGATGTAGGCGAAGAGGTCGTCGACGTCGGGCATCAGCCGGCGCATCACGCCCAGCCAGGCGTGGTGGTGGGCGTCGACCAGGCCGGGCATCACGATGCAACCGGCGGCGTCGATGACCTCGGCGTCGCCGGCCGGCAGGGCCGCGCCGACGGCGGCGATGCGGCCGTCGCGCACCAGCACGTCGCCGACGGCCAGGTTGGGCAGCGCGGGATCCATCGTGATGACGGTGCCGGCCTTGAAGAGGATGTCGCGATCGGTCATGGGGAACTCCGTTGGGGGAATCGCTGGGGATTCGTTGAGGACTCGGGGGGGAGTCGACTCGGGATTGAGGCAACGGACCGAATGATGCGAAGCGGGCGATCTTTGATAAAGGTAGAGTCGCTCAAATGATCTTTGCGGAAATTCAAAGATGAGCATCGACGGACGTCTGCTGGCCGGCATGAGCGTGCTGGCCGCGGTGGTGGAGTCGGGCAGCTTCAGCAAGGCCGGCGAGGTGCTGGGGATGTCGGCCTCGGGCGTGAGCCGGGCGGTGTCGCGGCTGGAGGAGCGGCTGGGCGTGCGGCTGCTCGACCGCACGACGCGCTCGCTGCACCTCACCGGCGAAGGCGCGCGACTGTACGAGCACGCGGTGCCGCACCTGGAAGGCATCGAGGAGGCGGCCAACGTGGTCTCCGGCGCGGCGGTCAGCGTGCGCGGCGCGCTGCGGGTGAGCCTGAATCCACTGTTCGCGCGCTACGTGCTGGCGCCCGCCCTGCCCCGGCTGCAGGCGCTCTACCCGGACCTGACGCTGACGATGGTGCAGTTCCCGGGCAGCGGCGACCTGGTCGCGGAGGGCGTCGACGTGGCCGTGCGCTTCGGGCCGCAGCCGGCGTCGACGATGACCTCGCGCAAGCTGCTGGAGAACCGCGTGCTGACGGTGGCGGCGCCGTCCTACCTCGACCGGCGCGGACGCCCGCGCAAGCCCGCCGAGCTGGCGAAGCACGACTGCCTCCAGTACATCGATCCGCAGCGCGGCCGGCCGTTCGAATGGATCTTCGTCCGCGGCAAGGGCCGCGCGAAGGAACAGCTGACGGTGGCCACCTCGGGCTCGCTGACGATGACCGACGCCGACGCGATGGTGCAGGCCTGCGTGGCGGGCGCCGGCGTGGCGCAGGTGCTGGCGCTCAGCGTCGAGCACCTGATCGCGGACGGCACGCTGGTGGAGCTGTTCCCGGACTGGCCGGGCGAGACCTTCCCGCTCCACATCGTGCGGCCGTCGCGGCGGCTGCCGCCGGCCTCGGTGGAGGCGTTCATGGCGTTCTGCATCGAGCTCTGCGCGCCGTCGGGCACGGTGGCCTGAGCTTCCATAATCGTCCCCCATGGATGCCCTCAAAGACCTGCTGCGCAACGCGCTCCACGAGATGGGCCGCGGCCGCTACGCCGAGGCCGTCGCGCTGCTCGAGCCGCACGCGCAGGTCGCGTCCAGCGAGCTCCAGCGCTACCTCGGCGAATCGCTGCGGCGCAGCGGGCGCGTGCAGGACGCGATCGGCCCGCTGATGCAGGCGCTCGCGCTGAAGATCGACGACGTCGACGCCTACCTGCAGCTGGCCTTCGCGCTGCAGTCGCTGCAGATGAAGGCGGAGGCGGCCGAGTGCTTCCGCACCGTCGCCGCGCTGCGACCCGACAGCGTCATGGCGCAGGCCTACCAGGCCCATGGCGACCAGCAATGCGCGCGCTGGTTGGACTTCGACGAGAACCTGCGCGCGCTGCACGCGGTCATCCGTGCGAAGCCCGACGACGCCGACGATGAATTCGGCGTGCCCTTCGCGCTGGCCACGCTGCCGCACGCGGCGGCGGATCTGCTGAAGGTCGCGCGGCTGAGCACGCGATTCCTGAGCCGCGGCATCGCGGCCTTGCCGCCGGTGACAGCCATCGCGAAACCGAAGCTGCGCATCGGGTATCTGTCTTCCGACTTCCATGCCCACGCGACCGCCGCGTTGATGGTCGAGGTCCTGGAGTGCCGCGATCGCGAGCGCTTCGAGGTGCTGCTGTTCTCGCACGGGCCCGACGACGGATCGCCGCTGCAGCAGCGCCTCCGCGCCGCCTGCGAGCGCTTCATCGATGTCGGCGATCTCGATCCCGCCGGCATCGCCGCGCGCATGCGCGCCGAGGGTGTCGACATCGCCGTCGACCTGAAGGGCCACACCGCCGGCAGCCGCTTCATCGCGCTGGCCGCGCGACCGGCGCCGGTGCAGGTCGCGTGGCTCGGCTTCCCGGGCACCTGCGGCGCGGACTTCATCGACTACGTCATCGGCGACGCGATCGTGACGCCGCTCGGCGATGCGCCGTTCTACGCTGAACGCATCGCGCAGTTGCCGCGCTGCTACCAGCCCGGCGACGCGACGCGACGCATCGTGCCGACGCCGCGCGCTGAACTCGATCTGCCGGACGATGCGCTCGTGCTGCTCTCGGCGAACGTGGTGCTGAAGATCACGCCCACCGTCTTCGACGCATGGATGACGATCCTGCATCGCCTGCCGCAGGCGCTGCTGTGGCAGCTCAGCGGCGGCGAGCAGGCCGATGCGCAGCTGCGCGCCGAGGCCGCGTCGCGCGGCATCGCGCCGGAGCGGATCGTGTTCATGCCGCCGGTGGGCATGGCCGAGCACTGGAACCGGCTCGCCGCGGCGGATGTGGCCCTCGACACCTGGCCCTGCAACGGGCACACGACGACCAGCGATGCGCTCGCGGCCGGCGTGCCGGTGGTGACGCTGCGCGGTGATGGGTTCGCGTCACGCGTGGCGGAGAGCCTCCTCGTTCAGGCCGGATTGTTCGGGCTGGTCTGCGATACGCCCGAGGCGTATGTCGACAAGGTCTGCGCACTCGCCAGCCGAGCGGTTCAGGCAGATCAGGCGGATCAAGCCGCCCGGGCGACCCCGGCGATCCCTGCATGGATCGATTCAACGGCCTTCGCGCGCGACCTGGAGGCGCTCTACGAGCGCATGTGGACCCGTGCCGAGGCGGGCCTGCCGCCGGAAGCCCTGCAGGCCGGACGATCAGGCAATTGATCCGGATCGGACGGCATGGCCGTCCGCGGCCCGGTGGCAGATCATGTCCAGCATGAACACCCACCAGCATCCCCTGCCCTCCGGCCTCGCCACCACGACCACGGCGACGGACGTCCTGCGCGACGTCGACCTCACCGGTAAGCGCGTCGTCGTGACCGGCGGTTATGCGGGCCTCGGCCTGGAAACCGTGCGAGGGCTCGCCGCGGCGGGCGCGCGGGTCGTCGTGCCGGCGCGCAGTCCTGACAAGGCGCGGGTGGCCCTCCAAGGACTCCCGAACGTCGAGCAGGCCGAGATGGACCTGCTGGACCCGGCCTCGATCGCGCGTTTCGCGGACGAGCTCGTGGGCCGCGGTGACGCGCTCGATCTGCTGATCCTCAACGCCGGCATCATGGCGACGCCCTTACGTCGCGACGCGCGGGGTCACGAAAGCCAGTTCGCCGCCAACCACCTCGGTCATTTCGAGCTGACGCTGCGGCTGTGGCCCGCGCTGTTGCGCGCGGGCGCCGCGCGTGTCGTCGTGCTGACCTCGCTCGGTCACCGCTTCGCGCCGGTCGACTTCGACGATCCGGATTTCGCGCAACGCCCCTACGACAAATGGCAGGCCTACGGCCAGTCCAAATCCGCCAACGCGCTCTTCGCCGTCGGCCTCGATCGCCGAGGCGCGGCCCACGGCGTGCGCGGCTTCGCCGTGCATCCGGGCGCCATCCTCACGGACCTGACACGCGATCTCACCGCCGAGGACTACGCCGCCTTCGGCCTCTCTCCGGACAACGCCCATGGCGTTGCCCCAGCGGGCATGTCGGTCGAGGAAGGCGGGCGATACAAGAACCTCTCGCAGGGGGCGGCCACCACGCTCTGGTGCGCGACCAACCGCCAACTGGACGGCCTCGGTGGCCTCTATTGCGAGAACTGCGATATCGCGCGCGTCGTGGCCGACGGCGAGGTGTTCGACGGCGGCGTGCGGCCCTGGGCGATCGACCCGACGCAGGCCGAGCGGCTGTGGACGCTCAGCGAGCGGCTGACGGGCGTGACGCTCAACACCTGACCCCGCCGCATCGCCCTCGAACCGCATGAGCCCATGCGGCTCCAGGGCTTCCTTCGTCGCGCAGCGCTCAGGCGGATGCCTTCTTCGCCCGACGCGAGAGGCTGACAGTCAGCCAGATGCCGGAGATGAGGAAGTACAGCGCGCCGACGCCGGCGTAGCCCGCGACATTCACGATCGAGGGAACGTCGGCCTTCTGCGCCTGCGCGATGAAGAAACCGCCCGCCAGCGCGGACTGGGCGCCGCTCAGCACCATGACCCATTGCCCGCCCTGCGACTTCCAGCGGCGCAGCGCCGTGCCGAGCTGCATGAGACCCGACGCGATCGCCCAGGCCCCGAAGACGCCGAGCACGGCGTTCATGCCCGCGGTCAGCGCCAGGCAGACGGCGAGCGTCGTGATGCCGCTCGCCCACACGTTGATGCGCTGCGTGCGGTTGGCCTGCAGGCCGCCGCTGGCGTTGGCGTCCACCCAGTTCGCGGCGGCGTCCCAGACCGGATAGAGGACCAGCAGCACCGCGGCGATCACCGGCGACCGGCTGCCGATGACGATCGCGGCGGCGACCCAGACGATGGAGAACAGCGCGCGGGTGAGGTAGTAGCGCTTGAGCCAATGGTCCTGCTTGAGGACGGAGGATTCGACGTGATGGGACATGATGAAGTGAATTCCAGTTGCTGCGCAGAGGTCTGCCGTTTGATGTGATTCACAGTTTACCTACTAGTTGGTAGACTTCAATGCCGAAACTTAGGCAGGCCTGAATGGCCGTCGGTTTTCACGTGGGTGAGCGGGTGGTCGTTCGACGCACCGGCACGCTCGAGGTCCGCCCCTCAGTTCAGCCCTGGCGACCAGCGGCTATCGGCTCGTGCCGGAATCGGTGCGCGTGGCGCGTTGATTCATCGTTGCAGTGCCCGCACCCTCACGCGGAGGCGGCGCACCGGCGGATGGCCTCGACGGAGGCGTCCACGTCGGCTTCGCGGGTGGCCCAGTTCGAGACCGAGACCCGCATCGCGGCCATGCCGTGCCAGGTCGTGCCACCGGCCCAGCAGGTGCCGTCCTGCTGGACCGCGGCGATCACCCGGCGCGTGAAGGCATCGACCGCGTCAGCGTCGACGTCAGCGTCGACGTCGGGGCCGTCGCCCGGCCGCGCCGTCGGAGCGAAACGCACGAGCACCTGGTTCAGCACCACGTCATTGAGGATCGCCACACCGGGCGCATCGCGCAGCCCGTCGGCCAGCCGCCGGGCCAGCGCGCAGCAACGGTCCACCAGATCGGCGACGCCCGCCCGGCCCAGTTGGCGCAAGGCCGCATAGACCGCGAAGCCGCGCGCCCGCCGCGACGAGTCCGGCACCCAGGATCCCGGCTCCCGGACGCCACCGTCGCCCACCACGTAATAGGCGGCACCGAAGTTGACCGCGGCCCGATGTGCGTCGGCATCGCGCACGATGACCACGCCGCAGTCGTAGGGCACGTTGAGCCACTTGTGCGCATCAGTCGTCCAGGAGTCGGCGCCGGCCACCCCGTCGACATGCGATCGAAGCGCGTCGGAAGCCGCCGCCCACAGCCCGAACGCGCCATCCACATGCAGCCAGGCATTCGGGTGTGCGCGGACGGCGTCGACGATCTCCGGCAGCGGGTCGAATGCGCCGGAATTGACGTTGCCCGCCTGGGCCGACACCAGCACCGGACGGTCTCCGAGTTCCGCAAGCAGGCTGCGCAGCGCGCCGGGCTTCATGCGTCCTTGTTCATCGCTGTCCACGCGCCGGGCCCGGCCGCTGCCCAGGCCTGCCATCTGCAGGGCGGACAGCACCGTGGCATGCGTCTCGGTGCCCAGCACGACCGTCAGCGGCGGCGCGCCGATCAGGCCGTCGCGCTGGACATCCCAGCCCGCGCGCGACAGCACGCGGTGGCGCCCCGCCAGGATGCCGGTGAAGGTGGCCATCGTGGCGCCGGACGTGAATCCGACCGAGGACGACGCCGGCAGTCCGAGCAGATCGAGGATCCAGCCGGCGGCCACCTCTTCCACGACGGCGGCGGCCGGCGACATCACCCACGAGAACGCGTTCTGGTCCCAGGCGCTCGCCAGCCAGTCCGCCGCGAGCGCGGCAGGCAATGCGCCGCCGGTCACGAACCCGAAGTAGCGCGGGCCGGCACTCGCGACGACGCCCGGGTCCGCGAAGCGGGCCAGGTCCTCGATCACCTGGTCGGGGGTCAGTCCTTGCCGGGGCAGCGCCCCGCCCAAGGCGGTCAGCAGTCCTTCGCGCGTGGCCAGGCCGCCGACGTGCCGTCGCTCGATGCCCTCGAGGTAGCGGGCGGCCAGCTCCGCGGTCTGGTGTAGGAGTGGACGGTGGTCAGGCATGGTGCTTCTCCCGGAGCCTGCCCGGCCCCGTCGGTCAATACTCGTCGCCGCCCGGGCTGACGTAACCCGGCGCCAGATTCTCGAACTTCGTGTTCTGCCGCGCGAAGGCCAGCTTCACCGTGCCCACCGGGCCGTTCCGCTGCTTGGCGATGATGATCTCCGCCACGCCGGGTTCCTTGCACTCGTCCTTGGTGTAGTACTCGTCGCGGTAGATGAACATGATGATGTCCGCGTCCTGCTCGATGGCGCCCGACTCGCGCAGGTCGGACATCATCGGCCGCTTGTCCGGCCGTGTCTCCACCGAACGGTTCAGCTGCGACAGCGCGATCACCGGGCAGCGCAGCTCCTTGGCCAGCGCCTTCAGGCCCCGCGAGATCTCGCCGACCACGGTCGCGCGGTTCTCCTCGCTGCCACCGCCGTTGCCGCTCATCAGCTGCAGGTAGTCGATGATGATCAGGCCGATCTGGCCCGAGATGCGCGCCTGGCGTCGGGCTCTGGAGCGCACTTCGCTGGGCGAGAGGCCCGGGCTCTCGTCGATGTAGATCGGCGCGTTGCCGAGCTTGTCGACGGCCTCGGCCAGCCGCCCCCACTCGTCGTCCTTCAGGCGTCCGGTGCGCAGGTTGCTCTGGTCGATGCGGCCGATGGAGCCGACCATCCGCAGCGCCAGCTGCGCCGCGCCCATTTCCATCGAGTAGATGATGACCGGCAGGCCCTCGTTGATCGCCACGGCTTCGCCGATGTTGATCGCGAACGCGGTCTTGCCCATCGACGGCCGCGCCGCCAGGATGATCAGGTCGCCGCGCTGCAGGCCCGCGGTCATGCGGTCCAGGTCGTAGAAGCCGGTGCGCACGCCAGTGACGTCCTCGGCGCCCTGCTCCGCCAGCTCGTTGACGCGGTCCATCAGCTCGACCATCAGCCGGTCCATGCTCTGGAATCCGGTGCCGCCGCGCGAGCCTTCCTCGTTGATGCGGAAGATCTTGCCTTCGGCCTCGTCCAGGATCTCGTTGACCGCGCGGCCGGCGGGATTCAGCGCGGCGGTCGCGATCTCGTCCGAGGTCGCCACCAGCTTGCGCAGGATCGCGCGCTCGCGAACGATCTCGGCATAGCGGCGCAGGTTGGCGGCGCTGGGCACGCCCTGCGCCAGCGCGTTCAGGTAGGCCAGACCGCCGCACTCCTCGGCCTTGCCGACCGAGGTCAGTTCCTCGAACACCGTCACCACGTCCGCCGGCTTGCCGCCGTTGATCAGCTTGCCGATCGCGGCGTAGACCTGCTTGTGCTCGTAGCGGTAGAAGTCGGAGTCGCTGAGCGTGTCCGCCGCCTTGTCCCAGGCGGTGTTGTCGATCAGCAGGCCGCCGAGCACGCTCTGCTCGGCTTCCACCGAATTGGGCGGCACGCGCAGTCGCGCGATTTCGCTGTCGCTGGCACCTGACCCGGGCGTGGTGAAGATCGCGGACATTGTGGACAAGCCTGTGGATGAGCTTTTGATAGCTTGTGGAGCGAGCGGGATAACTCAACCCCCGGAAAAGCAGAAAGCCGACGGCTTCGCAGCTGTCGGCTTTCTTTTGTTCTGCCCCGATCTTTGCTGGACCAGTCGGCCTTCGCAAGTCGGGGCATGCCCGAAGGGCGCGCGAAGCGCCCAACGGGTGTGTCGAGCAATTACTCGACTTCGGCGACGACCTTCACGGTCACTTCCACCACCACGTCGGTGTGCGGAGCGACGTTGATCGGGAATTCGCCGACGGTCTTCAGCGGACCGTTGGGCAGACGCACTTGCGACTTGACGATGGCCGTGCCGGCCTTGGTCAGCGCTTCAGCGATGTCGGCGTTGGTCACGGAACCGAACAGACGGCCGTCGACGCCAGCCTTCTGCGAGATCGTCACGGTGTTGCCGTTGATCTTCTCGCCCAGGGCTTGCGCAGCGGACAGCTTCTCGGCGGCGATCTTTTCCAGTTCGGCGCGCTTGGCTTCGAATTCCTTGATCGCCGATTCCGTGGCGCGGCGCGCCTGGCGGGTCGGGATCAGGAAGTTGCGGGCGTAGCCGTCCTTGACCTTGACGACGTCGCCGAGGTTACCCAGGTTGGCCACTTTTTCCAGCAGGATGACTTGCATGGGGTGGACTCCTTAGACCTTGTGCTGGTCGCTGTACGGCAGCAGGGCCAGGAAGCGGGCGCGCTTGATGCACACCGACAGCTGACGCTGGAAGAAGGCGCGCGTGCCGGTCAGGCGGGCGGGCACGATCTTGCCGTTTTCGCCGACGAAGTCGCGCAGGACGTCGACGTCCTTGTAGTCGATCTGCTCGACACCGGCGACGGTGAAGCGGCAGAAACGCTTGCGACGGAACAGCAGCGATTGTTGATTGCGCTTGGGCTTGCGGTCCTTCGAGAACCGACCTTTACCACGTGGCGGGGGCATAGTGAACTCCTGCTATCTATCCAGATTTAAACGATCTGCGCGACCTGTCCGTCCCGTTCAGTCCGCGAAGCCGGTGATGTGAAACACCGTGCCTCGCCCCTGTCGCTGTGCCGAGAGAAATCCGGTGAACACCGTCTTCTCCGTCAGGTCCAGCGCCTGGACCCGCTTCACGACATCACCGATGGCCACCGCCTTGATCTCCAGCGCGACCTTGCGCGGAGCACCGGCTTCGTCGACCACGGACTCATGCTTGAGCATCAGGTCCAGGGCCGGGAGCCCGGCGGGGGTGTATCGGATCGCCGCGGTTTCGAGGATCTGTGCCTGCAGTACCAGTCGGTTCATGCGGGCGCGGATGCTGTGCGGGTCAGGAATTCGGGAACGTCAGGGATCGCGCTTGTCAGCTCAGGCGGACGCTTCTTGCGGGGCCTTGCGGGCTTCTTCGCGCTCGACGGCCTTCATCATCACCGACGGGTTCGTCTCGGCCTTGTCCTTGACGACGGTCAGGTGACGCAGCACGGCGTCGTTGAAGCGGAAACCGGTCTCGATTTCAGCCAGGATTTCCTTGCTGCACTCGATGTTCAGGCACAGGTAATGCGCCTTGGCCAGCTTCTGGATCATGTAGGCCAGCTGACGGCGGCCCCAGTCTTCCACGCGATGCACCTTGCCACCACCGTTGGTGACCAGGCCCTTGTAGCGCTCCAGCATCGCCGGAACTTGTTCGCTTTGATCCGGATGGATCAGCAGAACGATCTCATAGTGACGCATGTGTACTCCTTGTGGGTTTCAACGACCGCCGGCACCAACATCAACATCAACATCGGGTGATGTTCTGCCCTTGGCCTGAAAGCCGGACCCCAGCGTCTACTCCTGGGCCCGGCAAGGGGAATCGCGGATTCTAGACGACTTTGGCCCTTGCCGTCCACTGGCCGGCCGAGAGGCGCGAAGAGCCGCCCCATTCCCAGGGGCTCAAGGCGCTCAAGGCGCTCAAGGCGTTCAAGGCGCTCAGGGGGCGGCGCCCGTGACCCGAGCCTGCAGCGCGCGCGCCGCCGGCGACGGCGGCGGCGTCAGCAGGCTCACCACGACCAGCGCGGCGATGCCCGCCGGCAGTCCGAACAGCGCCGCCGCCATCGGCTGGATGCCCCACCACAGCTGCGGGGCGCCGCCGATCCCGAGCGCCTGGCGCAGGCCGGCGTGGGCGCCGACCATGTAGTACAGCGTCATGCCCAGCCCCGCGAGCATGCCGGCGGCGGCGCCCTGCTTGTTGGCGCGTTTCCAGAAGATGCCCGCGACCAGCGCCGGCACCAGCGTGGATCCCGACAGCGAGAACGCCGCCGACACCAGCAGCAGGATGTCCGCCGGTTTCTGCGCGGCCACGGCGGCGGCGGTGAGCGCGGTCGCCAGCAGCAGCGCCTTGGAGATCGTCACCCGCTGCGTCATCGAGGCGCGTGGGTTCATGACGCGGTAGTAGACGTCGTGCGAGAGCGCGCTGGAGATCGTCAGCAGCAGCCCGTCCGCCGTCGACAGCGCCGCCGCCAACGCACCGGCGGCCACCATCGCGGAGAGCACGTACGGCAGACCGGCGAGCTCGGGCGTCATCAGCATGACGATGTCGCCGCCCAGGCGCAGTTCGCCGAGCTGCAGGATGCCGTCCTGGTTGATGTCCTGGATGTTCAGCAGGCTGGGATCGACGCGCATCCACTGCTTCATCCACCCGGGCAGCTCCGCGATCGGCGAGCCGACCAGGTGATGCAGCACCTCATGCTTGAGCATCACCGCCAGCGCCGGCGCGAACAGGTAGAGCAGCGCGATGAAGAACAGCGTCCACGCGACCGAGGTGCGCGCCTCCGCCGCCGTCGGCACCGTGTAATAGCGGGTCAGGATGTGCGGCAGCCCGGCGGTGCCCACCATCAGCACAAGCACCAGCGCCAGGAAGTTGCGGCGCGCCAGCGTGTAGGCCTCCTGCTCGGCCGGGGTGCCCTCGGGATCGCCGGCGAAGGGCTGCGCGTGCAGCGGCATCCCGGCGAGCGGTTCGGCGCGCTGTCGATTGGCGGCGACGGCGCGCAACCAGAGCTCGCGGGCCTCCGCCTCGGTGCGCGGCAGCGCGGCGCGGACCTTCTCCGCCGCCTGGATCTGCGCGAGCGGCGCATCCTCGAACTTCAACTGCGCGATCACCTGCGAGACGCGCTGGCGCTCCGCGTCGAGCGAGTGCGGCAGGCCGGCGAGCAGGTGCTCGAAATCCTTGGCGCGCTGCTCATAGAGGCCACGGACCTGCAGTTCCTTCGGATCGTGCAGCAGCTGCTGCTCGCGGGCGGTGATCTCGCGGATCTCGGTGCCCGCGGTGAACTGCGGCAGCGGCGAACCGGTCTGCAGCGTCGACAGCCACATCACCGGCACCACGTAGGCCACGATCATGATGATGTACTGCGCCACCTGGGTCCAGGTCACGGCCCGCATGCCGCCGAGGAAGGAGCACACCAGCACGCCGCCGAGTCCGACGAACAGGCCGATCTCGAAGGTCAGCCCCGTCAGCCGCGTCGTGATCAGGCCGATCGCGTAGATCTGCGCGACGAGGTAGATGAAGGACACCAGCACCGCCGCCGCGGCGCCCATCACGCGCAGGCCGCGGCTCTCGAAGCGGGCGCCGAGGAAGTCCGGCACCGTGAAGCCGCCGAAGCGGCGCAGGTACGGGGCGAGCAGCAAGGCCACGAGACAGAAGCCGCCGGTCCAGCCGAGCACGAAGGCCAACCCGCCGTAGCCCGCGAGGTACAAGCTCCCCGCCATGCCGAGGAAACTCGCCGCGCTCATCCAGTCGGCACCCGCGGCCATGCCGTTGTAGAACGCCGGGACGCGGCGACCGGCAACGTAGTACTCGACCGGGTCGGTGGTGCGGCTGAACACGCCGATGCCGGCGTAGATCAGCACCGTCAGCAGCAGGAACGAGAACCCCAGCCATTGCTTGGGCATCCCCATCCGCTCCAGCACGCCCAGCAGCCCCACCAGCAAGACGAAGCCGATCGTGTAGGCACCGTAGATGCGATGGAGCCGGCGGCGGAACGCGGCGTCTGGCGGGGGAGTCGACATGGGGGCGGATCATCACCCTCTTGCCGTGCGGGCGCATCCACAACTTCCCCCGGGGACATTCGGGGACCGCCTGCCTGCTGAGGCTTGGGCGTTGGCCGCCATGGCGTGGGGCCCCGGAGGCAAGCTCCGAAACCCCACGCCATGCCGTCCCCTACCACTGTCGTCCTTCCTCGGTTTTGCGGCCGAGGACTGCAATGGGAAACGGCCCCGAAGGGCCGTTGCGTGGTGCGGTGCGAGGGCTCAGCGCTTCGCGAGGCGCTGCCAGGTCTCGACCACCGTGTCCGGGTTCAGCGACAGCGAGGCAATGCCTTCCGCAGCGAGCCATTCGGCGAAGTCCGCATGGTCGCTGGGGCCCTGGCCGCAGATGCCGATGTACTTGCCCGTGGCGCGGCAGGCAGCGATCGCGCGCGAGATCAGGGCCTTCACCGCCGGATCGCGTTCGTCGAAGTCGCCCGACAGCAGCTCCAGGCCGGAGTCGCGGTCCAGGCCCAGCGTCAGCTGCGTCAGGTCGTTGGAGCCGATCGACATGCCGTCGAAATGCTCCAGGAACTGCTCGGCCAGGATGGCGTTGCTCGGGACCTCGCACATCATGATGACGCGCAGGCCGTCCTGGCCGCCGTTGGCCGCGCGCTTGAGGCCGCGCTCACCCAGCATCTCGACGACCTTCTGCGCCTGCTTCACCGTGCGCACGAAGGGCACCATGATCTCGACGTTGGTCAGGCCCATGTCGTTGCGCACGCGCTTGAGCGCCTCGCATTCCATCGCGAACGCGTCCTGGAACTCGCCCGAGATGTAGCGCGACGCGCCACGGAAGCCCAGCATCGGGTTCTCTTCGTCCGGCTCGTAGCGCGAGCCGCCGATCAGCTTGCGGTACTCGTTGCTCTTGAAGTCGGACAGACGCACGATGACCGGTTGCGGCCAGAACGCCGCGGCAATCGTGGCGATGCCTTCGGCCAGCTTGTCGACGTAGAACGCGCGCGGCGAGGCATGGCCCCGCGCCACCGACTCGACGGCCTTCTTCAGGTCGTTGTCGATGTTCGGATAGTCCAGGATCGCCTTCGGGTGGACGCCGATGTTGTTGTTGATGATGAACTCGAGCCGCGCCAGACCGACGCCGCTGTTGGGCATCTGCGCGAAGTTGAACGCCAGCTGCGGATTGCCGACGTTCATCATGATCTTCACCGGGCTGTAGGGCATCTCGCCGCGGTGGACTTCGCTGACCTCGGTCTCGAGCAGGCCGTCGTAGATGAAGCCGGTGTCGCCCTCGGAGCAGACCACCGTCACCAGTTGACCGTCCTTGAGCTTGTCCGTCGCGTCGCCGCAGCCGACGACCGCCGGGATGCCCAGCTCACGCGCGATGATCGCCGCGTGGCAGGTACGGCCGCCGCGGTTGGTCACGATCGCGCTGGCGCGCTTCATGACCGGCTCCCAGTTCGGATCGGTCATGTCGGTGACCAGCACGTCGCCGGGCTGCACGCGTTCCATCTCGGCCACGCTGTCGACCAGGCGCACCGGGCCCGTGCCGATCTTCTGGCCGATCGCGCGACCTTCGGCCACCACCGTGCCCGAGCCCTTGAGCTTGAAGCGCTGCTCGACCTGGCCCTCGGCCTGGCTCTTCACCGTCTCCGGGCGCGCCTGCAGGATGTAGAGCTGGCCGTCGTTGCCGTCCTTGCCCCACTCGATGTCCATCGGGCGGCCGTAATGCTGCTCGATGATCACCGCGTACTTGGCCAGTTGCACGACGTCCTCGTCGGTCAGCGAGTAGCGGTTGCGCTGCTCGACCTCGACGTCGACGGTCTTGACCAGCTTGCCGCTGGCGGCCTTCTCCTCGGGCGTGGAGAAGGTCATCTGGATCAGCTTGGACCCCAGGTTGCGGCGGATCAGCGCGAACTTGCCGCGCTGCAGCGCCGGCTTGTGGACGTAGAACTCGTCGGGGTTGACGGCGCCCTGCACCACCGTCTCGCCCAGGCCGTAGCTGGAGGTGATGAAGACGACGTCCTTGAAGCCGGACTCGGTGTCGATGGTGAACATCACGCCGGCGGCGCCCAGGTCGGAGCGCACCATGCGTTGCACGCCCGCCGACAGGGCCACCTCGCTGTGCGCGAAGCCCTTGTGCACGCGGTAGCTGATCGCGCGGTCGTTGTAGAGCGACGCGAAGACTTCCTTCATCTTGTGCAGCACGTCCTCGATGCCGACGACGTTCAGGAAGGTCTCCTGCTGGCCGGCGAAGGAGGCGTCGGGCAGGTCTTCCGCCGTCGCGGACGAGCGCACGGCGAAGGAGGCGTCCGGGTTGTCCGCGGTCAGGCCGGCGAAGGAGGCGCGGATCGCCGCTTCGAGGTCGGCCGGGAACGGCTGCGCTTCCAGCCAGCCGCGGATCTCGGCGCCGGCCACGGCCAGCGCGCGGACGTCATCGGTGTTGAGGCCGGCCAGGCGATTCTGGATGCGGACATCCAGGCCTTCATGCTTGAGGAACTGGCGGAAGGCGTGGGCCGTGGTGGCGAAGCCGCCGGGCACGCGCACGCCGGTTTCGGCCAGCTGCGAGATCATTTCGCCGAGCGAGGCGTTCTTGCCGCCCACCGACTCGACGTCGGTCATCCTCAGTTTCTCGAAGGGTACGACCAGGGCGGTCGCCTCGAAGCGTGCATCAGACATGGGAAAACTCCGTGATGTTGAGAAACCGGGGCTCCCCGCGCACTCCCGAGCAGGCCGATCGCATCGGCGGCTTCGAGGGAGACAGGCATGACGCGGCGCACGACAGGTGTTGTCGATTCTTGTGGGCGGCGCGAGGCGGCGTTCATGCGGCGTTCATGCGATGGGCAGGGGCAAGTTGCGGACGATTCTAGTGGGTCGCCGATCTATGATGTAAGCCCCCGTTCGGGGCCGGGCCGAGGCAGGACAACGGCCGTTCTTCCCGCTTCGGCATGCGGCATGCCCGATCCGGCGAAGGCTCCCGGGCCGCTCGCGGTTCGGTCCCGGCATGATTCAAAGGCCCCTCATGACCCAGCACACCGTCTACTTCGTCTCGGATGGCACCGGCATCACCGCCGAAACCTTCGGTAACTCCATCCTGGCGCAGTTCCCGGTGAAGGCCCGTCACGTGCGCCGCCCGTTCATCGACAGCGGCGAGAAGGCCCGCCAGCTGGTCCAGGAGATCAACGAGACCGGCGAGCGCGAAGGCGTGCGACCCATCGTCTTCGCGACGCTGGTGAATCGCGAGGTGCTGAACGTGGTGCGCCAGGAGTGTCAAGGCCTCGTGATGGACATGTTCGGCACCTTCATCGCGCCCTTGGAAGACGAGTTCCGGATCAAGTCCAGCCATCGCGTCGGCCGCTTCTCCGATGTCGCGAAGAGCCAGGAGTACCACGACCGGATCGAGGCGATCAATTTCTCGCTGGCGCACGACGACGGACAGTCGGCGCGCAACCTCGACTCGGCGGACGTGATCCTGGTGGGGGTCAGTCGTTGCGGCAAGACGCCGACCTCGCTGTACCTGGCGATGCAGCACGGCATCAAGGCGGCCAACTACCCGCTGATCCCCGAGGACTTCGATCGCGGCCACCTGCCCTCGCTGCTGATCCCGCACAAGAAGAAGTGCTTCGGCCTGACGATCGATCCGGAGCGGCTGGCGCAGGTCCGCAACGAGCGCCGCCCGGGCAGCAAGTACGCCGACCTCATGAACTGCCACTACGAGGTCCGCGAGGCCGAGACGATGATGAAGAAGGCCGGCATCAACTGGCTGTCGTCGACGCACAAGTCGATCGAGGAAATCGCCACGACGATCCTGCGCGACATCCGTCCCGATCGCCTGATGTATTGAGGACCCCCGCGACCGATGCCAGCGAGCGCGCTCGCCCTGGTCGTCGCGGCCGCGCTGATCCACGCGCTGTGGAACTTCGCCGCCAAGAAGGCGCAGGGCAATCATCATTTCGCCTGCATGACCGCCGTCGGCGTCACGGTGCTCTGGCTGCCCGTGGTCGTGGTCGTCGGACTCGACGACCTGCCCGCCTGGGGCTGGCAGGCGTGGACGGCCACGCTCGCCAGCGCGGTCGTCCATCTGGCCTACTTCAACGCGCTGCTCGCCGGCTACCGCGCCGCCGACATGACGGTCGTCTATCCCGTCGCGCGCGGCAGCGGGCCGCTGCTGTCGTCGCTGATCGCGGTGGTGCTGCTGGGCGAGCATCTTGGCGTGGGAGGCGGGCTTGGACTTGCGGGCGTCGTCGGCGGCATCCTGCTGATGGCGGCGGGACCGACGTTCTTCTCGAAAGGCGCGAATCGCGATCCGGAACTGCACCGCAAGCGCAAGCTGGGCATCGCCTGGGGCGCGCTCACCGGCGCGACGATCGCCGCCTACAGCGTCATCGACGGCTACGCGGTGAAGGTGCTGGCGCTGTCGCCGATCCTCTACGACTACATCTGCAACCTGCTGCGCGTGCCGGTGAGCCTGCCCGCCGTGCTGCGCGACCGTGCCGGCTTCATGCCCGCACTGCGCAAGCAGTGGAAGCATGCGCTGGTCGTGGCCGTCGGCGCGCCATCGGCCTACATCCTGGTGCTCTATGCGATGAAGCTCGCGCCGCTGTCGCGCGTCGCGCCGGCGCGGGAGCTGTCGATGCTGTTCGCCGCGCTGATCGGCGGACAGTTGCTCGGCGAAGGCGAGCGCGGGTGGCGCATCGCGGGCGCGGTGTTCATTGCGTTGGGAGTCGCCGCGCTCGCGATGGCGCGATGAATGGATCGCCGCGCAAAGCGTGTGGGACGGTCGCTCAGATCAGCCTGCGACGAGCCGATTCGTAGAGGCAGATCGACGCGGCGCTCGCCACGTTCAGGGACTCTTCGCCGCCCGGCTGCGGAATGCCGACGCGCAACGCGCAGCGCTGCATCAGCGCCTCGGCGACGCCCTGCCCTTCGTGGCCCATGACCCAGGCGCAAGGGTTGGGGAGATCGGCTTGATGGAGCATGGCATCCGCATGCGAACTGGTCGCCAGCAGCGGGACCTTCAGCGCATCGAGGTCCTCGATGCTCAGACCTTCCACGAGATGCAGGCCGAAGTGCGCGCCCATGCCGGCGCGCAGCACCTTCGGTGACCACAGCGCCGCAGTGCCCTTGAGCGCCAGCACCTGCCGGAAGCCCAGCGCACCCGCGCTGCGCAGGATCGTGCCGACATTGCCCGCATCCTGCAGGCGGTCCAGCACGACGGAATCGGCCTTCGCCTCGATGCGCGGCTGCGTCGGCAGGGCCAGCTCGAAGCCGATCTGCGCCGGCGACTCCAGGCCCGACACCGTCTTGAAGAGCTCCGGCGACACGACCAGCACTTTCGGTGCCACGTCGGCGAGCGCATGCAGCGCCTCGTCCGCCGCGGCCACGTCCGTGATCAGCGCGAGCGACGGTTTGACGCCGCGTTGCACCGCCGCGCGCACGAGGTGGTCGCCTTCCAGCCAGACACCGCCCAGCTTGCGGTAGGCGCCGCCGTCCTGCGCCAGCTTGCGCAGTCGCTGCAGGTTCGGGTTGTCGCGCGCGGTGATCGACTGCCAGCTCATCCGGGTCTCATTTCCTCGTTCAGCGCGGGATCGACGTTCCGTGGGGGCGCGATGTTCGCCAGGCCCGGATCACCCAGGTCCAGCGAACGCACCGGCGCGAAGCTCTGCCGATGCCACACGCTCGCGCCGTGCACGCGCAGCGCGTCCAGGTGCTCGCGCGTGCCGTAGCCCTTGTGGTTGTCGAAGCCGTACTCCGGATGCTGCGCGTGCATCTGCAGGCAGAAACGGTCGCGGTGCACCTTGGCCAGGATCGACGCGGCCGAGATCGCCGGCACCAGCGCATCGCCCTTGACGATGGCCTCGGCGGGGATGCGCAGCACCGGCAGCCGGTTGCCGTCGACCTGCACGTGCGCAGGCTTGAGCCGCAGGCCCTCGACCGCGCGGCGCATCGCCAGCATCGTCGCCTGCAGGATGTTGATGCGGTCGATCTCCTCGACCGTCGCCTCCGCGATGCAGAAGCACAGCGCCTTGGCGCGGATCTCGTCGAACAGCTGCTCGCGCTTCTTCTCGCTGAGCACCTTCGAATCGTTCAGCCCCTTGATCGGGTTCTGATCGTCCAGGATCACCGCCGCGGCGACCACCGGGCCCGCCAGCGGACCGCGGCCCGCTTCGTCCACGCCGCACAGCAGACCCTCGCGGACCCATTCCAGGCCCAGTTGCGTCGGAGGCTCAAGCGCCGAGGATTTTCGCGATCGCATCGCCGGCCTTTTGCGCGGTGTTGCAGCGCAGCTGTTGGTGGATCTCGAGGAAACGCTCGCGCAGCCGCTCCCGACGCGGCGCGTCGTCCAGCCAGGCCAGGCCCTCGCGGGCGATGCGCTCGCCGGTGCATTCGTCCTGCAGGCACTCGGGCACCAGCGTCTCGCGCGCGAGCACGTTCGGCAGCCCCACCCACGGCAGCAGCGCCTTGCCCTTCATCCGCCACGCGTTGAACCAGTGCAGCTTGTAGGCAATCACCATCGGCCGCTTCAGCAGCGCCGCTTCCAGCGTCGCGGTGCCGCTCGCGACCAGCGTCAGGTCGCAGGCGGCCAGCGCCTCCTGGGCGCGACCGTCGACCAGCGTCATCGGCAGGCCCTGGCCATGCTGCGCCATCAGCGCCTCGACCATCGGACGCAGGCCCGGCGCGATCGGGATGACGAAGCGCAACGCGGGGCGCGCCTGGTGCATGCGCCGCGCGGCGTCCAGCAGCGGCGGGCCGATGTAGTCCAGTTCGCTGCGACGGCTGCCGGGCAGGATGGCGACGATGGTGTCGCTCTCCGCAAGGCCCAGGTCGCGGCGCGCGTCCTCGCGTGGCGGTTCGAACGGGATCTGGTCGGCCAGCGGGTGCCCGACGTAGGTCGACGGGATGCCCGCCTTCTCCAGGATCGCAGGTTCGAACGGGAACAGGCACAGCACGTGATCCGCACTGCGCTTGATCGTCTGCACGCGCTCCGCGCGCCAGGCCCAGATGGACGGGCAGACGAAGTGGACCGTCTTGATGCCGGCCTCGCGCAGGCGCTGCTCCAGGCCGAAGTTGAAGTCGGGCGCGTCGACCCCGACGAAGACCGACGGCCGCTCGGCAATCAGGCGATCGCCGAGCTGGCGGCGGATCGCGAGCAGCTCGCGGATGTTCTTGATCGCGTCCCAGTAGCCGAAGATCGACAGCTTGTGGCTGGGCCACCAGGCGTCGAAGCCTTGCGTCTGCATCCTGGGGCCGCCGATGCCGGCCGAGCTCAAGTCCGGCCAGCGCGCCTTCAGGCCTTGCAGCAGCAGGCTGGCGAGCAGATCGCCGGAGGCCTCGCCGGCCACCAGGCCCAGTCGAGGATCCGTGGCGCTCATGTCAATCGTCCGGGTCGTTCAGCGGACGAGGCCGCGCTTGGCGCCCGCCAGGAAGTCCAGCATCGCCTGGATGTCGCGGATCGACTCGGCGTCCTGGCCCTGCTTGAGCGCCTCGATGTTCGCGACGGATTGCTCCAGCGTCGTGCCGTCGCGGAACAGCAGCTTGTGGATCTGGCGGATCACGCCGATGCGGTCGTTGCTGAAGCCGCGGCGGCGCAGGCCGGTCAGGTTGACCGCGCGCACGCCCAGCGGATTGCCGTCGACCGTCATGTACGGGGCGACGTCCTGCGCCACATGGCCCTGGAAACCGATCATCGCGTGCGCGCCGACGTGCACGAACTGGTGGACGCCGGTCAGGCCGCCGATCGTGGCCCAGTCGCCCACATGCACGTGGCCGGCCAGCGTGGCGTTGTTGGCCAGCACGCAGTGGTCGCCGACCACCACGTCATGCGCCAGGTGCACGTAGGCCATGATCCAGTTGTCGGAACCGACGCGCGTGACGCCCTGCTCCTTGAACGTGCCGGTGTTGAAGGTGCAGAACTCGCGGATCGTGTTGCGGTCGCCGATGACGAGCTCGGTCACCTCGCCGCCATGGCTCATGTCCTGCGGCATCGCGCCGATCGACGCGAACTGGTAGATGACGTTGTCGCGGCCGATCGTGGTCTTGCCTTCGATCACGGTGTGCGGACCGACGCGGGTCCCCGCGCCGATGCGCACCTCGGGGCCGATGACCGCGTACGGGCCGACCTGGACGGTCTCGTCGAGCTGCGCCTGCGGGTCGATGATCGCGGTGGGATGGATGCGGGCCATGGGCGTCCGGATTCAGCGGCTGTTCAGCGGGTGTTCAACGACGACTCAGCAGTCGAGCTTGCGCATCGTGCACATCAGACCAGCCTCGGCCACGATGTCGGTGCCGACCAGCGCCTTGGCGCCGAACTTGTAGATGCCGGCCTTCGCGCGGTCCAGCGTGACCTCGAGGATCAGTTGGTCGCCCGGCTCGACGGGCCGCTTGAAGCGCGCGTTGTCGATGCCGGCGAAGTAGACGACGTGGTTCTCGTCCAGCGTGAAGTTGTAGCTCTCGACCGCCAGCAGCGTGGCGGCCTGCGCCAGCGCTTCCAGGATCAGCACGCCCGGCATCACCGGACGGTGCGGGAAGTGGCCGTTGAAGAACGGCTCGTTGATGCTGACGTTCTTGATCGCCCGGATGCGCACGCCCTTCTCCACTTCCAGGACGCGGTCCACGAGCAGGATGGGATAACGGTGCGGCAGCTTCTCGAGGATGCCGTGGATGTCGATGCGGGTCTCAGTCATGTCGTCTTCTTTTCCAGGGCACGCACGCGCTGGCGCAGCTCATAGAGCCCGCGCAGGGCGGCGGCGTTCTTCTGCCACGATGCGGCGTCCTCGAAGGGCCACATGCCGGCGTAGGCGCCGGGCTTGTCGATGCTGTTGCTGATGTTGGCCGTCGGGCCGATCTGCACGCCGTCAGTGATGCGGATGTGGCCGTTGATGCGCGCCGCGCCGGCCACGATGCAGTTGGCGCCGATCTCCGCGCTGCCGGCGATCGCCGTCGCGCCGGCGATCGCCGTCCCCTTGCCGATCTTCACGTTGTGCGCGATCTGGACCAGGTTGTCGATGATGACGCCGTCGGCGATCAGCGTGTCGCCCAGCGCGCCGCGGTCGACGCAGGTGTTGGCGCCGATCTCGACGCCGTCGCCGATGCGCACCGCGCCGAGCTGTTCGATCTTGACCCACTCGACGCCGGGCTCGCCGTCCGAGCGCTTGGTCGGCGCGAAGCCGAAGCCGTCCGCCCCGATGACCACGCCGCTGTGCAGCATCGAGCGTTCGCCGATCACGCAGTCATGGCCGAACACCACGTGCGGCGCGAACCGCGTGTGCGCGCCGACGCGGGCGTCCTGCTCGACGATCGTATGCGCGCCGATGCGCACGCCGTCGCCCAGCACCGCGCCGGACTCGATCACCGCATGCGGGCCGACTTCCACGTCCTGGCCGATCACCGCGTCCGCCGCGACGGTCGCGGTCGGATGGATGGCCGGCATGGCGCGCGGCTTGCGCATGTTCGCGGCCCACCACTGGGTCAGGCGCGCGAAGTAGAGGTAGGGATCCGGCGCCACGATGCAGCACGCGGTCGTGCCGGCGCCCTGACGGGCTGCGGCGGCTTCCGCCAGCTTCGGCGACACGATCACGCAGGCGGCCTGCGTGGTCGCGAGCTGCGCCTCGTACTTCGGATTCGAGAGGAAGGAGATCGCGTCCGCGCCCGCATCCTCCAGCGGCGCGATCGCGCGGATCGCCGTGGTGGAGGCACCAACAAGATCGCCGCCCAAGGCGGCGATCAGATCGGAGACCAGAACCTGCTTCTTGGTCACTTCCGGCGTCACGGCGGGTGTCATTTCTGACTGTTGAGCGCGTCGATCACCTTCTTCGTGATGTCCACGCGGGGGCTGGCATGAATCGCGTCCTGAACGATCAGATCGTACTTTTCCTGCTCGAAGATCTGCTTGATGACCTTGTTGGCCTTCTCGACCACGGCGGAGAGTTCTTCGTTCTTGCGCTGGGAGACGTCCTCGTTGAACTCCCGGCGCTTGCGCTGCAGGTCGCGGTCCTGTTCGATCAGCTCGCGCTGGCGGCGGCCGCGCTCGGCCTCGCCCAGCGCGGGGCTGTCCTTGTCGAGCTTCTCGGCCGCGGCGCGCAACTTGGTCTCCAGGTCGACCAGCGCCTTTTCGCGACGGCTGAACTCGGCTTGCAGCTTCGTTTCCGCCGCCTTGGCCAAATTGGTTTCGCGCAGGATCCGCTCGCTGTTGACGTAGCCGATCTTGACTTCCTGGGCTTGCGCGCCCAGGGTCGCCGCGCCCGTCAGGAGGACGGTGGCGACGATCTGCGACAGCTTGCTCTTCATCAGAATGCAGTCCCGATCTGGAATTGGAATCGCTCGATTCTATCCGTGGGCTTCTTGCGGATCGGCGAGCCGTAGCTGAGCCGCAGCGGGCCCATCGGCGACAGCCAGCTGATACCCGCGCCAGCCGAGGCACGCACATCACCGAACTTGAGCTTCTCGTCCTGGCCCCACACGTTGCCCGCGTCCAGGAACGCGAACAGACGGAAGCTCTTGTCGTTGCCCGAACCCGGCACCGGCACGTAGAACTCGGTGTTCAGGTTGAACTTGCGGTTGCCGCCGGTGTAGGAGCCGGTCACGTCGACCGGGCCCAGCGTGCCGGGCTCGAACACCCGCACCGAACCCAGGCCGCCGCCGTAGAAGTTCTTGAAGATCGGATACGGCCGGCCGCTCAGGCCCTTGCCGTAGGCGAATTCGCCGTTGACCATCAGCGAGAACTTGCGTCCCAGCGGGAAGAACTCCTGGTACTGCAGGTTGGCGATCGTGTAGCGCGAATCGCCGACCGGGCTCAGCTCCAGGTTCACCCGCTTCATCGCGCCGGCGGTCGGCGTGATCACGGAGTCGCGGTTGTCCTTCTTCCAGCCGATCGTCAGCGGGATCGACATCGCCGACGAACCGAACTGCTCGCGGAACAGCCAGTAGCTGTTGGGCAGGCCGGTGCGGGTCGTGATGCGCGTCGTTTCGTAGCCGATGCCGAAGAACACGGTGTCGTCCTCGGAGAACGGCACGCCGAACTTGACCGAGCCGCCGTACGAGGCGAACTCGTATTCCTCGCCGAGGTTGTTGATCGGCTTGACGGTCCGGTAGAACACGTCGATCGCGCGGGACACGCCGTCGACGGTGAAGTACGGGTCCACCGTCGTCACGCCCAGCGAGCGGCCGGTGCTGGCGGTGTTCACCTGGATGCCCAGGTAGTTGCCGGAGCCGAACACGTTCTCCTGCGAGATCGAGCCCGACAGCGACAGCTTGCTCGCGCTGGAGTAGCCGGCGCCGATCTGGATGTTGCCGGTCGGGCGCTCGGTCACGGTCAGCGTGACGTCGACCTGGTCGGGCGAACCCGGGACCTCGGTCGTGTCGATCGTGACGTCCTTGAAGTAGCCCAGGCGTTCGACGCGGTCACGCGAGGCCTTGATGCGGGCGCCGTCGTACCAGGACGATTCGAACTGGCGGAACTCGCGGCGGATCACTTCGTCCCGCGTGCGGGTGTTGCCCGAGATCAGCACGCGACGCACATAGACGCGGCGCTGCGGCTCGCCGACCAGCGTCACCGTCACCTGGCCGGTCGCGCGGTCGATCTCCGGGCGGCTCTCGACGCGCGCGAAGGCGTAGCCGAAGGTGCCGTAGAGATCCTGGAAGTTGCGCGTCGTCTGCGCCACCGCCTCGCCGTTGTACGGCTGGCCGGGCTTGAGCGCGATCAGGCGCTTGAACTCCTCGTCGCGACCCATGAAGTCGCCTTCGAGCTTGATCCCGTTGACCGTGTACGGCTGGCCTTCGTTGATCGTGATCGCGATGCTGATGCTCTGCTTGTCGGGCGAGATCGTGACCTGCGTCGACTCGACGTTGAACTCGAGGTAGCCGCGGTTCAGGTAGTACGAGCGGATCGTTTCCAGGTCCGCGTTCAGCTTCGCGCGGGAGTAGCGGTCGGTCTTCGTGTACCAGGTCAGCCAGCCCGACGTGGTCTGCTCGAGCAGTCCCGTCAGCGTGCCTTCGCTGAAGACCTTGTTGCCCAGGATGCGGATCTCGGCGATCTTGGCAGGCTCGCCTTCCGTCACCGAGAAGCTGACGTTGACGCGGTTGCGCTCGATCGGGGTGATCGTCGTCGTGACCTCGGCGCCGTACAGCGAGCGGGTCAGGTATTGACGCTTCAGTTCCTGCTCGGCGCGGTCGGCCAGCGCCTTGTCGAAAGGCTTGCCTTCGCCGATGCCGACGTCCTTCAGCGACTTGGTCAGCGCCTCGGTGTCGAACTCCTTGAGGCCGACGAAACCGACGTTGGCGATGATCGGACGTTCCTCGATCACGATGACGACGGCATCGGTGTCGAGGTTGATGCGGACGTCCTTGAACAGGCCGGTCGCGAACAGCGCGCGCAGCGCGGCGGCGCCCTTCTCGTCGTTGTAGGTGTCACCGATGCGGAACGGCAGCGCCGCGAACACCGTGCCCGGGTCAGTCCGCTGCAGACCTTCGACACGGATGTCCTTGAGGACGAACGGTTCGGCGGCCCAGGCGGAACCGGCTTGCAGCGCGGTGGCCAGCACCGCCAGTTGGATCACGTGGGGGCGCAAGGCGTCGGGCAGGAATCGGGGCATGCGGAAGCTTCAGTGCAGACCCAGCGTGCGGGTCAGATCGTTGAAAAGGGCCAGGCTCATCATCAGCAGCACGACGGCAATGCCTGCGCGTTGCAGCTGCTTGTGCCACCACTCAGAGACAGGGCGGCCGCTCAAACCCTCGAAAAGATAATACATCAGGTGTCCGCCATCGAGCATCGGCAGCGGCAGCAGGTTCAGCACGCCGAGGCTCACGCTGACGGCGGCGAGGAAGCTCAGGAAAGCAGTCAATCCGAGGCTCGCCGACTGGTCCGCCGCCTTGGCGATCGTGATGGGTCCGCTGAGGTTCTTTACCGAAGCTTCACCGACCAACATCCGACCCAAGGTCTTCACCGTCAGCGCGCTGAGCTCCCAGGTGCGGGTCAGGCCTTGCCGTACCGATTCGATGGGACCGTAGTGCACCTTGACGCTCGCCGGCCGGGCGTCGAAGCCCGCGCCGATGCGGGCCACGCGCTGGTCGCCGACGATCTCGACGCGCGGCGTGACCACGCGTTCCAGCTGCTGGCCGTCGCGGCGCACGAGCACGCGCAGCGGTTCCGGCTGGCCATCGACGATGGCGCGGCGCACACGCTGGATGAACCAGGCGACGTCGGGCACGACCTCGTCGTTGACGCGCAGCACGCGATCGCCGGACAGCAGGCCCGCGGCCTGCGCGGGTTCGCCGTCGACCATGCGACCCAGTACCGGTTCGATGAACACGCCACCCAAGCCGATGCGCCCGATCGTCTTCTCGTCGAAGTCGCGGCTCTCCAGGGTGTCGGTCTCGAGGCGCACGGTGCGGCGACCGTGGCCCGCCGCATCGCTGACGCTGAGCAGCAGCGGCTGCCGGTCCGCGACGGACTGCGCCAGTTGCCAGCCGAAGTCCGGCATCGATCGGACGTCTTCCCAATCCTGCCCGTCGTTGGACCAGGCCTGCACCCAGTCACCGGCACGCAGGCCGGCGCGTTCGGCCAGTCCGCCCGCCGTCGGGGACCCGAGCAGCGCCTTCGGCTCTTCCCGTCCGATCCAGCCGACGACCGCGAACAGCAGCACCGCCAGGATCAGGTTGGCCGCCGGGCCCGCCGCGACGATCGCCGCGCGCTGCCACAGCGTCTTGCGGTTGAAGGCCTGCGATTGCTGGTCGGGCGCCACCGGGCCGTCGCTCTCGTCGAGCATGCGGACGTAGCCGCCGAGCGGGATCGCGCTCAGCGTGAACTCGGTGCTGTCCGGCGACTTGCGCCGACGCAGCAGCACGCGGCCGAAGCCCACCGAGAAACGCAGCACCTTGACGCCGCAGGCGCGCGCCACGCGGTAGTGGCCCCACTCGTGGATCACGATGAGGATGCCCAGCGTGACGAGGAAATAGAGGACTTGGGAAAGCATCGCGGGCGTCCTGGATCGAGGTCTGGGGCTGGGCGGCGGTCGTCGACCGGAGGATCAGACCGCCGCGGCGAGCGCCGCGATCTGCTGTCTCGCCTGTCGGCGGGCGCGTCCGTCGAGGGCCAGCAGCCCCTCGACGCTGTCGACCTCGCCCGCCTGGGGATTCACGGTTTCAAGCACCTCGCGGTTGACGCGGCAGATGTGATCGAAGCGAAGCTGGTGATCGAGGAAGGCGGCGACCGCCTCCTCGTTCGCGGCGTTGAGCACCGCGGTGCTGCCTTCGGCCGCGCGCAGTGCCTGCCACGACAGATGCAGGCCGGGGAAGCGGCGCTCGTCAGCCTCTTCGAAGGCGAGGCTCGGTGTCTTGAGCAGGTCCAGCACACCCGCGCCGGAGACGATGCGTTCGGGGAAGGCCAGCGCGTAGGCGATGGGCACGCGCATGTCGGGCGTGCCCAGCTGGGCCAGCACCGAGTGGTCACGGCAGACCACCATCGAATGCACGATGCTCTGCGGGTGGATCAGCACCTTGATCTGTTCGGGCTTCAGGTCGAAGAGCCAGCGCGCCTCGATGACCTCGAGCGCCTTGTTCATCATCGTCGCCGAGTCGACCGAGATCTTGCGGCCCATCACCCAGTTCGGGTGGGCGCAGGCCTGCTCGGGCGTGACATCGGCCAGCGAGGCCGGATCGCGCTGGCGGAACGGCCCGCCGGACGCGGTCAGCACGATGTGGTCGATGCGCTGCGGCCAGGTCGAGCGGTCCTCGGGCAGGCACTGGAAGATCGCAGAATGCTCCGAATCCACCGGCAGCAGCGTCGCGCCGCCCTCGGCGACCGCACGCATGAACAGCGCACCGCCGAGCACGATCGCTTCCTTGTTGGCGAGCAGCAGGCGCTTGCCCGCACGCGCCGCGGCCATCGCCGGCGGCAGGCCGGCGGCGCCGACGATCGCGGCCATCACCGCGTCGACGTCGGGATGCGCGGCGACCTCGCTCAGCGCGGCCATGCTGTCGAGCACTTCGGTGCGGGAGCCCGATTCGCGCAGCATCGTGCGCAGTTGTGCGGCGAGCGCCGCATCGGGCAGGACAGCGAAGCGCGGCTGGAATTGCACGCACTGCGCGGCGAGCTCGTCGACGCGGCTCATCGCCGACAGGGCGAAGACGCGATAACGGTCCGGATGACGCGCGATCACGTCCAGCGTGCTGGTGCCGATGGATCCGGTGGAACCCAGCACGCAGACCTGCTGCGGGCGGTGGAAGTGGTCGGTCATCGCAGAAGGTCTCGCGGAGGGATCCGGAGGATCAGAGGGAGGTCAGCGCCAAGGCCAGGGGCAGCACCGGCAGCAGCGCGTCGACACGGTCCAGGACGCCGCCGTGGCCGGGCAGCAGCTGGCTGCTGTCCTTGGCGCCGGCGGCCCGCTTGACCAGGGATTCGAACAGATCGCCGACGACGCTCATCGCCGACAGGAAGACCAGCGCCAGCAGCGACACGATGCCGATGCGCTTGACCAGCACCGTGTACAGCGAGGCCGAATCCACGGGGACACGCACGTCGATCACATGGACCCAGACGAAGCCCAGCACAATCACGCCGACGAGGCCGCCGATCGCGCCTTCCCAGCTCTTGCCCGGGCTGATCGCCGGCGCGAGCTTGCGCTTGCCGAAGGCCTTGCCGGCGAAGTACGCGGCGATGTCGGCCATCCAGACCAGGCACATCGCCGACAGCAGGAAGTTGATGCCGCGCTGCCGCGCGACGATCAGCGCCAGCCAGGCGGCCCACAGCAGCACCGCGCCGAGCACGAGTCTGAGCACGGGCGACAGCTTCGGCCATCCGGCGACGCCGGCCGCCAGCGCACGCACGCCGCCGAGCACCCAGATCCCGCCGGCCAGCCACCAGCACCAGGCCGGCACGTTGAAACCGACGGCGTAGAAGGTCGCCGCACAGGCCGCCGCGAGCACGGCGCCGAATGCGAGCGCCGTCGCGCCGGGCTTGCCGTTCAGCCGCGACCACTCCCACCCGGCCGCCGCGATCATCACCAGCGTCAGCAGCGCGAACCACATCGGATTCGACGCGAACAGCGCCGGCAGCAGGATCGCCAACAGCACCAGGGCCGTGATCACGCGCTGAAGCAGCATCTCAAGCCTCCTGGGCGACGCCCGGAACGTTCACCCCGCCGAAGCGGCGGTCGCGCGCCCGGAACGCGGCGATCGCCTCGTCCAGCTGCGCCTCGCCGAACTCGGGCCACAGGCAGTCGGAGAACACGAACTCGGTGTACGCGGTCTGCCACAGCATGAAGTTGCTGATGCGCAGTTCGCCGCCGGTGCGGATGAAGAGGTCCGGGTCCGGCGCATAGCTCATCGCCATGAATTCGGACAGTCGGGCTTCGGTCAGCTCGTGCGCCGGGATGCCCGCCGCGATCGCCTTGCGACAGGCCTGGACGATGTCCCAGCGACCGCCGTAGTTGAACGCGACGTTCAGCGTCAGCTTGGAATTGTGGGCGGTGGAGCCCTCGGCCTCGGCCCAGGCGGCACGCAGCTTGTCGGACACCGCCTCGCGGTCGCCGACGATGCGGATGCGCACGCCCATCGCGCCCATGCGGGCCAGGTAGCGCGACACCGCCGCCAGCACCAGGCCCATCAGGCCGGACACCTCGTCGCTGGGACGCTTCCAGTTCTCGCTGGAGAAGGCGAAGACGGTGAGGTACTCGATCTCTCGATCGATGCAGGCCTGGACCACCCGCACCAGGGCGTCCACGCCCTGCTTGTGGCCGAAGAAACGCGGGAGGAAGCGCTTCTTCGCCCAACGACCGTTGCCATCCATGACGATGGCCACATGGCGGGGCACTCCCGCCTTGCTGTCGGCGCTCACGAGGATGCGACGATCAGACGGCCATGATCTCGGCTTCCTTGGCCGAGAGCAGCTTGTCGATGTCCGAGACGACGCGGTCCGTCAGCTTCTGGACTTCGTCCTGGCTGCGGCGCTCGTCGTCCTCGGTGATGACCTTGTCCTTGGCCATCTTCTTCGCCTGCTCGTTGGCGTCGCGACGCAGGTTGCGCACGGCCACCTTCGCATCCTCGGCGGCGCCCTTGGAGACCTTCACCAGGTCGCGGCGGCGTTCTTCCGACAGCGGCGGCATCGGCACGCGGATCAGGTCGCCCATCGACGACGGGTTCAGGCCCAGGTCCGATTCGCGGATGGCCTTCTCGATCTTCTGGCTCATGCCCTTTTCCCAGGGCTGCACGCTGACCGTGCGGGCGTCCAGCAGCGTGACGTTGGCCACCTGCGAGATGGGGACCATCGAGCCGTAGTAGTCCACATGCACCTGGTCCAGCAGGCCCGGGTGGGCGCGGCCGGTGCGGATCTTCTGCAGTTCGTTCTTGAACGCCTCGACGGACTTGGCCATCTTGGCTTCGACGTTCTTCTTGATGTCGGCGATGCTCATGTTCTTTTCCTCGATCAGGGGGGCGGCGTGGTCTCTAACGCGCCAGCCCGGTCAGACGTGCACCAGCGTGCCCTCGTCCTCACCCATCACGACGCGCTTCAGCGCGCCCGGCTTGAAGATCGAGAACACCCGGATGGGCAGCTTCTGGTCGCGGCACAGCGCGAAGGCGGTCGCGTCCAGCACTTGCAGGTTCTTGCCGATGGCCTCGTCGAAGCTGATGCGCGAGTAGCGCGTGGCCGTCGGGTCCTTCTTCGGGTCGGCGGTGTAGACGCCGTCGACCTTGGTCGCCTTCAGCACGATCTCGGCGCCGATCTCGGCGCCGCGCAGCGCGGCGGCCGTGTCGGTCGTGAAGAAGGGGTTGCCGGTGCCGGCCGCGAAGACGACGACCTTGCCTTCTTCCAGGTACTGCAGCGCCTTGGGACGCACATAGGGTTCGACGACCTGCTCGATCGCGATCGCCGACATGACGCGCGCGGTCATGCCTTCCTGGCGCATCGTGTCGGCCAGGGCCAGCGAGTTCATCACCGTCGCCAACATGCCCATGTAGTCGGCCGTCGCGCGGTCCATGCCGACCGCGCCGCCCGCCACGCCGCGGAAGATGTTCCCGCCGCCGATGACGACCGCCACCTCGACGCCGAGCTTCGTCACTTCCTGGATTTCCTGGACCATGCGCACGATGGTCGCGCGGTTGATGCCGTAGGCGTCGTCGCCCATCAGGGCTTCTCCGGAAAGCTTGAGCAGGATGCGTTTGTGGGCGGGCATTGTTACCTCGTCAGTACGGCCGATGGAGGGAGTGTCGTGCGTAGGCCTGCTGGCGCAAGCGCACAAGTGTAAAGGGCGCCAGAGGCGCCCTTTTTGAGTCGCGACGCTTATTGCTGCTTGCTTGCAGCCGCCACCTGGGCAGCCACTTCGGCAGCGAAGTCGTCGACCTTCTTCTCGATGCCTTCGCCCACGACGTACAGGGTGAACGACTTCACCGTCGTGGCCTTGTCCTTGAGCATCTGCGCGACGGTCTGCTTGCCGTCGGCGGCCTTCACGAAGACCTGGTCCTGCAGCGAGACTTCCTTCAGGAACTTCTGCACCGAGCCTTCGACCATCTTGGCGACGATCTCGGCCGGCTTGCCGGACTCGGCGGCCTTCTCGGCGGCGATCTTGCGTTCCTTCTCGACCAGCTCGGCCGGGACTTCGGCGGACGACAACGCGGCCGGCTTCATCGCGGCGACGTGCATCGCGACGTCCTTGGCGGCGACTTCGTCACCGTCGAACTCGACCATCACGCCGATGCGGGTGCCGTGCAGGTAGGAGGCCAGCTTGGCGCCTTCGTAGCGCTTGAAGCGGCGGATCGTCATGTTCTCGCCGATCTTGCCGATCAGGCCGGCGCGCACGTCCTCGACCGTCGGGCCGAAGCCTTCCTGCGACAGCGGCAGGGCGGACAGGGCGGCGATGTCGGCGGGGTTGCTGTCGACGATCAGACCGGCCAGCGCGTTCACGAACGCCAGGAAGGCGTCGTTCTTCGACACGAAGTCGGTTTCGCAGTTGACTTCGATCAGCGCGCCGGCGTTGCCCTTCACGGCCGCGGCGACGACGCCTTCGGCGGTCACGCGCGAGGCGGCCTTGCCGGCCTTGCTGCCCAGCTTGACGCGCAGGATCTCTTCAGCGCGGGTCATGTCGCCGTCGGCTTCGGTCAGCGCCTTCTTGCACTCCATCATCGGGGAGTCGGTGCGGGCGCGCAGCTCGGCGACCATGCTTGCGGTAATTGCTGCCATTTCAATCTCCGTATGTCGCGGCCCGGAACGACCCGGCACCGCTGAAATCTGAATCTGCTTGGACGAAGGGGGCTGAATCAGCCCCCTTGTCAGAACCCGTCGAGGGTCAGGGCCTGGATCAGGCGCCTTCGTTCACTTCGACGAACTCGTCGCCTTCAGCGGCGACGGCCGTGACGACTTCGTTCGACGAGTTGGCGCGGCCTTCCAGCACGGCGTCGGCGACAGCCTTGGCGTACAGGGCGACAGCCTTGGCCGAGTCGTCGTTGCCCGGGATGACGTAGTCGATGCCTTCGGGCGAGTGGTTGGTGTCCACGACGCCGATGACCGGGATGCCCAGCTTCTTGGCTTCCAGGACGGCGATCTTGTGATAGCCGACGTCGATGACGAACAGGGCGTCCGGCAGCGCGACCATGTCCTGGATGCCGCCGATGTTCTTCTCGAGCTTGTTGATGTCGCGCGTGAACATCAGGGCTTCCTTCTTGATCGCGGGCTGGGTGCCGGCGTCGATCTGGGCCTGCATGTCCTTGAGGCGCTTCAGCGAGGTCTTGACCGTCTTGAAGTTGGTCAGCGTGCCGCCCAGCCAACGCTGGTTGACGCTCGGGACGCCGGCGCGCTCAGCTTCGGCGGCGACGATGTCGCGGGCCTGGCGCTTGGTGCCGACCATCAGGATCGTGCCGCGCTTGGAGGCCAGCTGGCGCACGAACTTCAGGGCTTCCTCGAACGCGGGCAGCGTCTTCTCGAGGTTGATGATGTGGATCTTGTTGCGATGGCCGTAGATATACGGGGCCATCTTGGGATTCCAGAAGCGGGTCTGGTGGCCGAAATGGACGCCGGCTTCCAGCATCTCACGCATCGTGACGGACATAAGTAACTCCGAAGGTTGGTTCTAGAATCCGGCACGAATTGCGACGTCTGCTTGTACGTTGCAACACCTTGATTCGCCGGACTCGCGAATTTGCGATCGATGGACAGGCCTTGAACAAGTCTGGGCCCCAACCACCTGCCGCGTTCTCCACCGGACTCCAGCCCCAACGGCTGGCTTATCCGGGAAAAACCCGACGAGTATAACCCGTTTTTGCATGCCGATCGACCTGACCGAGGCGCTCGCCTCCCTGCGTTTGGGCCGCCACGCCGCGCGCAGCCTGCTGGACGAGAGCCTGGCGCTTGCCGACGCCGCCGCGTGCGAGCATGTCTTCCTGCGCCGCTTCGATGAGGAGGCCCGCGCGGCGGCCGACGCCTCGGATGCCGCAGTGGCTCGCGGCGGTCCCCGCCCGACGCTTGGCGGTCTGGCGGTGTCCGTCAAGGACCTGTTCGACGTCGCCGGGCAGCCGACGACCGCCGCCTCCGCCGCGATGGACGATGCGGCCCCCGCCGAACGCGATGCCCCGGTCGTCGCCCGGCTGCGCGCCGCAGGCGCCGCGCTGACCGGCCACACCAACCTGAGTGAGTTCGCCTTCTCCGGCGTCGGGATCAATCCGCATCACGGCACGCCCCGGAATCCGGTGACACACGCGATCGACGGCCTGGCGCGCATTCCCGGCGGATCGACCTCCGGCGGTGCGGTCAGCGTCGCCACCGGCGCCGCGTGGGCGGCACTCGGTTCGGACACCGGCGGGTCGCTGCGCATCCCGGCCGCGCTGCAGGGACTGGTCGGCTTCAAGAGCACGGCGCGGCTGGTGCCGCTTGACGGGTGTGTCCCGCTGTCGCCTTCGCTGGACACGGCTGGCGCGATCACGCGCTCGGTGAGGGACGCCGCGCTGCTGCACGCGGTGCTGAGCGGCGCACCGGCCGACCTCGATGAACGCCCCTTGTCGGCATGGCGTTTCGCGATCACGCCGGACTTCATGCAGGACGAGCTCGAGCCCGCGGTGGCCGCCGCATTCGAACGCGCGCTCGCGACGCTGAGCGCTGCCGGCGCCCGCATCGAGGAACGCGCGCTGCCCGCCCTGCCCCGTGTGGCGGAACTGCAAACGCAAGGCGGCATCACCGCGGCCGAGGCCTGGGCATGGCACCATGCGCGCCTCGCCGAACGCGGCGACCGCTATGACCCGCGCGTCGCGATGCGCATCCGCCGCGGCGAGGCCATCCTTCCCGCCGCCTACCAGGCGCTGCTCGACGCCCGCCGCCGCTGGATCCACGACATGACGGCCGCCATGGGCGGCATCGACGCCTTCCTCAGCCCCACCGTTCCCCTCCAAGCCCCGGAGATCGCCCCCTTGCTGCACAGCGACGACCTGTTCCTTGCCACCAATGCGCGCCTGCTGCGCAACACCGCCGTCGTGAACCTGCTCGACGGCTGCGCGATCTCGATCCCGTGCGAGCACCCCGGCGAACTGCCGGTCGGCCTGATGCTGTGGGCACCCGCGCTGCGCGATCACGCGGTGCTGAGCGCTGCGTCGAGCGTCGAGGCGGCCCTCGCCGCGGAGATCCGCTGAAATGCGGATCGCCATCATCGGAGCCGGTCTGGCCGGCGTCACCAGTGCCTACGAACTCGCGCTGCAGGGCCATGAGGTCCATGTCTTCGAACGCGACACCAGCGTCGCCACCGGCGCGAGCTTCGCGCCGCCGGGGCTGATCGCGCCGGGCCTGATGGCCGCGCGGCCCGACACGCCGCTGGCGTGGCGCGGCAAGCCGGGCCAGCTCGGCTGGAAGTTCGCGCATTGGCGCGCCGGCCGCGCGCGCGGCGTGCAGGCGATGCCGGAAGCGCTGCATGCGCTGGCGCTGCGCGGCCAGGCCGTGATGGCGGTGTGGCGGCGCGAATTGAAGATGGACGTCGAGCGTGAAGCCGGCGTGCTGCTGCTGTGGCGCACCGCCAAGGACTACAAGAGCGCAGCACCGCTGCTGGCCCGGCTGCAGGAGCGGCAGGTGCCGCATCGCGAGCTCGACGCCGACGGTTGCCGCGCGCAGGAACCCGGCCTCAACGCCGAGACCGCGCTGCACGGCGGCATCCTGCTGACGCAGGACGAGGCGGCCAATGCCCGCCAGTTCAGCCAGGCGCTGAAGCTGGAGGCGCAGCGGCTCGGCGTGCAGTGGAACTTCAACACCGATGTGCTGCGCATCGAGCCCGGCAGCCAGCCGGCCGTGCACGTGGCCGCGGGCGAGCCGCTGCGGGTGGACGCGGTGCTGGTGTGCGCCGGCAAGGGCGCGTCGCCGCTGCTCGCCGCCCAAGGGCTGAAGCTGCCGTGGGGAACGGTGCACACGCACACGCTGACGGCGCCCTTGCGCATGCTGGAGGCGCACCCGGACCTGGGGCCGCGCGCGACCGTCATCGACATGGCGCTGGGCGTCAGCCTCACGCGACTCGGTCAACGCGTGCGCGTCGGTGGGGCGAACGAGCTGGGCGGCTCGTCGTCGCAGCCGGATGGCCAGTCGATGGGCGCGCTGCACCAGGCTGCGCACGACTGGTTCCCGGGCGCCCTGCTCGCCGGCGGTCAGCAGCGGTGGAAGACCTCGCGCCTGCTGCTGCCCGACGAGCTGCCGCTGATCGGCGAGTCCGGCCTGCCCGGCGTGTGGTTGAACATCGGTCATGGCGAGCACGGCTGGACCATGGCCGGAGCCGCCGCGCAACTGTTGGCGGCCCGGCTCGCGAAGAAGGATCCGGGCATCGACGCCGCGTTGCTGGAACCGGCACGGCTCCAGTGAGCTGAGACGGGGATAGAGTCGGCGCCATGCTGCCGGTGCTGCCCACGTCCCACGACCGATCCCTTCACGACGCGCCGTCGAGCCGGCGCATCGAGGCGGCGGCGCTGTCGCTGCATCCGCCTCATACACTGATCGAGCGCGCCGGGCTTGCCGTGGCGCGTCTGGCCGTGGCACTCCGACCTTTCGGCCAGCACGCCGCGGTGTTCGCCGGTCCGGGCAACAACGGCGGAGACGGCCTCATCGCTGCCCGTCACCTGGCCGCACGTGGATGGACGGTGGACGTGCTCCTGGTCGGACCGGAACCCTCGCCGGGCAGTGACGCCGCGCATGCGCTGCACACCGCCCGGCAAGCCGGCCTGCGCCTGCACGCCGATCTCCCACACATGCCCGGGTGGGCCGATGTCACCATCGACGCCCTCCTCGGCCTCGGCGCGAACCGCGCACCCGAAGGGCCCATCGCCTCGGCCATCCAGGCCATCGACACAATGCGCGATGCCGGTGCCACGGTGCTGGCCGTCGACGTTCCCAGCGGCATCGATGTCCGCACCGGCCAGCCATTGGGCGCCGATGCCGTGCGCGCGCATCACACGCTGACCTTCCTGACTCTCAAGTCCGGCCTGTTCACCGGAGAAGGCCGTGCGCTCGCGGGGCGTGTCTGGTTCGACGATCTCGACGTGCCCGTCGACGACAAGGGCGTCGGCGTGCTCTTCGGCGCCAGCCGCATCGCGCGCTGGCAAAGCGCGTTCGCGCGTTCCGCGGCCAGCCACAAGGGACGGCATGGCGACGTCGTCGTCCTGGGCGGCGCGCCGACGATGCGCGGCGCCGCGTGGCTTGCCGCGACCTCGGCGCTGGCCGCCGGCGCGGGGCGCGTGTACGCGGCACTGCCTGACGACGACGGCCAGCCGTGGCCCGCGCGACCGGAACTCATGCATTGGGATGCCGCGCGCTGGAGCGCTTCGCCGGACACCTGGCGGGACATCGTCGCCGTGTGCGGCTGTGGCGGCGGGACAGCGATCGCGTCGGCGTTGTCGAAGGCATTGCACGGCGCGACGCGCGTCGTGCTCGATGCCGACGCTCTGAACCTGGTGGCCGCCGACGAGACACTGCAGCATGCGCTGCGCCGTCGCGCCGCGCACGGCTGGCCCACGATCCTGACGCCGCATCCTCTGGAAGCGGCGCGACTCCTGGGACTGCCGTCGGCGGCCGATGTGCAGGCCGATCGCCTGGACGCCGCGACGCAACTGGCGATGCGCTTCGCGGCGACCGTCGTGCTCAAGGGATCGGGCAGCATCGTGGTCACGCCCAAGCGGCGCCTGTCGATCAATGGCACCGGCTCATCAGCGCTGGCCACCGCAGGCACGGGCGACGTGCTGGCCGGCTGGATCGGCGGACTCTGGGCGCAGTCGCCGGGCATCGCGCCGCACGACCTCGCCTGTGCCGCCGTGACCTGGCACGGCGCGGCGGCGGAAGGTCATGCGGGTCCCCTGCTCGCCGCCGACCTGATCGACGCGATGGCCGCGCTGCACAGCCCTTCCGCCTGAACGACGGCGAGCGCGTTCGTCAGAAACACCAAGGGCCTGGCATGACCAGGCCCTTCTTCATCGGAGGCTCGATCGCGAGGGACCGACACTCGTCAGGCTGCGCTCATGCGCCGTTCATGCACCGTTCATGCGCCGCGCTTGCGCCGCGTCGTCTTCGCCGCTGGCGCGCCACTGCCCTTCGCGGCGACCGACTTCGCCGCACTGCGCGCCGTGCGTTTGGCCGCCTGGACCGGATGCGTCGACGAGCCCTTCGTCGCGCGCTCCGACTTGCGGCGCTCGGCCTTCAGCACGCGATCGGCCTGCTCGATGCGCTCGAGCGCATCGACCGCCGTCGGCGGATCAGGCGGCGGCAGCGGCATCGGCTCCACCGTCGCGGCCGGAGCCGCAGCCGCCTCGCGGCGCGCACGGTGCTCGGCGCGCTTGTCCTGCTTCCTCGCGGGACCCTTGCCATCGCCGCCACGCCGGTCGCCGAACTTGTCGCGATGGGCGCCGCGCAGCAGACGCTGCTCGTCGCCGTCGCGCACCAGCCGGAAATCGATCTTGCGGCCGTCCAGGTCGACACGGCTGACCTGAACCTGCACGCGCGCGCCGGTGGCGTAGCGGATGCCGGTGCGTTCGCCGCGGAGCTCCTGGCGGACCTCGTCGAAACGGAAGTACTCGCCGCCGAGTTCGGTGATGTGGATCAAGCCTTCGACATACAGCGCGTCGAGCTGCACGAACAGGCCGAAGCTCGTCACCGCGCTCACCGTGCCGGCGAATTCCTCGCCGAGGTGGTCGCGCATGAAGCGGCACTTCAGCCAGGCCTCGACATCGCGCGAGGCCTCGTCGGCGCGACGCTCGTTCGCGCTGCAGTGCGCGCCGACGACTTCCCAGCGCTCCGACTCGGTCGACGCGGAGGCCGGGCTCGGCGCCTTCGAGGCCGGCTTGCCCGGCCGCTTGGGCATCGGGTTCGCGGCTTCCATCTTGTGCGCGTCGAGCGCGTACTTCTTCGATCCGAGCAGCGCCTTGATCACGCGATGCACCAGCAGGTCCGGATAGCGACGGATCGGGCTGGTGAAGTGCGTGTAGGCCTGGTACGCGAGGCCGAAGTGGCCCGCGTTGGCCGGCGTGTAGATCGCCTGCTGCATCGAGCGCAGCAGCATCGTGTGGATCTGCTGGGCGTCGGGCCGGTCCTTGGTCGCCTGCGCGATCGCCTGGAATTCACCCGGCGACGGGTCGTCGCTGATCCCCATGCCGATGCCCAGCGCCCGCAGGTAGGCCTGCAGCGTGCCGCGCTTCTCGGGCGTCGGGCCCTCGTGGACGCGGTACAGCGACGCATGCTTGCCGCCGGCGATGAAATCCGCCGCGCAGACGTTGGCGGCGAGCATCGCCTCCTCGATCAGGCGGTGGGCCTCGTTGCGCGTGCGAGGCACGATCTTCTCGATGCGGCCGTTGTCGTCGCAGACGATCTGGGTCTCGGTGGTCTCGAAGTCGATCGCGCCGCGTTTCGCGCGTTGCGACAGCAGCGCGCGGTAGACCTCGTGCAGGTGCAGCAGGTGCGGCACCAGTGCCTTGCGCTTGTGGGCCTCGGGGCCGTGCGTGTTGCCGAGGATCGCCGCCACCTCGGTATAGGTGAAGCGCGCATGCGAGTTGATCACCGCCGGATAGAACTGGTAGGCGTGCAGTTCGCCGGTCTCGCTGACCAGCATGTCGCAGACCATGGACAGGCGGTCCTGCTCCGGATTCAGCGAGCACAGACCGTTCGACAGCTTCTCCGGCAGCATCGGGATGACGCGTCTGGGGAAGTAGACCGAGGTCGCGCGCTCGTAGGCATCGCGATCCAGCGGTTCGCCGGGCTTCACGTAGTGGCTGACGTCGGCGATCGCGACCAGCAGTCGCCAGCCCTGGAACGCCGTCTTGCCCCGGCCCTGCTTGTGAGGCTCGCAGTAGACCGCGTCGTCGAAGTCGCGGGCGTCCTCGCCGTCGATCGTCACCAGCGCCACGTCGCGCAGGTCGATGCGATGCTTCATGTCGACCGCGCGGACCTTGTCGGGCAGCTTCGCCGCCTGCGCGAGCGTGTCGGCGCTGAAGGCGTGCGGGACCTCGTACTTGCGCACGGCGATCTCGATCTCCATGCCGGGGTCGTCGATCTCGCCCAGCACTTCGGTCACGCGACCCACCGGCTGCGAATACAGCGACGGCGGCTCAGTCAGTTCGACGGCGACGATCTGTCCCGCGGTCGCGTTCGCGATCGCGTTCTTCGGGACCAGGATGTCCTGACCGTAGCGCTTGTCTTCAGGGGCGACGAGCCAGATGCCGGACTCGAGCAGCAGCCGGCCGATGATCGGCTTCTTGCGGCGTTCGAGGATCTCCAGCACACGGCCTTCGGGACGATTGCGCTTGTCGTGGCGCACGATGCGCACCCGCAGGCGATCGCCGTGCATGACGGCGTGCATCTCCTGCGAGGACAGATAAACGTCCGGTTGACCATCGTCGGGCATCAGGAAACCGTGCCCGTCGCGGTGACCCTGCACCGTGCCTTCGATCTCCCCCATCAGCTGAGCGCCTTGGGCGCCCTGGGGGCTTGCATTCTTGAAGTTTTTGATAGTAGAATCCTTGTCTTTCCTGAAACGCAGAAGCTCTTTTGCGTTTCGAGAAACCGAGGACTCAAGAATACTTCAAGAAGTTCTTCATGAAGTGGCTTGAGCTGGTTTCCCGAGAAGCTGGCTTCTGACCTTGCCCAGGTGGCGGAATTGGTAGACGCACTAGTTTCAGGTACTAGCGGGTAACTCCGTGGAGGTTCGAGTCCTCTCCTGGGCACCATATTCGAAAAGCCGGCTTCCAGCCGGCTTTTCTCATTCTGACGCCCAGGAAGTGATGTCCGGCGGACATCACGGAAGGACTCGAATGGTTTGGACCGTGAGGTCCAAACCGGGGTCGCGCTTGCGTGACCGAGTCCTCTCCTGCGATCACAGCGAGCGGCGCAAGCGAAAAGGGCTGACAGTTGTCAGCCCTTCGTTCATCAGATCGCGAATTTCTTCGCCAGCGCATCGGGGCGCAGCGCGTCGTAATCTTCGAACGGCTGATGAATCCACGGGCTGGTTTCCAGCATCTCGACGTAATAGTCCGGGGTGTACTCCGAAACGCTCTTCGTCCAGATCACTGCCGAACGCAGCTCGCTGATCGACGGCATGCCGCGCAGCCGTTCCACCACGGCCTTCAGCGTCACGCCAGAGTCCGCCAGGTCGTCCACCAGCAGCACGCGGCCAGCCAGTTCGCCCTTGGGCATGGTGATGTACTTGGCGATGTCCAGACGCCCCTGGATCGTGCCCGCTTCCGCGCGATACGAGCTGGTGGACATGATGCCCAGCGGCTTGTCGAACACGCGCGACAGCACGTCGCCGGGACGCATCCCGCCGCGCGCCAGACACAGGATCTGGTCGAACTCCCAGCCGGAGGCATGCACCTTCAGCGCCAGGCGTTCGATCAACAGGTGGTATTCATCCCACGACACGTACAGATGTTTGCCGTCGTCGGTCAACATGGGGGAGGCTCCTCAGCGATGGATGGGGTCAGGTCTGGATAAGACGGAAAACGACAGGGGCCGAGCGATCGCTCAGTCCTTGAACGGATGCTGCAGCAGGATGGTGTGTTCGCGATCGGGGCCGGTGGACACCATGGCGATCGGCGCGCCGATCACCTCTTCCACGCGCTTCAGGTAGGCGATCGCGTTGGCCGGCAGCTGATCCCACTTCGTGATGCCGAAGGTCGACTCGGTCCAGCCGGGGAAGACTTCATAGACCGGCTTGCACGCGACGATCTCGTCGGCGTCCAGCGGCAGGATGTCGATCTGCTTGCCGTCGAGCTCATAGCCCACGCACATGTTGATCTCGGCCAGGCCGTCCAGCACGTCCAGCTTGGTCAGGCACAGGCCGGTGATGCCGTTGATGATGATCGAGCGCTTCAGCGCAGCCGCATCCAGCCAGCCGCAGCGGCGGGCGCGACCGGTGACGGTGCCGCGCTCCTGGCCGACCGTCGAGAGGTGGTGACCGACGGTGCCCGGCGTCTCCCAGTCCAGCTCGGTCGGGAACGGACCCGAGCCCACGCGCGTGGCGTAGGCCTTCGTGATGCCCAGCATGTAATGCAGCATCTGCGGACCCACGCCGGCGCCCGCGGCGGCGTTGCCGGCCACGCAGTTGCTCGAGGTCACGTACGGATAGGTGCCGTGGTCGATGTCCAGCAGCGTGCCTTGCGCGCCTTCGAACAGGATGTTCTGGCCGGCCTGATGCGCCTTGTGCAGCATGTAGCCGACGTCGGCCATCATCGGCCGGATCTGGTCGGCCAGCGACATCGCATGGTCGAAGATCGGCTGGAACTCCAGCGCCTTGCCGTTCAGGTAACCGGTCAGCGCGACGTTGTGCAGGTCGATCAGTTCCTTGAGCTTCTTCGCGAAACGGTCCGGATGCTTCAGGTCCTGCACGCGCAGCGCGCGACGGGCGACCTTGTCCTCATACGCCGGGCCGATGCCCTTGCCGGTCGTGCCGATCTTGCCGCTGCCGCTGCTCTCGCGCAGCGCCTCGCGGGCGCGGTCGACCTCGACGTGGAACGGCATGATCAGCGGGCAGGACTCGCTGATGTACAGGCGCGAACGCACCTCGACGCCGGCCTTCTCCAGGCGCTCGATCTCCGACAGCAGATGGGTCGGGTCCAGCACCACGCCGTTGCCGATGTAGCAGGCGACGCCGTCGCGCATGATGCCCGACGGGATCAGCTGCAGCGCCGTCTTCACGCCCTTGATGACCAGCGTGTGGCCGGCGTTGTGGCCGCCCTGGAAACGCACCACGCCTTGCGCGTGGTCGGTCAGCCAGTCGACGACCTTGCCCTTGCCTTCGTCACCCCATTGGGTGCCGACGACCACCACATTGCGCCCGCGCGCGATCTCACTGCTTTGCATGTCGTTCATCCGATGATTTGGAGGTTGAGGGTGGAGGGGCGAATCGCGTCGCTCACAGCGATCGCAGCACCCATTGACCGCCGGACTGCACCAGCTCGCGGTCGCATTCGAATTCGTCGTTCTCTTGCTCGTGGCCCGGCAGGACGCAGACCACCGTCTCGCCCTGCTCGCGCAGACGGCGGACCGCCGCGCGCAGGTCGGGATCCTCGCCCCACGGGGCGCGCACCGCGGCCCGCAGCGACGTGGCGGGGATCAGTCCCACCAGCGTCTTCAGGTCCAGGCTGAAACCGACAGCGGGACGACGCCGGCCGAAGACCGCGCCGACCTCGTCGTAGCGGCCGCCGCGCAGCACCGCATCGCTGCCGCCTTCCGCATACAGCGCGAAGCGGACGCCGCTGTAGTAGCCGAAGCCCGGCAGATCCGCCAGATCGACACCGATGCGAACGTCGGGATACGCCGCGCGCAGGTGACGGACCAGCCACTCCAGGTCGTCCAGCGCGGCCGTGACCAGCGCATTGACCGGCAGCGCGCGACGCGCGTCCGCCAGCACCTCGACACCGCCATACAGGCGCAGCAGTGTCTGCAGCGCGGCGACGACGTCGTCGGGCAATTCATTGGAGAACGCCGCCACGCCGGCAGCGTCCTTGGCGGCCATCGCCGCCACCAGTGCGCTCAGACGGTCCTCGCCCAGCGCATGCTCGCCGAGCACGCCGCGCACCAGGCGCGCGTCGCCCAGGTCCAGCACCAGGCGCGTGACGCCGGCGCGTTGCATCGCATCGATGGCCAGTTCCTGCGCTTCGAGATCGGCTTCGAGACCGGCATGGCCGTAGATCTCGACGCCGAACTGGAGCGGCTCCCGCGTCGCGGTCAGGCCTTCGGCGCGCGTGTGCAGCACCGGGCCGCAGTAGCACAGGCGCGTCACGCCGGCGCGGTTCAGCAGGTGGGCATCGATGCGGGCGACCTGCGGGGTCGTGTCCGCGCGCAGGCCCAGGCTGCGACCGGAGAGCTGGTCGACGAGCTTGAAGGTCTTGAGATCCAGCGCCTGGCCGGTGCCGGAAAGCAGCGAGTCGAGATGCTCCAGCATGGGAGGCATCACCAGCTCGCAACCGTAGGTCCGCGCCATGTCCAGCAATTCGCGCCGCAGTTCTTCGATGCGGCGAGCCTGGGAGGGCAGGACGTCAGCAATGTGCTCGGGCAGCAGCCAAGCAGAGGCCATGGACGTTCAGGGAGGGGGTTAAAAACGGCATTGTACCGGGGTCGCGACGCGCCTCGACCGCCAGAACCCTCAGGCGAGGGTCCGGCGCGGGTTCGTCAACGATCCAGCAAGGCTTCGTGACGGGCCGCGCAGCCCGCTCACCGTCTTGTGCGCCGTGCTGCTGACCCGCAATGCTCAGAGCAAGAGCAGCAGCAGGCCGCCGCACAACAGACTGGCCAGGCCGAGGAATCTCAGCTGGCCGTCGCTCATGGCCAACAGCTTCGAGAACAACTGGCGCCACGCGTCGGGATTCAGGAAAGGCAACAGCCCCTCCATGATCAGCAGCAGCGCCAGCGCCGCCAGCCACTTGTCGCCGTTCATGATGGGGCCGCCCTCCCCGGCTGCTGCCGGTCAGCCTGCTGACGAGGGCCGGTCGACCCGGAGGTCGTCAGGGCCGGCCCTTCCAGAACTCACTTCTTCGGCGCAGGCGCTGCGAGGGCGCCGGGGCCACCGTTGCGCATCGCGTTGAAGAAGGGGCTCGACGGGTCGAGCACCATCACATCGCTCTTGCCCTTGAACGACGCCTGGTAGGCATCGAGCGAGCGATAGAACTGCGCGAATTGAGGATCGCGACTGAAGGCCTCCGAATACAGCGCCGCCGCCTTGGCGTCACCCTCGCCCTTGATTTTCTGCGCGTCGCTGTAGGCCTCGGCGGTGATCACGTCGCGCTGCTTGTCGGCATCGGCCTTGATCTTTTCGCCTTCGGCCGCGCCGGTGGAGCGCTGCTCGTTGGCGGCGCGGGCGCGTTCCGTCTTCATCCGGTTGTAGACGGCCTCGGTGATGTTGGCCGCGAAGTCCACGCGCTTGACGCGCACGTCCACGATCTCGATGCCCAGCTCCTTGGCGGTGCCCTCCAGGCGCTTGCGGACGTCCAGCATGACCTTCTCGCGCTCGGTGGCCAGCACGGCGGCCACGGTGCGCTTGGTCACCTCCTCGTTCATCGCGGAATTGACCACCGGGCTCAGTCTCGATTCGAGATTGCGCAGCTGGCTGCCGTTGTTGCGGATGAACTGCTTGGGATCGACGATGCGCCACTTGACCAGCCAGTCGACGACCAGGCTCTTCTTTTCGGCGGTGAAGATGGCGCGGGGCTCGGACGAGTCCAGCGTCTGGACGCGGCGGTCCAGGAAGACCACGTTCTGCAGGGGCGGCGGCAGCTTGAATTTCAGGCCGGGTTCGGCGATCACGTCCTTGATCTCGCCCAGCGAGTAGACGACCGCGTACTGACGCTGGTCGACGACGAACAAGGTCGAGCTGGCGATCATGAACAGGATCAGCAGACCGACGACGACGGAGACGATGCGATTCATTGTTGTGGGCTCCTGTCGATCAACGGCCGTCGCGGTCGCGGCTGCGCATGCTGTCGCGCGAGCGCGGATCGGTGCTCAGCGAGGGACTGGCCGTCGATGCATCGGCGGGCGCGACCGGGGTCGGCACGCTGGTCGTGACGGTTCCCGTCTGCTGCTGGATCAGCTTGTCCAGCGGCAGGTACAGCAGGTTGGAACCGCTCTTGTCCACCATCACCTTGGTGACCCGCGAATAGACCTGCTGCATCGCGTCGATGTAGAGGCGGTCGCGCGTGACGGCCGGCGCCTTCTGGTACTCGGCCAGCACGGACTTGAAGCGCTGCGCATCACCCTCGGCGTACGAGACGACCCGGGCGCGGTAGGCCTCGGCGTCCTCGCGCAGGCGGGCCGCCTGACCCTGGGCGCGCGGGATCACGTCGTTGGCGTAGGCCTCGCCCTCGTTCTTCAGGCGTTCGCGATCGGCGTTGGCGCGGAAGGCATCCTCGAAGGAGGCCTGCACCTGCTCCGGCGGTTGCACGCTGTTCAGGTTGACGGCGGAGATCTGGATCCCCGTCTTCAGCCGGTCCAGCTGCTGCTGGATCGACGTCTGCAGCTCGGTGGCGATCTGGTCGCGCTTCTCGTAGAGCACGGCATTCGCCTCGTTGCGACCGACGATCTCGCGCACGGCCGATTCCGACGCCAGCGTGACGGCCTCGTCGGTGTTGACGTTCTCGAACAGGTAGTCGCGCGAATCCTTCAGCCGGTACTGCACGGTGAAGCGCACGTCGATGATGTTCTCGTCCTGCGTCAGCATCGACGAATCGCGCAGGCCGGTGGCCTGGCCGACCGTGTTGCGACCGATCTCGACCGAGCGCAGTTGCGTCACCGAGACGACCTCGTGCGCCTGGAACGGATACGGGAAGCGGTACTGGATGCCGGCGTCCACCGTGCGGCTGTACTTGCCGAACGAGGTGACCACGCCCTGCTGACCTTCCTGCACGATGAACAGGCCGCTGGCCAGCCAGCCGAGCAGCACCACGCCGACCACCAGGCCGGCGCCGATACCGGCGCCGCGCATGTCGGGCTGGGGATTGCCGCCGCCGGAAGGGCCATTGCCGTCATTGCCGCCGCGGCCGCCGAACAGCCGCGAGAGCTTGCGGTTGAAGTCGCGCCACAGCTCGTCCAGGTCTGGCGGGCCTTCGTTGCGGCCATTGCTCATCCAGAGCCCCAGCCGGCGGCGCAGGCTGCCGGCTCCACCCCGCGGGTCACGTCCACCACCGGCGACGGACATGCGATCGTCTTGATTCATACGCATCCTGATGAGGAAGTCTTGTTGCAAGTATCGGGCATTGGCGAAGGGCCTCAGCCTGTGCGTCCCTGCGGATGATCCTGCGGGTCCGAACGATCTTGGGGCGGGTCCTGAGGGTTCAAGTCGACATCGTCGGCACCGCTCCCATCCGCCTCTTCGACCCCTTCGCCCCTTTCGGCTTCGTCGCCGGCTTCGTCGTCGGCATCCGTCATGCCGCTGTACTCGGGCACCGGGGCGGCCTGCATCAGCGACGCGATCATCGTGCGCAGTTCGTCCAGGCCTTCGCCCTTGGCCGCGCTGACGAAGATCCGCGGCAGACGTTGTCCGCCGTGCTCGCCGCCGACGCGCGTCAGCCAGTCCTGCAGCTGGCGCGGACGCTGGTTGTCCTCCAGCAGATCGAGCTTGTTGTAGACGAGGATCTGCGGGATGTGCTGCGCGCCGATCTCGGCGAGCACCCGCTCCACCTCCTCCATCTGCTCGGTCAGCACCGGACTGGCGGCGTCGACGACATGCAGCAGCAGGTCGGCGTCGGCCGCCTCCTGCAGCGTGGCCTTGAACGCCTCGACCAGCTTGTGCGGCAGATCGCGGATGAAGCCGACGGTGTCGGACAACGAGACGCTGGTGCCGGCCTCTTCGAGGTACAGCGAGCGGGTCGTCGTGTCGAGCGTCGCGAAGAGCTGATTGGCCGCGTAGGCCCGCGCCTTGGTCAGCGCATTGAACAGCGTGCTCTTGCCGGCGTTGGTGTAACCCACCAGCGAGACACGGAACACGCCGTTGCGCGCACGGGCGCGACGCTGCGTGGCGCGCTGCTTCTGGACCTTCTTGAGCCGCTCCTTGATCGACTTGATGCGGTCGTCGATCATCCGGCGGTCCAGCTCGATCTGGCGCTCGCCGGGGCCGCCGCGCATGCCGATGCCGCCGCTCTGACGTTCCAGATGGCTCCAACGACGCACGAGGCGTGTGGCGAGGTACTGCAGCCGCGCGAGCTCTACCTGCAGCTTGCCCTCGAAGCTCTGCGCGCGGGCCGCGAAGATCTCCAGGATCAGCGCGGTGCGGTCGGCCACGGGCACGCCGAGGTGGCGTTCCAGATTGCGTTGCTGCGCGGGGGAGATCGCCTGGTCGAACAGCACGGTGTGGGCGCCGAGCGCCTGCACCATCAGCTTGATCTCGTCGGCCTTGCCGGAACCGATGAACAGCGCCGCGTCGGGCGCCTTGCGCCGCGCGACGACCCGCGCGACCGGGGTGTCACCGGCGGACTCGGCCAGCAGCGCGAGTTCGTCGAGGGTGGGGTCGAAGGCCTCGCCGCGGCCCAGATCGACCCCCACCAGAATGGCACGCGCCGCCTCGGGGGGCGGCGTCGAATGGGTGGGGTCTTGTGTGGTCAATCAGCTTCAGCTGGCGTCGTTGCTCTCGCCGGTGTGGAAGTTCACCGCACGGCCCGGCACCACCGTCGAGATGGCGTGCTTGTAGACCATCTGCGTGACCGTATTGCGCAGCAGCACCACGTACTGGTCAAAGGACTCGATGTGGCCCTGCAGCTTGATGCCGTTCACGAGGTAGATGCTCACAGGAACATGCTCCTTGCGCAGCAGGTTCAGGAAGGGATCTTGCAAGAGTTGTCCTTTGTTGCTCACGATATGCTCCGTGTTAGAGAGGGAGAGGTGTTGGAACCTCGCACCTTATCACAGCACCGGGTTTCCCCGGGCCGGCCCGTCCTCAGGTTTCGGCGAACGGGTTTTTCGAGGAACGCAGCTCGATCTTCATCGGCGTGCCCACCAGCTTGTAGTGGTCGCGGATGCGCCCTTCCAGATAACGCTTGTAGACGTCGCTGACGCCTTCGAGCGCATTGCCGTGGATGACGACGATCGGCGGATTCATCCCGCCCTGGTGGGCGTAGCGCAGCTTCGGACGCGAGATGCCCGAGCGCTGCGGCTGCTGATGCTGCACCGCTTCCTGGATCAGGCGCGTCAGCACCGGCGTCGTCATCTTGCGGTAGGCGGACGAATAGGCGTCCGCCAGCGCCTTCCACAGCGGGCCCAGGCCCTGCCGCTTCAGCGCGGAGATCTTCAGGATCGGCGCGAAACGCAGGAAGCCCAGGCGTGTCTGGATCTGGCGCTCGATGGTCTCGCGCTGGTAGCTGTCGATCGCGTCCCACTTGTTGATTGCGATGACGACCGCCCGGCCGCTGTCCAGCGCATAGCCGGCGATGTGCGCGTCCTGGTCGGTGACGCCCTGGGTCGCGTCGATCAGCAACAGCACGACGTTGGCGTCGGCGATCGCCTGCAGCGTCTTGACCACCGAGAACTTCTCGATCGCCTCGAAGACCTTGCCCTTGCGGCGCAGGCCGGCGGTGTCGATCAGCTTGAACTTCTGGCCGTTGTGCTCGAAGTCGACGCTGATGGCGTCGCGCGTCGTGCCGGGCATGTCGAAGGCGACCAGGCGCTCCTCGCCCAGCCAGGTGTTGATCAGCGTGCTCTTGCCGACGTTGGGACGGCCGGCGACCGCGAGGCGGATCGCCCGCTCGTCGTCGGGACCGGCACCCTCCGCGGGTTCCTCGTCCTCGACCGGCGCCTCGAAGCTGTCCAGCACCGCCTCGAGCAGCGAGCGGATGCCCTGCCCGTGCGCGGCGGAAACCGGATGCGGCTCGCCCATGCCGAGCTCATGGAACTCGGCCAGCAGCGGGCTGTCGCTCATGCCTTCGGCCTTGTTGACGGCGATGAAGACGCGCTTGTTGCACTGGCGCAGATAACGGCCGATGTCCAGGTCCTGGCCGGCGAGGCCGGTGCGGACGTCCAGCACGAAGATGACGGCATCCGCCTCGGCCACGGCTTGGCGGGTCTGCTTGGCCATCTCCTTGACGATGCCGGTGGTGCTGTCCGGCTCGAAGCCACCGGTGTCGATGACGATGAACTCGCGATCGCCCAGACGACCGTCGCCGTAATGGCGGTCGCGCGTGAGGCCGGCGAAGTCCGCGACGATGGCGTCGCGGCTCTTCGTCATCCGGTTGAACAGCGTGGACTTGCCCACGTTGGGGCGGCCCACCAGGGCGATCACAGGTTTCATATCAGTCTTGGCGCAGCGCGAACAGGCGTCCGCTGCGGGTGGCGATCAGCACCGTGCCGCCGAGCTGCACCGGCGCCGCGGCGATGCCGGAGCTGTCGGTCTGCAGGCGCTGCACGGTCAGACCCTTGTCCTTGGACAGGAAATGCACGTAGCCCTCGCTGTCGCCGACGATGACCGACTTGTCGGTCACCAGCGGCGCGCTGAGCTTGCGGTTCTGGAACTGGTCGGCGGTCCAGACGACGTCGCCGGTGCGGGTGCCCCAGGCCGTCAGGCGGTCGGAGGCGTCGCCGCCGACGACGATCGTCGAGTCGGCGCCCACGCCGCGCAGGCCGGCGTTGTTGCGGGTCCAGATCGTGTTGCCGCGTTCACCGTTGACGCAGGCGACCGCCGACTGGAACGCACGGGCGCAGAAGACGTCGTTGTCCCGGGCCAGCGGACCGACCAGATCGGCCAGGCGTTCGACTTCGTTGGTGCCGCGCGGGTTGGCGACGGTCGCTTCCCACATCAGCAGGCCACGGGTGGGGTCGATGCCCGCCAGGCGCGAGCCCTGCCCGACCAGCAGCGTGTTCTGGTAGGCACCGAGCACGCCGGCCTGCTGCAGCGTGAGCGGCTCGCCCGGACGGCGCAGTTCCCACAGGCGGCGGCCGTCGACGGCGTCGAAGGCCAGCACCGCGCGGTCCAGCGTCAGCACGAACACGCGCTCGCCGGCGACGAACGGCGACGTCACGACCGGGGTCGTCATCGTCTTGCGCCACAGGATCTTGTCGCCTTCGGTCACGACCAGTTCGTTGTCGCGCGTCACGGCCGCGGCGAAGCGGCCATCGCTGCCGACGCCCGCCGTCAGGCCCTTGCCGATGTCGGCGCGCCACAGCGTGGTGCCGTCATTCGCGGAGATCGCGCTGATGACGCCATCCGATCCGCCGACGACGAAGCGGTCGTTGACCGCCGTGATCGTCAGCGGGAACTTGACGCTGTCCACGCGCGCTTCCCAAGCCACGCGGGCCTGGAGCGACGGCGTGATGTTCTCCAGCGCCGCCGGCTTGGGCGCGGTGGAGCTGCTGAACAGCGAGCAGGCGCCCAGCGTCGCCGCGACCCCGCCCAGCAGCAGCGCCCGGGTCAGCCGACCGAAGGTCAGGCCGGCGTTCATTGAGTGGCTCCCGCAGCGGGCTCGTCACCGCCGACGGCCACGCCCAGGCTGGCCAGCTTCACTTCGAGCAGGCGGCGATAGTCGAGCTGCTTGTCCAGCCCGTCGTAAGCCTTCTTGAACTCGGTCTTGGCGACGTCCGGCTTGTTCTGCAGCAGCGCCAGATCGCCGCGGCGGTCGGCCACCAGGGCGGCGAAGTCCGCGCTCTTGACGCTGTCCAGCGTCTTGCCGGCTTCGTCGAACTGCTTGGCGTCCATCTGCAGCGCGGCCAGGCGCAGGCGCGCCAGATCGCGGTAGGCATCGCCCTTGGCGTTGGCGGCGGCCCAGGTCAGGGTGGCGCGCGCGTCGTCGGCCTTTTCCTTGTCCAGCTGCAGCTTGGCGGTCAGCAGTGCGGCCTGCGCGGCGTACCCGGTGCCGGCATAGTCCTGCTTCAGGTTGCCGAAGACGGCGACGCTCTTGCCCAGGTCGGCGGCCTGCGTCGCACGCTGCAGCTCACCGAACATCGCGGCGGCCTTGGCGGCTTCCGTGCGCTGCCAGTAGTTCCAGCCGGTCCAGCCGGCGTAAGCCACCAGCGCCAGCGTCAACAGCCAGGTGATCGGATTGCCCCAGCGCTTCCAGAACGCCTTGAGCTGCTCCAGCTGTTCCTGTTCTTCGAGATCGAGATGAGACGCCATGTGCGAGTGAGGGTCCGGGTTGAAATTCGAGGTCGCGATTATGCGGTGCGCAGGTCGGCCGCCCATGCAGCGACCGTGTTAAGCGGGCGTGTCACCTGTTCGCCGTCGCCGCGCAGCGGCTTGACGGCGACTTCGCCGCGGGCGAGTTCGTCGGGACCGAACACCAGCGCAAAGCGCGCGCCCGAGGCGTCGGCCTTCTTGAACTGCGACTTGAACGAGCCGCCGCCGGCGTGCATCTGCACCGCGACGCCTTCGGCGCGCAGCGCCTCCAGCACGGGGATGGCCTGCGGCAGCACGGCCGCGTCCGGCAGGATGGCGTAGACGTCCGGGGCCGACGACGGCACCGGCAGGCCCAGCTCGTCGATCAGCAGCAGCAGACGCTCGATGCCCAGGCCGAAGCCCACCGCCGGCGTCGGCTTGCCGCCAAGCTGCTCGAACAGGCCGTCGTAGCGACCGCCGCCGCAGACCGTGCCCTGGGAACCGAGCTGGTCGGTCACCCACTCGAAGACGGTCAGGTTGTAGTAGTCCATGCCGCGCACCAGGCGCGTGTTGATGCGGTACTCCAGACCGGCGGCGTCGAGGATCGCGCGCACGGCGTTGAAGTGCGCCAGCGTCTCTTCGCCGAGGAAGTCCATCAGCTTGGGCGCGGATTCGACCACCGGCTGCATGGCCGGATTCTTCGTGTCGAGGATGCGCAGCGGATTGGTGTGCAGGCGGCGCTTGCCGTCTTCATCGAGCTTGTCGGCGTGCGCCTCGAAGTGGGCGATCAGCGCGGCGCGGTGCGCGGCGCGCTCCTCCGGCTGGCCCAGTGAGTTGAGCTCCAGCCGCACGTGCTCGCCGACGACCAGACCCAGCTCCTGCCACAGGCGGCGGACCATCAGGATGATCTCGGCGTCCACGTCCGGGCCGGCGAAGCCCAGCGCCTCGACGTCCAGCTGGTTGAACTGGCGGTAGCGGCCCTTCTGCGGCTTCTCGTGGCGGAACATCGGGCCCAGCGTCCACAGGCGCAGCGGGCCGTTGTACAGCGCGTTGTGCTCGACCATCGCGCGGACGATGCCGGCGGTGGCTTCCGGACGCAGCGTCAGCTTGTCGCCGTTCATGCTGTCGGTGAAGGAGTACATCTCCTTCTCGACAATGTCGGTCACCTCGCCCAGGCCGCGCACGAACAGCGCGGTCGGCTCGACGATCGGGGTCAGCATGTACTGGTAGCCGTAGCGCTGCAGCACGCCGCGCAGCGTGGTCTCGAACCAGCTCCACAGCTGGCTGCTCGGCAGCTTGTCCTTGCGGTCGACGCTGGCCGGGAGGATGTCGTTCATCCCCTTGACGGCCTGGATGTTCTTGCTCATGCGGTGGTGGTAGGCGCGCCGAAGCGCTTTTCAATGTAGGTCTCGACCAGGGCGTGGAACTCGCCGGCGATGTTGTCGCCGCGCAGGGTCAGCGCCTTCTCGCCGTCGATGAAGACGGGCGCGGCCGGCGCCTCGCCGTTGCCCGGCAGGCTGATGCCGATGTCGGCATGCTTGCTCTCGCCGGGGCCGTTGACGATGCAGCCCATCACCGCGACCTTCATGGTCTCGACGCCGGGGTACTTCTCGCGCCAGACCGGCATCTGCGCGCGCAGGAAATCGTCGATCTGCTTGGCCAGTTCCTGGAAGGTGGTGCTGGTCGTGCGGCCGCAGCCCGGGCAGGCGGTCACGCTCGGGTTGAACGCGCGCAGGCCCAGCGACTGCAGGATCTCCAGCGCGACGACCACCTCCTGCGTGCGGGACTCGCCGGGTTGCGGCGTCAGCGAGACGCGGATCGTGTCGCCGATGCCTTCCTGCAGCAGCACCGACAGCGCCGCGGCCGAGGCCACCGTGCCCTTGGTGCCCATGCCGGCCTCGGTCAGGCCCAGGTGCAGCGCGTAGTCGCAGCGCCTGCTCAGCGCGCGGTAGACCGAGATCAGGTCCTGCACGCCGCTGACCTTGCAGCTGATGATGATGTTGTCGGGATTCATGCCCAGTTCGCGGGCATACGACGCCGACGACAGCGCCGACTGGATCAGCGCCTGGTACATGACCTGCTTGCCGTCCCAGGGGGCGGCGCGCTTCGCGTTCTCGTCCATCATCTGGGCGAGCAGTTCCTGGTCCAGGCTGCCCCAGTTGACGCCGATGCGCACGACCTTGTCGTACTGCATCGCGGCCTCGATCATCTGGGCGAACTGGCGGTCCTTCTTGTCGCCCTTGCCGACGTTGCCCGGATTGATCCGGTACTTCGACAGCGCCCGCGCCATGGCCGGATGCTCGGTCAGCAGCCGGTGGCCGTTGTAGTGGAAGTCGCCGACCAGCGGGACGTCGATGCCCATGCGATCGAGCTGCTCGCGGATGTGCGGGACGGCGTCGGCGGCCTCGGCGTTGTTGACGGTGATGCGGACCAGCTCCGAGCCGGCCTGCGCCAGCTCCTTGACCTGGATCGCCGTCTCGATGACGTCGACGGTGTCGGTGTTGGTCATCGACTGCACGCGCACCGGCGCGTCGCCGCCGATGGTCACCACGCGGTTGCCCCAGCGCACCTGCGCCTGTCGCGAGCGGCGCGCGGAGGGCGCGGCGGCGGCGATCAGATCGGACAGATCGTTGGCTTCAGCGTTGGCTTCGGCGTTGGCTTCGACGAAATCGGGAGTGGCTGGCTTGTCCATCTTGCGGCGCTCTTGCGAAAGGGGGTACGGCTGGTGCGGCGCCCGTTGGCTCGGGGGTGTTCAGTTCAGTTCGAGGCGGGCGACGTTGTCGCGCGACCGGGCGGCGAGGTCCACCGTCTGGCCGCGGAACACCAGTTCCGTGCCGGACACATTGCCCACGCGCAGCTTCAGCGGCGCGACGCCATTGACGTCGACGAGATCGCCCGGACGCAACAGTCTGGACAACAGCACCTGGCCCTTGGCGTCGACGACCTCGACCCAGGACTCCGCGCTGGCGCGGACCTTCAGCGGCGAGGTGCCGGGCGCGGGGGCGCCAGCCTGGACCGGTTGGCCGGCGGACGCGGATGCGGTCGGGGCCTGGGCGGCGACATTCGGCGCAGGTGCCGTGGTCGCCGGTGCGGTGGTGACCGGTGCCGTCGTCGCGGTGGAGCCTTGCGACGGCAGCGTCGACGTTCCGGCGGCGACCTGGCCGGCGGGCGCGGTCTCGGAGGCGCTCACCACGGGCGCTTCCACGTTGGTCGGCGGCGTCTCCATCACTGCCGGCGGCGTGCCGGCGACGTTGTCCGGCCCGGGCGCCGTGGCGGCGGATTCGGCCGGCCGCAGGCGCTGCGTGACCTGATCGATCCAGCTCGACGGGATGGCATAGACGGCCACGGCGGCGATCAACAGCACGCCGATTCCGAGCACGGCCGGGCGCTTGAGCAGCTCCGCCGACAGCGCGGGCTCCTGGCTCACCGAACGCTCGCGGAACGGCTGGTTCAGGCCCGGCGTCACGCGGTCGAGCGAGGCCTCGGCGCCGCCGCTCGGCAGCATCTTCAGCACCGGTTCGGCCTCGACTTTCAGCACGCGGCACATCGAGCGCGCCAGCGCCCGCACGAAGGTCGCATCGGGCAGATCCTTGTAGCGATCGGCTTCCAGCGCTTCCAGCTTCGATTGCGGCACCTTCAGCGTCGCGGCCAGCGCGGCGATGTGCAAGCCGCGAGCTTCGCGCGCGCGACGCAGGGCCTCACCCGCGGTGACCGGCGCCAAGGCGGGAGCGGGAGCGTGCGTGGATGCCGGTGCGGAAGCGCCAGGCGCTTCCCCGTTCGTCGCCTCGTCGGCGGCCGTCGGAGTCATGCGATGTCCCTCATTCATCGAATCGACCGTTGTTCAATGCCTGCGTCTCGGCCGCCTGCGGGTACTTGCGCCGCATCTGCTGGCCGAGATCGTCCATGTTGGACGTGTTGCCCAGGCGGCGCTCGATGCGCAGCTCCAGCCAGAGGCTGGCGGCGTTCGCCTGTTCCACGTTGCTGTTGACGCGGCGCGCGTAGAAGCGCGCGCGTTCGTATTCGCCCTGGCGGTACAGCACTTCGCCCAGGTTCATCGCGATCGTCGGATTCCCGGGTTCGACCTCGAAGGCCTTGGTCAGGTGGGCCTGTGCCGGCACCAGACGGCCCTCGCGCGCCTCGCAGGCGCCCCAGGCCAGCAGCGTGCGCGACGGCGTGCGGTAGGCCGGCAGCGCCACGGCCGCCTCGAACTGCTGGTAGGCCTCGGCATAGCGCTGGCGCTGGCACAGGAACCAGCCGTAGTTGTGCAGCGAATCGCCGTTGTTGCGGTCACGGGCGATCAACTGCTTGAAGCCGTCCTCGGCCAGACCGTACTCGCCCATCGCGGCGTAGATCAGGTTGCGCAGGTTGATCGCCTCGGGCAGATCCGGCTTGGCGGCCATCGCGAGCTTGACCTCGTCCAGCGCCGTCTCGTACTGGCCGCGGGCGAAGTAGCCGCTGGCGAGCTCGAGCCGCACCTGCGCCCGGCGGTCGTTGTCGGTCTTGTCGCTCTCCGTGCGCGGCTGCTGTTGCTGCTGCGCACCGCCCGCGCACCCGGCCAGGGCCGCGGCGATCAGCAGCACGACGGACAGGGTCCGGGCGGAACGACGCGGAAGGAGGGAGCCGGGCGACGAAAGGGTCATGGACGTGGGCCTGTGGGAGTGACGGGAGTCGAAGGCGTGGCGGCCGCGGGCGCCGCGCCCGAAGTGCCGCCGGATGCCGCGCCGCGCTGTACCACCACGGGCGCGCGCACCATGCGCAGATGAACCCGGGTCCGGTCCTGCACCTCGCCGGCCAGTTGGCCGCAGGCGGCGTCGATGTCGTCGCCGCGCGTCTTGCGCACGGTCGTCACGATGCCGGCCTGGATCAGCAGATCGGCGAAGGCCTTGACGCGCTCGTTGGTGCTGCGCTTCAGGCCCGACGCGGGGAACGGATTGAACGGGATCAGGTTGATCTTGCAGGGCACCTTGCCCTTGAGCAGCGCGATCAGCTCGCGGGCCTGCTCCGGCGCATCGTTCACCTCCTGCAGCATGCAGTACTCGAAGGTGATGAAGTCGCGGGGTGCCTTGTCCAGGTAGGCGTTGCAGCTCGCCAGCAGTTCCGCGATCGGGTACTTGCGATTGAGCGGCACCAGCTGGTCGCGCAGCGGGTCGTTGGGCGCGTGCAGCGACACGGCCAGCGCCACCGGCGCATCGTCGCGCAGGCGGTCGATCATCGGGACCACGCCCGAGGTCGACACCGTCACGCGGCGCCGCGACAGACCGTAGCCATGGTCGTCCAGCATCATCTTCAGCGCGGGGATCAGCGCGCCGTAGTTCTGCAGCGGCTCGCCCATGCCCATCATCACGACGTTGGAGATGATGCGTTCGTCCTTGCCCAGACGCTGCCGCAGCGAGTGCTCGGCATACCAGAGCTGGGCGACGATCTCCCAGGTCTCGAGGTTGCGGCTGAAGCCTTGATGGCCGGTCGAGCAGAAGCGGCAACCCACGGCGCAACCGGCCTGGCTGGAGATGCACAGCGTGGCCCGATCGTCCTCGGGGATGTAGACCGCCTCGACGGCGTTGCCCTGGCCGACGTCGAACAACCACTTGATGGTGCCGTCGGCCGAGACATGTTCGGAGATCACCGGCAGTGCGGTGATGTGGGCGCGCCCGGCCAGCTTGTCGCGCAGCGACTTGGCCAGGTCGGACATCTGGGCGAAGTCCGACGCGCCCTTCTGATGGATCCAGCGGAACAGCTGGGTCGCGCGAAAGCGCTTCTCCCCCAGCTGCTCGCAGTACGCGGCCAGGCCTTGCAGATCGAATCCGAGCAGGTTGACCGCGTCCATCGTGTGTACTCCTCTTTCGCTAGGGCCTGCTGGCCCGGGGTCCAGAGGCGGTGACGGCTCAGCGGCCGTTGATTTCCAGACCGGAGAAGAAGAACGCGATCTCGACGGCCGCGGTCTCGGCGGCGTCCGAGCCGTGCACGGCGTTCGCGTCGATGCTGTCGGCGAAGTCGGCGCGGATGGTGCCCTTCTCAGCCTTCTTCGGGTCGGTCGCGCCCATCAGGTCGCGATTCTTCAGGATGGCGCCTTCGCCTTCCAGCACCTGGATCTGCACCGGGCCGGAGATCATGAAGGTCACCAGGTCGTTGAAGAACGGGCGGGCCTTGTGCACGGCGTAGAACGCTTCGGCTTCGGCGCGCGACAGCTGCTTCTGCTTGGAGGCGATGACCTTCAGGCCGGCGCCTTCGAAGCGGGTGTAGATCTGGCCGATGACGTTCTTGGCCACGGCATCGGGCTTGATGATGGAGAGGGTGCGTTCGATGGCCATGTCTTTTTCCTTGAAAATCTTGGGCTTGGCAAAGCCCGGCATTGTAATGCGTGAAGTCAAGCCCCCAAGTGACATCCCGTTTTCAGCCGGGTGTCGCCGGAAGGCAAAAAGCCGGGATGGAACCCGGCCCGTTCCGCCCTGCCCCGCCGGATGGCGGGCGCCGGGCGTTCAAACCTGATCAGCGGCGGCCGCGGCCTCCGCCGCCGCCACCACCTCCACCACCACCGCCGCCGCCGCCACGGCGACCACCGCCCCGGTTGTTGCCGCGATTGATGAAGGCGTCGGCACCGATGTAGCCCATCGAGGTCTTCATCGGATCCGGCTGGTGCTCGCCACCCGGGCCACGCTTGTTGCCCTGATGGGGGTTGTGGCCGGAATCGCTGCCGCCCTTGCCGAAGCCCTGCGGGATGCGCTTGCTGCCGGTCGCGAAGCGCCGGTCGAAGGTCTGCTCCAGCGGGTTGATGTGCTTCGGGATGAAGTCGTCATCGTCCTCGTCGCGGGGGCGGCGATCGCGGTCGCGCTCCTGCTGCTGCTGTTGCTGCTGCGGGCGTTGCGCCTGATTCTGCGGGGGGCGCTGCTCGTTCCGGTCGTTGCGCTGCGGACGATCCTGACGGTCGCCGCGCTGATCGTTGCGGTCGCCGCGCTGATCGCCGCGGTCTGCCCGCTGCTCGTTGCGATCGCCACGGAACTCACCGCGCTGCTCGTTGCGGCCCTGCTCCGGACGGCTCGGACGCGGACCGCCGCTGTTGCCGCGGCGGCGCTTGTCGCCCCGGTCATTGCGATCGTTGTTGCGCGGCGGACGCGGCTCGTTCCCGGCCAGTTGCCGGATGATCCGCACGTCGGCATCGCCGAGTTCGATGTAGACGCCACGACGCAGGCCACGCGGCAACACGACGGTGCCGTAGCGGATGCGGATCAGGCGACTGACGGCCAGGCCGACGGTCTCGAACAGCTTGCGGACTTCGCGGTTGCGGCCTTCGGTGATGACGACGCGGTACCAGCGGTTCACGCCTTCGCCGCCGCCGTCCTCGATGCTCTTGAAGCTGGCCTGCTGGCCGTCGACGTCGACGCCGGTCAGCAGCTTCTCCTTCTGTTCCTTGCTCAGCGAACCCAGCACGCGGACCGCGTACTCGCGCTCGACGCCGAAGCGCGGATGCATCAGCTGGTTGGCAAGTTCACCGGAGTTGGTGAACAGCAGCAGGCCTTCGGTATTCAGGTCGAGGCGACCGACCGACTGCCACTTGCCCTGCGGCAGGCGCGGCAGGCTGCGGAAGACGGTGGGGCGGCCTTCGGGGTCGTTGAAGGTCACCACCTCGCCGACCGGCTTGTGGTACGCCAGGATCCGCGGCGCGACCGGCGCGATGCGGACCTTGATCGGCTTGCCGGCCACGGCGACGCGGTCGCCGTAGGAGATGCGCTGACCGACGTGGGCAACTTCGCCGTTCACCGTGATCTGGCCCTTGGCGATCATGTCCTCGATGTCGCGGCGCGAGCCGACGCCGGCCTGCGCCAGCACCTTCTGCAGCTTGGGCGCGTCGGCATCGGGAGCGAGCACACGCTTGGCGGGCTGGTCGGTGGCATCGGACTCGCCGTCGTCGGACGACGCCTCGACATCGGCGATCTCGGCGGGCTCGGCGCCGTCGTCCTCGGCGTCAGCATCGAAGGCACCGGACACCAGCGCGTCGAAGCGCGCCTGCGCCTCGGCCTGGAGCTGGGCGCTGTCGACCTGCGTCGGCGCGGACCCGGCGCCTTCGCCGGGCTCGGAAGCATCGCCCTGCGCCTGGACCGGCTGACCTTCACGCGGTTCGCGATCACGGTCGCGCCCGCGGCGGCGACGATTGCGGCCACGGCCTTCGCCGTCGCTGCCTGCGTCGCCGTCGGCGCCTTCACTCGCCACCGGACCCGCTTCTCGCGACTCAGGAGACTCCTGCGACACCAGCTCGACAACCGCCCCGGCCACCGGCGACACCGGCGCGGGCGAAGCCTCGACGGTCGCGACCGGCACGTGGATCACGGCGCGGTCGGCCTGCACCGGCGCGGCGTCCGCCTCGGCGGTCTTCTTCGTGCGGCGCTTGGGCTTGGACGCTGGCGCGTCTTCTGCCGCGGGCGTTTCGGCCTGGACCTCGACCGTGGCCTCGGCAGGCACTTCCGCCGCGGCGGCCGTCTTGCGGCGCGCTCGAGGCTTCGGCGTCTCCTCGGCCGCGGGTGCGGCGCCCGGGTCGGTCGCCTCAGTCGGAGCCGCGGCGACCTTGCGGGTGCGCTTGGGTTTCGCGGGCGCGTCGGACGGGGTGTCGGCCGGACCGGCCGTCAGCGTCTCGGGCTTGGAATCGTCGATATCGTTGGAATTCATGTGTCGGCTTGCACCTTGTCAGCGGTGGACACGGCCCCTTCCCGGGGCGCTCAAGTGGGCTCGGGGTTGACGGCCCCGGCCTGTGGTTCTTCACCCGGATCACGCGAGGCGGCCGGCTTGGATTCGTCTTCAGTGGCGGCGTCCGAAGATTCGGGCGCCGCCAGGTTCGTTTCAGCGGTCTCGACGGTCTCGGCAGCCTCTGCCGTCTCCGCGACTTCCGTCGTCTCCGCGACTTCCGCCGTCTCGGCAACTTCTGCCGCGTCGACGGTTTCGGCGGGCTCGCCGGTTTGGGCGCTTCCCACCGTTTCAGCGGCCTCGACCTCCGCCACCGGCTCGCCCGGCTGGATCTCCGGCGCCGGCGGATCGAGCTCGACGACCACGTCGCCGGGCGGTTCCTCGAGCAGCGAGGCCTGCAGCGCCCCGGCGATCGGCGTCGGGTCGCCGCCCTGGATCAAGGCCGGCAATTGCTCCAGCGAATGCAGCCCCAGGTCGTCCAGGAAATGCTTCGTCGTCGCATACAGCGCCGGCCGGCCCGGCGCCTCGCGATGCCCGATGACCTCGATCCAGTCGCGGTCCTCGAGCTGCTTGATGATGGGCGTAGCCACCACCACGCCGCGGATGTCCTCGATGTCCCCGCGGGTCACCGGTTGACGGTAGGCGATGATCGCCAGCGTCTCCAGCACCGCCCGCGAATACTTCGGCGGCTTCTCCGGGTGCAGCCGGTCCAGATGCTCGCGCATCTCGGGCCGGCTCTGGAAGCGCCAGCCGGAGGACAGCGCCACCAGCTCGACGCCGCGCCCTTCCCACTCGCGCAGCAACTCGTCGAGCAGCGTCCGCACGCTGTCGCCGTTGAGCTCGTCCGCGAACAGCGAGCGCATGTCACGCAGCGTCAGCGGCGCCTGCGCGCACAGCAACGCCGTTTCCAGGACCCGCTTCGCCTCCTGCGTATCCATGAACTCAGTTCGTCAGGCCGGCCTGGAGGCCGGTCAAATCGGTGTGTGTCGCCATCTTGGGCGCCGGCGACGGCAACGGGCCGCGCCGGACGGATTCGATCTGCTTGCTTGGGAGCTCTGTGCTCCAACGGCCGCCGCTCAGTGGTGGATCCGGCCGGTCAGTGGGGCGCCGCGTCGGTGTGCGGCCTGCGCTGCGAACGGGGTCGACTGCCAGCCCGCCGCCGTCTTGCGCACGCTCTTCACGTTGGTCTCAGCGCAAGTACTGGGACGCATTGTAGCGCGAGCGGGCGCACCGCTCTCAGAACACCGGATCGGGCAAACCCGAGACGCGCCACCCGGACGCCAGATCGGCCGGCAACGGGGCCTCGAAGCGCAGCGGTTCGCCGGTGATCGGATGGGCGAAACCGAGCCGCGCGGCATGCAGCGCCTGGCGCGGCACGCCCAGCGCCTCGGCCCCGCCGTAGAGGGCGTCCGACACCAGCGCGTGTCCGCGGTGCGCGGCGTGCACGCGGATCTGGTGCGTGCGCCCCGAATGCAGCACACAGTGCAGCGCGGAGACGGTTCGGTTCAGGCCGCGCGCGTCCTGCCACTCGCCCTCGGCCAGCTTGAAGAAATCGGTGCGCGCCGGCTTGCCGCCACCCACGACGGCCATCCGCGTGCGCGACTGCGGATCGCGGCCGATCGGTGCGTCGACGATCCACTCGTCGGGCGTGCGGCCGTGGACCAGGGCCAGGTACTCGCGATGGACCTCCCGGGCCGCGATCATCCGCATGAGCGCGGTGACCGCCGGCAGCGTCTTGCCGACGACCATCAAGCCCGACGTGTCCTTGTCCAGCCGATGCACGATGCCCGCGCGCGGCAGCGTCGCCGCCTTGGCGTGATGGGCCAGCAGCCCGTTCATCAGCGTGCCGGACCAGTTGCCCGCGGCCGGATGGACGACCAGCCCGGCCGGCTTGTTCACCGCGAGCAGGTGCTCGTCCTCGAAGACGATGTCGAGCGCGAGGGGTTCCGGGCGGAAGGCCAGCGCTTCCTCGGTCGGGACCAGGTCGACGACCAGCGTCTGCCCAAGCCGGGGCTTGCGCGACGCGTGGGTGACGAGCTGTCCGTCGAGCGTGACGCAACCGCGCTCGATCAGGCCCTGCAGGTGACTGCGCGAGAACTCCGGCGCCAGCTGCACCAGCCATTTGTCGAGGCGCAGCGCGATCTCGTCGCGCCCGGCCTCGGCGCTGCGGCGTTCGGGGACGTCGACCCCGACGTCCTGGGCGTCATCGACGCCCTCGGAGAGGGCTGCCTGCGCCGGCGCCTCCCCCGGTTTCTCACCAGGGTAAAGCCCGCCCTGCGCCGCCGGGTCGTGACCGACCTGAACCATATAATCGCCGCTCCAATTTCAGATGAGGGCCGCCGTGGCGCGCGCCCTGTGGACCATGATCGAGACTCGGGTGTTGCGCCGCCGGACCGCGGATTCTTCTGAAGCGTCCGGCTCCTGGCGCGCCGCGTGGCGCTGCGTGGCGATGACCGCCGCGGCCGCTGCCGTGCTGGGGCTGGCGGCCTGTTCGTCGGCCCCCAAGGAGGACCCGAATTCCCAGGCCAACCTGGAGAAATTGTACGCAGAGGCCAAGGAGGACATGCTCTCCGGCTCCTACGACCGGGCGATCAAGACGCTGGAACGCATCGAAGGCCGCGCCGCGGGCACGACGCTGGGCCAGCAGGCGCAGCTGGACCTGGCCTGGGCGAACTACAAGAGCGGCGAGCGCGTGCAGGCCGTGACGGTGCTGGACCGCTTCATCAAGCTCAACCCGTCGAGCCCGGCGCTGGACTACGCGCTGTACATGAAGGGCCTGGTCAACTTCAACGACGACCTCGGCCTGTTCGGCCGCATCGCGCGCCAGGACATCAGCGAACGCGACCAGCAGGCCGCGCGCGATTCGATGCAGGCGTTCAAGCAGCTGGTGGAGCAGTTCCCGGAATCGAAGTACTCCGAGGACGGCCGCATCCGCATCGACTACATCACCAACAGCCTCGCGGCCTACGAGGTGCATGTGGCGCGCTACTACTACAACCGCGGCGCGTATCTCGCGGCGGCGAACCGTGGGCAGGCCGCGTTGATGGAATTCCAGAACGCACCCGCGCTGGAAGAGGCGCTGTTCCTGATGGTGCAGAGCTATGACAAGCTCGGCCTGGAACAGCTGCGCGATGACAGCCGCCGCGTGCTGCAGGCAAGCTTCCCGGACAGTTATTACCTGACGACTGGAAAGGCCAAACCTAAAGACAGGGCTTGGTGGGTCATCTGGTGATGCTGTGGTGGGCTGAAGCTCGCCATCGGAAGGAAACAGCCCGCTCTCGAGCGGGCTGTTTCGTTCAGGCGTCGTGAGCGGCCTTCAGCTCGGCAAGCCAGGCCTGCGCCGTCGTCTCGTCGGGTACCTGCGTCATTGGAGGGAGCGCCTCGCGCAGGCGCTTGCCGTAGTGCGAGCCGGCCAGGCGCGGATCGCAGACGACGAGCAGGCCGCGGTCGGTCTCGGTGCGGATCAGGCGGCCGGCGCCCTGCTTCAGCGCGATCGCGGCCTCGGCGACGAAGTACTCCATGAAGGGGTTGCGGCCCTCGGACTCCAGACGCGCGACGCGGGCTTCGACCAGCGGATCGTTCGGCGGCGGGAATGGCAGCTTGTCGATGAGCACGCATTGCAACGCGTCGCCGGGCACGTCGATGCCTTCCCAGAAACTCGCCGAGCCGACCAGCACCGACGCTGGCTGATCGACGAACTGCTGCAGCAGCTGTCGCTTCGGCATCGTGCCTTGCACCAGCACCTCGATGCGATGGCCGCCTTCCTCGAAGCGTTGGCGCAGCACGTCGGCCACCGTCTGCAGCTGACGCAGCGTCGTCGTCAGGATGAAGGTGCGACCGCCGAGTCGCGCCGCCAGGCGCGCGCCGAGCCAGCCCACCGATTCGCCATGGTCGGGCTCCGAGGGCTTCGGGAAATGCTTGGGCACGTAGAGCCGCGCGTGTGACGCGTAGTCGAACGGGCTGCCGACACGCAGCGTGCGCGCCTGCCCCAGACCGGCGGGCTCGGTGAACCAGGTGAGCGCGTCGTCCTCGCCCAGCGTGGCCGACGTGAACACCCAGGCCTTGGGCGTGCTGGCGAGCGCTTCCTGCATCGCCTCGCGGATGTCCAGCGGCGATTCCATCAGGCGGACCTGGTGCGTGCCGACATCGACCCAGCGCACCGCGCCCGGATCCGGCGCCCGCGCGAACAGTTGCGCTGTCTTGTAGAGCTCGACCGCGCGCTCGTGCAGGCGCACGAGGTCCGGCCCGACTTCCATCACCGTCGCAAGAGCGTCCACGCTGAGCTCGATCGCCTGCGTGACCTGCACCAGCGCCTCTTCGAAATCGGCGCGGCCCGAACACTCGCTCCAGCGCAGCTTGAGCACGCCACGCAGTTCGCGTCCGCCGGCACAGGCCAGCCGCAGCGCACGGGCCGCGCGCTCGACGCCGCCGGAGATGGCCTGCCACTCCTGCAGCCCGCGCGCATGTGCCAGGCCTTGCGCGAGCATGTCGCGTCCGAAGTCGAACAGCTGGGCGCTGCCCAGCAGACGGCCCAGAAAGTTCAGACCGGCTTCGGGGAGTTGATGCGCCTCGTCGAATATCGCGACTTCGACGCTGGGCAGCAGCTCCGCGACGCCGCTGTCGCGCAGCACCAGGTCGGCGAAGAACAGGTGGTGGTTCACGACGACCAGATCCGCCTCCATCGCCTCGCGCCGTGCCTTCACGACGTGGCAGTCGCGGTAGGACGGGCAGTCGGTGCCCAGACAGTTGTCGCGCGTCGAGCTGACGATCGGGATCACCGGCGAGCGCTCGTCCATGCCGTCGATCTCCGCGAAGTCGCCGGTGTGCGTCGTCATCGCCCAGCGCTCGATGCGCGCGAGTTGCGCGACGGCGCGTCGATCAGGCAGCTCCGCACTGTGGCGCGCCTGCTGCAGCCGGTGCAAGCAGAGGTAACTCCCTCGCCCCTTCAGCAACGCGGCGCGCAGCGGCAGCGCGAAGGTGTCCAGCAGCCGCGGCAGGTCGCGCATGAAGAGCTGATCCTGCAGGCTCTTCGTCGCGGTGCTGATCAGCGTGCGGCCGCCGCTGAGCAGCGCCGGCACCAGGTACGCGAAGGTCTTGCCGACGCCGGTGCCGGCCTCGACGACCAGCGTGTCGCGCCCGGCGATCGCCTGCGCGACGGCCAGCGCCATGCGCTGCTGAGGCGCTCGGGGCGCATAGCCGGGGCCATGTCGTGACAGCGGACCGCCCGTGTCGAACGCGGCGATCACCGACTGTTCCAGCTCACCCGGGCGGAGCTCTTCGGCCGCCGCGCGGGCGCGAGACGCCGCCAGCGCCGGCGACGCCTCGGCCGCGCCCCAGGGAGCGTCAGCCATCAGATCGTCGGTCGAATCCTCGGAGGAGTGGTCGGTCGAGTCGTTGATGGCGGGATCGTGACGGTCAGGCCGGCTCATCGGGATCGCTGGCCCGTTCGAGCCGCGCGATCTCGTCGCGCAGCGCCAGGCGTTGCTTCTTCAACCGCCGCAGCGTCAGTTCGTCGACGGGCGGCAGGGCCAGCTCGCCAGCGATCGCCGCGATGGCCCCGATGGCCGGAACCGGACTGATGTCCGCGACGACGTCGGCGCGCACGGCGCCCATCAATGCGTCGATACGGCCGTCCAACTCCGCATGGGCGATGCGAAGTTCAATCAGACGGCGCGCTGGAGAGTGAAGTTGTTCATCCATAAACGGGGAACCACCCGACCGGGAAGCCGAGCCGGACGATTATAGTTTTGGGATGAGTCGCAACACCCCAGGCTATCGCCTCAGCGCCGCCACCGGCATCCATCGCGGCGATCGTCTGTACCAGCAGGATCAGGTCCAGGTCATCGCCCATCCCAGACAGAGCGGTTGCGTGCTCGGCATCGTCGCCGACGGCATGGGCGGCAAGAGCGGCGGCCGCAAGGCCGCCGACCAGGTCATCCTCACCGCCCAGCAACTGTTCGAACGTTTCGTCCCCGGGGAGGAGGACGAATCCGAGCTGCTGCGCCAGATCGTGTCCGAAGCCCACCTGATGATCCGCCTGACGGCGATCTCGGCCGAGGAGGAGCCGCACAGCACGCTGGCCGCCTACCTGCTGACGTCGGACCGGCGCTGCTTCTGGATCCATACCGGCGACTCGCGGATCTACCACTTCCGCGGTCCCAACATGGTGACGCGGTCGCTGGACCAGTCCTACGTGCAGCGCCTGGTCGACGAAGGCCAGATCACCGAGGACGAGGCGCTGGTCCATCCGCAGTCAAACCTGCTGACCGCCTGCCTGGGCACCGTGCAGGAACCGACGCCGGTCGAGTCCTACATCGAGCACCTGGAGCACGGCGACACGCTGATGTGCTGCAGCGACGGGCTGTGGCACTACTTCTCGCCGGCCGAGCTCGGCACGGTGATGCACAGCCTGCCGCCGCGCGACGGCGCCGAGCTGCTGGTCAACAAGGCACGCCAGCGCGCCAAAGGCACCGGCGACAACCTGTCGCTGGCGATCGTGCGGGTGGATCCGCTCGAGTGACGCCGGGCGGGTGCCCTCCCCGCCTCGCCATGAAGAACGCCGGTCTCGCGACCGGCGTTTTGCATTGAGCGGCGCAGGATCGGATGACGCGCCCCCCGCTTCGACGCTTCAGGGCTTGGGCAACGCGCGGATGTCGGAGGCTGACGGCGTCGGCAGATGGGCCGCGGGCGGCTTCGTGTTCTTGCCGACCGGCGCGGACGCCGCGGAGGCCGCCTTCCCCGCCGAGCGCAGTTGCTGCTCACCGGCCTTGCGCTGGCGGTCCAACGCCTTCTGACGGCGCTCCGCGGCGGCCTCGCGGCGCTTGGCCGCCTCGGCCTTCGCCTCGGCATCCAGTTTGGCCTCGCGGCGTTGATGCAGTTCCGGATTGGCGCGCGGTGTACGCGCCCCCGGCACCGTCGGCGCCGATGCCGGCTGAGCCGCTTCCCGCACCGATTCGGTCTTGCGCCGGGCTTCGTCCTTGGCCGCCTCGCGCTCGTTCTGCTGGACGCGCTCGCGCGCGGCGGCGCTGCGACGCTGGCGCTCCTCGGCATTGACCTGGTGTTCGGCGTGGTCCAGCGGTCGCAGCTGGCGGATGCGTTCGTCGCGGGCGTCTTCCAGGCAGCCGGTGACGACGAAACGCTGGTTGCACTCGCGGACCTTGGCCTGGTAGGTCTGCTCGATGCGCGCGCGGGCGGCACCGATCTCGGCGCGGGTCATCTCCGCCGCGCAGACGGCCGTCGAGGCAGCCATGCCCGACAGCGCCATCGGCAGGAGAACAAGGACTGGGCGGAAAGTCATGGACGTGATCATCGCATCCGGCGACGCTCGTTCCAGTGACACGCCCGCCGGTGACTTCCCTACACCCCAATCGGAGGGAACCGCGAGTGGGGATGGGCGTGGACGCGCAGGAACAGGGGTCAGGTCAACCGGGTATCGACGTCGCGACGCTCGAGCTCCAGGTATTCCTTCGACTGCATCTCCTGCAGCCGCGACACGGTGCGCGGGAACTCGTGCGCCAACGGGCCCTCGGTGTACAGCTGCTCCGCCGGAACGGCCGCGGAGATGATCAGCTTCACGCGCCGGTCGTACAGCACGTCGACCAGCAGCGTGAAGCGGCGCGCCTCGCTGGCCAGCCGTGGCGGCATCGCCGGCACGTTGGACAGGATGATCGTGTGGAACTGCGTCGCCAGTTCCAGGTAGTCGTTCTGCGAGCGTGGCCCGCCGCAGAGCTCCGAGAAGTCGAACCACACCACGCCGCCTGCGCGGCGCCGGGAGCGGATCTCGCGGTGCTCGATGTGCAGGATCGGGTCCTCGTCACGCGCCTCGGCCAGCGATTCGAAGGCCGTCGTCAGCGCCGCCTCGGTCTGCGCGTTCAGCGGCGTGTGATAGAGCTCGACATGCTCGAGCGAGCGCTGCCGGTAATCGGTGCCGTTGTCGACGTTGATGACTTCCAGGTTCTGCTTCAGCAACTCGATCGCCGGCAGGATGCGGTCGCGGTGCAGCCCGTTCGGGTAGAGCCCGTCCGGATGGAAGTTGGACGTCGTCACGATCGACACGCGGTTCTTGAACAGCGCGTCGAGCAGCCGGTACAGGATCATCGCGTCGGTGACGTCGGCGACGTGGAACTCGTCGAAGCAGATCAGCCGGAAGCGCCGCGCGATGCGCTTGCCGAGCTCGTCCAGCGGGTCCTGGATGCCCTTGAGCTCCTGCAGCTCGCGATGGACCTCGCGCATGAACTCGTGAAAGTGCAGCCGGGTCTTGCGCGTCAGCGGCACGGCCTGGAAGAAGCAGTCCATCAGGAAGCTCTTGCCGCGGCCGACGCCGCCGAACATGTACACGCCGCGCGGCAGCGGCGGCCGCACCAGGAACTTGGTCACCGCATTGGAGCGCCGCGCCTTGTAGTCGGCCCATTCGTCCTGACAGCGCTGCAGCGAGGCGACGGCGCGCAACTGGGCCGCGTCGGCGGTGTAGCCGCGTTCGGCAAGGGTCTGGTGGTAGAGCTCGGTAACGGTAGTCATGCGGTGGTCAAGCGGCGGCGTTCGAGACGTTCAGATCAGGGAACCTGCGCAGCGCGGACAAGATGGAAAAAGGGGCGACTCGCGCCGCCCCTTCCGTTCATGCGTCCGATGCGCTTCGAGCCGGAGCTCAGAAGTTCAGCGTGCGCTTGTCGATGGCCAGGGCCGCTTCCTTGGTCGCTTCGCTCAGCGACGGGTGCGCGTGGCAGATGCGGGCGATGTCCTCGGCCGAGGCCTTGAACTCCATCGCGACCACGGACTCGGCGATCAGCTCCGAGGCCATCGGGCCGATGATGTGCACGCCCAGGATCTCGTCGGTCTTGGCGTCGGCCAGGAACTTGACGAAGCCGGTCGTGTCGCCCAGCGCGCGCGCGCGGCCGTTGGCCAGGAACGGGAACTGGCCCGCCTTGTAGGCCACGCCGTCCGCCTTCAGCTGCTGTTCGGTCTTGCCGACCCACGCGATCTCGGGGCTCGTGTAGATGACCCACGGGATCGTGTTGAAGTTGACGTGACCGTGCTGGCCGGCGATGCGCTCGGCCACGGCAACGCCTTCTTCCTCGGCCTTGTGCGCCAGCATCGGTCCGCGCACGACGTCGCCGATGGCCCACACGTTGGGCAGGTTGGTCTTGCACTCGTCGTCGACGATCACGGCGCCGCGCTCATCGAGCTTCAGGCCCACGGCTTCGGGGTTCAGGCCGATGGTGTTGGCCGTGCGGCCGATCGAGACGATCAGCTTGTCGACCGCCAGCGTCTGCTCGCCGCCCTTGGCATCCGTGTACTTCACGGCCACGCCGTCCTTGCCGTTCTCGACGCTGGTGATCTTCACGCCCAGCTCGATGTTCAGGCCCTGCTTCTTGAAGACCTTGGCGGCTTCCTTGGCGACGGACTCGTCGGCGGCGCCCAGGAAGGCGGGCAGCGCTTCCAGGATCGTCACCTCGGCGCCCAGGCGGCGCCACACCGAGCCCATTTCCAGCCCGATGACGCCGGAACCGACCACGCCCAGCTTCTTCGGCACGGCCGGGATGCGCAGCGCGCCGTCGTTGGACAGGATGTTGGTCTCGTCGAACGGGGCACCCGGCAGCTGGCGGGCGTTGGAGCCGGTGGCGACGATCACGTGCTTGGTCGTGATGGTCTCCTCGGCGGCGCCGGCGACCTTCAGCTCGTAAGCGCCGTCCTTCGCCGCCACGAACGAGCCGCGGCCGTGGAAGAACGTGACCTTGTTCTTCTTGAACAGGTACTGCACGCCGTCGTTGTTCTGCTTCACGACGGCGTCCTTGCGACCGATCATCTTGGCGATGTCGATCTTCAGGTCGTTCATCGAGATGCCGTGGTCGGCAAAGCCGTGGCCGGCGTGTTCGAAGTGCTCGCTCGACTGCAGCAGGGCCTTGGACGGGATGCAGCCGACGTTGGTGCAGGTGCCGCCCAGGGCGGGACCGCCCTTGTCGTTCTTCCACTCGTCGATGCAGGCCGTGTTGAAGCCCAGTTGCGCCGCGCGGATCGCCGCGATGTAGCCGCCGGGGCCGCCGCCGATGACGACGACGTCGAATTGCTTGCTCATGTGTCGATCGTCCTTGGCTTAGATGTCGAACAGGAGGCGAGCCGGATCTTCCAGCGCGTCCTTCATGGCCACGAGACCCAGCACGGCTTCACGGCCGTCGATGATGCGGTGGTCGTAGGACATCGCCAGGTAGTTGATCGGACGGATCACGATCTGGCCGTTCTCGACGACGGCACGGTCCTTGGTCGCGTGCACGCCCAGGATGGCCGACTGCGGCGGGTTGATGATCGGGGTCGACAGCATGGAGCCGAAGGTGCCGCCGTTGGAGATCGAGAAGGTGCCGCCGGTCATCTCTTCGATGCCGAGCTTGCCTTCCTGGGCCTTCTTGCCGAACTCGGCGATCTTCTTCTCGATGTCGGCGAAGCTCATCTGGTCCGCGTTGCGCAGGATGGGCACGACCAGGCCGCGCGGCGAGCCGACGGCGATGCCGATGTCGAAGTAGCCGTGATAGACGATGTCGTTGCCGTCGACCGAGGCGTTCAGCACCGGGTACTTCTTCAGCGCGTGCACGGCGGCCTTCACGAAGAAGCTCATGAAGCCGAGCTTCGTGCCGTGTTCCTTGGTGAAGCTGTCCTGGAACTTCTTGCGCAGCTCCATCACCGGGGCCATGTTCACTTCGTTGAACGTGGTCAGGATGGCGTTGGTCGATTGCGATTGCAGCAGGCGCTCGGCGATGCGGGCGCGCAGGCGGCTCATCGGCACGCGCTGTTCCGGACGGTCGCCCAGGTTGGCGGACACGGGCGCGGCGACCGCCTGCAGCGGCGCCTTGGCGGGAGCGGCCGGGGCCTGCACCGGCGCGGGGATCGCGGCCGGCTTGGCGCCGCCTTCGATCGCGCCCAGCACGTCGCCCTTGGTCACGCGGCCATCCTTGCCGGTGCCGGACACCGAGCCGGCGGGCAGGTTGTTGTCGGCCATGATCTTCGCGGCGGCGGGCATCGCGACGCCGGCCTTGCTGTCCGACGAGGCGGCAGCGGCGGCCGGAGCGGCGGCGGCAGCAGCGGGTGCCGGAGCGGCGGCGGCGGCCGGAGCAGCGGCGCCGGCCTTGCCTTCGGAGTCGATCTTGGCGATGACCTGGTCCGACGTGACGGTACCGCCGTCGCCGACGACCAGTTCGGCCAGCACGCCGGCGGACGGCGCCGGCACTTCGAGCACGACCTTGTCGGTCTCGATCTCGATCAGGATCTCATCGATGGCCACGGCGTCGCCGGGCTTCTTCTTCCACTGGAGCAGGGTCGCTTCGGCGACCGATTCGGACAGCTGGGGGACTTTGACTTCAACGATTGCCATGATGTTTTTTCTCTCGGTTTTTCAGTAAACCGGAGCCTTGCGCCTGCCGGTCGCCGGGGAGCTTGTGCCCGTCCCCGGCGCCGGTGTCATTGCGGCGCGCGGCGTCCGCAATGACTCACTTGGTCAGCACGAAACCCTTCAGTTTCCCGAAGGCCTGCTCCAGCAGCGCCTTCTGCTGTTCCTGGTGCAGGTGGGCGTAGCCGACGGCCGGCGAGGCCGAGGCGGGACGGCCCGCGTATCCGAGCTTCTGGCCGTCGGCCATGTTCTCGTGGATGTAGTGCTGCACGAAGAACCAGGCGCCCTGGTTCTGCGGCTCGTCCTGGCACCACACGATCTCGGCGAGGTTCGGGTACTTCTTGAGTTCGGCCGCGAACGCCTTGTGCGGGAACGGATACAGCTGTTCGACGCGGATGATCGCGACATCCTTCTTGTCGCCACGGGCCTTGATCAGGTCGTAGGCCACCTTGCCGGAGCAGGCGATCACGCGCTTGACCTTGCTCGCGTCGATCTCGGCGCTCGTCTCGCCGATGACGGTGCGGAACTCACCCTTGGTGAACTCGCTGACCGGGGACGTGGCGTCCTTGGCGCGCAGCAGCGACTTGGGCGTCAGGATGACCAGCGGCTTGCGGAACATGCGCAGCATCTGGCGACGCAGCAGATGGAAGATCTGCGACGCCGTCGTCGGCTGGACGATCTGCATGTTGTTGTCGGCGGCCAGCTGCATGAAGCGCTCCAGGCGGGCCGAGCTGTGCTCGGGGCCCTGGCCTTCGTAGCCGTGCGGCAGCATCATCGTCAGGCCGTTGGAGCGGCCCCACTTCACTTCGCCCGAGGCGATGAACTGGTCGATGACGACCTGCGCGCCGTTCACGAAGTCGCCGAACTGCGCTTCCCAGATGGTCAGCGTGTGCGGGTCGGCGGCGGCGTAGCCGTATTCGAAGCCCAGCACGGCCTCTTCCGACAGGATCGAGTCGATCACGACGAACGGGGCCTGGCCTTCCGCGACGTTCTGCAGCGGGATGTAGATGCCTTCGTCGAAACGCTCGCGGTTCTGGTCGTGCAGCACCGCATGGCGGTGCGTGAACGTGCCGCGGCCGCAGTCTTCGCCGGACAGGCGGATCGGGTAACCCGAGGCCACCAGCGAGGCGAAGGCCATGTGCTCGCCCATGCCCCAGTCGACGTTGATGTCGCCGCGACCCATGGCCGCGCGGTCGGCGATGACCTTCTCCACCAGCGTGTGGGCCTTGAAGTTGCCGGGCAGCGTGGTGACCTTCTCGGCCAGGCGCTTCCACTCGGCCACCGGCAGCGCGGTGTCGCAACTGTCGGTCCACTTCTTGCCGAGGAACGGGGTCCAGTCGGTCGCGTACTTGCTCTTGAAGTTGGTCAGCACCGGGTCGACGGTGTGACGGCCTTCGTCCATCGCGGCGCGGAAGGCCTTGACCATGCCGTCCGGGCCGTCGGCGTCCAGCACGCCCTGGGCCACCAGCTTCTCGCCGTACAGCTTGCGGGTGCCCGGATGCTTGGCGATGGTCTTGTACATCAGCGGCTGCGTCAGCGCCGGCGTGTCCTGCTCGTTGTGGCCCAGCTTGCGGAAGCAGACGATGTCGACGACGACGTCCTTCTTGAACTGCTGGCGATAGTCCAGCGCCAGCTGCGTGCACAGCACGACCGCTTCCGGATCGTCGCCGTTCACGTGCAGCACCGGGGCCTCGATCATCTTGACGACGTCGGAGCAGTACAGCGTCGAGCGCGTGTCGCGCGGGTCGCTGGTGGTGAAGCCGATCTGGTTGTTGATGACGATGTGGACGGTGCCGCCGGTGTAGTAGCCGCGCGTCTGCGCCAGCGCCAGCGTCTCCATCACGACGCCCTGGCCGGCGAAGGCCGCGTCGCCGTGCACCAGCACGGGCAGCACCTGCTCGCCGGTCTTGTCGCCGCGGCGGTCCATGCGCGCCTTGACCGAGCCCTCGACGACCGGGTTCACGATCTCCAGGTGCGACGGGTTGAAGGCCAGGCTCAGGTGGACGGGGCCGCCGGGGGTGGTCACGTCGCTGGAGAAGCCCTGGTGGTACTTCACGTCACCCGAGGGCAGGTCTTCCGGGGCGGTGTGGTCGAACTCGGCGAACAGGTCCTTGGGCATCTTGCCCAGGGTGTTCACCAGCACGTTCAGGCGGCCGCGGTGGGCCATGCCGATCACGATCTCCTGCACGCCGCGGACGCCGGCGCACTTCACCAGCTCGTCCATCGAGACGATGAAGCTCTCGCCGCCTTCCAGCGAGAAACGCTTCTGGCCGACGTACTTCGTGTGCAGGTAGCGCTCCAGGCCTTCGGCGGCCGTCAGGCGCTCCAGGATCTGCTGCTTCTTCTCGGCCGTGTAGGTCGGCTTGCTGCGGATCGCCTCCAGGCGCTCCTGCCACCAGCGCTTCTCGGTCGGCTCGGTGACGTGCATGAACTCGGCGCCGACGGAGCCGCAGTAGGTGTCACGCAGGGCCTGCACGATCTCGCGCAGGGTCATGCGCTCGGCCTTGGTGAAATAGGTGTTCGTGGCGCTGAAGGTCCGGTCCATGTCGGCTTCGGTGAGGCCGTAGGACGAGGGTTCCAGTTCCGCGATCTTGGCGCGTTCGGTGCGCTTGAGCGGGTCCAGGTCGGCCCAGCGCGAGCCGAGCGTGCGATACGCGGCGATCAGCGACTGGACGTGCACCTGCTTGCCGGCCACTTCGAGCTCGGCGGAGGACACCTTGTTGTTGAGCGCGTTGGCCTTGGCGCGCTGCGCGAAGGACTCGACGACGGGGGCGTGCGGGACGTCGCGCTTGTCGCTGCCGTCCACGGCGGGGACGTGCTGCAGGGCGTCGAAGTAGGCGCGCCAGTTGTCGGGCACGGCGCCCGGGTTGTCGAGGTACTGCTCGTACATCTCCTCGACGTAGGGAGCATTGCCCCCGAACAGATAGGAGTTCGAGCTGTATTGCTGCATCATCTTTCGCTCACCTCTGCCCCGGCTTCCGGAGCTATCGGCTGGTTATGAACCTTCCGCGACACGGCTTGACCGGTTGGCGGATTGCGACCCGCCTTTGCTGTTGCCAGAAAAGGGGTACGGGAAGGACCTGAAGTCACAAGCGCAGGACTGTAGCACCACGCTGGAACCCGTGCTGTTGCGGGATCGCCCACTTCCTGTGCACCCCGTCCATGACATGGATCAAGCGAACGGATCCTCACGGCCTACAAACGTTTGCGAACAGCCAACTCAACGCAGTAGACTGCCGGTTGGCGTACCGCCCCGAGATTGAATGGCGGACTGCCCGGGACACAGGAGATCCCACATGCAAGTTCGAGTCGTCGACTACCGCGCCGCGGATGCGGCCGAGCAATTCACCCGCTCCCTGCACGAGACAGGCTTCGGCGTCCTGGTGAATCACCCCCTGCCCCAGGAACTGGTCGAGAAGATCTACGCCGACTGGCTCGGCTACTTCAACGGGACCGAGAAGCACGCGCTGGCGTTCTCCAAGGAGACCCAGGACGGCTACTTCTCCACCGAGATCTCGGAGACCGCCAAGGGCCACGCGCAGAAGGACATCAAGGAGTACTTCCACATCTACCCGTGGGGAAGGATCCCGGCGGCGCTGAAGGACGACGCGATGCGCTACTACCGCATCGCCAACGATCTGGCGGCGGAGCTGCTGTCGTGGGTGGAGCGGCACACCCCGGCCGACATCGCGAAGAACTATCGCGAGCCCTTGTCCAACATGATCCAGGACAGCCGGCTGACGCTGCTGCGCGTGCTGCGCTACCCGCCGCTGACCGGCAACGAGCCGGCGGGTTCGCTGCGCGCCGCGGCGCACGGCGACATCAACCTGCTGACCATCCTGCCGGCCGCCAACGAGCCTGGCCTGCAGGTCCAGGGCAAGGATGGCGAGTGGGTCGACGTGCCCGGCGACTTCGGCATGCTGATCATCAACATCGGCGACATGCTGCAGGAAGCCTCGCAGGGCTACTACCCGTCGACGCAGCACCGCGTGGTCAACCCGACCGGCGAAGGCGCCAAGAAGAGCCGCGTCTCGCTGCCGCTGTTCCTGCATCCGCGCGAGGACGTGGTCCTGTCGGACCGCTACACGGCGCATGAGTACCTGGAAGAGCGGCTGCGGGAGCTGGGCGTCAAGACCTGACCCCAGGGATCCCTCACCCCTGCCCTCTCCCGCAAGCGGGAGAGGGAGCAAGAGGCGTTTTCAGAGGCTCTTCAGCGGCACCACGTCCTTGCCCTTGAGCGTGAACACCGTGACGGCGGACGACTTCAGGTCGTGCTTGTCGTCGTAGGCGTACTCGCCGGCCACGCCAACGTAGGTCGACTTCGCCAGATGTTCGCCGACCTTCTTCGGATCGGTGGACTGCGCCGCTTCCATGGCGCCCGCCAGCAGGTAGGCGCCGTCGTAGAACGACGCGGCGTAGGTCAACGGATCGCGCTTGAACTCGGCCTTGTACTTGTCCAGGAACTGCTTGCCCTTGGCACTGCGGTCGATCAGCGCGCCACCCTGCGTGCAGTAGGTGTTCAGGTCGTTCGCGATCTGCGACAGCGTGGCGGTCTCCGACGAGCAGATGCCGTCGCCGCCCAGCAGCGGCACCGTGATGCCGAGGCCTCGCATCTGACGCAGCATCGGGCCGCCCTGCGCCGAGTAGCCGCCGTAGAACACGGCGTCGGGCTTGGCGGCCTTGACGGCGGTCAGGATGCTGCTGAAGTCCGTCGCTTTGTCGTTGGTGAACTCCTTGGACACGACCTTGATGCCGAGCTTGGTCGCCTGGGCGGTGAACTCCTGCGCGACGCCCTGGCCGTAGGCCGTGCGGTCGTCGATGACGGCGACCGTCTTCACCTTCAGGTCCTGCGCCGCGTAGACGGCCATCTTCGCGCCGAGCTGGTTGTCGGTGGCGCCGATGCGGAACAGGTTGGACTGGTTGGGCTGCTGCGTGATGCGGGGGTTGGACGCCACCGTCAGCACGATCACGCCGCCGTCGGAGAACACGCGCGAGGCCGGCATCGTCACGCCCGAGTTGTACGGGCCGAGCACGAACCTGATCTTCTTGTCGACCAGCGCCTGCGCCACCTGCACGCCCTGGCGCGGATCGGCCCCGTCGTCGTTGACGTCGAGTTCGAACACGACCGGCTTGCCCCCCACCTTCACGCCCTTCGCGTTCAGTTCCTTGATGGCGAGCGCGGCGCCGTCGCGGTTGTCGATACCGTAGCCGGCCTGCGGCCCGGTGACCGGGCTCATGAAGCCGATGCGCACGCGCTCCTGCGCCTGGCTGCCCAGCGCCGCGAAACCGGCGACGAGCACCAGCAGTTTCAGAGAGAACTTCTTCATATGTCTTCCTCGGTAAGGTCTTCCCCGGCAAGGGGGACGTCGAGTCTACGTAATGCGGCCGTGAAGGACACGGATCAACCCCGTCTACAGTGGTGCATGTCCTCCCGATCAGGCAGCGTCATCTGGATCCATCCGGAAGCGCCACCCAAACCCGCCCTCGGCCAACCGTGCAACGGCTGCGGCGTGTGCTGCCTGGCCGAGCCTTGCCCGCTCGGGATGCTCGTGAGCCTGAAGCGCGAAGGCGCCTGCCGCGCGCTGCAGTGGTCCGGGGAAGACCAGCAGTACCGATGCGGCATGCTGGTGCATCCGACGCGCTATGTCGGGTGGAGAACACTCCGGCCGGACGGGCTCGTCAATCGCCTGATCCGCCGCTATGCGCGACGCATGATCGCGGCCGGCATCGGCTGCGACGCCGACATCGAGCCGACGACGGCCCCCTCGTCCACGGTGTCTTCTCCCTCATCTCCGGAGAAGCGCTAGGCGACGCCTGCCCCCGTCGGGCATAGCATGCGCCGGGCATCGCCTGCCCAGGCTTCATCGGAGTCCGCCCATGTCCCGCCTCCCGACATCCCGCTTCCCGAAAGCGTCCCGATCCGTGCGCGCCCGCATGAGTCTGTCCCTGACGATCGCGTTCGGCGCGCTCGCCGCCGCGCCCGGCGCGCAGGCCGTGCCGCTGCGCTGGGCCGCGCAGAACGACGTGCTGACGCTGGATCCGCATTCGCAGGACCACACCACCACCAGCGCCATCCTGCAGCACGCCTACGAAGGCCTGACCCGCTACAACGAGCAGTGGGAGATCGAGCCCTGCCTGGCCACGAAGTGGACGCAGATCAGTCCGACGCAGGTCCGCTTCGAGCTGCGCAAGGGCGTGAAGTTCCACGATGGTTCGCCCTTCACCGCGGACGACGTGATCTTCAGCTTCGACCGCATCCGCCAGCCGCAGGGCACGATGCAGATCTACGTCACCGGCATCAAGGAGATCAAGAAGGTCGACGACTTCACCGTCGATCTGATCCTCGACTCGCCGCAGCCCATCCTGCTGCGCAACCTGGTCGACTTCCGGATCATGAGCAAGGTCTGGGCCGAGAAGAACAGGGCGACGCAGATGGCCGATTACAAGGCCAAGGACGAGAACTACGCCAGCCGCCACACCGACGGCACCGGCCCGTACGAGATCGTTTCCTGGCAGCCGGACCAGAAGGTCTCGATGACGATCAACAAGGCCTGGTGGGACAAGAACAAGGGCAACATCACCGAGGTCAGCTACATCCCGATCAAGTCGGATCCGACGCGTGTCGCGGCGCTCACCTCGGGCGACGTGGACCTGCTGACCGAGGTGCCGACCCAGGACGTCGCCGCGGTGAAGGCCGATGCGAAGCTCAAGTCGATCGAAGGGCCCGAGACCCGCACCATCTTCTTCGCGATGGACCTCGGCAGCGAGGAGTTGCGCGGCGCCTCGGTCAAGGGCAAGAACCCGTTCAAGGACATCCGCGTCCGGGAGGCGCTCTCCATCGCCATCGACCGCGAGGCGATCAAGCGCAGCATCATGCGCGGCCTGTCGGTGCCGGCGTCGCTGATGGTCTCGCCCGGCGTCAACGGCTACGACGCCGCGCTGGACAAGCCCGCCAAGCCCGACCTGGCCCGTGCGAAGACGCTGCTCGCCGACGCCGGCTATCCGAACGGCTTCGAACTGCCGCTGAACTGCCCCAACAACCGCTACGTCAACGACGAGAAGATCTGCCTGGCCGTCGTGTCGATGTGGAGCAAGATCGGCGTCACGGCGCGCCTGACCGCGCAGCCGATGTCGCAGCACAGCCAGCTGTTCCAGCGCTTCGAGGCGCCGCTGTACATGCTGGGTTGGGGCGTGTCCACGCGCGATGCGCTCTACGCGCTGCAGGCGCTCGCGCGCACGCGCAGCGGCGGTGCGGATGGCAGCTTCAACTTCTCCAAGATCAGCGACCCGGCCCTGGACAAGCTGATCGATGCCGCCAAGAGCGAGATCGACACCGCCAAGCGCGACGCGATCCTGCGCGATGCGCTGGTGCGCACGCGCGATCAGTACCTGTTCATCCCGCTGCACCACCAGGTGCGCCCGTGGGCGATGCGCGCCAACCTGCAGACCCTGCACCGCTCCAACGACCGGCCGGAAGCGCGGTTCACGACGATCAAGTGACGGTTTGATGAGCGGATCCCGGATGTCCTTGCTCGGCGGCTGAATTTTCCGGTCCTCCCCTGGGGCAATCCCCAGGGTGGATCGGCCTCCCGCCGAGGGTCCCGGCAGCTAGCATCCAGGCGACTTCACGTTTGCTTAACGACGTTGCCAAGGGAGCTATCGCTCATGTCGAGGAATCACTCCGGATCGATCCGATCCGCCCGCACCGCCCTTTGCGTCGCCGCCATCGCGGCGATGGTCGGCATCGCCCAGGCGGCGCCGCTGCGCTGGGCCGCTCAGAACGACGTGCTGACGCTGGATCCGCATTCGCAGAACCACAGCACGACGAACGCGATCACGCAGCACGCCTATGAGGGCCTGACGCGCTACGACCGCCAGTACCAGGTCGAGCCCTCGCTCGCCACGAAGTGGACGCAGATCAGCCCCACGCAAGTCCGCTTCGAGCTGCGCAAGGGCGTGAAGTTCCACGACGGCTCGCCGTTCACCGCGGACGACGTGGTGTTCTCGTTCCAGCGAATCAAGCAGCCGGTGGGGACCATGCACCCGTTCGTGGCGGGGGTCACCGAAATCAAGAAGGTCGACAGCCACACCATCGACGTGATCCTGGCCGCGCCCAACCCGATCCTGCTGCGCCAGTTCGTCGACTTCCGCGTCATAAGCAAGACCTGGGCGGAGAAGAACAAGGCGCTGAACCTGCCGGACTTCAAGGCCAAGGAAGAGACCTACGCGACGCGCAATGCCAATGGCACCGGGCCGTACCGGATCACCGGCTGGCAACCGGACCAGCGCATCACGATGGTCCAGAACAAGGACTGGTGGGACGCGAAGAACGCCACCAACGTCGACGAGGTGATCTACACGCCGATCAAGTCCGATCCGACGCGCGTCGCGGCGCTGCTGTCGGGCGACGTGGACCTGCTGTCCGACATCCCGACGCAGGACGTCGGCCGGCTGAAGGCCGATCCGAAGTTGAACGTCGCCGAGGGCAGCGAGACCCGCACGATCTTCATCGGCATGGACCAGGGCAGCGAACAGCTCAAGGGCAGCAGCGTGACGGGCAAGAACCCGTTCAAGGACAAGCGCGTGCGCGAGGCGATGTCGCTGGCCATCGACCGCGAGGCCATCAAGCGCGCGACGATGCGCGGCCTGTCGGTACCGGCCGGCATCATGGTCGCGCCGGGCGTGAACGGCAACGCGCCGGACATCGACGTGCCGACCAAGGTCGACGCCGAACGCGCGAAGAAGCTGCTCGCGGAGGCCGGTTATCCGAACGGCTTCGACGTGCCGATGAACTGCCCCAACAACCGCTACGTCAACGACGAGGAGATCTGCCTCGCGGTGGTGTCGATGTGGAGCAAGGTCGGCATCAAGGCGCGGCTGCAGACCGAGTCGTTCAGCACCTTCAGCCCGAAGCTGCAGGCCTTCGAGTACCCGCTGTTCCTGTACGGCTGGGGCGTGCCGACCTATGACGCGCTGTACACGATGCAGTCGCTGGCGCGCACGCGCAGCGGCGGCGCGGACGGCAGCGGCAACTACTTCCGCCTGAGCGACGCGAAGCTCGACCAGATCATCGACGCCGCGAAGGTCGAGGGCGACGTGACCAAGCGCAACGCGCTGCTGAAGGAAGGCCTGGTGCGCATCCGCGACGAGGTGTTCTTCATCCCGCTGCACCACCAGGTGCGCCCGTGGGCGATGAAGAAGAGCGTCACGACGCCGCACCGCTCCGACGACCGGCCGGAAGCGCGGTTCACGACGATCAAGTGACGGACGCTTGAACGCGGGGCGGCCGTCCACAACGGCCGCCCCGGCGCTGATCACGCCTGGAAGGCGGCACCGTGCGATGCGCGATGCCGCCTTCGTCGTTCAGGACGAACGAGCTGGCGAGCGCCCCGGCACGGCGGTCTGCGGCACAAGCGCCTGGCGGACCAGCTCGGCCTGCTGCCAACGATGGATCACCGGCGAAGCCGTGGCGCCCGCCGTGGTCACGGCGCGGGAGACCTCGCACAGCCACGCGCCGTCGGGCAGGAGCGCCTCGAGCTCGTCGCGGACGAAGTGCCACGCGCCCTGGTTGCGCGTTTCCTCCTGCGTCCAGACGAGTTCCTCGAGGAGCGGGTACCGCCGCAGCACGGCCGACAGCGACTCGCTCGGGAACGGGTAGAGCTGCTCGACCCGCACCAGCGCGGTCGGGCACGCCATCGGATCGGCGAGCGATCCGGCCATCGCCTGGCGCGCGCTCAGCAGGTCGTAGTGGACCTTGCCGCTGCTCAGCACGACCCGGCGTACACGACCCGCCTGTGCCTCGCCGAGGGTGTCGTCATCGAGCACCGGCTCGAAGCGGCCGGCCGCGAGCACGCCGACCGGCGTGTGGCTGCGCGGCTCCGCCAGCAGCACCGCCTTGGGCGTCATCACGATCAGCGGCTTGCGCACCGGATCCAACGCCTGGCGCTGCAGCAGCGCCGCGTACTGGCCCGATGTCGACGGCATCGCGACGCGCAGGTTGTCCGCGCCGCACAGCTGCAGGATCCGCGCAAGGAAACCGTTCGAGTGCTCCGGCCCCACGCCCTCGTAGCCATGCGGCAGCAGCACGGTCAGCGCCGAGGTGTCGCCCCACTTCTCTTCGCCGGAGCTGAGGTACTGGTCGAGGTAGACCTGCGCGCCATTGACGAAGTCGCCGAACTGAGCCTCCCACACCGTCAGCACATCGCGCGCGTGCACGCTGTGCCCATACTCGAAGCCCAGGACCGCTTCCTCCGCCAGCAGCGAGTTGACGACCTCCAGTCGCGCGCCCGCCGAGGCGAAGCGGGACAACGGCGTCCACGTCGAGGGCTCGCTCAGGCGCTTGTCCTCGTGCACGTCATCGCACGTGTGATCGCGCATGCTACCGGCGGCCGCAATGGGCAGGCTCCCACCGGCATCGACCTCCCGCCGCTGGTGATGCCACACCGCATGCCGATGCAGGAAGGTGCCGCGCTGTACGTCCAGGCCGGAGATCCGCACGCCCGTCCCCGCGCGCAGGACCTGCGCCCAGGCGAGCGTCTCCGCCGTGCACCAGTCGGCGGGACGGCGGGCGTCATCGGCCATGCCGCGCCAGCGGCTGGCCTGATCACGCAACAGCGGGTGCGGCTCGAAACCTTCGGGCACCTGCGCCAGCGCTTCCAGCACATCGTGCAGATCGCCGACGGGGGCGTGCCCCTCCGGCCGCAACGGCGCGTCATCGGCGATCGGCGCGGCACCTTCCAGCGGTCGCGACGGATCGAAGGCATCGATCTGCGCGGCGATGGCCGCGGCTTCCCCGTCGCGGAGACGGCCCTCCGCCGCCAGGCGCCTCGCATACAGCGCGGTCACGCCCGGCTTCGCCGGCATGCGCCGGTACAGCGCGGGACTGGTGAGCTGCGGCACGTCGTGCTCCGAATGACCGAGGCGGCGGTACCCGACCAGGTCGATGACCACGTCGGTACCGAAGCGCGCACGGTAGTCGACCGCCAGGCGCGCGGCGCGCAGCACCGCCTCGGGATCGTCGGCATGGACGCGCAGCACCGGCGCGTCGACGCCTCGCGTCGCATCGGTGCAGTAGCGCGCCGCGCCCGCATCCATCGGGTTCGGCTCGGTGAAGCCCAGTTGATTGTTGATGACGACATGGATCACGCCGCCCACCTCGTAGCCCGGCTTCAGGCCGAGCGCCAGCGTCTCCATCACCACGCCCTGCCCGGCGAAGGCCGCGTCGCCGTGCATCATCACGGCCATGCACCGGTCCGGTCGGTCACCCGCCGCGGAGCGCGCCGCGCGCGCCATGCCGACGACGACCGGATAGACGCTCTGCAGGTGCGACGGGTTGCTTGCCAGTCGCAGGCGCACGGCGCCGTGCGCGGTCTGCACGCGCGACGTGCCGCCGAGGTGATAGACGAGGTCGCGCTGTCGTTCGGGATGCGCCGGCGCGGGCTCGAAGTAGTCGATCAACGCGTCGACGGGATGTCCCAGCAGGTTGGCCAGCACGTTCACACGGCCGCGATGCGGCATGCCCATCAGCACCTGGTCGACGCCCAGCGCCGCGCCAGCCTCCAGCACGGCGTCGAGCAAGGGCAGCAGCGCCTCGTTGCCCTCGAGCGAGAAGCGTTTGCCATGCGGAAAGCGATTCGCCAGATGACGCTCCCAGCCCTCCACGCGAGCGAGCCGGCGCAGCAGCGCGCGCGCCGCGTCGGCGGACAACGGCGCATCGTCCGACTCGAAACGCGCGCTCCACCACGAGCGGCGCGACTCGTCGCGCACCGCGCTCAGGTCGAGCGTCAAGGCGCCGCAGTACAGCGCGCTCAAGCGCTGGCGAAGCGCCCGCGCGTCCGCGACGCCGAGCACCGAGCCGCCCGCCTCGGCGACAGCGTCGTCGTCCGCGAGGTCGAATCGCGACAGGTCGAATGCACCGGCGTCCGATGCGGTCGGCGATCCGGCCAGCGGATCGAGCCGCGCATGGCGATGGCCCTGCCGGCGGAATGCGTCGATCAGCGCGGCGATGCCGGGCCGCAGACGCGGTGAAGAAGACGGTGAGGCGGCCGGCGAAGCGCTCGCGTCCGACGGATCGGTGTCGCGATCGAAACGGCAGCGGAGCGCCCAGGCGTGGCGCCCGAACGAGGTGTTCACGGACATGTCGACTCCCTTGACGTTGACTGACGCGGCTCGGATGAGCCCTGCTCGTCACGCCTCCGGGCGACCCCGGCGCTCTGCGGCACCTGTGCCGATCCCTCGCGGCCCTCGCGGGCCGTCGATCAGTCGGCGGTCGGATCCTCCCGGGCTGCGCGACCTCCGGCTCTGCGGCCGGTCCCGTCTCCAGTCCCCTCCAACCTGACGCGACGGCGCGCGGCCGCCGCTCACGGATTCAAGACGCGATCACGGCGCGTTCATGCGTCGCGCGCGCACGGCGGCCTCATAGCGCGAAGGCGCGCACGGCGTCGTTGAGCTGATGCGCCTGCTCCTGCAGCGCGCGCGCGGCAGCGGTGCTCTGCTCGACCATCGACGCGTTCTTCTGCGTCGAGTCGTCCATCTGCACGACCGCCGCATTGACCTGCTCGATGCCGGCGCTCTGCTCGCGGCTGGAGGCGCTGATCTCGGTCACGATGTGGCTCACGTGCCGGATGCTGCCCACGACCTGCTGCATCGTCTGGCCGGCCTGTTCGACCATGCGGCCGCCGGCCTCGACCTGCGAGACCGAGTCGTCGATGAGCCGCTTGATCTCCTTGGCCGCCGTCGCGCTGCGCTGCGCCAGGCTGCGCACCTCCGACGCCACGACCGCGAAGCCGCGGCCCTGCTCGCCCGCGCGCGCCGCCTCGACCGCCGCGTTGAGCGCCAGGATGTTGGTCTGGAACGCGATGCCGTCGATCACGCCGATGATCTCGACGATGCGGCGCGACGCCGCGGAGATCGAACTCATCGTCTGCACGACCTGGCCCACCACCTCGCCGCCCTGCGTCGCGATGCCGGACGCGGACGAGGCCGAGCGGTCGGCCTCGCCGGCGTTGTCGGCGCTCATCCGCACCGATGCGGTCAGCTGCTCCATCGCCGACGCCGTTTCCTCCAGCGCCGCGGCCTGCTGCTCGGTACGCGCCGCCAGATCCTGATTGCCCTGCGCAACCTCCTGGGCCGCGTTCGCGATCGTGTCCGCGCCCGTGCGGACCTCGGTGACGATGCGATGCAGGTTCTCGACCATGTTCTGCAGCGCCGCCATCAGCCGCGCCACCTCGTCCTTGCCGCTGGCGCGGATCCGGTAGGTCAGGTCGCCGGCGGCAACACGCTCGGCCAGCTCGATGGCGCCCTCGATCGGCTGCGTGATCGACCGCGTGATGAAGAACGCGGTCGCCACGCCCATCAGCAGCGCCAGGGCCGACGCGACGATCATGTCGAGCTTGGCGCCCTGGGAGCGCTCGTTGGCCTCGGCCACGTCCGCCGCCATGCGGGCGGCCTGGAAGTCGACCATCTTGTCGATCAGCGCGTAGTAGCGCGCCTGCGGCCCCACCATCTGATCCTGATAGACCGCCATCGCGCCGTCGCGGTCGCCCGCGGCCAGCAGGTCGAAGATCTTGCGCACCACCGCGCCGTAGTCCTTGCGCGCCGCCGACTGCTCGGCGAAGAGCTGCTTGCTCTCGTCGTCCGCCAGCATCTTCTCGAGCTTGGCGAGGTTCTCCGAGTTGGTCTGACGGATGCCGGCGTACTCGTCCATGTACTTCTTCGCCGCATCCGGCGTGCCGGCCAGCAGCAGCCGTCCGATGGTGATCGCGCCGCGGTCGCCCACGCTCTTGACCTGCGTGGTCAACGCGATCAGCGCGTAGCGGTCCTCGACCACCCGCCCCATCGTCGCGTTGACCCCGTCGATCACGCGGATCCCCACCCCGAGGATGACCAGCAGCAACACGAAGACGACCGCGAATGCCGCGGCAAGACGTGACCCGATCCGAACGTCGGCCAATTTCATTTGTTTGCTCTCCCTGACGACTGAATGTCTGGAGATGACACCACTGCTTACATTTCAGGTCTATCGACTCAGCAATGCGAAATTAGCATTCACGTTATGAAATCATCGGGCCGTGAAGTTTTCAACGGATCGGCGCCTCCACGGACCTCATGAGCGTTCGATTAGCAAATCAATGGAGCCATCAATCGCCCAATTCGGGCGATGAGCGCGCTTGCCCACCCCCGGATGAGGGGGCATTGCCCGCAAGCCGTGAACGGAAGCACAACGCGATGAGGGGCGAAGGGGGATGCAAGTGTCGATTGGTGGAGAAGCGCAGAAATGAAAACGCCCCGCAAGGCGGGGCGTGAGCTGCGGGAAGCGTCTCGCGCTGTCAGGCCAGCGCCAGGCGTCGACGCGCCGCCTGGTACTCGCGATCGAAGCGCGCCACCAGCTCGCCGGCCGGCAGCACCTCGCGGATCGCGCCGATGCCCTGGCCGCTGCCCCAGACATCCTTCCAGGCCTTCGCGCCCGTGCCGCCGAAGTTCATCTTCGTCGGGTCGCTCTCGGGCAGGTTCTCCGGATCGAGTCCGGCCTTCACGATCGAGCCCTTCAGGTAGTTGCCATGCACGCCGGTGAACAGGTTGCTGTAGACGATGTCGTCGCTGTTGCTCTCGACGATCATCCGCTTGTAGTCGTCGGAAGCGCGCGCTTCCTCGGTCGCGATGAAGGCCGAGCCGACGTACGCCAGGTCCGCGCCCATCGCCTGCGCCGCGAGGATCGCGTCGCCGCTGGCCATCGAGCCCGACAGCGCCAGCGGGCCGTCGAACCACTCGCGGATCTCCTGGATCAGCGCGAACGGGCTCTTCACCCCGGCATGGCCGCCGGCGCCGGCCGCCACGGCGATCAGGCCGTCGGCGCCCTTCTCGATCGCCTTCTTCGCGAACTTGTTGTTGATGATGTCGTGCAGCACGATGCCGCCCCAGCCGTGCACCGCCGCGTTGACGTCCTCGCGCGCGCCCAGCGAGGTGATCACGATGGGCACCTTGTACTTGGCGCACAGGGCCATGTCGTGCTCGAGCCGGTCGTTGCTCTTGTGCACGATCTGGTTGATCGCGAACGGCGCGGCCGGCGACTCCGGATGCGCGCGGTCATGCGCGGCCAGCGTCTCGGTGATCTCGGCGAGCCAGTCGTCGAGCAGCTCGGCCGGGCGGGCGTTGAGCGACGGCATCGAGCCGACGATGCCGGCCTTGCATTGCGCGATCACCAGCTTGGGGTTGCTGATGATGAACAGCGGCGAGCCGATCACCGGCAGGCGCAGCGTGTTGAACAGCGGGGGAAGTGCCACCTGGGTCTCCTCTTCGATGAATCTGGATGCGACGGGGGCGGGACGCCTCGCGGCGTCCCGCGATGTCTCAGAACGCGTCGACGGGCAGCGCCATCACGCTGTCCGCGCCGTTCACGATCGCGTCGCGCTGCGCGGCGCAGCGGGGCAGGATGTGCTCGGCGTAGAAGCGCGCGGTGGCGATCTTGGCGTCCATGAAGGCGACGTCCTCGCCGGTCGCCTTCAATTCCTGCGCGGCGAGCAGCGAGCGCGCCAGCTGCCAGCCCGCTATCAGGTTGCCGCCCACCATCAGGTAAGGCACCGAGCCGGCGAAGGCCGCATTCGGCCTGGCCTTGCCGTTGGCCGCGATGAAGTCGACGACCTCGACGAAGGCCGCGCGGGCCGCCGCCAGTTGCGTGCGCACCGCCTGCGCGTCGGCGCTGCCGTTCGCGGCCAGCGCGCCTTCGGTCTCCTCGACCTGCGCCGCCACGCTGCGCGCGAACGCGCCGCCGTCGCGCACCGTCTTGCGGCCGACCAGGTCGTTGGCCTGGATCGCCGTCGTGCCTTCGTAGATCGGCAGGATGCGCGCGTCGCGGTAGTACTGCGCCGCCCCGGTCTCCTCGATGAAGCCCATGCCGCCGTGCACCTGCACGCCCAGCGAGGTGACCTCCAGGCTCATCTCCGTGCTGTAGCCCTTCACCAGCGGCACCATGAACTCGTAGAAGGCCTGCGCCTGCTTGCGGGTCTCGGCATCCTCGTGGTGATGCGCCATGTCGTAGGCCGCGGCGGCGTCGATCGCCATCGCGCGGCAGCCTTCGACCAGCGCGCGCTGCGTCATCAGCATGCGACGCACGTCGGGGTGTTGGATGATCGCGGCCGGACCGGATGCGGAACCGTCGACCGGGCGCGACTGCACGCGGTCCTTCGCGTACTCGACCGCCTTCTGGTACGCGCGATCGGCCACCGCGATGCCTTGCACGCCGACGCCGAAGCGGGCCGCGTTCATCATGATGAACATGTACTCGAGGCCGCGGTTCTCTTCACCGATCAAGGTGCCGATCGCGCCGCCGTGATCGCCGAACTGAAGGACGGCCGTCGGGCTCGCCTTGATGCCGAGCTTGTGCTCGATCGACACGCAGTGCGCGTCGTTGCGCGCGCCCAGCGAGCCGTCGGCGTTCACCAGGAACTTCGGCACCAGGAACAGGCTGATGCCCTTCACGCCTTCCGGCGCGCCCGGCACGCGCGCGAGCACCAGGTGGACGATGTTGTCCGCCATGTCGTGCTCGCCCCAGGTGATGAAGATCTTCGTGCCGAAGACCTTGTAGGTGCCGTCACCCTGCGGCTCGGCGCGGGTGCGCACCATCGCCAGGTCCGAGCCGGCCTGCGGTTCGGTCAGGTTCATCGTGCCGGTCCACTCGCCGGAGATCAGCTTCGGGATGAAGGTCTGCTTCTGCTCCTCCGAGCCCGCGACCAGCAGCGCTTCGATCGCGCCGTCGGTCAGCAGCGGGCACAGCGCGAAGCTGACATTGGCCGCCTGCACGATCTCGCCGCAGGCCGCGCCGATCGTCTTGGGCAAGGCCTGACCCCCATAAGCCTCCGGATGCTGCAGCCCCTGCCAGCCGCCCTCGACGTACTGCTTGAACGCCGCCTTGAAGCCCGGCGTCGCGAAGACCTCGCCGTTCTTCCAGTACGACGGGTTCCTGTCGCCTTCGACGTTCAGCGGCGCGATCACGTCCTCGTTCAGCCTGGCCGATTCCTCGAGCACCGCCTGCGCGGTGTCCAGGCCGTGGTCGGCGAACGCGGGGATCTGCTCGGCGAGCGTCTGCAGGCCGGCCAGGGCCTGCATGTCGAACAGCATGTCCTTGATCGGGGCGCGGTAGGTCATGGGGGTTGTCTCCGGATGAAAAAAGGGCGCCGCGCGTCGTCGGCGGGCGCCCTTGGTCTTGTCGGCGACGGTCTTCGCCGTCGCGGTTCGTCAGCGTCCGATTTACAGCGCCTTGACCAGTTCGGGCACGGCCACGAACAGGTCGGCTTCGAGGCCGTAGTCGGCCACCGAGAAGATCGGCGCTTCCGGATCCTTGTTGATCGCGACGATCACCTTGGAGTCCTTCATGCCGGCCAGATGCTGGATCGCGCCGGAGATACCGGCGGCGATGTAGAGCTGCGGCGCGACGATCTTGCCGGTCTGGCCGACCTGCCAGTCGTTGGGCGCGTAGCCCGCGTCCACCGCAGCGCGCGAAGCGCCCAGCGCGGCGTTCAGCTTGTCGGCCAGCGGGGTCAGCACTTCATTGAACTTGTCGCTGCTGCCCAGCGCGCGGCCGCCCGACACGATGATCTTCGCGGCGGTCAGTTCAGGACGATCGCTCTTCGTGACCTCGCGGCCGACGAAGCTGCTCTTGCCGCTGTCGGCCACGCCGGACAGCGATTCCACGGCGGCGCTGCCGCCTTCGGCCGCGGAGTCGAAACCGGTCGTGCGCACGGTGATCACCTTGACGGCGTCGGTCGACTGCACGGTCGCGATCGCGTTGCCGGCGTAGATCGGGCGCTCGAAGGTGTCGGGGCTGACGACCTTGGTGATGTCGCTGATCTGGCCGACGTCCAGCAGCGCGGCGACGCGCGGTGCGACGTTCTTGCCGGAGGCGGTGGCCGGGAACAGCAGGTGCGAATAGTCCTTGGCGATGGCGATCACCTGGGCGGCGACGTTCTCGGCCAGGCCGTCGGCGAACTGCGCGCCGTCAGCGTGCAGGACCTTGGCGACGCCCGAGATCTTCGCGGCGGCCTGCGCGGCGGCGCCGGCGTTCGAGCCGACGACCAGCACGTGCACGTTACCACCGATGGCGGCGGCGGCGGTGACGACGTGGTGCGTGGCGCCCTTCAGCGAGGCGTTGTCGTGTTCAGCGATGACGAGGATGGTCATGTCTTATCTCCGGATCTTGTTCTGCGGCTCAGATGACCTTCGCTTCGGTCTTCAGCTTCGTCACGAGGGTCGCGACGTCCGGCACCTTGATGCCGGCGCTGCGCTTGGGCGGCTCGGCGACCGACAGCGTCTTGATGCGCGGCGACACGTCCACGCCCAGGTCGGCGGGCTTGACCACGTCGAGCTGCTTCTTCTTCGCCTTCATGATGTTGGGCAGCGTCACGTAACGCGGCTCGTTCAGGCGCAGGTCGGTCGTCACGACCGCGGGCAGCGTCAGGCTGACCGTCTCCAGGCCGCCGTCGACTTCACGCGTGACGTTGACCTTGCCGTCGGCGACTTCCACCTTCGACGCGAACGTGCCCTGCGGCAGGCCCGTCAGCGCGGCCAGCATCTGGCCGGTCTGGTTGCAATCGTCGTCGATGGCCTGCTTGCCCAGGATCACCAGCTGCGGCTGTTCCTTGTCGACCAGCGCCTTCAGCAGCTTGGCCACGGCCAGCGGCTGCAGCTCGAGGTCGGCGGCGGTCTCGACCAGGATCGCGCGATCGGCGCCGATGGCCATCGCGGTGCGCAGCGTTTCCTGGCACTGCGTGACGCCGCAGGAGACGGCGATCACTTCCGTGACCACGCCCTTCTCCTTCAGGCGGACGGCTTCTTCGACGGCGATCTCGTCGAACGGGTTCATGGACATCTTCACGTTGGCGATGTCCACGCCGGTTCCGTCACTCTTGACGCGCACCTTGACGTTGTAATCGACGACTCGTTTGACGGGGACCAATACCTTCATCGAAGCACTCCAAGCGGATTGACGTTAACGTTAATCAGATTCTATGGGAGCCCCGGGGCGCTCCCGTGTCTCCCAGCCGTCATGCGCCCCTGCTCCCGTCCCGGGCATCCCGGAAAACCGCGAGCGTCTCCTCGGCGCTGGCTCGAAAATAAAACGAACGATCGTTCTATTCTAGCCATAGCTTCGCGGCTGCCAAGCGGTTCACGGCAGGAATGAGGGATTCCTCTAGACTGCGCTCCCGATACGCCAGCACCACCGCCCCCAACGATCACGACCGCGAGCTCCGTGCCTCCTCCCTCCTCTCCATCGATCGCTCCCGCGAGTTCCCTTGACACCGACGCGCGCGTCCCCTGCATCGGGGTCTTCGATTCCGGCGTTGGCGGTCTGACCGTGCTGAAGGCGCTGCGCGAGCAGCTGCCCGATGTGCCGTTGCACTACGTCGCCGATACCGCTCACGCTCCTTATGGGGATCGCAGCAGCGAGTACATCGTCGAACGCAGCGTGCGAGTGGCCGAACGCCTGCGCGAGGTCGGCGCCCGCATGGCGGTGGTGGCGTGCAACACGGCGACGGCGCACGCGGTGCAGGCCATGCGCGAGCGCTGGCCGGACTGGCCGGTCGTGGGCATCGAGCCGGGCGTGAAGCCGGCCGTGGCCGCGACGCGCAACGGCCGCATCGGCGTGATGGCGACGACGGCGACGATCGCGAGCCGGCGTTTCGAGCAGCTCGTCGCGGCACATGCCAGTGATGTCGAGTTGATCAGCCAGCCCTGCCCCGGCCTGGTCACGCTGATCGAGCAAGGCGATCTGCGCAGCGCCGAGCTCGGCGATCTGATCGAGCGCTTCTGCGAGCCACTGCGGCGGGGCGGCGTCGATACGGTGCTGCTCGGCTGCACCCACTACCCGCTGGTGCAGGCGCGCATCCAGGCGGCGTTGGGCGACGGCGTTCAGTTGCTCAACATCGAGGACGCCGTCGCACGTCAGGCGAGGCGCGTGTGGGAGGGACTCGGTTTCGCCGCGTCAGGCCCCGCGGCGATCGTGCTCGAAAGCACCGGCGATCCCGCGCCGCTGCAGCACCTGGCGCGCGAGGCGCTCGGCTGGCGCGACGTGACGGCCACGCGCATCGCGGCCTGATCGACGGCCAGCGAGCTGACCGGCCTCAGATCAGGTTCAGACCAGCGCCCGCGCCAGTCCGCGCGTCATGTCGACGCGTCTCAGCAACCAGTAGCCGAGAACGAAGAAGACGCCGGTCGCGAGGATCGCGAGACGGTGATTGCCTGCCGTCAAGACCGTGACGGCGCCGTAGGTCAGCGGACCGATGATCGCGGCGAGGCGGGTGGCGAAGGTCCACAGGCCGAAGAACTCGGCCAGGCGGTCGTGCGGCGCGAGGGCACCGGCGAGCGCACGGCCACAGGACTGGCTGGAACCCATGCACAGGCCCGCGATCACCGCAGCGATCCAGAACAGCCAGGCGCTCGTCGCCAGGAAGGCCAGCAGCGTCATGACCATCCAACCCACCAGCGTCACCGCGAGCGCGGGCTGGTGGCCGATGCGGTCCTCGTAATAGCCGAACAGGAACGCACCGACCGCGGAGGCGATGTTCACGAGGAACACCAAGGTCATCGTCTGCGCCTGTGTGAAACCGAGCGCCTGCTCCGCATAGACAGCGGCGAGCGCGATGACGACGGCGATCCCGGCCTGGTAGCTCGTGCCGCAGGCCAGCAGCCGCAGAAAATCGGGATAGGCACGTGCACGCTGCCAGGATGTCCATAGCTGGGAAAGACCTGACCCCATGCGAGCGGCGCGACGCGTGGCGCAGGGATCGGCGCGCTCGCGCAGCAGCAGGAAGGTGGGCAGCGCGGCGAGCAGGTACAGACCGGCGGTGATCAGCATCGTGATCGGAACGAAATGGTCGGCCGTGTCCCCGCGCGCCTGGGCGCTCAGCACGTAGCCCAGGCACAGACCGAGCGCGAGCATCCCGCCGAGATAACCGAAAGCCCAGCCCCAGCCCGACACGCGGCCCAGCGCATCACGCCGCGCGAGTTCCGGCAGGAACGCCGCGATCAGCGATTCGCCGTAGGAGAAGAACACGTTGGAGAGCACGACCGCCGTGGCCGCCCACCACAGCTGGTCCGCGCCGAACACCGCGAGCGCGGCGGTCGACAACACGCAGCCGATCGTGCAGAGCCCCAGCAGTTTCTTCTTCGCCCCATGGGCATCGGCCCAGGCGCCCAGTCCCGGCATCGTCACCATCACGAGGAAACTGGAGACGGCGATCAGCGCGGTCCAGAGCAGCGTCGCCGACGGCTGGCCCTTGGCGATGACGCCGACGAAGTACGCGTTGTAGACGGCCGTCAGGACGACGGTCGTGTAGCCCGAATTGGCGAAGTCGTACATCGACCAGCCGAAGACTTCGCGCTTGCGAACGCCCGGGTTCAACAGTTCCTGCACAAACATGCCCATGTGCTGCAGTCTCTGGAAGCCGATCGCGTGGTGCCTCGAACGGGACTCGAACCCGTACGCCGGTTGAGGGCGGCGGATTTTAAGTCCGCTGTGTCTACCAATTTCACCATCGAGGCGCGACGACTCCGCATCGATTCCATGTCGGAGTGAGCGCGCATTATCACGGCGACCGACAAAGAAAAAAGGGAAGCCAAACTGGCTTCCCTTTGCAGGATTTGGAGCGGGAAACGAGGCTCGAACTCGCGACCTCAACCTTGGCAAGGTTGCGCTCTACCAACTGAGCTATTCCCGCATCGCAGGACAGCGGAGTGTTCAATCACCCCACCGACCTTTGGTGTCGTTGGAGCGGGAAACGAGGCTCGAACTCGCGACCTCAACCTTGGCAAGGTTGCGCTCTACCAACTGAGCTATTCCCGCAATGT
>NZ_JBWKOA010000003.1:0-542463 GCF_059415845.1 Roseateles sp. GW821-FHT09H11 | reverse complement strand
CGTTGGAGCGGGAAACGAGGCTCGAACTCGCGACCTCAACCTTGGCAAGGTTGCGCTCTACCAACTGAGCTATTCCCGCAGGGTCTTCAACACACTGCCTGCTTCAACTGCCGTGCAATTCTTGCGAATTGCTTTGTCGTCGCCGCACCGTTTGCGCTGAAGCCGAGAGTATAGAACGGTTTTTGACGCTCTCGCAAGAGTTCGGCGACTTCTTTATGAAGATCGCCCAAGTGCCGATGTCAAAGCCCAAAGAAAAATGGCGCCCGAAGGCGCCATGTCGTGTCGAGCTCAGGCTCAGTGCTTCAGGGAGTCGCCCGCGTCAGGCTTCGGGTCCGCCACCTTCTCGGCCGGCGTCGCCGTCGCAGGGACCTCTTCCTCAGGCAAGGCCTGCGGATAGGTCTCGAGCGCCACTTCCAGCACGCGATCGATCCAGCGGACCGGCACGATCTCGAGCTGGTTCTTCACGTTCTCCGGAATGTCCTGCAGATCCTTGACGTTCTCTTCCGGAATCATGACCGTCTTGATGCCGCCGCGATGAGCCGCCAGCAGCTTCTCCTTCAAGCCGCCGATCGCCGTGACCTCGCCGCGCAGCGTGATCTCGCCGGTCATCGCCACATCGGCCCGCACCGGAATCCCGGTCAGCGCCGACACGAAGGCCGTCGTCATCGCGATGCCCGCGCTCGGACCATCCTTGGGCGTCGCGCCGTCCGGCACGTGCACGTGGATATCGCGCTTCTCGAAGAGCTCATCCTTGATGCCCAGCCGGCGAGCCCGCGAACGCACCACCGTGCGCGCCGCCTCGACCGATTCCTTCATCACGTCGCCCAGCGAGCCGGTGCGGATGATGTTGCCCTTGCCCGGCATCGCGGTGGCTTCGATGGTCAGCAGATCGCCGCCCACTTCGGTCCACGCCAGACCGACCACCTGACCGACCTGGTTCTTCTTCTCCGCACGGCCGAAGTCGTACTTGCGAACGCCCAGGAATTCGTTGAGGTTGTCCTCGTTGACGACCACCTTGCTGTCATAGGCCTTCAGCTGAAGACCCTTGACCACCTTGCGGCAGATCTTGGAGATCTCGCGCTCCAGCGACCGCACGCCGGCTTCCCGCGTGTAGTAGCGGATCACGCCGCGGATCGCGTCTTCGGTGACCTCGAGTTCCTCATCCTTCACGCCGTTGTTGCCGCGTTGCTTCGGCAGCAGGTAGCGCTGGGCGATGTTGACCTTCTCGTCCTCGGTGTAACCCGACAGACGGATCACTTCCATCCGGTCCAGCAGAGCCGGCGGGATGTTCAGCGAGTTCGACGTCGCCACGAACATCACATCGCTCAGGTCGTAGTCGACCTCGATGTAATGGTCGGCGAAGGTGTGGTTCTGCTCGGGGTCCAGCACCTCCAGCAGCGCCGACGACGGATCGCCGCGGAAGTCCATGCCCAGCTTGTCGATCTCGTCGAGCAGGAACAGCGGATTGCGCGTGCCGACCTTGCTCAGGCTCTGCAGCACCTTGCCCGGCATCGAGCCGATGTAGGTGCGGCGGTGACCGCGGATCTCGGCCTCGTCACGCACGCCGCCCAGCGCCATGCGGACGAACTTGCGGCCCGTGGCGCGCGCCACCGACTGCCCCAGCGAGGTCTTGCCCACGCCCGGAGGTCCGACCAGGCACAGGATCGGCGCCTTGACCTTGTCCACGCGCTGTTGCACCGCGAGGTACTCGAGGATGCGTTCCTTGACCTTGTCGAGGCCGTAGTGGTCCTCGTTGAGCACCGCCTCGGCATTCGCGAGGTCATGCTTGATCTTGGTCTTCTTCGCCCACGGCAGGTTGACCAGCGTGTCGATGTAGTTGCGCACGACGGTCGCTTCCGCGGACATCGGCGACATCAGCTTGAGCTTCTTGAGCTCGGACTCGGCCTTCTTGCGCGCTTCCTTCGGCATGCGAGCAGCCTGGATCTTCTTCTCCAGCTCCTCCATGTCGGCGCCTTCTTCGCCGTCGCCCAGTTCCTTCTGGATGGCCTTGACCTGCTCGTTCAGGTAGTACTCGCGCTGGGACTTCTCCATCTGGCGCTTGACGCGGCCACGGATGCGCTTTTCCACCTGCAGGATATCGACCTCATGTTCGAGCAGGTCCAGCAGCTTCTCCAGCCGCTTGCCCACTTCGGACAGGTCCAGCACCGACTGCTTCGCATCGAGCTTGAGCGGCAGGTGCGCGGCGATCGTGTCGGCCAGGCGGCCGGCGTCGTCGATGCCGGCGATGGACGTCAGGATCTCCGGCGGGATCTTCTTGTTCAGCTTGACGTACTGGTCGAACTGCTGCGTCACGGCGCGGCGCAGGGCTTCGACCTCGGGCTGATCGTCGGCTTCGGGCGGAATGGGCACGACCTCGGCGGTGAAGTGCTCTTCACCGTCCTCGATCTTGCTCGTCGTCGCGCGTTGCAGACCTTCGACCAGCACCTTCACCGTGCCGTCGGGCAGCTTCAGCATCTGCAGGATGCTGGAGACGCAACCCATCTCGAACATGTCGTCGGGCTTGGGTTCGTCCTTGCCGGCCGCCTTCTGCGCGACCAGCATGATCTGGCGCCCTGCTTCCATCGCCGCTTCCAAGGCCTTGATGGACTTGGGACGACCCACGAAGAGCGGGATCACCATGTGCGGGAACACAACCACGTCGCGCAGCGGGAGCAGCGGCAGCGTGATGGGTTCCGCGGGGAGGATCGGATGACCGGACATGAAAACCTCTCTTTCTCAAGCCCATCTAGGGCCCGAGCTACCAATTACAAGGTGCCGTTCAATAGCCTTTGAGCAATTGCTTTCCACGTGAAGTGATGGCAAGCGAATCGCCCGGGGTGTCTTCGCGACCTCAGGCGCTGGCCTTGGTTTCGCGATAGACCAGCAACGGCTTGGTGTCCTCGTCGATGTTGTGTTCGTCCAGCACGACCTTGGCGACGCTCTCGAGCGAAGGCAACTCGAACATGGTGTCGATCAGCGCATGCTCGACGATCGAGCGCAGGCCACGGGCCCCGGTCTTGCGGGCCAGCGCTTTTCGCGCGACCGCGCTCAGCGCCGACGGACGCACTTCCAGTTCCACGCCGTCCATCGAGAACAGCTGCTGGTATTGCTTGACCAGCGCGTTGCGCGGCTCGGTCAGGATCTGCACCAGCGCGTCCTCGGTCAGCTCGCCGAGCGTGGCGATCACCGGCAGACGGCCGACCAGCTCGGGGATCAGGCCGAACTTGATCAGGTCGCCCGGTTCGACTTCGCGGAACAGCTCGCCGACCTTCTTGTCGCTCTTGCTCTTGACGTCGGCGCTGAAGCCTATGCCCGAACGTTCGGAACGGTTCTGGATGAGCTTCTCCAGGCCGTCGAAGGCGCCGCCGCAGATGAACAGGATGTTGGTCGTGTCGATCTGCAGGAAGTCCTGGTTCGGATGCTTGCGGCCACCCTGAGGGGGGACCGACGCCATCGTGCCTTCGACCAGCTTCAGCAGCGCCTGCTGGACGCCCTCGCCCGACACGTCGCGCGTGATGGAGGGGTTGTCCGCCTTGCGGCTGATCTTGTCGATCTCGTCGATGTAGACGATGCCGCGCTGCGCGCGCTCGACGTCGTAATTGCAGTTCTGGAGCAGCTTCTGGATGATGTTCTCGACGTCTTCGCCGACATAGCCGGCTTCGGTCAAGGTCGTCGCATCGGCGATCACGAACGGGACATTCAGGACGCGGGCCAGCGTCTGCGCCAGCAGCGTCTTGCCCGAACCGGTCGGTCCGATCAGCAGGATGTTGCTCTTGGACAGCTCGACGCCGTCCTTGGTGTCAGCCGCGTGGCGCAGCCGCTTGTAATGGTTGTAGACCGCGACGGACAGGGTGCGCTTGGCCACGTCCTGGCCGATCACGTACTGGTCGAGCGTCGTCTTGATCTCGCTGGGGACGGGCAGGTCCGACTTGCTGGCACGTCCGCCGGTCGCCGCCTCGGCGGGGACCTCGTCGCGGATGATGTCGTTGCACAGCTCGATGCACTCGTCGCAGATGAACACCGACGGGCCCGCGATCAGCTTCTTGACCTCATGCTGGCTCTTGCCGCAGAAGGAGCAATACAAGACTTTTTCGCTGGAGTTGCCTTTTTTCTCGGCCATGGGAGTGCTGCTGGGGCTGCTGAAGGGCTGCGGGGAATACAGGCAAGTGCCTGCATTGATGATAGTTCAATTGCCGGCACCACCCTTGGGGGGATAAAAGCCCCTAAGAGTGGTCAGTTGGTGCGGTCAACGGGCGGTCAGTTGACATGCGGAGCCGGCGGTTCGCTCCGCACCAGTCAGGAGACTTCCCGATCTTGAGAAATCTCCTGCTCGGAAGCGGCAGCGGAGGGCGGGGGAAGACAAGCGGCGCCCCTCAGGGACGCCGCTACAAGCCGGAAGTGAACCGGTCCCCGATCCGCGATCAGCGCTTCTCGATGACCTTGTCGATCAGGCCGTAGGTGGCCGATTCGGCGGCCGACATGAAGTAGTCACGCTCGGTGTCCGCCTGGATCTTTTCCAGGCTCTGCCCAGTGCGTTCGGCCAGGATGCGGTTCAACTGCTCGCGGGTCTTGAGGATCTCACGGGCGTGGATCTCGATGTCGGTGGCCTGACCCTGGGCGCCGCCCAGCGGCTGGTGGATCATGATCTTGGAGTTCGGCAGCGCGAAGCGCTTGCCCTTCTCGCCCGCGGCCAGCAGGAACGCGCCCATCGACGCGGCCATGCCCATGCACAGCGTCGAGACCGACGGCTTGATGAACTGCATCGTGTCGTAGATCGACATCCCGGCCGAGACGCTGCCGCCCGGCGAGTTGATGTACAGCGAGATCTCCTTCTCGGGGTTCTCGCTCTCCAGGAACAGCAGTTGCGCCACCACCAGGTTGGCGACGGCATCGTTCACCGGGCCGACCAGGAAGACGATGCGCTCGCGCAGCAGGCGGCTGTAGATGTCGTAGGCGCGCTCGCCGCGGCCCGACTGTTCGATGACGATGGGCACCATGCCCAGGTTGCTGGTTTCAAGCGCGCTCATGAAATCCTCTGATGTGGTTCGAGATCACGACAAACCATTATGTCGTGCGCTCCATCCCCTGACCGTGCGAGGGTTCCCTCCCGGGAGGGCCCCCCACCCGACGGTAGCGCCGGGGAAAGAAAAAGGCGCCGGCCTTTCGGCCTGGCGCCTTACTTGGCGATGAGTTTGCGGCGAATCAAGAGCAACGCCGAAAAAGCCCGCGCCAAAGCAGCGTGTCCGCGGATCAGGCCGTGGCCATCAGCTCGTCGAACGGCAGTTGCTTGTCGGTGATCTTGGCCTTGCCCAGGATGAAGTCGGTGACGTTGTTCTCGATCACGACGGCTTCGACCTCGGCCATGCGCTCGCGGTCCGACAGGTACCAGCGCACGACTTCCGCCGGCTTCTCGTAGCTCTGCGAGATCTCTTCGATGTGGGCCTGCAACTGCTCGGGCTTGGCCTGCAGGTTCTGCGAACGGACCAGTTCGGCCACGACGAGGCCCAGGCGCACGCGCTTCTCGGCTTGATCGTTGAACAGCTCGGCGGGGATCGGGGCCTTGTCGGCGTCCTTGATGCCGCGCTTCTTCAGGTCTTCGCGGGCGTTGGCGACCATGCGCTCGGCTTCGCCGGCGATCAGCGACTTGGGCACGTCCAGCTCGGCCTTGCCGACCAGCGCGTCCATCGCGGCGCCCTTGTTCTTGGCCAGCACGCGGAACTTCACTTCGCGCTCGAGGTTCTTCTTGATGTCGGCGCGCAGGGCCTCGACCGTGCCTTCCTTGATACCCAGGGCCTTGGCGAACGATTCGTTCACTTCGGGCAGGTGCTGGGCCTCGATCTTCTTGACCGTGACCAGGAAGTCGGCTTCCTTGCCGGCGACGTCCTTGCCGTGATAGTCGGCCGGGAACGCGAGCGGGAAGGTCTTCGATTCGCCGGCCTTCATGCCGCGCACGGCCTTCTCGAAAGCCTCGAGCATCTGGCCTTCGCCCAGCAGGAACTGGAACGCGTCGGCCTTGCCGCCGGCAAAGGGTTCGCCATCGATCTTGCCTTCGAAGTCGATGGTGATGCGGTCGCCGTCGGCGGCCACGTCCGCGGCACCACGCTGGGCGAACGAACGGCGCTGTTTGCGCAGGATCTCGACGGTCTTGTCGATGGCTTCATCGGTCACGTCAGCGGCGACGCGCTCGATCTCGGCCTCGGCCAGATCGGCAATCTTCACTTCCGGGTAGACCTCGAAGGTCGCGTCGAAGGCCAGCTGGCCTTCGGCCGCTTCGTCCTTCTGGGCGATGCTGGGCATGCCGGCGACGCGCAGCTTGGCCTCGTTGGCGGCGGCGCTGAAGGCCTCGCCCAGCTTGTCGTTGACGACTTCGTACTGGACCTGCGCGCCGTAGCGCTGCGCCACGAACGACATCGGCACCTTGCCGGGACGGAAACCGTCGGCCTTGACCGTGCGGGCCAGCTTCTTCAGGCGCGACTCGACTTCGGAGTTGATGTCAGTGGCCGCCAGCGTGAGCGTGATGCGGCGTTCGAGCTTTTCGAGAGTTTCGACGGTGACAGCCATAGTGGACTCGGAATCAGTTGAGAGTGTGGTGCGCGGGGCCGGACTCGAACCGGCACGCCCGTGAAGGCGTCAGGACCTAAACCTGGTGCGTCTACCAATTTCGCCACCCGCGCCGGGTGAACTGAGGTCGTCGCGATCGCTGCGCACAGTCCTGCGCGACGGCCCCTTGGTAATTCATGAAGCGAAGGAAGAGCCCAGGGCCCGCCCTCCGCGATCCGGAAAACCGGCGATTGTAATCAAGGAATCGATGCTTTCCGACGCACCCCCGCCCGTCCCGGGCGGGGGAAACCCCTGCGAGGTCGGTGCGGGGTCAGTGCGCGATCAATGCGTGGACGGCGCGATGCCGGCGTCCTTGTCCCGCTCGACGCGGAACCAGGCCGCGTACATCGCCGGCAGCGCCAGCAGCGTCAGCACGGTGGCCACGATCAGGCCGCCCATGATCGCCACCGCCATCGGGCCCCAGAACACGCTGCGAGACAGCGGCACCATCGCCAGGACGGCGGCCGCTGCAGTCAGGGCGATCGGGCGCAGACGACGCACGGCGGACTCGACGATCGCCTGGGCCGGGGGGACGCCGCGACTGCGGTCCTGCTCGATCTGGTCGATCAGGATGACCGAGTTCCGCTGGATCATGCCCATCAGCGCGATGACGCCCAGCAGCGCGACGAAGCCGAACGGACGGTTCAGGATCAACAGCGCCGCGGACACGCCGGCGATGCCGAGGAAGCCGGTCAGGAAGGCCAGCATGGCGCGCGAGAAGCTGTGCAGCTGCAGCATCAGCAGCGTGAAGGTGATGAACAGCATGATCGGCACGCCGGCCGCGATCGAACCGGTGCCCTTGCTGCTCTCCTCGACCGCGCCGGCGATCGAGATCGAGTAGCCGGGCGGCATCTCCTTCTGCATCGCGTCGAGCGCGGGCCAGAGCTGGTTCGTCACGGTCGCGCCCTGCAGGCCCTCGATGACATCGCCTTGCACGGTGATCGCGAACTGGCGGCTCTCGCGGTGCATCACGCCGGGCTCCCAGGTGAACTGGGGCTTGGCGATCTGCGTCAGCGGCACCGAGCGGCCGGAGGCCGTCGGCACGTAGGCGTTGGCGAGTTCGGACAGCGTGTCGCGCTCCTGCACGGGCTGACGCAGGACGATGTCGATCAGCCGGTCGGCCTCGCGGTACTGCGCCACCGTCGTGCCGGTCACCAGGATGCGCGCCGCCTGCGCGATGCTCTGGCTGGTCACGCCCAGCGCGCGCGCCTTGTCCTGGTCGACCTGAAGCCGCAGGACCTTGATGGCCTCGTTCCAGTTGTCGTTGACGCCCACCATGTTGGGATTGGCGCGCATCTGCTCCTTGGCGCGATCGGCGTAGATCCGCAGCTGCGCGGGATCGTCGCCGGCGATGCGGAACTGCACCGGGTACGGCACCGGAGGCCCGTTGGGCAGCAGTTTCACGCGGCCGCGCACCTCGGAGAACTCCTGGGCCAGGATCTGCGGCAGCTTGTGGCGCAAGGTCTCGCGGTCGGCCAGCGACTTCGGCAGGATGATGGCCTGGCTGACGTTGGTGTTGGGCAGGATCTGGTCCAGCGGCAGGTAGAAGCGCGGCACACCCGAACCGACCCAGGTTGCGATGCTGCCCACCAGCGGCTCCTTGGCCATGCGGGCCTCGAAGCGCTTGGCGATGACGTTGCTCTCCTCGATGGTGGCGCCTTCTGGCAGCCACAGGTCGACGAGGATCTCCGGCCGGCTCGAGTCCGGGAAGAACTGCTGCTGCACCTTGCCCATGCCGGCCAGACCGAGCACGAACACCAGGATCGTCAGGCCAATGGTCTTCCAGCGGTTGAACACGCACCACGCGACCCAGCGGCGGAAGCGGTTGTAGAACGGCGTATCGAAGACCTCGTGCGCCTCGCCCTCGTGGCCGGCGCGGGTTTTCAGCAGCAGCGCGCCGAGGTAGGGCACGAAGTACACCGACACGATCCACGAGATCACCAGCGCCGCCGCGGTCACCGCGAAGATGGCGTAGGTGTACTCGCCGACGGTGGACTTCGCCAGGCCGATCGGCAGGAAGCCGACCGCGGTGATCAGCGTGCCGGTCAGCATCGGCTTGGCGGTGGCGTCGTAGGCGTACGTCGCCGCGTGCATCTTGTCGTAGCCCTCCTCGAGCTTGCGCACCATCATCTCGACGGCAATGATGGCGTCGTCGACGAGCAGGCCGAGCGCGATGATCAGCGACCCCAGCGAGATCTTGTGCAGCCCCACGCCGGCGTAGAGCATCACCACGAAGGTGATCGCCAGCACCAGCGGGATCGTGATGCCCACGACCAGCCCCGGCCACACGTCGATGCGCAGCGGCTTGGTGTGCAGGCCCAGGGCGATGAAGCTCACACCCAGCACGACGATGACGGCCTCGATCAGCACGTGCACGAACTCGCCCACGGAGCTCTTCACGGCGCTCGGCTGGTCCTGGATCTGTTGCAGCGTGATGCCGGCGGGCAGTTGCTGCTGGAGCCGCTTGACGCTGGTCTGCAGCGCCTTGCCCAGCGCGATGATGTCGCCGCCCTTGCCCATCGACACGCCCAGCGCGACGACCTGCTTGCCGTTGAAGCGGACCATCGTCGTCGCCGGATCGACGTAGCCGCGGCGGACCTTGGCGATGTCGCCCAGGCGGATGCTGCTGGCCACGCCGGTCTGCGTATTGGTGCCGCGAATCGGGAATTCGCTCAGCGCCTGGACCGAGTTGAGCTGCCCTTCGATGCGGATCTGCACGTTGGCACTACCGGCGTTCATCGTGCCGGCGCTCTCGACCGCGTTCTGCGCGTTGAGCTGCGACACCACCTGGTTGAAGTCCAGGCCCAGTTCGGCCAGCCGCTTCTGCGAGATCTCGATGAACAGCTTCTCGGCCTGGACACCGAACAGATCCACCTTGGCCACGTCCTGCACGCGCAGCAGCTCGGAGCGGACCGCCTCGGCCTGCTGGCGCAGTTCCTCGATCGAGAAACCGCCGTCGGACGACAGCGCGAAGATCGAGCCGTAGACGTCGCCGAATTCATCGTTGAAGAACGGTCCCAGCACGCCCTGCGGCAGCGTGGCCTTCAGGTCGCCGATCTTCTTGCGGACCGTGTACCAGAGCTGCGGCACCTCGGTCGGCGCGGTGTTGTCCTTCACCTGGAAGATGGTGAGGGACTCCCCCGGCTTGGTGTAGCTGCGGATCTTGTCGGCGTGCGGCACCTCCTGCAGGGTGCGTTCGATCTTGTCGGTGACCTGTTCCGCCATCTGCTGCGGCGTCGCGCCGGGCCAGTAGGCCTGCACGACCATCGCGCGGAAAGTGAACGGCGGGTCTTCGTCCTGGCCCAGCTGGAAGTAGGCAGCGAAGCCCAGCACCATCAGCACCACCATCAGGTAGCGCGTCAGCGGGGCATGCTCCAGCGCCCAGCGCGAGAGGTTGAAACCGGCGCGGCTCGGGTTGCTCATTCAGGGCTCCCGAGGATCAGCGCGAAACAGTCGGAGCCGGCGCGGGCGCTGCGCCCTCGGTCGGCGTGCCCGGCGGGACGAAGCGCTTGACCTTCTGCCCCGGCGTCAGCACGTGGCCGCCGGCGGTCACGACCTCCATGCCGGGCGACAGGCCCTGCACGACCAGTTCGTTGCCTTCGGCGCCGACGACAGTCACCGCCTGCGGGCGTACCGCCATCGTCTTCGGGTCGAGCAGCAGCACGGAACTCTTGCCCTGTACTTCCATCACGGCACTCAACGGAAGCTTGATCGCGTTGTCCGATGGCGCGCCGGTCAGCACCACCGTCGCGGTCTGCCCGAGGTGCACGTTCTGGCTGTTCAGTTCGGCTTTCACCAGGAAGGTCCGCGTCACCGGATCGGCGGCGGCGGCCAGTTCACGCAGCTTGATCGGCTGCGCGTCGGCCTTGGTATCGGTCCAGAGGCGGACCTTCAGGCCGTCCGGACGCGCGGCGGCGGCGCGTACCAGCGCGACCTGGTCTTCGGAGACGGAGAACACGATGTCCCGCGGCCCATCGTTGGCCACGCGCACGACCGGCGTGCCGGCGGCCACGACCATGCCGGGCTCCGCGTCGACGCCGGTGACGACACCGGCCGCATCGGCGATCAGGCTCGAGTACTGCGCCTGGTTGCGCTGCACGTCGGACTGGGCACGGGCCGATTCGAACTGCGCCTGCGCGGCCTTGAAGGCGGCGTCGCGGCGATCCAGTTCGGCGGCGCTGATGAAGCCCTGCTTGTGGAGGTCGATGTAGCGCTTGTAGTCCGCGCCCAGTTGGTCGCGGTTGACACGCGCCGCCAGCACGTTGGACTTGGCGGCTTCTTGCGCCAGCACCAGGTCCGAGCTGTCGATCCGCGCCAGCACCTGCCCGGGCTTGACCACCGATCCCAGGTCCACCTTGCGCTCAAGGATCTTGCCGGCGACGCGGAAGGACAGCCGTGATTCGACCCGGGCCCGCACTTCAGCCGCGAACTCGCGTTGGAGACCGGCCGATTGCGGCGTCAGCACCAGCGTGCGCACATAGCGCTCCGGCTCCGGCGGCGGGGCCTGCTTGCCGCAGGCGGCCAGCACGGCCATGGCGGCGATCGCGGCGGTCGCCGACAGCCACGTCGACAGGCGTCCCCAGGAACCGGCGAAGGCGGATTCGGACACGGCGCCGGACGTTCCGGCGGACAGGGACACAAGAGACCGTTGGGGCATGAACACCTCGACAAAGCCACGACGCCCGACCTCGGGCATCGGAGTAACTGACTGACTGGTCAGTAATGTATTCAGCGTGTCCGAACGTGTCAAACCGACGGCGTACGGTTCACCGGGGTACTGCTCGTGGTCTGCGGAGATTGACGTCCTCGGCGAACAGCGCGTGGTTCGGGACGTCAGGTTGACGCAAACGACATCGCCCGCTCAGCGGAGAATGCCGCCCGTGAGCATAGAGCACTACGAAAACTTTCCTGTCGCTTCCTGGCTGAGCCCGCCGGCCCTGCGTCCCGCGATCATGGCGATCTACCGGTTCGCCCGGACGGCCGACGACCTGGCCGATGAAGGCGATGCGACGCCCTCGCGGCGTCTGCGCGACCTGGCCGACTATCGCGCCGACCTGCGTGCCATCGCCGCCGGCCAAGCGCCCTCTCCGCGCTGGGCGGCACGCGTGTTCGCGCCGCTGGGACGCGTCCTGGTCCAGTACCGCCTGCCGGTGCCGCTGCTGGAGGATCTCCTCGATGCCTTCGAGCAGGACCTCGTGAAAACCGATTACGCGACCCGCGCCGAGTTGCTCGATTACTGCCGCCGCTCGGCCAACCCGGTCGGGCGCCTGCTGCTGCACCTGTACGGCATCGACGACGTCGAGTCGCTGCGGCGCTCCGATGCGATCTGCTCGGCGCTGCAACTGATCAACTTCTGGCAGGACTTCACCGTCGACGGTCCACGCGGCCGGATCTATGCGCCACTGGAGGACCGCCGGCGTCACGGCGTCGAGGGACAGGACCTGCTGTCGCTGCGCGACAGCCCGGCGGCCCGTGCGCTGATCGCGGAACTCTGTGATTGGGCCTGCGACTTGATGGCCGAAGGTGCGCCGCTGGCCCGCCGGATTCCGGGCCGGGCCGGTTGGGAGCTGCGCTTGGTGGTACAAGGCGGCCTCCGCATCCTCGACAAGCTGGCATCGAACCGTTTCGACGCCTTGCTGCGACGGCCGACGATCGGTGCATCCGACGCGCCGCTCCTGCTGTGGCGCGCGATGACGATGCCGGCAGACCGTACGAACACACGCCGCGAAGGGACGGCGCGATGAGCACCAAGACCGACAAGACCTCCGACCCGACGACCGCCGGCGCTTCCACGCCGGAGCAGTACGTCCAGCAGAAGGCCGCCGCGAGCGGCTCGAGCTTCTATTACGCGTTCCTCTTCCTGCCGCCGCCGCGCCGCGCCGCGATCACCGCCTTCTACGCGTTCTGCCGCGAGGTCGACGATGTGGTCGATGAGGTGTCCGATCCGGGCGTCGCCGCGACCAAGCTGGCCTGGTGGCGCAAGGAGGCCATGAGCGCCTTCAACGGCCAGCCCTCGCATCCGGCGATGAAGGCGCTGATGCCGCACGTCAAGGACTACGACATCCGCGTCGAGCACCTGCTCGCGGTCATCGACGGCTGCCAGATGGACCTGGAGCAGACGCGCTACCTCGACTACCCCGGCCTGCAACGCTATTGCCACCTGGTGGCGGGCGTGGTGGGCGAGGTGGCGTCGGGCATCTTCGGCCGCACGGATCCCGGCACCATCGCCTACGCCCACAAGCTGGGTCAGGCGATGCAGCTCACCAACATCATTCGCGACGTCGGCGATGACGCGCGACGCGGCCGCATCTACCTGCCGGTGAGCGAGCTGCAGCAGTTCGACGTGAAGGCGCACGAGATCCTCAAGCGCGACGCGCCCTGGGGCTACAGCGACCGTTTCACCGCGCTGATGAAGTTCCAGGCGAACCGCGCGCACGCGCTGTACGACGAGGCGGTGTCGCTGCTGTCCGATACCGACCGCAAGGCGCAGAAGCCGGGGCTCATGATGGCCAACATCTACCGCACGCTGCTGCGCGAGATCGAGGCGGAGAATTTCCAGGTCCTGCACCAGCGCATCGCGCTGACGCCGCTGCGCAAGCTGTGGATCGCGATGAAGACGAACTGGCGCGGGCGCTGACATGACTCGCTTGGCCGTCATCGGCGGCGGTTGGGCGGGGCTCGCCGCGGCTGTCGAAGCCGTCTCGCTGGGCGCCTCGGTCACGCTGTTCGAGATGGCGCCCACGCTCGGCGGGCGGGCGCGCAGCCTGGAAGGCATCGAGCCCACGCTCGACAACGGGCAGCACATCCTGATCGGCGCCTACACGGACACGCTGGCGCTGATGCGACGCGTCGGCGGAGATCCCGACCTCGACCTGCTCCGCATGCCACTGCGGCTGCGTTATCCCGATCGCGAGACGCTTCGGCTCCCGCCAGGGCCGCCCACCCTCGCCTTCTTGCGCGGCGTGATGGGCTGCGCGGCGTGGTCGCTGCGGGACCGGCTGCGCTTCCTGATGACAAGCAGCCTGTGGACGATGCGGGGCTTCCGCTGCGATCCGGCGCTGACGGTCGCCCAGCTCTGCGCCGGGCTCCCTCGCACCGTGCGTGACGACCTGATCGATCCGCTGTGCGTCGCCGCGCTGAACACGCCGTCCAGCCAGGCCAGCGCGCAGGTCTTCCTGCGGGTGCTCAAGGACGCGCTGTTCAGCGGCCCGGGGAGCGCGGACCTGCTGCTGCCCCGGCGCGGACTGGGCGCGCTGCTCCCGACACCCGCGCGCGCGTGGCTGCTGTCGCGTGGCGCGGAGATCCGCACGCAGCGAGTCCAGCAACTCGACGCGGAGGGACGGCGCTGGGTCGTCGACGGCGACGCCTTCGACGCGGTCATCGTGGCCTGCACGTCCGTCGAGGCGTCACGGCTCACCCGCGATCTGGCACCGCACTGGAGCGCGGCCGCCGGTGCGTTCGAGTTCCAGCCCATCGTCACCATCTACCTGGAGAGCATGGGGTCGGCGCTGCCGGCGCCGATGGTCGCGCTGCGCGAATCGGCGACAGAGCCCGCCCAGTTCGCCTTCGATCTGGGCCAGCTGGGCCAGCATCCGGGACTGTTCAGCCTGGTCGTCAGCGGCGCCGCGCCATGGGTCGCCCAAGGTTTGGATGCCACCGGCGCCGCGGCGCTGACGCAGGCCCGGGAACATTTCCGATGGGCGACGCCACCGCGGATCGTTCGCGTGCTCAGCGAGAAGCGAGCGACCTTCGCCTGCACACCGGGACTGACCCGCCCCGACCCAACGATCGCTCCCGGGGTCTGGGCAGCCGGCGACTACCTGGCCGGGCCTTATCCCGCGACACTCGAAGGCGCCGTGCGCAGCGGACTGTTCGCGGCTCGTTCCGCAATGCGGCAATCCATCGGCGGCGCTTCCTCCTGACGCCCGTCACCGCCCGGTCCGCGCACCGCTGATGGGCAAAAACGACGGATTGCGCCCTCTGGAGGCCCCTCTCGGTTTCGCCATGCAAAACCGGGGAGAAATCCTTCACAATCGTCCGCCATGAAGTCCAAGGAGTTGCAGACCCCCGCCATCCAGGTCCTCGAGCGCACTTTCGCGCTGCTGGACGTTCTGGCCCAGCATCAGGACCCCGTGTCGCTGAAGTTGATCAGCGAGACGACGGGCCTGCACCCGTCGACCGCACACCGCATCCTGAACGACCTGACCTTGGGACGTTTCGTGGACCGGCCCGAAGCCGGCAGCTACCGGCTGGGCATGCGACTGCTGGAACTCGGCAACCTGGTGAAGGCGCGACTGGACGTCCGCGAGGCCGCGATCGGCCCGATGCGGGAACTCCACAAGCTGACCCACCAGCCCGTCAACCTGTCGGTGCGGCAGGGGGATGAGATCGTCTACATCGAGCGGACCTACTCCGAACGCAGCGGCATGCAAGTCGTGCGCGCGGTGGGCGGCCGGGCGCCGTTGCACCTGACGTCGGTGGGCAAACTCTTCCTGGCGAGCGACGATCCCCAGCGCGTTCGCGCGTATGCCACGCGCACCGGCCTCTCCGGCCATACACGCAACAGCCTGACCGAGATCACCCTGCTCGAGCGTGAAATGGCGCTGGTGCGCCAGCGCGGCGTCGCGCGCGACGATGAAGAACTCGAACTCGGCGTTCGCTGCATGGCCGCAGGCATCTACGACGACCAGGGCAAGCTGGTGGCCGGCCTGTCGATTTCGGCACCCGCGGACAGGCTGGAGGAAGGCTGGTTGCCCCGACTGAAAGAGACGGCGACGCGGATCTCGGCCTCGCTCGGCTTCCGGGGCTGAGTTGGCGGAGCAGGGCCAACCCGGCAGCCGTCGTTGACAGTGCGGACCGGAAACGACGGGCAGGGTTTGAGGCGGAAATGACGAAGCGGGCGCAAGGCCCGCTTCTTTCATTGCAGGAACGGCTATTTACTTGGCCGAGATCACCGGTGTGAGTGCCGTCGCACTGACAGCCGCCGGCGTTGCCACGGCCGCCAGCGGCGACGCGGCTCCCGTCAGCCACTTGCGCACACGCTCGGCGTCGCCGATGCGTGAGTACTTCCCGGCGGAATCCAGGAACACCATGATCAGCTTGCGACCGGCGAGCTGCGCCTGCATCACCAGGCACTGGCCAGCCTCGTTGATGAAACCGGTCTTCTGCAGGCCGATGTCCCAGTCGCCCTTGCGGACCAGTCCGTTCGTCGTGCCAAAACGCACCTGCTTGCGACCCAGCGCGACGGTGTACTCGGACGAGGTCGACAGCTCGCGGATCAGCGGGAACGCGTGCGCCACCTTGACCAGCTTGGCAAGATCGGCAGCGCTCGACTGGTTGCGGCTGGACAGGCCGGTCGGCTCGACGTAATGCGTGTCCATCATGCCCAACATGTGGGCCTTGGCGTTCATCGCCGCGACGAAGGTCTCCAGGCCGCCCGGGTAGCTGCGTCCGAGCGCATGCGCCGCGCGGTTCTCCGAGGACATCAGCGCCAGATGCAGCAGTTCACCGCGCGTCAGCGTCGTGCCGACCGTCAGGCGGGAGCCGGTGAACTTCTCGGTGTCCTTGTCCTCGTCGGTGATCTCGATCTTGTCGTCGAGCGACTGGTTCGCCTCGACGACCAGCAGCGCGGTCATCAGCTTGGTGATCGACGCGATCGGCAGCACCGCCGACGGGTTCTTCGAGAACAGGACCTCATTGGTGTCCTGGTCGACGACGTAGGCGACGCTGGATTTCAGGTCGAGGGGATCTTCGGTGTCATGCAGGCCGTACATCGTCCCGAAGGACGGTTTGGACGGGACGACTTCCCGGATCGGGGCTGCCGCGCGGGCAGCCACCTTGCGCGGAGAGCGGGGAGCCGGCTTGGCCTGCCGCACGCTCTTCACCTTGGCTTTGGAGGACGACGAGGTAGCCGCCTGCGCCGATTGGATCGGCGCGAGACTGGCGGTCAAGCCCGTCAGCAACATGACGCCGCTGAGCGCGGCACCAGACAGCAATGTCGCAATGGTCTTCAATCCAGTCCCCAGGTCAGTGGGCGCGAGTGTAGGGGATCGCTGAAAGACCGGCAAGATCAATGACTTAACGCAGGCTCTTAAAGTACCTGAATCCGTGCCATCCGACGCGCCCAAGGGCTCCGCGTGCGTTGTCCTGTCAACCTTGGGCGGCGACCCGCTCCGTCTTGCTCTGCAACTTGTTCAGAGCGCTCAAATATGCTTTGGCCGAGGCGACCACGATATCGGGATCTGCCCCCACGCCGTTCACCACGCGCCCCGCATGTTGCAGGCGCACCGTGACTTCGCCCTGCGATTCTGTGCTGCCGCTGGTGATCGCGCTGACCGAATACAGCAGCATTTCCGCCCCACTTTGGACCTTGCTCTCGATCGCCTTGAGCACCGCGTCCACCGGGCCGTTGCCATCGCTCTCGGTGCGGTGTTCGATCTCGCCCTCGGCGAAGACCACCTGCGCCTGCGGCCGCTCACCGGTCTCGGAGCGCTGCGCCAGCGCCACCAGCCGGTAATGCTCCTGGAGTTGGGAGACCGACTCGTCCATCACCAGCGCGATGATGTCCTCGTCGAAGATCTCGGACTTGCGGTCGGCCAGATCCTTGAACCGGACGAAGGCGGCGTTGATCTCGGCCTCCGACTCCAGCACCACACCCAGTTCCTGCAACCGCTGCTTGAACGCATTGCGGCCGGACAGCTTGCCCAACACGATCTTGTTGGCACTCCAGCCGACGTCCTCGGCGCGCATGATCTCGTAGGTGTCGCGGGCCTTCAGCACGCCGTCCTGATGGATGCCCGACGCATGTGCGAAGGCATTGGCACCGACCACCGCCTTGTTCGGCTGGATCACAAAACCGGTCGTCTGCGAGACCAGCCTCGACGCCGGGACGATCTGCGACGGATCCACCCGAACGTCCAGGCCGAAGTAGTCGCGACGGGTCTTCACCGCCATCACGACCTCTTCCAGCGAGCAATTGCCGGCCCGCTCGCCCAGGCCGTTGATGGTGCACTCCACCTGGCGCGCGCCGCCGATCTTCACGCCGGCCAGCGAGTTCGCCACCGCCATGCCCAGGTCGTTGTGGCAGTGGACGCTCCAGATCGCCTGGTCGGAGTTCGGCACGCGCTCGCGCAGCGTCTTGATGAACTGGCCGTAAAGCTCCGGGATCGCGTAGCCGACCGTGTCGGGGATGTTGATCGTGCGAGCGCCCTCGCGGATCACCGCCTCGACGACGCGGGCGAGGAACTCCGGATCGGAGCGGTAGCCGTCCTCCGGCGAGAACTCGATATCGTCGGTCAGGTTGCGGCCGAAGCGCACGGCCTGGATCGCCTGCTCCAGCACCTGCTCGCGGGTCATGCGCAGCTTCTTCTCCATGTGGAGCTCGCTGGTCGCGATGAAGGTGTGGATGCGGGCGCGCTCAGCCCCCTTGAGCGCCTCGGCGGCGCGGGCGATGTCGCGGTCGTTCGCGCGAGCCAGCGAGCAGACCGTGCTGTCGCGGATCGCGTCGGCAATCGCCTTGACCGCCTCGAAATCGCCCTGGCTCGCCGCCGCGAAGCCGGCCTCGATCACGTCCACCTTCAGCCGCTCCAACTGACGCGCAATGCGCAGCTTCTCGTCCCTGGTCATGGACGCGCCGGGCGATTGCTCACCGTCGCGCAGCGTGGTGTCGAAGATGATCAAGTGGTCGGACATGTCGGGGCTTCCTTGCGGTGGCGGGCCGCGGGCCGGAGCGGCCCGATCAGCGAGTTTAGGCGGCGAGCGCGGCGCACGAATGAGACGCCCTCATGAGACGTCCGAGGGCGGCGCGGGGGCCGCCCCGGTCCCTCACACGGCGACGCGGTCGGCGAGCTTGAGCACGCCGCGTTGCGACGCACGACGCAGGCCGGAGACGATCGCCTTCAGCGAGGCCGACGCGATGTTGCCGTCCATGCCGACACCGAACAGCGTCGCGTCGCCGACGCGCAGCTCCAGGTAGGCCACCGCCTGGGCATCGGCGCCGCTACCCATCGCGTGCTCGTGGTAGTCGAGCACCCGCACCTGGGTCTTCAGCAGCTTGTTCAAGCCCTCGACGAAGGCGTCGATCGGACCCTTGCCCTGTCCGTCGATCTTGACCATGCGGACGCACAGGTCCGCCTGCGCCTGCACGCGGGTCTGGCCGTCCTCGGCGGTATCGATCTGCGGATGCAGCGACGGCGCCTGCTTCACGCCGTATTCGCGGTCGAAGATGCGCCACAGGTCGGCCGCGCCGAGTTCCTTGCCGTTGGTGTCCATCACGCCCTGGACGATCTGGCTGAACTCGATCTGCAGGCGACGCGGCAGCTCGATGCCGTACTCGGCCTCGAGCAGGTACGAGATGCCGCCCTTGCCCGACTGGCTGTTGACGCGGATCACCGCCTCGTAGCTGCGGCCCAGGTCCTTCGGGTCGACTGGCAGATAAGGGATCTCCCAGATGTCGCCCTCCTTGCGGGCGGCGAAAGCCTTCTTGATCGCATCCTGGTGCGAACCCGAGAACGAGGTGTAGACCAGTTCCCCGACGTACGGATGGCGCGGATGCACCGGCAACTGGTTGCAGTGCTCGACGCAGCGGCGGATCTCGTCGATGTCGGAGAAGTCCAGTTCCGGATGCACGCCTTGCGTGTAGAGGTTGAGCGCGACGTTCACCAGGTCCAGGTTGCCGGTGCGCTCACCGTTGCCGAAGAGGCAGCCTTCGAGGCGATCCGCGCCGGCCATGATCGAGAGTTCGGCGGCGGCCGTGCCGGTGCCGCGATCGTTGTGCGGATGCACCGACAGCACGATGCAGTCGCGTCGTTCGACGTTGCGGCCCATCCACTCGATCATGTCGGCGAACAGGTTCGGCGTGGAGTGCTCGACCGTCGACGGCAGGTTGATGATGATCTTGCGCTCCGGGGTGGCGCCCCAGGCCTCGGTCACCGCGTCCACGACGCGCTTGGAGAAACTCAACTCGGCGCTGGAGAACATCTCCGGCGAGTACTCGAAGCGGAAATCCGTCTCCGGCTGCTTCTCGGCGAACTCACGGATCATCCGCGTGTGGGTGACGGCCAGGTCGACGATCTCGTCCTCGCTCATGCCGAGCACGACGCGGCGCATGACCGGAGCAACCGCGTTGTACAGATGGACGACGGCGCGCTTGGCGCCGACCAGCGATTCGAAGGTCCGTTCGATCAACGGTTGGCGCGCCTGCGTCAGCACCTGGATCGTCACGTCGTCCGGAATGTGGCCCTGCTCGATCAGCAGCCGCACGAAGTCGAAGTCGGTCTGCGACGCCGAGGGGAAGCCGACCTCGATCTCCTTGAAGCCGATCTTCACCAGCATCTGGAACATGCGCAGCTTGCGCTCCGGATCCATCGGCTCGATCAGCGCCTGGTTGCCATCGCGCAGGTCGGTGCTCAGCCACAGCGGCGCCTTCGTGATCTGCACGTCGGGCCAGCGGCGGTCCGGAAGGGCGATGGGGGCGAAGGCGCGGTACTTGGTCTGCGGTTGCTTGAGCATGAGAGCGTTCCTGTGGGTTCAGGGGCGCAACTCGCAGACTCTCCAGAAACAGGAACGGCCCGTTGCGAGTTGCATTCGGGCCGTTGATCTGGGATGAGCGTCTGGATGGACGGACGTGCGCGATCTAGCGAACCCGAAGGTCACCTAGTAGTAGCAGCGCAATTCGGGCCGGGGACGTCATAGCTGTTGAATATAGAGGCGCGGCCTATGCAGCGTCAACGTCAGTGGGCGAATCACCGAGCCGCAAGCATTCGCTATCGGTGAAGGCCCGCTTCATCAGGTTCGTCGGTCGACATCGCGATGACGCTTGCCGGTTTGCCCTTGGCGCGCCGAACCGCATAGACGACATAGCCCGAGATGCCGTACGCGCAGAAGACGCCGAACAGCACGCGCGGCGGGTCGATGTTGATCGCCGCGATGGCCAGCATGATCACGACCAGCACGATGAAGGGCACCGAGCGCTTGAAGGTGATGTCCTTGAAGCTGTAGAACGGCGCGTTGGTCACCATCGTCAGGCCAGCGTAGAGCGTGAAGCCGAAGGCCAGCCACGCCAAGGTCGGATCGCGGTGGATGTCCTTGTAGCCCGCGCTGTCGAGCGCCCAGATCAGGCTCATCACCAGCGCTGCGGCTGCAGGGCTGGGCACGCCCTGGAAGAAGCGCCGGTCCACGACCGCGATGTTGGTATTGAAGCGCGCCAGACGCAGCGCGGCGCCCGCGATGTAGACGAAGGCCGCGAACCAGCCCCACTTGCCCAGGCCCTGCAGCGCCCAGGAATACATGATCAGCGCCGGCGCCGCGCCGAAGGAGACCATGTCGGACAGCGAGTCCATCTGCTCGCCGAAGGTGCTCTGCGTGTTGGTCATGCGGGCCACGCGGCCGTCCAGACTGTCGAGCACCATCGCGGCGAAGATGCCGTAGACGGACTGCTCGAAGCGGCCGCCGATGCCCATCACGATCGCGTAGAAGCCGCTGAACAGCGCCGCCAGCGTGAAGAGGTTGGGCAGCAGGTAGATGCCCTTGTGGCGTGGGCGCTGCGGGGCGTCGAGGCTGTCCGCCTCGTCCTCGTCGAGCAGGTCCACGTTCTTGTTTTCGGTCGAATTCATGGGGCCGGAGGATAACCCAGCGCATCAACGGAAAAGGCCGCGCGGTGCGACCCGCGCGGCCTTCTGGACTGATCTGACGCGATCTGCGTGGATCAGTTCTTGGACTTGTCGACCAGCTTGTTGGCCTTGATCCACGGCATCATCGCGCGCAGTTGCTCGCCGACCTGCTCGATCGGGTGCTCGGCGGTCAGGCGGCGGCGGCTGATCAGCGTCGGGGCGCCGGCCTTGTTCTCCAGGATGAAGGACTTGGCGTACTCGCCGGTCTGGATGTCCTTCAGGCACTGGCGCATCGCGTCCTTGGTGGCCGCAGTCACCACGCGCGGACCGGTCACGTACTCGCCGTACTCCGCATTGTTGGAGATCGAATAGTTCATGTTGGCGATGCCGCCTTCATAGATCAGGTCGACGATCAGCTTCAGTTCGTGCAGGCATTCGAAGTAGGCCATTTCCGGCGCATAACCGGCTTCGGTCAGCGTCTCGAAGCCCGCCTTGATCAGCTCGACGGCGCCGCCGCACAGCACGGCCTGCTCACCGAACAGGTCGGTCTCGGTCTCCTCGCGGAACGAAGTCTGGATGATGCCGGCCTTGCCGCCACCGTTCGCGGCCGCGTAGCTCAGGGCCAGGTCGCGCGCCTTGCCGGTCTTGTCGGCGTAGACGGCGATCAGGTGCGGCACGCCGCCGCCCTGCTTGTAGGTGTTGCGCACCGTGTGGCCCGGGGCCTTCGGGGCGACCATCCACACGTCCAGGTCCTCGCGCGGCTGCACCTGGCCGTAGTGGACGTTGAAGCCGTGAGCGAAGGCCAGCGACGCGCCCTGCTTGATGTTGGGCTCGACTTCCTTCTTGTAGACGTCGGCGATCTGTTCGTCGGGCAGCAGGATCATGACCACGTCGGCAGCCTTCACCGCGTCGGCGATCTCGGCGACCTTCAGGCCAGCGCCTTCAGCCTTGGCCCAGGACGCGCCGCCGCGGCGCAGACCCACGGTGACCTTCACGCCGCTCTCGTTCAGGTTCTGGGCATGGGCGTGGCCTTGTGAGCCGTAGCCGATGATGGTGACGTTCTTGCCCTTGATCAGGCTGAGGTCGGCGTCCTTGTCGTAATACACGTTCATGGTGGTCTCTCCGGGGAAAACAGGTCAGGGGTTGTTCAGTGAAGGATGCGCTCAGACGCGCAGGATGCGTTCGCCGCGGCCGATGCCGCTGGTGCCGGTACGCACCGTCTCGAGGATCGCGCTGCGGTCGATCGCGTCGATGAAGGCGTCGAGCTTGCCGGCATCGCCGGTCAGCTCGATCGTGTAGGTCTTCTCGGTGACGTCGATGACGTGGCCGCGGAAGATGTCGGCGGTGCGCTTGAGTTCCTCGCGCTCCTTGCCGACGGCGCGCACCTTGATCAGCATGAGCTCGCGCTCGATGTAGCGGCCCTCGGTCAGGTCGACGACCTTGACGACCTCGATCAGCCGGTTCAGGTGCTTGGTGATCTGCTCGATCACGTCATCGCTGCCGCTGGTGACGATGGTCATCCGCGACAGCGACGGGTCTTCCGTCGGCGCCACGGTCAGGCTCTCGATGTTGTAGCCCCGGGCGGAAAACAGCGCGACGACGCGCGACAGCGCACCCGGCTCGTTCTCGATGAGCAAAGCAATGATGTGTTTCATGAAGTCTCGTCCTTCGCGCTCTTCAGACCGCCGGCGGTAACCGGTCGGCCCTTGGCCACGCTCTTCGATCTAGGAAATCAGGTCGGTTCACCCTGAGCGATTCGGACCGTCCGCCGCCGGTCGCGACGCGCGCGGTAACGCGCGTCTCGCCGGACAGCTTCAGGCCGTCACCGGTCTCAGAGGTCCTCGGACCCCAGCAGCATCTCGGAGATGCCCTTGCCCGCCTGGACCATCGGCCAGACGTTCTCGGTCGGATCGGTGCGCACGTCGATGAAGACGGTGCGGTCCTTCAACCGCATCGCTTCCCGCAGCGCGGGCTCCACGTCCGAGGGCTTCTCCACCAGCAGGCCCACGTGTCCGTAGGCCTCGGCCAGCTTGACGAAGTCCGGCAGCGCATCCATGTAGCTGTGCGAGTAACGCTTGCCGTAGTCGAGCTCCTGCCACTGCCGCACCATGCCGAGGTAGCGGTTGTTCAGCGAGACCACCTTCACAGGCGTCTTGTACTGCTGGCAGGTGGACAACTCCTGGATGTTCATCTGGATGCTGCCCTCGCCGGTGATGCAGAACACATCCGACTCGGGCTTCGCGAGCTTGATGCCCATCGCATACGGCAGGCCCACGCCCATCGTGCCCAGGCCGCCGGAATTGATCCAGCGACGCGGCTCGTTGAAGCGCAGGAACTGGGCGGCCCACATCTGGTGCTGGCCGACATCCGACGTGAAGTAGGCGTCGCGGTCGCGGGTCAGGTTCCAGAGCGTCTCGAGGACGTACTGCGGCTTGATGACCTCGTTGGACTGCTTGTAGGCCAGGCAGTCGCGCTTGCGCCAGTCGTTGATCTGGCTCCACCAGGCGTTGATCGAGTCGGCGTCAGGTCTTGCCTGCGCTTCCTTGATCTGCGCGATCAGTTCCTGCAGCACGTCCTTGACGTCGCCGACGATCGGGATGTCCACGCGCACGCGCTTGGAGATCGACGACGGATCGATGTCGATGTGGATGATCTTGCGATCGACCGACGAGAAGTGCTTCGGGTTGCCGATCACGCGGTCGTCGAAGCGTGCACCGACGGCCAGCAGCACGTCGCAGTGCTGCATCGTCATGTTCGCTTCGTAGGTCCCGTGCATGCCCAGCATGCCGAGGAAGCGTGGATCGCTGCCAGGCATCGCGCCCAGGCCCATCAGCGTGTTCGTGCAGGGATAGCCCAGCAGGTCCACCAGTTGGCGCAACTCTGCCGTGGCCTCGCCCAGGATCACGCCGCCGCCGGTGTAGATGTAGGGGCGTTTGGCGCCCATCAGCAGTTGGACCGCCTTGCGGATCTGCCCGCTGTGGCCCTTCTTCACCGGGTTGTAGGAGCGCATCTCGACACGCTCCGGGTAGTGGAACGCAGTGCGATTGAGCGAGACGTCCTTCGGGATGTCCACCACGACCGGACCGGGACGACCCGTGCGCGCGATGTGGAAAGCCTTCTTCAGCGTCGTCGCGAGGTCGCGCACGTCCTTGACCAGGAAGTTGTGCTTCACGATCGGGCGTGTGATGCCGACGGTGTCGCATTCCTGGAAGGCGTCGAGGCCGATGGCGGGCGTCGGGACCTGACCGGTGATGATCACCATCGGGATCGAGTCCATGTACGCCGTCGCGATGCCGGTGATCGCGTTCGTGACGCCGGGACCCGAGGTCACCAGCGCAACGCCGACTTCGCCGGTTGCCCGGGCATAGCCGTCGGCGGCATGCACGGCAGCCTGCTCATGACGTACCAGCACATGCTGGATGGCGTCCTGCTTGTAGAGCGCGTCGTAGATGTAGAGGACGGCACCGCCTGGATAGCCCCAGAGGAACTTCACGCCTTCGGCCTGAAGACTCTGAACCAGGATTTCGGAGCCATTCAGTTCCTGACCAGAACTGACGGAATGGGGGTGCGGTTGTGAGCGAGCTTCCGTGATCGCTGCACGTTTGATGTCCGCGGCAGACATGTCCATATGTCGAACCTCTGAGTTTTTTCTCTGACGAAAAACCATCGGTGCTTCTCCTCGCGCTCTTGTGAAGCGGACTTGAAACGTCGCGTCAAAAACAGGGGCGCCCCGGTTGGGCGGCCTACTTGAGACAGAAAATGCGGTGTGCGAGCCGCCGATTATGCATGCAAACCCGCACATGTCTGGATTCGATCGCAGTCTGTAGCGCTGATGCGATAATCCGCGCCGTTTTGCCCGCTCGACCGCCCTAGACCCGCCCTCTGACGGCGCCAGCCCTTGGCCACAGACAAAGAACTCAACGACTTTCTCAAAACCGCCGATCGACGCGCCTTCAAGCGCACGGTCTACATGGTTCGAGACGAGGACGCCGCGCTGGACATCGTCCAGGACGCCATGATCCGGTTGGCCGAGAAGTATTTCGACCGCCCGGCGGCGGAGCTGCCGCTGCTGTTCCAGCGCATCCTGTCCAACGCCACGATGGACTGGTTCCGGCGGCAGAAGGTGCGCAACGCACTGTTCAGCAACCTGTCGGACTTCGAAGGCGCCGATCCCGGCGACGACTTCGACCTGCTGGAATCGCTGGAGACGCGGGAAGGATCGATGGGCGCGCTGTCGGCCGCGGACGAGGTCTCGCGCGTTCAAGTGCTGGCAGCGATCGAACAGGAAGTTGCAGCGTTGCCGGCACGTCAACGGGAAGCCTTCCTCCTGCGTTACTGGGAGGAACTCGACGTCGCCGAAACAGCAGCGGTCATGGGTTGCTCGGAGGGCAGCGTGAAGACACACTGCTCCCGCGCCGTGCATGCGCTGGCCAAAACGCTGAAAGCCAAGGGAATCTCGCTATGAAGAAGAACACGCCAGGAACGCCGCTGCCGCTCGAGGCGGACGCGCGCGTGACCCGTTTCGGACTCCGGGTGGCCGCGGGCCTGACCGAGCACAGCGAGACCTTGTCCGGCGACATCCAGGAACGACTGCGCTTCGCGCGTGAGCAGGCGCTCGCCAGGGCGATGGCGGCACGCGCCGCGGCCCCTGCACAGACCGCCTCCGATATCCGCCAGGTGGGCGGCGGCGCGCTGGCCCTGGGCGGCGGCGAGAAGACCCCGCGCTGGAGAAAGGCCGCGACCCTGCTGCCGCTGGCGCTGCTGCTGGGTGGCCTGCTGCTGATCCAGCACAGCCAATGGTACGAGCAGATCCGCAGCGCGGCCGAACTCGACACCGAGATGCTCTCCAAGCCGCTGCCGCCGGCGGCGTATAGCGATCCTGGCTTCCGCGAATACCTGAACGAGGATCAGACCGACCCCAACAACCCGAACGGGGCCGCCGACGGCGAGAAGTCCGACGAAGCCAAATCGTCGCAGTGAGGCGCTGCGTGGTCAGTTCCTTCCGTTTTCTCCCGTTCGCGAGGGGTGATCTGAGCGTCTTCCCTGATCCTTCCACATCGCGCCGTCAGGTTCACCGCCTGAGTTCGGCAGCCGTCTGCGGCATGCTCGCGTTCAGCGCCGCGATGGCTTCGGCCCAGGACACCGCCGCTTCCGCGCCGGTCGAGGGAGCCACCTCGGTCGTCTCGCCCGCACCGCGCGCCTCGTCGCCAGTCAGACCCGTCTCGCCGGCGGTCACGCCCGGCGCTCTGACCAGCAGCCAGAACTGGGCCTCTCTGAGCGCGTCGCAGAAGGAGGCGCTGGCCCCGCTGTCCAAGGAATGGGATCAGCTCGACGGTGCCCGCAAGGGCAAGTGGCTGGAAATCGCCGCCCGTTATCCGACGCTGCCCGCTGAGCACCAGCAACGTCTGCGCGAACGCATGGTCGAATGGACCAGGATGTCGCCAGCGGAGCGCCAGCGCGCTCGCATCGGCTATCAGCACGCGAACGAACTCCGCGCGCCAGAACAGGAAACCAGACTGCGCGAGAAGTGGGACGCCTACCAGGCGCTGTCACCTGAGAAGCGCCAACGCCTGGTGGAGCGCGCCGCGGAGAAGGCCTCGGCGGCCGGCCGTGACGCCCCCCCGACACCCAATCGCGCGAAGGCGCCGATCCAGCGCACGCCGCTGACCGCGACGACTGGCCCGACGATCGTCCAGGCCCTGCCCGGCGCCACCACGGTGCTGATGACGCAGCGCGCCGAGCCGCCGCTGCTCGGCGCCAGCGCCGCGCCCGGACGGCCGATCCGCTCGCCGCGCGATGCGAAGCTCGACCCGGACACGCTGCTCCCCCGGCGCGACGGAGCCAGCCGCTAAACTGGCCGGATGACCTCCGCCCCCGCCGCCGGCAAAGACACACCGCCGGGCCTGATGCGCCGCCTCGCCGCCTTCATCTACGAAGGCGTCGTCTTGTTCGGCGTCGTGTTCATCGCTGGCTGGCTCTACTCGACACTCACCCAGCAGCGCAATGCGCTGGTCGGTCAGCATGGCCTGCAAGCCTTCCTGTTCCTGGTGCTGGGCATCTATTTCATCTGGTTCTGGTCGCGCGGCGGCCAGACCGTGGCAATGCGGGCCTGGCACCTGCGCGTCGTCGACGCGAACGGCCGCCCGCTCACGCAAGCCCGCGCCACGGCCCGCTACCTGGCCGCCTGGCTCTGGTTCCTGCCGGCGCTGGCCAGCGTGCACCTGCTGGGCCTGGACCGCAGCACCGGGGCGATCTTCGGCGCGATGTTCGCCGGCATCGCCGGATACCTGCTGCTGGCCCGACTCCATCCCCAGCGGCAGTTCCTGCACGACGTGATCTGCGGCACCCGCCTGATCACGCAGTTGCCGCCGCCTCGACCAAAGAAGTCCGCCGCACTGCCGGCTGACTCCTGATTCTTCTGATCTCCCGCCCCCCCGACGATGAGCAACCCCCACAAGGGCCGCACCGGCCTGGATCGCATCCTGCACGCCGCCGGTTACTCCTGGGCCGGTCTGCGCGCCGCCTACCGCGGCGAAAGCGCCTTCCGCCAGGAGACCTGGCTGACGATCATCGGCCTCCCGCTAGCGTTCTGGGTCGGAAGGGACTGGGTGCAGGTCGCGCTGCTGGCCGGCTCGCTGATCCTGGTGCTGATCGTCGAGTTGCTGAACTCGGCGGTCGAAGCGGTCGTGGACCGCGTGTCGTTCGAGCTGCACGACCTCAGCAAGCGGGCCAAGGACATCGCCAGCGCCGCCGTGCTGCTGTCGCTGGTGCTGGCCGGCGGCATCTGGGCGGCGGCCATCTGGCAACACCTGCGCTGACGCGGTCGAGCGCCCTGGGCCTGAGGTCTCCCTGGTTGCCTGAATGACAAAGGGCGGACGCCAACCCGGCGCCCGCCCTTCCTGTTTCTGGTGACCCCGTCGGGGTCGCGCGGTCAGACCGCCGCTTCGTCCTGTTCGCCGGTGCGGATGCGGATGACCTGCTCCACGGCGGTGACGAAGATCTTGCCGTCGCCGATCTTGCCGGTCTTGGCGGCCTTCAGGATGGCGTCGATGGAGCGCTCGACCTCGTCGTCCTTCACGACGACCTCGACCTTGACCTTTGGCAGGAAGTCGACCACGTACTCGGCGCCACGGTACAACTCGGTGTGGCCCTTCTGGCGGCCGAAACCCTTCACTTCCGTGACCGTCAGGCCGGACGCGCCGACCTCGGCCAGCGCTTCGCGCACTTCGTCGAGCTTGAACGGTTTGATGATGGCGGTGATCTGTTTCATCACGGGGCTCCGAAAGGGGGATTGGCGGGCAGGACTGGCTGTGATTTAAGCACGGATCGCAACGACGTCAGTCCGGAATGCGGTCGAGTTCGGCGAGCCACACGGCGGGCTCCGAATCGCTCGGCGCACGCCAGTCGCCGCGCGGCGAGAGCGACCCGCCACTGCCCACCTTCGGCCCATTGGGCACGCAGCTGCGCTTGAACTGGCTGCCGCGGAAGAAGCGGCTCACGAAGATCCGCAGCACGCGCTTGATTTCGGCGAGCGGGTACTCGTTGCGCTGGACGTGCTCGCCGTCGGGCCACTCGCCGCGCGCCTTGTCGCCCCAGGCGTGGCGCGCCAGGAACGCGATCTTGGCCGGTGAATAGCCATGGCGGATCGTGTAGAACAGGTTGAAGTCCTGCAGCTCGTAACGGCCGATCTTGTCTTCGGTGCTCTGGAGGCCAGAGCCGTCCACGCGCGCATCCTGCGGCACGAGTTCGGGACTGATCTCCGTGTTCAGGATGTCGAGCAGCACTTCCTGCCCCGCGTGGCCGAGCTGCGCCGTCTCCGCGACCCAGCGCACCAGGTACTGGATCAGCGTCTTCGGCACAGAAGCGTTCACGTTGTAGTGCGACATGTGGTCGCCGACGCCGTAGGTGCACCAGCCCAACGCGAGCTCGCTCAGATCGCCGGTGCCGAGCACCAGCGCCCCGGTGTGATTGGCCAGGCGGAACAGGTGGCTGGTGCGCTCGCCGGCCTGGACGTTCTCGAAGGTCACGTCGTAGACCGGCTCGCCGGCGGCATACGGATGCCCAAGGTCCTTGAGCATCTGCTCGCAGCTCGGACGGATGTCGATCTCGCGCGCCTCGCAGCCGATTTCCCGCATCAGGCGCAGCGCCTGGTCACGCGTGCGTGTGCCCGTGGCGAAGCCCGGCATCGTGATGCCGAGGATGTTCGTCCGCGGCCAACCCATCTGGTCCATCGCTCGCGCGGCGACCAGCAACGCGTGCGTCGAGTCCAGCCCGCCCGAGATGCCGATCACCAGCTTGTGGATGCCACTGGACACCAATCGCTGCACGAGCGCCTGGACCTGGATCTGGAAGACCTCGTTGCAGCGCTCGTCGCGACGTTGGCGGTCGGACGGCACGTAGGGGAAGCGCTCGAGGCGGCGTCGCAGCGGCAGCGCCTGGGCGCGGTCCAGTCCCAGCTCGAACTCGACCGTGCGGAAGGCCTTCAACAACGGTGCATGCTGCCGCACCGAATCACCGAAGCTCGTCTGCCGCATCCGCTCGCGCGACAGCCGCTCGAGGTCCACATCGGCCGACACGAACTGTGAGCGACGCTGGAAGCGCTCGCTCTCGGCAAGGAAACTGCCGTTTTCATAGACCAGTGCCTGGCCGTCCCAGGCGAGATCGGTGCTGGATTCACCGGCGCCCGCCGAGGTGTAGACGTAGGCCGCCAGGCAGCGCGCCGACTGCTGGCCGACAAGCTGATGGCGATAGCTTGATTTGCCGACCGTGATGTTGGAGGCCGACAGGTTCACGAGCACGGTCGCGCCGGCCAGCGCGGCGTAGGACGACGGCGGGATCGGCGTCCAGACGTCCTCGCAGATCTCGACATGCAGACGCAGCAGCGGCTGGTCGGTCGCCGCAACGACCAGCCGCGTCCCGAAGGCCACGCGTTGGCCGAGCAAGGTGATCTCCTCGGAGATCGCCTCGTCGGCGGCGTTGAACTGGCGCGCCTCGTAGAACTCGCCGTAGTTGGGCAGGTAGGTCTTGGGCAGCACGGCCAGCAGCCGGCCGCGCTGGAACACGACGGCGCAGTTGAACAGTCGATGCTCGATGCGCAGCGGCAGGCCGACGATCGCGACGGTGGGCAGGTCGCGGGACACGGTCAGCAGATGCGCCAGCGCCGCCTCGCAGCCGTCGAGCAGCGGACGCTGATGGAAGAGATCGTCGCTGGTGTACGCGGCCAGACCGAGCTCGGGGAACGCCGCGACCGCGGCACCGTCCGCGGCGGCCTCGCGCAGCAGCTGCGCGGTCTGCTCGCCGTTGAAGCCCGGATCGGCCACGCGGCACAACGGGATGCCGACGGCGATGCGGGCGAAGTCGTGGGTGTAGAGGTTGTCGAAGGACAGCGCGGCGGAAGGGAACGTCGTTGCGCCAGTCGGGGTGGAAGTCGTCGTCGCTTGCATGGGAAGCATCCTGCCATCAAAGCGAAGGGTTTGACCTTGCGCCTAAGATTTGCCGCGCATGACTGCCCCGCCCTCGCCTCCTCCCTCCGCCGACGTGCCGGAACACGACGTCGCCCAGCCGCTGATCCGCGTCGACGACGATCCCGCCGCACTGCCCCGCGATCAATGGAACGCCCTGCTCGCCGCATCGCCGCTGCCGTCGCCGTTCATGAAGCTCGAGTACCTGAGCGCGATGCACGCGTCCGGCTCCGCGGTGCCGAAGAAGGGATGGCAGGCACAGTTCCTCAGCGTGTGGGACGGCGACGAACTGATCGCCGCCTGCCCGGCCTATCTGAAGGGCCACTCGTACGGTGAATATGTGTTCGACTGGGCCTGGGCCGATGCCTACGAGCGGCACGGGCTCGCGTACTACCCCAAGCTGCTGGTCGCCGTGCCGTTCACGCCGGTGCCGGGCAGTCGGCTGCTGGCGAAGGACGACGCCGCGCGCGAATGGCTCGTGAAGGCGCTGAAGGCTCTGACGGCGCGCTCGGAGCTCTCGTCGGTGCACGTCCTGTTCGGCGACGAGCAAGACCAACGGGCATTGACGGGCGACGATTGGCTCGCGCGGCAACAGGTGCAGTTCCACTGGACCGGTGACGGCGTGCCGCGTCCGTTCGCGGAGTACCTCGCGACGCTGCAACGCGAGAAGCGCAAGAAGATCCAGCAGGAGCAGCGCAAGGTCGTCGAGGCCGGCGTCCGTTTCGAGGCGCTGCGCGGTGCCGCGATCACGGTGGAGGACTGGGATTTCTTCTACGAGTGCTACACGCTGACCTACCTCGCGCATCGCAACAAGCCTTACCTGACGCGCGACTTCTTCGCACGGATGGCGACGGACATGCCTGAGCACTGGCTGATGTTCATCGCGCGGGATGCCCAGGGCGAGCGCGTGGCCGCGTCGCTGGTGGCGATCGACGAGTCGCAGCGCGCGGCGTACGGACGCTACTGGGGCTCGACGCGCTACATCCCCAACCTGCACTTCGACGCGTGCTACTACCAGCCGCTGGCCTGGTGCCTGGAGAACGGATGGCGCCGCTTCGAAGGCGGCGCGCAAGGGGAACACAAGATGGCCCGCGGCCTGATGCCGGTGGCGACGTACTCGGCGCACTGGCTGGCGCATCCGCAGTTCCGCGAGGCGGTCGCGGACTTCCTGGCCCGCGAGGGTGAGGCGATGGACGAGTACATCGACGAACTCGAACGGCATCAGCCGTTCAAGGCCGCGGCGCCGGGCGACGCCGCCTGACAGGGACGGACGCGACTGGCCGCGTTCAGCTCGTCGTCGTCGATGTCACCAGGCGCGGCTGCGTGCGCACGGCTTCGCCCGCATGTTCGCGGAAGAGCTTGGCCAGCTTGGTCGCGGCATCGTCGACGTCATGCCGCGCGAGCACGCGCACGCGCGCCGCTTCGCCCATGCGCTGGAGTTCGGCATCGTCGAGCTGCAGGCAATCGATCATGGCCTGCGCCAGCGGCTGCGGATCGCCGGCCGGCACCAGCCAGCCGTTCTCCGGCCGGACCAGTTCGGGGATCGCCGCGATCGCGGTGCTGATCACCGGACGGCTCAAGGCCATCGACTCCATCACCACCACCGGCAGGCCTTCCGCGAAGCTCGACACGACGAGCGCCCTCGACGCCAGCATCTCCTCGCGCACCTGGTCGCTGCTGATCCAGCCCGTGATGCGCACGCGGTCGCGCAGGCGCAGCGCGTCGATGCGCGCCTCGACCGGCTCACGCAGTTCGCCGTCGCCGGCCAGCACCAGTTCGAAATCGATGCCCTTCGCGGCCACCAGCGCGGCTGCTTCCAGCATCAACAGGTGACCCTTCTGCTCGCACAGCCGACCGACGGCCAGCAGGCGGCGGCCGCTCGCCGGCGCGGCCGGCGTGGCATGGAACGCCGGCTCGACACCGCAAGGCACGATCGGCACCTTGGACCAGTGCGAGTGATCCACCCACCGGTAGATCTGGCTGCGGCAGAACGACGAGATCGCCACGACGAACCGCGAGCGGCGGATCTTCTCGCCCAGATGCAGCATCTCGGGGCGGTCGAACTCCTCGGAGCCGTGGCAGGTGAAGCTGTAGCCGGGACCGCCCAGCGCCTCGATCAGCGCGGCGACCTCGGTCGCATTCGTCCCGAAGTGCGCGTGCACATGGTTCACGCCTTCGGCGCGCAGCAACGGCACGGCCAGGCAGGCTTCCGCCAGATAGATGAAGTGCACCGGCAGCGGCCGGTCGGCGCGACGTCCCAGCTTGAAGGTCAACGCCAATGCGGACAGGAACTTCGCCGGCGAGGTCAGCGCCTGGCGCGCCATCGCCTTCAGCAGCGGACCGACACCGCCGCGCAGGAGGTAGTGGGTGCGCGACTTCTCGTCCTGGTCGGTGGGATCGGGGGCGGCATCGTCCCAGCCGCGGACGGCCAGCCGCATCACGTCGACGCCCTGCTGCTCCAGCGCCAGGATCTCCCGGCGGATGAAGGTGTGGCTGACCTTGGGATAGTGATTGAGCAGGTAGGCGACTTTCACGTGACGATACTTCCGTGGTGAGGTCGCCCATTTTGGTGCCGCACGCACCAGCACACAACGTTAATCCCCAAAGCGGGGACATCTCAGTTGTAACGCACCGTCATGGCATCGTGTTTGCCACGCGGACATTCTTGCGGTCAGAAATGAAAAAGCGCCCACATGGGGCGCTTGTCGTACTGCAGCGAGCCTTGTAGGCCCGGCGTTCCAGTCCAGCGATCAGGCCTGCTGGGCCTTCGCGTAATTGGCCATGCCGTCGGTGATTTCCTTCTTGGCGGCTTCCGGGCCTTCCCAGCCCTTGACCTTCACCCACTTGCCGGCTTCGAGGTCCTTGTAGTGCTCGAAGAAGTGCTGGATCGCCTTGAGGCGCATCTGGTTGATGTCCTCGGGCTTGGTCCAGTGCTCGTAGATCGGCAGGATCTTGGTGGTCGGCACGGCCAGCAGCTTGGCGTCGCCGCCGGCTTCGTCGTCCATCTGCAGCACGCCGATGGCGCGGCAGGTCACCACCACGCCCGGGGTCAGCGGGAAGGGCGTGATCACCAGCACGTCGACCGGATCGCCGTCGTCAGCCAGCGTCTGGGGAACGTAGCCGTAGTTGCACGGGTAATGCATCGCCGTCGTCATGAAGCGGTCGACGAACAGCGCGCCGCTTTCCTTGTCGACCTCGTACTTGATCGGGTCGGCGTTCATCGGGATCTCGATGACGACGTTGAACTGCTCGGGCGCCTTCGCGCCAGGGGTGACTTTGTGCAGGCTCATGGTGGTGGACAGCGGTGAAAGCGGGGGAATCCGGAGGGTTCCGGAAAAGCAGCAATTCTAGAGGGTCGCCTGAACCGGCCCTGACGCCCTCCTCCATCGCGGGGATTCGTCATCCCTCGCCATCCCGCGGCCAAGCTCAGGTCGTCAGGCTGTGCGCCGGCCGTTCGCCGGCCAGCGCCTGCGCCAGGCTCTCCAGCACCATGCGGCCCATCGCGGCGCGCGTCTCCTCGGTCGCGCTGGCGCGATGCGCCTGCAGCACGACGTGGTCCAGGTCCAGCAAGGCCGGCGGCACGTTGGGCTCGTCGGCGAAGACGTCAAGCCCCGCGCCCGCGATGCGCTTCTCCTGCAGCGCCTTCACGAGATCGGACTCCTTCACCAGGCGGCCACGCGCGACGTTGATCAGGAATCCGCGCGGACCGATCGCGTCGAGCACCGTCGCGTCGATCAGATCGCGCGCCTTGTCGGCCGCGGCGCAGACGATCAGCGCATCGCTGTCGCGGGCGAGTTGCACGAGGTCCGCCTCGAAGGCCCACGGCGCGTCGGCGATCTCCTTCAGGTCGGTGTAGCGCACCGGGCAACCGAAGGCGCCGACGCGCTCCGCCACCGCGCGGCCGACCCGGCCGAGACCCACGATGCCCACGCGCATCCCGCTCACGCGACGCGCCAACGGGATCGCGTTCGGCTGCGGGAACTTGGGCCACAGGCCGCCGCGCACGAAGCGGTCGACCGACGCGACGTTGCGGGCGGTCGCCAGCAGCAGCGCGAGCGCCATGTCTGCCACGTCCTCGGTCAGCGCACCGAAGGTGCCGGTCACCGGCAAGCTGCGCGAGCGGGCGTACTCGATGTCCACGGCGTCCGTGCCGACGCCGTTCACGGCGACCACCTCGAGCGCAGGCAGCCGCTCCATCATCGATCGCGAGATGCCCGTGTGCCCGCCGGTGATCACGCCGCGCATGGCAGCGCCGTGCGTGGCGATGTACGCGTCCGGATCGGCCTGCTCGAACAGCCGGTGCATCGTGTACAGCGCGTCCAGCTGCGCATTGATCGCGGGCACGAGGATGGGATTGAGTTGCAGGATGTTCGGCTTCATGGCGTTCTCTACTTCAGGAGGGTCGGAAAGGATGCAGGCACCGGCGTCCCGGCTCACTCAGGCTGGATGCCGGCGGTCCTGATGACAGCGCCCCAACGCTTGTATTCAGCGGCCTGGAAGCTGGCGAGTTCCGCCGGCGTCGACGTGAACGGCTCCATGCCGTTCTGCTCGACGAAGCGCTTCACCGGCTCCGCGGTCATGGCCTTCTGCATCAGCGCGTTGATGCGCTCGACGACGGGCGTCGGTGTTCCCGCGGGCGCGTAGACGGCGTTCCAGTAGCTGATCTCGTAGCCGGGCAGGCCGGCCTCGGCGATGGTCGGCAGGTCCGGCACCAGCGGTGAGCGCTTTGGGCTGCTCACGCCCAGCGCCTTGAGCTTGCCGGCCTTCACCTGAGGAAGGCTCGTGGTCAGGTCGACGATCATCAGATCGACCTGACCGCCGACCAGATCGACCATCGCCTGCGGATTGGCCTTGTACGGCACATAGGTCAGCTGCGTCTGCGTCATCTGCTGGAACAGCTCCGCCGCCACGCGCGCCGACGAACTGCCGGCGCCGAAGGTGAGCTGCTGCTTCTTCGCGATCGCGCTGAGCTCGGTGACGTTGCGTGCGGGGATGCGCGGATTCGTCACCAGCAGCAGGTAGCCCTTGACCAGCGCACCGACCGGCGCGAAGTCCTTCACCGGGTCGTAGGCGAGCTTGCGGAACAGGTGCGGGTTGGCGGCCTGCGTGGTGTTGGTCGTGATGAACAGCGTGTAGCCGTCGGCCGCCGAGCGCGCCACCGCCTGCGCGGCGATGCCACCGCTGGCGCCGGCCTTGTTCTCGACGATCACCGGCACCTTGGTCGCGGCGGTGATCTCCGCGCCGAGGGCGCGCGCCAGGCCGTCGGTGGTGCTGCCAGGGCTGGAGCCGACCACGAGGGTGATGGCGCGGGAGGGGAACGTCTCGCCCTGCGCGAGCGCGCCGAAGGAGGCCGAGGACGCGAAGAAGGCGAAGGCGGCGGCGGCCGCGAGGGCGAGCGAGGCCCGGCGTCGGGCCGGCTGGAAGCGAGGGATGCGGTTCATGCGGTTGTCTCCATGGAAGGGGCATGAGGGCCGGCATCGCGGAGGCTTCGGGGCGGTCTCCGTCGATGTCGCGTGGACTCATGCTGGCAGCGCGAAAACAACCGGTCAATATTGATGATCAATATCAATCTGAGGCACGGATACTCCCATTGATTCGACTGAATCGTCCCAATGACCGGCGAACGTCGGAACCTGGACAGGACTTATGTTGATGAATACATTGACGACATCAACGACACGAGACCATGCCCCGATGGCCGCCTGGATGACCCTGGATGAAGCACGCGACGCGCTCGGCGTCCGCGCGCAGACGATCTATGCCTATGTGAGCCGCGGACGCATCGGTGTCGAGCCCGACCCGCAGGACTCGCGGCGAAGCCTGTACCGCACGGAAGACGTGAAGGCGCTGGTACGCCGCAAGGAGACGGGGCGCACGCGCGAGACGCTCGCCGCGACGACGCTGTTCGGCGCCGAGCCCAGTATCCCGACGGCGGTCTCGACCTTCTCGGGCGGACGGCCGTTCTACCGCGGCGTCGACGTCGTCGAACTGGCCGCGACCGCAACGCTGGAGGATGCGGCGAGGCTGCTGTGGAACGTCGAGACGCCGCCGGCGTTCCCGCGCCCCGCGGTCGCATCGCGCTCGCCCTCGCGCGCCGCGCTCGATGTCGTCGCCGCGCTGCCGAATGGGCGCTCCCGCGCATTCGCCGAATTGGCGGCGCTCACCGCCACCGGACATTCGACGCGCGGCCGCGTGCCGCGCGTGCTGATCGAGGAAGCGTCGGCGCTGGTCGGTCGACTGGCCGTCGCCTTCGGCGCCTCGGATGAGGAGGCGCTGCCGCTGCACGAGCGCCTCGCCCGCGGCTGGGGCCAGCCGCGGGCAGTGGCCGCGCTGCTGCGCAAGACGTTGGTCCTTGCGGCGGACCATGAGATCACCAGCTCGGCCTTCTCCGCACGCATCACCGCGTCCACCGGCGCTTCGCTGCCGGCGTGCCTGCTCGCGGGACTCACCACCTTCTCCGGCCCGCTACACGGCGACGCCTCGGGACGCGTGCGCACGCTGTTCGACGAGGTCGAGCGCGACGGGGCCGATGCCGTCGTCGACCGCTATCTGGCTTCCGCGATGCCGCTGCCCGGCTTCGGCCATCACATCTATCCGGACGGCGATCCGCGCGCCGCATCACTGATGGCGGACTTCAAGCCGCCCGCGGCGATCGCGCGCCTGATCGAACGTGTCGTGGCGCTGACCGGTCTGCCGCCGTCGATGGACGTGGCGCTCGCCGCGCTCGTCGCGCGTTACAAGCTGCCGCCGGACGCCGGGTTCGCGATCTTCGCGATCGCGCGCAGCGTCGGTCTCCTGGCGCACAGCATGGAGCAGCTCGCCATCGATTCGGTGATCCGTCCGCGCGGCCGCTACATCGGCCCCAGCGCTGCGGGTCCGGTCGATCCCCGCAAGGAACGTCGCAAGCGTTGACGGGGCGGTCCTCGGTCCGGAGAAGCCGGCGGAGCCGGTGCCCCTCGGAGCGAATTCCGAGCGGCGAGGAGGAGATTGAGCGGAGAGGGGCACCGGCTCCGCCGGCTTCGGGCGCAGCGCACCGGCTGCGTGTAAAGGTGACGTGACGAGGCACATGACATGCCCGGGGCCAGTTGTTGCCCCTGTCTTGTCGCGCGCCCCTGCAAAGCCTGACACCCGTCTTGCAAAGCCCGTGAATCCGCTGGTAAACGCTCATGCCATGCACTATTCACGGCCTTAGCATCGATCGACGGACTGTTGCTGTTGCGTGCGCGCAGGCCCGGCGCCCGCTGGATGGAACCGTCTTCACGGATCAAGAATCAGCGAGAGGAGACAACCCTATGTCGACGAGTTTGGCGCTGTACTTCGCGCTGGCCTGCGGGCTGGCGGCGGTGCTTTACGGCTTTATCCAACGCAGCTGGATCCTGAGCCAGGATCCCGGCAACCCCCGCATGCAGGAGATCGCCGGCGCGATCCAGCAAGGTGCCGCGGCCTACCTGGCGCGGCAGTACCGCACCATCGCGATCGTCGGCGTCGTGCTCGGCATCCTGATCGGCGTCGCGCTCGACTGGAAGACGGCCATCGGCTTCTTCATCGGCGCGCTGCTGTCCGGCGCCTGCGGCTTCATCGGCATGAACGTCTCGGTGCGCGCCAACGTGCGCACCGCGCAGGCGGCGACCAAGGGCATGGCGCCGGCGCTCAACGTCGCATTCAAGGGCGGCGCCATCACCGGCATGCTGGTCGTCGGCTTGGGCCTGCTCGGCGTGGGCCTGTTCTTCATGTGGGTCAGCGACAGCGGCACCCGCGCGGACAGCCAGACGCTGAAGCCGCTGCTGGGCCTGGCCTTCGGCTCCTCGCTGATCTCGATCTTCGCGCGGCTGGGTGGCGGCATCTTCACCAAGGGGGCCGACGTCGGCGCCGACCTCGTCGGCAAGGTCGAGGCCGGCATCCCCGAGGACGATCCGCGCAATCCGGCGGTGATCGCGGACAACGTCGGCGACAACGTCGGCGACTGCGCCGGCATGGCGGCCGACCTCTTCGAAACCTACGCGGTCACGTTGATCGCGACGATGGCGCTGGCCGCGCTGACCTTCGGCGGCATGTCCATCGCGGCGATCGTGTATCCGCTGGTGCTGGGCGGGGCGTCGATCATCGCGTCCATCATCGGCTGCAGCTTCGTCAAGGCCAGCCCCGGCATGAAGAACGTGATGCCGGCGCTCTACAAGGGCCTGATCGTCGCGGGCGTGCTGTCGGCGATCGCGTTCTGGTTCATCACCCGCGCGCTGTTCCCGCAAGACCTGACGCTGCCCGGCGGACAGACCATCGGCGCGAACGCCCTCTTCCTCTCTTGCCTGGTCGGCCTGCTGCTGACCGCGGCGATGGTGTGGATCACCGAGTACTACACCGGCACCAACTACAAGCCGGTGCAGCACGTCGCGCAGGCGTCGACCACCGGTCACGGCACCAACATCATCGCGGGGCTGGGCGTGTCGATGCGCTCGACGGCCTGGCCGGTGCTGTTCGTCTGCATCGCGATCCTGGTGGCCTTCAAGCTGGCCGGGCTCTACGGCATCGCGATCGCGGCGACGGCGATGCTCAGCATGGCGGGCATCGTCGTGGCGCTCGACGCCTACGGCCCGATCACCGACAACGCCGGCGGCATCGCCGAAATGGCCGACCTGCCCGCGAGCGTGCGCGACATCACCGATCCGCTGGACGCCGTGGGCAACACGACCAAGGCCGTGACCAAGGGCTATGCGATCGGCTCCGCGGGCCTGGCGGCGCTGGTGCTCTTCGCGGACTACACGCATGCGCTCGAGCAGCGCGGACTCTCGGTCAGCTTCGACCTGAGCAACCACATGGTCATCGTCGGCCTGTTCATCGGCGGGCTGATCCCCTACCTCTTCGGCGCGATGGCCATGGAGGCGGTGGGTCGCGCGGCGGGCTCGGTCGTCGAGGAGGTGCGCCGCCAGTTCCGCGAGATCAAGGGGATCATGGAAGGCACCGGCAAGCCCGAATATGGACGCGCCGTCGACATGCTCACCGCCGCGGCGATCAAGGAGATGATCGTGCCGTCGCTGCTGCCGGTGGTCGTGCCGGTCGTGGTCGGACTGGTGCTCGGACCGGCCGCGCTGGGCGGGCTGCTGATGGGCACCATCGTCACCGGGTTGTTCGTCGCCATCTCGATGTGCACGGGCGGCGGCGCCTGGGACAACGCCAAGAAGTACATCGAGGACGGCCACCACGGCGGCAAGGGCTCCGAGGCCCACAAGGCCGCCGTCACCGGCGACACCGTCGGCGATCCCTACAAGGACACGGCAGGGCCCGCGGTCAACCCGCTGATCAAGATCATCAACATCGTCGCGCTGCTGATCGTGCCGCTGCTGCCCACGGCCGGGATCAGCGGCCCCGCGGCGGGGGCGCACACGCCGCCGGCCTTGACCGCGCCGGCTCCCGATGCCTCAGCGCCTGCGGGCGTGCCGGACGCGGTGGCCAGCGGGCCGACGGAAGCCGCCAGCGCGGCCTCCGCGCCCTGACGGTCAGGCCGACTGGGCGAGGCTCGCCCGAGCCTCGGTGAAAACGCTGAGAAAAACAGCCCCGCGAGGGGCTGTTTGCGCTTTGAAGGGTCATGCGCTCACGGCAGAATCGGCTGTCGATACCAGAACGTCCAGGGACTCCGCTCAACATGCTCAGCCAGGCCATCACGCCGCGCGAATTCGAACGCCGCCGCGAGCAGTTGGCCGAGCTTCAGCGCTACCTGGCCTCGCAGGAATCCGAGTACGCGGAATGCCGCCAGCGCATGCAGCGCTTCGTCGACCGTTACGTCGCCGCGCTGGGTCCGTTGTACATGGAGCTGGACGCGCTCGAATCGCAGCTCTACTGCGCGATGCGCTACCTGCACGACGCGTTGGCCCGCAACGGACTGGATGTCCGCGCCCTTGATTCGCCCCGAGCCACGGCCATGCCACAACTGCCGGTGCTGCCGGCCGGCGCCCCGCTGCCCGCCGAGCCGGAAGGCGGCCTGGTGCAGGTCGGCCCGCCGCCGCTGAAGACCCTCTACCGCCGCGCCGCGAAGCGGCTGCATCCGGACCTTGCGCCGGACGACGCCGAGCGCGTGCATCGCGAACGCAAGATGGCCGAGGTCAACGAGGCCTATGAGGCCTGCGATCGGGATCGTCTCGAAGCGCTGCTGCTGGCTGCCGGAGAGAGCCTGGTGAAGGTTCGCGGCGGCGATGCGGACGCGGTCATGGAATGGCTGCGCAGCGCGGAACGCTCGGTGCAAGGGCGGCTGCGCGTCGTCCAGGCCCACCTGGCGCTGCTGAAGAGCCACACGATGCATGAACTTGGCGAGTCGATCGAGCGCGCCGAGAAGCGCGGCCTGGATCCGCTCGGGATCATGGCCAATCGCCTGCGCGCCCAGATCACCGAACGGCGGCAGGAGCTCTACATCGGCCAGCGCCTGCAGCCGGCCTCGAGCATGGCCGAGGCCTTCCTGCGCCAGCGCCAGCAGCGCATGGGTGGCGGGATCGCCGCCTCTCACTGAAGACTCAGCCCCGCCTCTCCGCTTGTCGCTCCCCAAAGTCCTCGGTAGCAAAACCGAGGAAGTACGGCAGTGGTTGGGGACGGCTGTGCTTGGGGTTTCGGAGCTCGCCTCCGGGGCCCCAAGCACAGGCGGCCAACGCACAGCCGGGTGAAGGTGGGCAGCCTGCCGATCAGCGCCGCCCCCGCGCCTGAGGCACGCGGGGAGACAAGGTCGCCGCCCAGGCCGCGATCTCCGGTCCGAGCGCATCGACCGCAGCCGCGGTCGCCTTGACGGCGCCTTCGGCGCTCGCGCCGGCGGGTTCCGACCGATCGAACGCGCGCTGCGTGCCGTCCTCGGCGGTGGCTATCACCCGCACCTGCACGTCGCTGCGCGAGGCGCTGGAAAAGTTCTGGAGGCTCTCTTCAAGCTCCAAGGTCACGCTGATGGCCACTTGCGGATCGGCGCCTGCGGCGACGGGCGCACGTGCGATCTGCTGGCGCAGCCGCGAGCCCACGAGCACCGGGAGCGGCGCCGCCCAGCGCGAGTCGCGGTAAACGCGCCGCGCATACGGATCGGAGTCGACGAGCCGGTAGGCGATGCCGGTGCCTTGCAGCGTCTCTGGCGCGGTGACCGCCTGGAGTTCAACGCGCTTGGCCAGCGTGGTCTGCTGCGGCCACGCGGGCGCGGGACCGAGGTCCATCTGCGTCGGCGCCGGCGGCCGGCTGCCGCAGGCGCTCAGCGTCGCGGCGAGCGCCAGGCCGCCGAGCAGCAGCGCGCGGCGCAGGCTACCGGTCCACGGAAGTTCGATGTGGTCGTTCATTTCTTCGCTCCCGCCTCGAATCCCGTCTCACCGGGTCCGGGCGCACCGGGCGTCGGCCCGAGGATCAGGCTCTGCGGCTGATCGCCGATGTTCTGCGCCGCGCGCTCCAGGGCGCGCGCCGCCGCCGACAGATCGTCCAGCACCGCGCGTTGACGCGGCTTGTCCGCCGAGCCCACCAATGACAGCTCCACCCGGCGCAGCGTGCGCTGCAACTGCACCGCCGCGTCGCCCAGTTGATCGATCGCGGCCGCCTTGCCCTTGTATTCATCGACGAGTTCGCCGCCCTGCTTCGCCAGCGTGTCGACGTTGCCCAGCGTGTTCCGACCCGCGACCATGAGTCCGTCGGTGTTCTTCACCAGCCCCGGCAACGCCTGCGCCGTTGGCCGCAGTTCCTTGACCAGCTCATTTAGCCCCGCGGAGGCCTCGTTCAACTGCGCCAGGGTCTGGCTCAGCTGCTGCTGGTTGCTGTCGCTGAGCACCTTCTGGATGCGGTCCATCGTCGCGAGCGCACCGGCCGCGAGCTTCGGCCCCGCGTCCTGCAACTGGTCGAGGAAACCGGGGGCGAGCGCGATGCGTCGCGTCTGCAGCACGCTCTGCTTCGGATCCGTCGGATCCGGCCCGTCGTACAGGTCGATGAACGACAGCCCGGTGATGCCCTGGTAGCCCAGCTTGGCCTGCGTCCCCGGCGCGATCGGCGCGTCCGAATCGACCTCGATGTCGACGAGGATCTGCCGCGGCTGCGCCGGATCGAAACGGATGGTGTCGACCTTGCCGACCTGTACGCCGCGCAGCTTCACCGGCGCCTTCACATTGAGCCCCGGTACACCCGAAGCGGTCACCACGGTGAAAGTCTGCGTGTCCCCGCGATCGTCGCGGAACCACAGGATGACCGCCACCAGCGCCGCCCCGAGCAGCAGCACGAAGAGGCCCGTGGCCAATGCATGTGCCTTGTTTTCCATGTGCTCGCCCGAGTCCTTGTGATTGATCGTTGTTCGTTGTGGTGGGAGAAGTCCGCCGGCCGTTCGCCGCGTTCAGGCGGGCATCTCGTCGCGGTGCTGCAGCGCGTCGCGGTAGCTGCGCAGGTTGTCTGCGGCGCAGCGGTCCGCATGGCCGAGGAAGAAGTTGCGGATGAACGGATGCTTCTGCTTCACCACCAGCTCGAGCGGCCCGTGTGCGATCAGGTGCTGGTCCGCGAGCACCGCCACCCGATCGGCGATCGCGAACAGCGTGTCGACGTCATGCGTGACCATCACGACCGTCAGCGCCATTTCGCGCCGGAGACTCTCGATCAGTTGCACGAAGTTCTTCGAGCTTGCCGGGTCCAGCCCAGCCGTCGGCTCATCGAGGAACAGCAGCTGCGGATCCATGATCAGCGAGCGCGCCAGCGACACCCGCTTGATCATGCCGCCCGAGAGTTCCGCCGGCATCTTGATGCCGTCCTCGGGCTTGAGCCCGACCTGTTGGAGCTTGGTCATGACCAGCTCGGCGATCAGGTCCTTGGGCAGGCTCTTGAGCTCGCGCAGCGGCAGTGCGACGTTGTCGAACACGGACAGCGCCGAGAACAGCGCGCCCTGCTGGAACAGCACGCCCCAGCGGTGCCGCACCTGCGCCAGGTCGGTCGCCTCGCACTTGCCGAGCTTGTGGCCGAAGACCAGCACATCGCCCTCGCTGGGCCGCTCCAGGCCTAGCATGAGCCGCAGCAAGGTCGTCTTGCCGCTGCCCGAGCCGCCGATGATGGCCAGCACCTCGCCGGCGGTGACCTCCAGGCTCAGGTCCTTGTGGATGCGCACCCCGCCGAGCACCGTGCCGACGTGACGCACCTCGATCACCGGATCGCCCGGCTGGACGTTGAGTTCCTCGACGGCTTCGGCCGAGGTCGGTTCGATACATCCGCTCATGCTTTCAACCCCACGTCGGAGAACATCACCGCGAAGATCGCGTCCACGATGATGACCACGGTGATCGCGCTCACCACCGAATCGGTGGTGCCGGTCCCGAGGCTTTCGCTGTTCGGCTTGATCCGCAGCCCGAAATGGCAGGCCACGAAGGCGATCATGACGCCGAACACCGCCGATTTGGCCAGTCCCAGCCACAGGTTGGCCACCGGCACCGCGGCCGGCAGGCCTTGCAGGAACTGGATGTAGTCCAGGCCCAGCGTGGCGCGCGCGGCCAGCATGCCGCCCAGGAGCACCATGCTGCTGGTCCAGGTCATGACCAAGGGCAACGAGAGTGCCAGGGCCACCATCTTGGGCACCACCAGCCGGATCGTGTGCGAGATGCCCATCACCGACAGCGCATCCAGCTCTTGCGTCACCCGCATCACACCGAGCTGCGCCGTCATCGCCGAGCCGCTGCGTCCCGCCACCAGGATCGCCGCGAGCAGCGGCCCCAGTTCGCGCCAGACGCTGATCCCGAGGATGTTGATGACGTAGATGTCGGCGCCATAGCTCTGCAGCTGCTTGGCGGTCAGGTAGGACAGCGTGATGCCGACCAGCACCCCCACCAGCGCCGTGATGCCCAGCGCCTGAGCGCCGCTGCGGTAGATGTGGGCGGAGATGTCCTTCCACGCGATCAGGTTGGGGTGGCGGGCCAGCGTGCCGAGGTCACGCGTGACCTGGCCGAGCAACGCGGTCGCATCGAGCAGATGGCTCGCGAGGTTGAGCAGGCCCTGCCCGAACTGGCGCACGTTCTGCGCGCGCGGCGGCTTCGCCGGCTTGCCCTGCTTGCTGCCCAGTCGTGCGAACAGCGCCTGGAACATGTCCGCCATCGGGGCGGGCGGCCAGCGCAGATCCTCCGGCTGGCGGCGACCCCAGGCCTGCCACAGCAGCAGCGCGCCGGTCGGGTCGAGCCGGCGCACCGCGCTCAGGTCCCAGGACACATTGGCGGTCGGCACCTCGCCGAGTTCGCCGCGCAGCGCCTCGACGCGCTCGCGCAGCGCCAGCAGCGTCCAGTCGCCCTCCAGCCGCGCCTGGATGCGTCCGCCCTCGCCGGACTCGCGCAGCAGGCGCGGGGACGGGTCGGCGACGTCGTGGGGTTCCAGAGGGGCGTCCATTGGGGTCAGAGCATAGCTGCGCGCGAGCCCTCCGGTGAACCCGGCGGGCAGGAGTTCGCCCCGTCAGACAAGACGCTGCCGCAAGCGCTCCAGATAGGTGCGGCTGCAGGGCACGCGGCTGCCGTCACGCAGGCGCAGGTGGGCATCGCCGGCCTCGGTCGGCTCGATGGCCTCGATCAGGCTCAGTCGCACCAGGTAGCCGCGGTGCACGCGCACGAATGCCGCCGGGTCCAGGCGTTGCTCGAAGGCGCCCAGGCTGCTGCGCAGCGGGTAGTCGTGCTGCTGCCGACGCAGGTTCACATAGTTGCCACAGGCCTGCACCCATTCGATCTCGTCCATCGGCAGCAGGAACTCCTTGCCGAGCTTCTTCACCAGCAGGCGCTCGGGGAGCGCGGGCCGCTCCACCGGGGTCGCCGCGACGATTCCAGGAGTGGATCCAGGCACGGGCGTGGCCGACGCCGCCGACGGCAAAGGTGTCGATGGCGGCGTCGACGCGGCGGGCTGTTCCGGCGTGTCCGCCAGCAGACTCGCCTCGCCCTGCCAGCGCCACACGAACAGCCGGTACGCCCCGACGATCACCAGGACGAAGGCGTAACTGCGGACGTCCTTCAATGCTTCGTAGAACAGTTCGAGCGGCCAGTTGCCGAAGTCGTAGACCGCGCCCTGCGTCGCGTACGCCAGCTTGCGCAGGGCCACCATGCCCAAGACATGCGCGAGGCTGGTCCCCAGCGCGAAGAGGACGTGCCATGGCAGATGCCTGCGCAGCAGCCCCCAGCGCAAGGGTCTGGTGTCAGCCGCGCGGACGATCCACGGGATCAGCGCCATCCAGACGATGGCGCTGGAGAACTCCCAGACCGCCGGTTCCCAGGACTCGAAGGGCAGGCCGGCACGGCGGATGTCCAGATTCGTGGTGATCGTGTTCGCGATGGCCGAGCCAAGCAGCAAGGCGCTCCAGATCCCGCGCTCGACCCAGCGCCGTCGCTTCAGATAGATCGCCAGCCACTTGTCCTCGGTCATGGCGGCGCAGTGTAGGGGCGCCGCGCGCCGATGAGCCCGTCGAGCGGCCCCTGGGACGGGGCGGGTCGTCACCCGGCGGGGGCGGCTCGTCACATTCCCTCCGTGAAAGCGCCCTGCGCGACGAAGCTCCGACTCATGAACACCTCCATTCCCGCCGCGCGCAGCGTGGCAGCGTCGTCCCGGCTGACGGAGCTCGACTGGCTCCGCGTCATCGCCTTCGGCCTGCTGATCCTCTACCACTCGGGCATGTTCTACGTGAGCTGGGACTGGCACGTGAAGTCGCCGCGACTCGTCCCCGCGCTCGAGTCCTGGATGCTGTGGCTGAACCCGTGGCGGATGTCGCTGCTGTTCCTGATCTCCGGCGCGGCGACCGCGCTGATGACGGGACGCGCCGACGGCGGCTCCGGCCTGATCGCGACGCGCAGCAAGCGGTTGCTGCTGCCGCTGCTGTTCGGGATGACGGTGATCGTGCCGCCGCAGGCCTACCTGGAGGTCGTCGAGAAGCTGCACTACGCCGGCAACTATGGCGACTTCCTGACGCTCTACTTCCAGGCCTATCACGGCTTCTGCCGCGGCGACGACTGCCTGAAGCTGCCGACCTGGAATCACCTCTGGTTCCTGCCCTACCTGTGGGCTTACACCGTGGTCGTGCTCCTGGCGTTGCGGCTTCGGACCGTGCGCGCCCTCGTCGCGCATCCGGGCTGGCGACACGTCGTCGCCGGAGGCCGCTTGCTGTGGGGGCCCTGGCTGGTGTTCGCGCTGCTGCGCCAGCATCTGCTGGAACGCTTCCCCAGCACGCACGACCTCGTCCACGACTGGTACCAGCATGGGGTGTACCTGACGGTGTTCGTCCTGGGCTTCGCGCTCTACGGCAGCCGAGACGATCGCCATGGCGCCTGGGAAGGAGCCCGCCGACTTCGCTGGGTCGCGCTGATCGCTTACGTCGTGGTGCAGTGGATGTCGCAGATGCTCACCGACGAGTGGCGCCTCGCGCACGGCGATGACTTCCCGCAGTGGCTGCTGATGGCGCTGCGCGCGCTGAACGCCGGCAAGCAATGGCTGCCGATCGTGGCGGTGCTGGGCTTCGGGAGACAGTGGCTGGCCGATCGCGATTCGCCGTTGCTGCGTTGGCTGACGCTCGCCGTCTTCCCCTTCTATCTGGTCCACCAGACAGTCACCGTGGTCGCGGGGCATCTGCTCGCGCCGCTGCAGTGGCCGCTCGCGATGGAGGCCATCGCACTCGTCGCGATCACCGCGCTGGGATGCCTGCTGGCCGCGCTGCTGGCGATGCGCGTGAACGCGCTACGCCCGTGGATGGGGCTGAGCCCGGAAAGCAAAAAGCCCGGCATCTTGCGATACCGGGCTTCCTGATTCTTCTTATAAATGGTCGGGGCGGCGGGATTCGAACTCGCGACCCCTTGCACCCCATGCAAGTGCGCTACCAGGCTGCGCTACGCCCCGACTAAGCCTTAGATTCTATACGTATTCGAGAGGCTCATGCAAGCAAACTCTCTCGAATCGCCAACAACTCATCCCTGACCTGCTCCAGCGTGAGTTTCTCGAGCGACACGGTCGTGTGTGCCGCGCTGTCCGCAACGTCCGCCGCCAACGCGCGCGACGCTTCGCGATGATCACGGTAGGCGTCGAGCTGCGCAGCCGCCAACGCCTCGGCGCGAAACTCCTGGGCGCTGACCCCGGTGTGGCTGACGTCGATCAACTGATTGCGTGCGCCGCTGATCGTGAAGCCCTGGTCGTAGAGCAGATCGCGGATCCGGCGGATCAGCAGCACCTCGTGATGCTGGTAATAGCGCCGGTTGCCCCGCCGCTTCATCGGCTTGAGCTGCGTGAACTCCTGTTCCCAATAGCGGAGCACGTAAGGCTTCACGCCGCACAGTTCGCTCACCTCACCGATGGTGAAGTAGCGTTTGGCAGGAATGGCGGGAAGCTGGACGTCCATGGGGATCAACGGCTCCGGCAGCGGCGGGAAGGGTCAGACTCTACTCGAAGTCACCACCCGAAGGCGTGTTGCCTTGGACGGCTTCTTTCAATTTGTGACTCGCATGAAACGTCACGACGTTGCGGGCCTTGATCGGGATCGCTTCGCCGGTGCGCGGATTGCGGCCCGGTCTTGGCGCCTTGCGCCGGATGTTGAAGTTGCCGAAGCCCGAGAGCTTCACTTCGCGGCCGCTGGACAGGCTCTGATGAATGATGTCGAAGAAGGCCTCGACCATGTCCTTGGACTCGCGCTTGTTCAGGCCGAGCTTGTCGAACAGCAGTTCCGCCAGCTCGGCCTTGGTCAGCGTGGGCGTCTCCAGGCTGCCGAGCAGCACACGCGCCTGCTCCTTCAGATCGTCATCACTCATGGTGTCCCTCCCCTCCCTCAGCCCCGCAGGCGCGCGCCGAGGCGTTCGCCCAGCTGCGCCACCACCTTCGCCACCGCCTGCTCGATGCGTTCGTCGGTCAGCGTGTTCTCGTCATCGAGCAGCTCCAGGCGCACGGCCAGGCTGCGCTCGTTCGCCTTCAGTTCCGCCGTCGGTTGGGCCGGCTTGAAGACGTCGAACAAACGCGCAGAGCGTACCAGGGCTTCGCCGCTGGCTTCGATCGCCCCGAGGAGGGAGGCATAGGTCACTTGCTCATTGACGATCAGCGCCAGATCGCGTTGCACCGCCTGCAGGCGGGGCACGCCCTGACCCTGCGGCAGCGTGCGGGCCAGCACCGCGTCCAGCGACAGCTCGAACAGGACCGGCGCGCTCGGCAGTTCGTAGCCTTGGCGCCACTTCGGATGCAGCTCGCCGACGACGCCGATCGCCTCGCCGTCCAGCAGCACGCGGGCGCTGCGGCCCGGATGCAGCGCGGGATGCGTGGCGGCTTCGAAGCTCAACACGCGCGGCGCGAACAGCGCCTCCAGGTCGCCCTTCACGTCGAAGAAGTCGACCGAGCGGTCCTTCTGCGCCCACTGCTGCTGGTCCGCCGGCCCCCAAGCCAGCCCGGACAGCCGCATCGGCTGCGCGATGCCGGAGATCGTCGTGTCGCTTTCCTGCACCGACGCGTCGCGCAGGAACACGCGGCCGATCTCGAACACGCGCACGCGCGGCGACTTGCGCGCCAGGTTGTTGCGCAGCGCCTGGACCAGCGAGCCCATCAGCGAGGTACGCATCACCGCCAGCGGCGCGGCGATCGGGTTCAGCAGCTGGATCGGGTTGGCGTTGCCGGCGAGCTCCTGCTCCCAGCGCGCCTCGACGAAGCTGAAGTTGATCGTCTCGAAGTAGCCGAGGCCGGCCATCGCGTGGCGCAGCGCGTGCGTCGCGCGGCGCGATTCCGAGCCCACCTTGCCGACCACCGGCGCCAGCGGCGGCGTCGACGGCAGCTTCGGATAACCCAGCACGCGGATGACTTCCTCGATCAGGTCTTCCTCGATCTGGATGTCGAAGCGGAAGGTCGGCGGCGTCACCGTGATCACGCCGGGTGCCGAGGTGAACTCGAGCCCCAGGCGCTTGAACACGCCTTCGCAATCCGCCTGAGTCACCGGCATGCCGATGACCTTGGCGGCGCGTTCGACGCGCAGCGCCACCGGCTTGCGCTCGGGCAGTTGCGTGGTCTGGTCGTCCATCGGGCCCGCCTCGCCGCCGCAGATCGACTGGATCAGTTGCGTGATGCGCTCGATGTGGTCGACGGTGCCCGCGGGATCGACGCCGCGCTCGAAGCGGTGGCCGGCGTCGGTCGAGAAGTTGAATCGGCGCGAGCGCCCCATCACCGCCTTCGGCCACCAGAACGCGGCTTCAACGTAGATGTTCTTCGTGTCGTCGGAGACGGCCGTGGCGTCGCCGCCCATGATGCCGGCCAGCGACTCGACCTGCTCACGATCGGCGATCACGCCGACGGTCGCATCGACCTCGATCGTGGTGCCGTTCAACAGCTTGAGCTGCTCACCCGGCTTGCCCCAGCGGACGATCAGCTCGCCGTGGATCTTGTCGAGGTCGAAGATGTGGGACGGGCGGCCCAGTTCGAACATCACGTAGTTCGAGATGTCCACCAGCGGCGACACCGAACGCTGGCCGCAGCGGGCCAGGCGGTCGACCATCCACTGCGGCGTCTTCGCGGTCGTGTCGACGTTGCGGATCACACGGCCAGAGAATCGGCCGCACAGGTCCGCAGCCTCGACGTGCACCGGCAGCTTCGCATCGGTCGCGACGGCGGCCGGCTTGATCTCGGGTGCGAGCAGCGGCGCGCCAGTCAGCGCGGCCACTTCACGCGCGACGCCGTACACGCTCAGCGCGTGCGCCAGGTTCGGCGTCAGCTTCAGCGTGAACAGCGTGTCGTCCAGGTTCAGGTGCTTGCGGATGTTCTCGCCGATCGGTGCGTCCGCGGCCAGTTCCAGCAGACCGCCATGGTCCTCCGCCAGCTTCAGCTCGCGGGCCGAGCACAGCATGCCGAAGCTCTCGACGCCACGCAGCTTGCCCTTGCCGATCTTGAACGGCTTGCCGTCCTCGCCCGGCGGCAGTTCGGCGCCGATCGTGGCCAGCGGCACGCGGATGCCGACGCGCGCGTTCGGCGCGCCGCAGACGATCTGCAGCAGCTCGGGGCCGCCGGCGTTGACCTTGCAGACGCGCAGGCGGTCGGCGTCCGGATGCTGGACGGCCTCGACGATCTCGGCCACGACGATGCCGTGGAACGGCGGCGCCACCGGGCGCAGCTCTTCCACCTCGAGGCCGGACATCGTCAGCAGCTCGGCCAGTTCTTGCGTGTTCAGCGCGGGGTTGCAGAAGGCCCGCAGCCAGGACTCAGGGAATTGCATGGGGTTCTCTCTTGCTCTCTAGGCGACCGGGGGCTCGAATTACTTGAACTGCGACAGGAAGCGCAGGTCGCCGTCGAAGAACAGGCGCAAGTCGCTGACGCCGTAGCGCAGCATGGCCAGGCGGTCGATGCCCGAGCCGAAGGCGAAGCCGATGTAGCGCTCGGGATCGAGCCCCATGTTGCGGATCACCTGCGGGTGCACCTGGCCGGAGCCGGAGACTTCCAGCCAGCGCCCCTTCAGCGGGCCTGAGCCGAACATCATGTCGATCTCGGCGCTGGGTTCGGTGAACGGGAAGTAGCTCGGACGGAAACGGATCTCCATGTCCGTCGTCTCGAAGAACTGCTGCATGAAGTTCACGTAGACGGACTTCAGGTCCTTGAAGCTGATGTTCTCGCCGACCCACAGGCCTTCGACCTGATGGAACATCGGCGAATGCGTGGCGTCGCTGTCGACGCGGTAGGTGCGGCCCGGCGCGATCACCCGGATCTCGGGCATCGGCTGGCCGGCGTCGATCAGCGCACGGTGCTTCTTGACATGCTGCACCGCATAGCGGATCTGCATCGGGCTGGTGTGGGTGCGCAAGACATGACCCCCTTCGATGTAGAAGGTGTCGTGCATCGAGCGCGCCGGATGGTCCTCCGGCGTGTTCAGCGCGGTGAAGTTGAACCAGTCGTTCTCGATCTCCGGGCCGTCGGCGACGTCGAAGCCCATCGAGCCGAAGATCGCCTCGATGCGCTCCATCGCCCGCGTGATCGGGTGCAGGCCGCCGGTGCCGCGCTGGCGGCCGGGCAGCGTGACGTCCAGCGCCTCGGCCTTGAGCTGCTTCTCGAGCTCCGCGTCCGCCAGCGCCTGGCGGCGCGCGGTCAGCGCCGCCTCGATGCCCTGCTTCAGCTGGTTGATCTGCGCGCCGCGGGTCTTCTTCTCCTCGACCGGCAGGCTGGCCATGCCCTTCATCAGCTCGGTGACCTGACCGGTCTTGCCCAGGAAGCGCGCCTTGGCGTTCTCCAGGTCGGCGGGAGTCGTGGCGGCGGCGAATTCGCCGGTCGCCTGGTGCAGCAATTGATCGAGGTCGTTCATCGCGGGGCGGCGACTGGGCGTCGGCGTCGTTGGCGGAAATCGAATGGCACGACGGTGGAATGGCGAACATCGCACCACCGCGCCGGAATGAAAAAAGGCCGAACACCGGGGTGTCGGCCTTTGAAAGAGGCAACCCCGGCAGGGCCGGAGCGGCCAGTCCGCTCGCCGGAGAGCACCGGCGGGCGGACCATGGCTATCAAGCCAGAGCGGCCTTCACCTTGGCGAAGATGCTGGCGAAACCAGCAGGGTCGTTGACGGCGAGGTCGGCCAGGACCTTGCGGTCGATGTCGATCTCGGCCTTCTTCAGACCGGCCACGAACTTGCTGTAGCTCAAACCCAGGCCACGGCTTGCCGCGTTGATACGGGCAATCCACAGCTGGCGGAACACGCGCTTCTTGGCACGGCGGTCACGGTAGGCGTACTGGCCCGCCTTCATCACCGCCTGCTTGGCGATGCGGAAGACGTTCTTGCGACGACCACGGAAGCCCTTGGCCAGAGCCAGGACCTTCTTGTGACGAGCACGTGCGGTTACACCACGTTTGACGCGAGGCATGTTGTATCTCCTTGTCTACTGCTGGATTACAGACCAGCGAAGGGCAGCATCGAAGCGATGTGGCCCATGTTGGTCTCATGCACGGTCGTCGCACCACGGAGGTGGCGCTTGTTCTTCGTGGTCTTCTTGGTCAGGATGTGGCGCTTGAACGCTTGACCGCGCTTGACGGTGCCACCCGGACGAACGCGAAAACGCTTTTTCGCGCTGCTCTTGGTCTTCATCTTGGGCATGACTGCTCCTTCTATGTGCGTCCCTCCAGGCGACCGCGGATTCCGCGGTACTTGACCGGCCTGCAGGAGACTAATAAGCCCGCCGACGACCAGATCGGCGGGCTGAAACTGTGGCGGGGCCTGCCGGCCCCGCCGAGTCGATTCTTCAGAAGCTCAACGCTTCTTCGGTGCGAGCACCATGATCATCTGGCGCCCTTCGAGCTTGGGCATGTGCTCGACCACCGCCACGTCCGACAGCTCATCGCGGATGCGTTCCAGCATGCGCATGCCGATGTCCTGGTGGGTGATCTCGCGGCCGCGGTAGCGCAGCGTGACCTTGCCCTTGTCACCGTCCTCCGCGATGAAGCGGCGCAGGTTGCGCATCTTGATCTGGTAGTCGCCTTCGTCCGTGCCCGGACGGAACTTGACTTCCTTGACCTCGATGACCTTCTGCTTGGACTTGGCTTCCGCGGCGCGCTTCTGCTCCTGGTACTTGAACTTGCCGTAGTCCATCAGCCGGCAGACCGGCGGAACTGCAGTGGCGGCAATTTCGACCAGATCGACGTCCAGGTCACCGGCCATCCGGAGCGCTTCCTGGATCGAGACGATGCCGATCGGCTCGTTCTCGGGGCCATTGAGACGGACTTCAGAAGCGATGATTTCGCGATTCAGGCGGTGCTTGCGCTCCGGAATCGCACGACGGTCAGCAAAAGTAGCGATGGTGGTTACCTTTAGGCGGGCCTTGGCAAGGGTCCGTAATGATCAGTACAACGCAAAAAGCGCCCGACTCAGGTCTTGTCCGCGATGGCGGTCGAGAGCTTCGAAACGAAGTCCTCCAGCGACATCACGCCCAGATCCTGGTTGCCTCGGGCGCGCACTGCGACTGCGCCGTTCGCCTTTTCCTTGTCGCCGACGACCAGGATGAACGGCACCTTTTGCAGTGAATGCTCGCGGATTTTATACGTGATTTTCTCGTTCCGCAAATCTGCCTGGACCCTAACCCCTTGTTTTTGCAGCGATTTCACAATGCTGGAAACGTAGTCCGATTGGGCGTCGGTGATATTGGCGACAACGACCTGCGTCGGAGCGAGCCAAACCGGCAGCGCGCCGGCGTGCTGCTCGATCAGGATCCCGATGAAACGCTCCAGGCTGCCGACGATCGCGCGGTGCAGCATCACGGGGGTGTGACGCTCGCCGTCCTCGGCCACGTACTCGGCGCCCAGGCGCGCGGGCATGGAGAAGTCGACCTGCATCGTGCCGCACTGCCACTGGCGGCCGATCGCGTCCTTGAGCGTGTATTCGATCTTCGGACCGTAGAAGGCGCCATCGCCCGGGGCGATGATGAACTCCACGCCCGACGCGCGCAGCGACTCCATCAGCGCGAACTCGGCCTTGTCCCAGACCTCGTCCGAACCGATCCGGGCTTCGGGGCGCGTCGCGACCTTGTAGATGATGTTGTCGAAGCCGAAGTCCTTGTAGACCTTTTGCAACAGTGCCGTGTACGCCACGCACTCGGCCAGGATCTGGTCTTCCGTGCAGAAGATGTGGCCATCGTCCTGCGTGAAGCCGCGCACGCGCATGATCCCGTGCAGGCCGCCCGTGGGTTCGTTGCGGTGGCACTGGCCGAACTCGCCGAAACGCAGCGGCAGGTCGCGGTAGCTCTTGATGCCGTGCTTGAAGATCAGGATGTGGCCGGGACAGTTCATCGGCTTGAGCGCGTAGTCGCGCTTCTCCGATTCCGTCGTGAACATGTTGTCGCGGTACTTGTCCCAGTGGCCCGTGGCCTCCCACAGCGTCTTGTCCAGCAGTTGCGGGCCCTTCACTTCCTGGTAGCCGTTGTCGCGGTACACGCGGCGCATGTACTGCTCGACCTCCTGCCAGATCGTCCAGCCCTTGGGATGCCAGAACACGACGCCCGGCGCATGCTCGTCGATGTGGAACAGCTCCAGGTCCTTGCCGAGCTTGCGGTGGTCGCGCTTCTCCGCCTCCTCCAGCATGCGCAGGTAATTCGCGAGGTCGTCCTTCGTCGCCCAGGCCGTGCCGTAGATGCGCTGCAGCTGCTCGTTGCGGTGGTCGCCACGCCAGTAGGCGCCGGCCACCTTCATCAGCTTGAAGAACTTCAGCTTGCCCGTCGACGGCACGTGCGGGCCGCGGCACAGGTCGGTGAAGCCGCCTTCGGCGTACAGCGAGACGTCCTGGTCCGCCGGGATGCTGGCGATGATCTCGGCCTTGTAGGCCTCGCCGATGCCCTTGAAGTACTCGACGGCTTCATCGCGCGGCAGTACCGAGCGCGTGACCTTCTCGTCCTTCTTCGCGAGCTCGCCCATCTTGGCCTCGATCGCCGCCAGATCGTCGGGCGTGAACGGGCGCTTGTAGGAGAAGTCGTAGTAGAAGCCGTTCTCGATGACCGGGCCGATGGTGACCTGCGCGTCGGGGAACAGTTCCTTGACCGCATAGGCCAGCAGGTGGGCCGTCGAATGGCGGATGACCTCCAGCCCGTCCGGATCCTTGTCCGTGACGATGGCCAGCTGCGTGTCCTTGTCGATGAGGAAGCTCGTGTCGACGACCTTGGCGTCGTCGCCCGAGCCGACGCGGCCGGCCAGCGCCGCCTTCGCCAGGCCCGTGCCGATCGAGGCCGCGACTTCGGCGACGGTCACCGGTTGCGGGAACTCGCGCTTGGAGCCGTCGGGCAGTTGGATGGAGATGTGGGACATGTGAGGGAACTCCAGAAAACAAAAAAGCGCGACCACGTGCCGCGCTTTTTCTGGGGTGCTGACTTTTTCCGGACAGCTGATGAAAGACGTGACGAGCCGCGGTCGCTCAAACCTTCGCAGTGGAGGTGGTAGTCCGCGGTGTCATAACCATGTCGCCTTTCCCGGTCCTTGTTGGAAAAAGAAAAAAGAGGCGGCCAGTGTAGCTCAGAGCGCCTGGATGTCGAGGGTCGGCCGGGCGCAGGCTTCGCGGAACTCGTCCCTCAGGCGCTCGCCTTCGCGGACAGCCTTCAGCCAGTCGCGGGCGCGGCCGGGGACGTCGTTCAGGTAGCGCTGGAAGTCGTTGCGATCAGGCAGCTTGCCGTTGGGCAGCGTCTTCACCCATTCGGGGTGGGGCGTCAGCAGCACGACGTTGTCCAGGAACGCGCTGGTCCGATGCCGATGCTTGAACGCCTTGTCGAGCCAACCCGGCACGACGCTGGCCTGGAAATGCGGATACAGCGCGATGCCGTCGCCGACCATCGCGGCATAGTTCAGATGCAGGTGGTAGTCGGTGATGCCGCCGTCCCAGTAGGCGCCGGCCGGGGCGCCTTCGATGTCGTGCACGGCCTGCAGCCAGAAGGGGATCGAGCAGCTCGCCAGGATGCTTCGCTTCAGGTTGCCTGCGTCGAGCACCACCTGCCGGCTGCGGTAGTCGGCCAGCGGCATCGGCAGCGGCGAGCGCTTGTCGGAGAACACCACCCTCTCCAGCCAGGCACCCATCGCGCGCCGCGACATCGCGTTGGCCGCGAACGCGCCCAGGTAGCCGAGCGGCGTGCGCAGCCGCCCTTCCCGCCCAAGCACGTGCTTGCCGCGCGAGGTGAACACATGCAGACGGAACTGCGGATGCGACAGCACCTCGGCCTCGCGGCCGCCGAAGATCTCTCCGAGCTTCTCGGAGAACGCGCGCGAGACCGTCGCGGCGGTCGGCCGCTTGCCGGGCGCCGACTCATAGTCCTGATGGGCGTAATCGTGGGCGAGGCGCTCGAACTCCGCATTCGCCTGCGCGGCGTCGCGGGTCAGACAGGCCGTGGCCATGCGCCAGGCGCCGATGGAGGCGCCGAGCAGATGGACCTCCTGACCGCCCGACGGCAGGAATTCGCCGAAGAGATGCGCGTCGAGCGCGCTGAGCACCAGCCCCTTCGGGCCGCCGGCGGCGCCGGGCACGACGCGCACGTCGGCGGCCCGAAGGCCATGGTCGCGCAGCCGTTGGCGCGCACGGGGTCCGGCGAGGATCTGCAAGGCCTGCATCGGGCGGGTCGTCCTTTCAAGAAACGGAAACGCCCGACGCGGACCTGAAGCCCTCGCTGCGGAGAAGGCTCAGAGCTTCATCTCCAGGTTGAGCTGGAACCACGGCTTCAGACCGCGACCGGTGGCGTAGAACTGATCCCCGGGGAGCTGGGTCTCGGCCCGGGCGTCGAGCGGGAACAGATTATTGGCCGAGAAGCGCACCGAGGTCTTCGGGCTGACCATCCACTGGGCGAAAACGTCCAGGCCGCGGTTGCGCGAGTACTCGACGCTCTGACGATCGGTCTGACGCACCGTGTAGACCGGCGTGTAGTTCAGGTTGGCGCCGGTGGTGACCGGCACGCTGCTGAAGCGGTAGTCGAAGCCGAGGTTGGCGGTCCAGGGCTGCTGCTGGTCGAGCCGGTTGTCCGGGCCGTCCACGGCCTTGACCCGCGAACGGTAGACGCTCACGGAGCTGCGCAGGTTCAACGGCAGCTTCGGATCGAACAGCGACGGGAACAGCTCGCCCGCACGGCCCTTGAGCTCCATCTCGATGCCGCTGGTGGTGGCGCTGGAGAAGTTCATCGGCCGGATCACGTAACGCGGCACCGTGGACAGCGGCGGATTGGCCGGATCCAGCGTCACGACGTTGCGGATCAACTGGCTGATGTTGCGGTGGAAGACGCCCACGCTGAAGAGGCTGCCGCCGGTGAGGTACTTTTCGTACGCGACATCGAAGCCGGTCGCGAGCTCCGGCTTCAGGCCCGGATTGCCGATGCGGTCGGGATTGAACTCGTCGTTCTGCTCGCCCGTGGCGGGGCTCGGGAACTTGCTGTTGGGCGTGTAGCGGCCCAGCATCTGCGTCAGCTCCGGCGCCTTGTAGCTGCGGGTGATGCTGGCGCGGATCATGTCGCGACCCTTCGGGTCCAGCTTGTAGGTCAGGTGCCACAGCGGCGACAGCACGCTGGAGCTGTTGCGCGCATCGGTGGCGACGCCGCGGCTGGTGGTCACGATCTGCTCATGCCGCAGGCCGAAGTAGGTGGACCACTGCGGATTGATCTCCCACTCGTCCTGGATGAAGAAGGCCTGGCGGCGGATGCGGGCGCCGAAGTTCTCGCCATTGAGTCCGGGGCTCTGCTCGTCGCCGGCGACGAGGGTGTTGCGGATCTCGTCGCGCTTGCGGAACTCGAAGTCCCAGCCGACGGTCAGCGTGTGCTCCTCGCCGAGGATCTGGCTGTACTTGCCCGCCTGCGTCAGGCTGCGGTCGCGGCTGTCGAGCAGCGCATCGACCGGCCTGCCGGTGAGCGTGTGGTTCTCGATGTGGTTCTTGGCGTCCTGCACGCCGGCCTTCAGTTCCCACTTCTGGGTCTCGCTGAAGCGGTTGTTCCACTGCGCGTTGGCACGCAGCATCTGCCACGTGCCCTGGTTGTCGGCGTTGTCGTCCAGTCGCGTGCCGGGGCTGTAGACGGCATCGGGCGTGAGCCGCACCGAGTTGTTCCAGAAGCCCTTCTGCGCGAAGCCGATCAGCGACACGGTCTCGTCGTCGCTGATCTTCCAGGTCGCGCGCGGCGCGGAATTGAAGCCGTGGCCCCAGTTGCGCATCTTCCCGTGCTGGGAAGCGATGACCGGCTGACCATCCAGGTCGGTGCCGTTGCGCTCGGTCGTGGACTTCATCTCCTGCAGCCACTGGAACGCCGACAGCGGCACCGATACCGACACCGGGCCGAAGCGCTCGCCGTAGGTGAAGGTGGCGGACGGCACCGGGTGGTTGATGTTGTAGCCGGCCCCGACGCGCAGGTCGCGCTGCGACATCTTCGGCGCTTCCTTCAGGATGATGTTGATCGCGCCAGCGACGGCCTGCGCGCTCTGGTCGGCGCTCGGACCCTTGGTCACTTCGATGCGCTCGACCTGGGCGGGATCCAGTTGGTCCAGCTTGAAGCCCGGAGGCGCGGGGTCGCCGTTGATCAGGATCAGCGTGTAGCCCGAACCCAACCCCCGCATGCGCGGCGCGCCGTCGGACACGTTCACACCCGGCAGGCGCTTGAGCACGTCGGCGACGCTCGTGTCGCCGTACTTGTCGAGCTCGTCGCGGCCATAGATCTGCTTAGCCACCGGCGCGCGGCGGCGCAACTCGGAATCTGTGTTCCGGCCAGTGATCTCCACGCGGTCCAGGCGCTTGCCCGAGGTCGGCTCGTTGCCCAGCCCAGGAGGAGCATCCTGCGCAAGAACGGCAGTCGCAGGCGCAAGCGCGGACAGACAGACAAGGGCGCAGGCCCTGGCGATGGCGTGGGTCTTCAAGGGAACTCCCGGGGATTTGGTGTCGACACCGTGTAGGTCTGTCGACTTTTGTCTTTGACGGTAAACGGCGCGCAGCGTAGCCGTACACCGCCAGTCCTGGCACCTCAGGTGCGACCAGCCGCGAAAAATGTGGGATCAAACGCGATCAGGAGCCGTGGACGGCGTTCACTCCTTCGAGCGAGCGCATCGGGACAACCGGGGCCCCTTTTCTCCGTGTCCCTCCTTTGGCTGCCTCCCGGCAGCCAAATTCCCTCCTTGACCTCCGAAAAGGGGCCCCGGTCGTCCCGATCCGAGGCACCGAGCTCGTCAGCGTCTCAGCGTCTCAGCGTCTCAGCGTCTCACCGTCTCACCGTCTCAGCGTCTCACCGTCTCACCGTCTCAGCGCTTGAGTTTGGCGAAGGCCGCGGCCATCGCGTTGCCACCGACAGGCTGGGCGTCACGCGCGCCGGATGGGCGAGCACCGCCCTGTCGTTCGTTGCGGCCAGCAGGGCGGAAGCTGTTGTCCGGCTTCGAGCCGCCGCGAGGCGCCTGCGCGTCCAGCTTCATCGTCAGCGAGATGCGCTTGCGGGCCAGGTCGACCTCCAGCACCTTCACCTTGACGATGTCGCCGGTCTTGACGACCTCGCGCGCATCGTTGACGAACTTGTTGGCCAGCTGGCTGACGTGGATCAGGCCGTCCTGGTGCACGCCCAGATCGACGAAGGCACCGAACTGCGCGACGTTGGACACCGTGCCTTCCAGCACCATGCCCTCCTTCAGGTCCTTGAGGTCCTCGACGCCGTCGTTGAAGCGCGCGACCTTGAAGTCCGGTCGCGGATCGCGGCCCGGCTTTTCCAGCTCGCCGAAGATGTCCTTGACGGTGATCGCGCCGAAGCGCTCGTCGGCGAAGGCCTCGGGCTTCAGCGCGCGGATGACGTCGGACTTGCCCATCACGTCGGCGATCGGACGTTGGACCTGCGCCAGGATGCGCTCGATGACGGGATAGGTCTCCGGATGCACGCCGCTGACGTCGAGCGGGTTGTCGCCGTCACGGATGCGCAGGAAGCCGGCCGCCTGCTCGAAGGTCTTCGGACCGAGGCCGGTGACGTCCAGCAGCTGCTGGCGATTGCGGAACGCGCCGTTGGCGTCGCGCCAGCGCACGATCGAATTCGCGACGCTGGCCGACAGCCCAGACACGCGCGACAGCAGTGGCGCGGACGCGGTGTTCAGGTCGACACCGACCGAGTTCACGCAGTCCTCGACGACGGCGTCCAGCGTGCGCGCGAGCTCGCTCTGGTTGACGTCGTGCTGGTACTGGCCGACACCGATCGACTTCGGATCGATCTTCACCAGCTCCGCCAGCGGGTCCTGCAGGCGGCGGGCGATCGACACGGCGCCGCGCAGCGACACGTCCAGGTCGGGCAGTTCCTTCGACGCGAATTCGGACGCCGAGTACACCGACGCGCCGGCTTCGCTGACGACGACCTTCTCGATGACCGTCTCGGGCGCCATCGATTGAATGCGCTTGATCAGGTCGGCGGCAAGCTTGTCGGTCTCGCGCGAGGCGGTGCCGTTGCCGATCGCGATCAGGTTGACGCCGTGCGTGGCGCACAGGCGGCCCAGCGTGTGGATCGACCCTTCCCAATCGCGCTTGGGCTCATGCGGATAGACGGTCGAGGTGTCCAGCACGCGGCCGGTATCGCTGACGATGGCGACCTTCACGCCGGTGCGGATGCCCGGGTCCAGGCCCATGACGACGCGCTTGCCGGCCGGCGCGGCCAGCAGCAGGTCGCGCAGGTTCTCGGCGAAGACCTTGGTGGCGACCTTCTCGGCCTCCTCGCGCAGCCGCGCGAAGAGATCGCGCTCCAGGCTCAGCGAAAGCTTCACCTTCCAGGTCCACGCCACGGTCTTGCGGATCAGTTCATCGCCGGCGCGCTTCGCATGGCTCCAGCCGAGGTGGCGCGCGATGCGGCCTTCGGCGAGCGAGGGCTGGCCGAGGACGACTTCCTCGTCCAGCGCCAGCTTGGCGTCGAGGAACTCCTGCGTGCGTCCGCGGAAGACGGCCAGCGCCCGGTGCGAGGGCACGGTGCGGATCGGCTCGGCGTAATCGAAGTAGTCGCGGAACTTCGAGATGTCGGGATGGTTCTCGTCCTTGCCGTCCATCAGCTTGGACTTGAAGAGGCCCTCCTCCCACAGCCACTCGCGCAGCTTGCCGATCAGCAGGGCGTCCTCGGCCCAGCGCTCGGAGAGCAGGTCGCGCACGCCGTCCAGCACCGCGAAGGCATCGGCGAAGCCGGCATCGGCGTTGAGGAAGGCGGCGGCTTCCGTCATCGGATCGAGCGACGGATCGGCGAACAGCTTGTCGGCGAGCGGCTCCAGGCCGGCCTCGCGGGCGATCAGGCCCTTGGTGCGGCGCTTCTGCTTGTACGGGAGGTAGAGGTCTTCCAGCTCCTGCTTGGTCGGCGCGGCGGCGATGGCGGCGGCGAGTTCGGGCGTGAGCTTGCCCTGTTCCTCGATGCTCTTGAGCACCGCCTCGCGACGGTCCTCGAGCTCACGCAGGTAGCTCAGGCGGGCCTCGAGTTCGCGCAGCTGGATGTCATCGAGGCCGTCGGTGGCCTCCTTGCGGTAGCGGGCGATGAACGGGACGGTGGCCCCGCCATCGAGCAGTTCCACGGCCGCGTTGACCTGAGCCGGACGGACTTTCAGTTCGGCGGCAATCTGAAGCAGGATCTTGTCCAAAACAGCGACGGGCCAACGGCCCAGAGAGCAACGAAAGCGGACGAGTTTAGGGCACTGGAACAGCGGCGCTGGCGGGTCGGCAGGCGCCGGTGTCCCCCCGAGCGACTTGGGGAGCCTGCGAGTCGTAGGAGCGAGGGGGGATACCGGCGCCTGCCGACGGGCTCGGTCTCACGCGGGAAACGCTCGCTGCAGGAGCGCATCGACATCGACGGCGCGCGTATCGAGCGCACCGGCGACCGCGCCCCAACGCGGATCGAGCCGGCTGGCGGCGAATGCGTCCGCGACGACACCGGGCGAGTGCCGGCGCAGCAGCGCGGCCTGCGCCAGCAGCACCAGGCGCGACGCGAAGCGGCGGCCGAGCGCTTCGAGCTGTTCCGGCGGCGTGGTCAGCAAGTCGCGCAACGCATCGAGTTCGGCGCGCAACGCACGGTCGTCGCCGAGGTCCGCCTCGAACTCGTCGAGCAGCGCCAGGAAGGCTTGCGGATCGCGCGCGACGGCGCGCATCACATCCAGGCACATCACGTTGCCTGAGCCTTCCCAGATCGAGTTGACCGGCGCCTCGCGATACAGGCGGCCCATGACGCCGTCGTCGATGTAGCCGTTGCCGCCGAGGACTTCCATCGCCTCGCCGGTGAGCTCGACCGCACGTTTGCAGACCCAGAACTTCGCCGCCGGCGTGACCAGCCGCATCCAGGTGCGCTCGCGCGGATCGTCCTGGTGCTCGAAGGCCTGAGCCAGACGCAGGCTCAGCTGCATCGCGGCCTCGCTCTCGAGCGCGAGGTCCGCGAGCACCGCCCGCATCAGCGGCTGCTCCGCGAGCCGCCTGCCGAAAGCCGTGCGATGCCGCGTGTAGTGCAGCGCCTGCACCAGCGCCTGCCGCAGCATCGCCGCGCTGCCCACCACGCAGTTCAGCCGCGTGTACGTCGCCATCTCGATGATGGTCGGGATGCCGCGGCCCTCCTCGCCCATCAGCACGCCGTAGGCGTCCTGGAACTCGACTTCCGAGCTGCTGTTGCTGCGGTTGCCGACCTTGTCCTTGAGGCGCTGCACGTTGACGGCGTTCTTCGTCCCGTCGGGCCGCCAGCGCGGCACGAAGAAGCAGCCCGGCGCACCGTCCGGCGTCTTGGCGACGACCAGGTGCGCGTCGCACATCGGCGCGGAGAAGAACCACTTGTGCCCCGTGAGGCGGTACTCGCCGCCGCGACCGCCGGCGCCCACCGGCTCGGCGCGCGTCGTGTTGGCGCGCACGTCGGACCCGCCCTGCTTCTCCGTCATGCCCATGCCGAGCCAGATGGAGCGCTTCTGCGCAAGCGGCATGTCGCGGCCGTCGTACGCGGTGCTGAAAAGCTGGTCGCGCAGCGCGTCCCACAACTGCGGCTCGCGACGCAGCACCGGGATGCTGGCCTGCGTCATCGTCGCCGGGCACAGCGTGCCGGCCTCGACCTGCCCGTGCAGGTAGAAGCCCGCGGCCCACGCCGCCCAGCGGCCGGGACGCTCGTCCCGGAACGGCATCGCGACCAGATCCGCCTGCCGGTACATCGCGAGCAGTTCGTGCCAGCCGGCGTCGAACTCGACCCGATCGATGCGGCGGCCGCGCTTGTCGAAGCTCTCGAGCGTCGGCGTGACGCGGTTGATGCGCTCGGCGATCGCGTAGGTCTGCGCCCGCCCCAGCTGGCTGGCGTAAGCGGCAAGACCCGGCACGAAGGCGTCGGCGCCGGCGCGCGCGAGCGCCTCCTTGAGCGCCGGATCGGTGTCGAGCAGCGAGTAGTCGGCCAGTTCGTCGACCTGATTGGCGACCTCGTGGGTGCGCCATCCCGAGGCCGCGGCGGCGGCCGGCGTGGGGTTCGTGTCCATGGTCGTCATGGTGTGCGTCTCCTGATGCGTCCGTCGTCGACGTCCCTCGTTTCCAGCATGTCCTCTGGATCGGGGTCGCGACAATCCGGATCCTCGCCTATCGCGCGCACGCCAGCCACGGACGTGCCCGGAAACTTCGTTGCAAGGGTTACACCGGCTGTAAGGCCTGACAGTCCGAACCGGCCCGCGAAGCCCCTACATTCGCCCAGTCGTCCGGACCACTCAAGACCTGACCTCGGGACCTCCGGGGCACCCGGCGACACCTCGGGACGCGGCGCCAGCCGCACCTCCAAGAACATCTGTCACGGCCCCACCACGGGTCGCGAACAGAGGGGGCCGTCCCGTTCCTACCTGAGCGAGCACGGCCGTTTCTTCGGGAGATCTGATCGATCCATCACGAAAGAAAGAGGCTTATGTCTAAGGTTTCCACACAGGCATTCATCCAACGCGCCGTGCGCGCAACCCTCATCGCCGCCGCGGCCACCGCCGCCTGCCAGGCGATCGCCGCGGACCGCGTCCTGCTCGACGACGCCTCCCCGGTGAACACGCAGATGCGCGCGTCGAGCGCCGCTCCGCAATCGGCCGCCACGGCGCTGGGCCTCGCGGCCAGCGACCTGCAGCCGGTGCGCAGCCAGACCTACGCCACCGGCAAGGTCGTCACGCGCCATCAGCAGTACTACCAGGGCGTCCCGGTGTGGGGCGAAGGCGTGGTCGAGCAGCTCGACACCAGCGCCGGCACCTCGCGCTTCTCCGGCAGCATGCTGGCCAACATCCAGCAGGACCTGGCCACCACGCAGGCCAGCCTGACCTCGCAAGGCGCGCTGGCGCAGGCCAAGGGCGCCATCAACGCCGCGATCACCGAGAACGAGCAGGTCAAGCTCTACGTCCGGCTGAACCAGAACAACAAGGCGCAGCTGTTCTACCTGGTGTCCTTCGTGCGCCATGACGCGAAGCAGCCGAGCCGCCCGCACTTCATGATCGACGCCACCACCGGCGCCGTGCTGGAGCGCTGGGAAGGCCTGGCCCACAAGGACGCGACCGGCCCCGGCGGCAACGCCAAGACCGGCCGCTACGAGTACGGCACCGACTACCCGGCGCTGAAGGTGACCGACACCTGCCAGATGAACTCCGGCAACGTCGTCACCGTCAACCTCAACGGCAGCACCGGCGCCAGCAACACGCCCTTCCAGTTCACCTGCTCGCGCAACGAGTACAAGCAGATCAACGGCGCCTACTCGCCGCTGAACGACGCACACTACTTCGGCGAGATCATCTTCAAGATGTACGGGGACTGGTTCAACATCCGTCCGCTGACCGGCACGCTGTACATGCGCGTGCACTACGGCAGCAACTACGAGAACGCGTTCTGGGACGGCACGGCGATGAGCTTCGGCGACGGCCGCACCACCTTCTACCCGCTGGTGTCGCTGGACGTGTCCGCGCACGAGGTGAGCCACGGCTTCACCGAGCAGAACTCGGGCCTGACCTACTCCGGCCAGTCGGGCGGCATGAACGAAGCCTTCTCCGACATGGCCGGCGAAGCCGCCGAGTACTACCGCAACAACGGCAGCAACGACTGGCTGGTCGGCGCGCAGATCTTCAAGGGCTCGGGCGCGCTGCGCTACTTCGATGATCCGACCCGCGACGGCAGCTCCATCGGCAACGCGGCCGACTACCGCAGCGGCATGGACGTGCACTACTCGAGCGGCGTCTACAACAAGGCCTTCTACCTGCTGGCGACCAAGACGGGCTGGAACACGCGCAAGGCCTTCGAGGTGATGGTCGACGCCAACCGCCTCTACTGGACCGCCAACAGCACCTTCAACCAGGGCGCCTGCGGCGTGGAGACGGCGGCGACCAACCGCGGCTACGCCAAGGCCGACGTCACGGCGGCCTTCGCCAGCGTCGGCGTGAGCTGCAGCGGCACCACGCCGCCGCCGACCGCGACCCCGCTGACCAGCGGCGTGCCGGTGACCGGCATCTCGCTGGCCAAGGGGGCGACCAAGCTCTACAGCATCACCGTGCCGGCGGGCCGCACGACGCTGACGATCAAGCTGTCCGGCGGCTCGGGCGACGGCGACCTCTACGTCAAGCGCGGCTCCGCGCCGACGACGACGAGCTACGACAAGCGCTCGATCGGCTCGACCAACGCCGAGACGATCACCTTCTCGGCGCCGACGGCCGGCGTGTACTACGTGCTGCTGAGCGCGTACTCGACGGTCACCAGCACCTCGCTGGTCGGTACCTACTGATCCCCGCCTGAACGACCCCGACGCGCCGCCTCGCGCGGCGCGTCGGGGGCTCCGGCGCGCTGCCCTGCGCGGCGCGCCGGCTTCGCCATTCCTGGAACGAATCCGGAGACAACACCCCATGCGTTCATTCCTCACCATCACCGCGGTGTGCGTCGGCCTGGCCGCGCTCACCCCCGCGTACGCGGGCGACAAGGTCTGGATCAGCCTCGGCGACGCCGCGCTGGCCCAGTTGCAGAAGCACCGCCCGGCCGCGCGCGCCGTGGCCAGCGTCAAGGCCGATGCCGCGCAGGACGCGTCGGCGCAGTCCTTCGCCGCAAGGCCCGAGGGCATTCATCTGGTGGAAGTCGACGAGGACGCGCTCGCCTCGCTGAGCCACTCGATCCACGAAGAGCTGCGCCGCTGCGGCGGCTACATGTACCACGCCAGCCAGGAGGCCGGCCTGGCCTCGCTGAAGCGGCACAGCACGCCGGTCGCGTCGCAGCAGCTGGCCGCCGCGCTGGTCGCGACGCGGCCCAGCTACACGATCGATCAGCAATCCGTGGTCACGCCCATCCTGTCGCAGATGCAGGCGAGCAACATCGGCCAGACCATCGTCGACCTGTCGGCCAACATCAACCGCTACTACACCAGCAGCAGCGGCGTGGCGGCGTCCAACTGGCTCAAGCAGAAGTGGACGACGCTGGGCGCGGGCCGCAGCGACATCACCGTCGAGCAGTTCACCCACGCGGGCTGGGCGCAGAAGTCGGTGATCGCGACGATCCAGGGCAGCGACAACGGCAGCGAGGTGATCGTGATGGGCGCGCACCTGGACTCGATCAACCAGTCCGGCGGCTCGGGCGAGACGATGCGCGCGCCGGGCGCCGACGACGACGCCTCCGGCGTGGCCAGCCTGACCGAGGTGCTGCGCGCGCTGGTGCAGGCGAACTACAAGCCCCGCCGCACGATCAAGCTGATGGCCTATGCGGCGGAGGAAGTCGGCCTGCGCGGCTCACAGGAGATCGCCAACAGCTTCGCCGCGGCCAACACCAACGTGGTCGGCGTGCTGCAGCTCGACATGACCAACTACAAGGGCGCCGCCAACGACATCTACATCTTCACCGACTACACGGACAGTGCGCAGAACACCTTCCTCACGAACGTGATCGCGACCTACCTGCCGACGCTGCGCGTGGGCACGGACCGTTGCGGCTACGCCTGCTCGGACCATGCCTCGTGGAACGCCAAGGGCTACTTCGCCAGCATGCCGTTCGAGTCGAGCTTCAGCGCGGACAACCCGTACATCCACAGCGCCAACGACACCTACGCCAACATGGGCAGCCAGGCCGACCATGCGCTGAAGTTCGCGCGCATGGCCGCGGCCTACGCGGTGGAGCTCGGCAGCGACGGTCCCGGCACGCAGCCGCCGGCGGACAAGACCGAGAACTTCAGCGGCAGCCTGACGCGCGGCCAGAGCAAGAGCTTCGGCCCGTTCAAGGTCGCCAACGGCGGCAGCCTCGCGGCGAGCACGACGGGCACCGGCGACATGGACCTCTACGTCCGCAAGAGCGCGGTGCCCACGACGAGCACCTACACGTGCAAGTCGGACGGCTCGACGGCGACCGAGGGCTGCAGCGTCAACATGACGGCCAATGGCGACGTCTATGTGCTGGTCTACGGCTACTCGGCGGGCAGCTACCAGTTGAAGGTGACCTACCGGCCGCAGTGACAGCCGCAGGGACAGCCGCAGTCACGGCCGCAGCAGCGGCCGCAGGAAAGGCGCCAGGTCGAGCACCCGCCCGGCCTGGCGCCGGAACACGGCTTCTTCCGCGAGAACCTCCAGGGGGTTTCATTCGTGCTACATTAGTCGGATAGATTCGCACAAGACCTTTCTTCTGAGGTCTTCTCTGCAGCCGCCGCCGGCCCTCCCCGGGCCTTTCGTGCGAGCGGACTGCTTCAGCAACACCCCCCCGCTGCAAGCTCTTGAGTGTGTCTGTCCCGGCCCGCAATCGTGCGCCGGGTTTTTTCCTGTCATTCATTCCAAAGGAAACAACATGACGACCAAGAAGACCGGCACTGTGAAGTGGTTCAGCGACGACAAGGGCTTCGGCTTCATCACCCCGGAAGACGGCTCCAAGGACCTGTTCGCCCATCACAGCGAAATCCAGAGCTCCGGCGGCTTCCGCACGCTGGCCGAAGGCGCCAAGGTCGAGTTCGAGACCAAGGACGGCCCGAAGGGTCCCCAAGCCTCCGGCATCCGCGTCATCTGAACGCGGGCTGAGTGAGCTGACAGGCGCATCTCCCCGGAGCCGCGCCTTCGAGCCTCACAGCTTCCACCCGTCGCTGCTCAGCGACGGGTCGAGCGCTCTCCTGATCGCCTGCGCAGCCGCCTCGCGATCATCAGCGACGCCCTCCACGTGGAGCACCCTCCGCGTCGGCAGCCCCGGCCGCTGAAAGATCACCGCCCCGACGTCCGTCGCGGGTGCCGTGACAAAGACCAGATCAAACGAATCGATCCGCAGGCCGCTGATGTTGGCCAGACGCGTCCGGATCAGCATGGCATCACCGCCGCGGTGTTCACGCCAGCTCCTGCCAGTAGATGCCCTCGCCGACCTCGGTCAGGCACAAGGCCCCACCCCGCCATTCCAGCCAATGCTGGCTCACGAGCCGATCGATCAGCAGTTCGGGGATCTCGCTCGCGCGACGCCGGTGGAGCGCGTCCACGCAGGTGCGCAATGAGGCCCGGAGGGCTTCCAGGTCCTGCGGTACAGCCATCGTCCTACTCCTCGCGTTTCGCGCCACGACATGCGGCGCGAACAGAAGCGCCAAGCGATCAAGGCGAGGACTTGCGGCGCATCCGACACGCTCGAACGGGGCAAGGACTTCGGGATGACAACCTCACGGTCTATGGGCCGATAGTAGCTCAGACGCCTTCCGCGCAGTCGGCGGCGCCAGCCGGCCCGGCGGGCAACTCGATCCGGAACTCGGTGCCCGCGTCGCCGGTCTGGACGCCGATGCGTCCGCCGTGGGCCTCGACGATCGTGCGGCACACGAAAAGCCCCAGGCCCATGTTGCTGGCCGCCGGTGCGTCCGTGGCCCGATGGACCATCGGTTCGAAGAGCCGTTCCCGCACGTCCTCCGGAATCGGCTGGCCTTCGTTGCGCACCGACAGTACGCGGAGGTCGGCACGACCACTCGTCCTCACGACGATCGGCCGGCCGACGGCCCCATGCTCCACGGCGTTGCGCAACAGGTTGGCGATGACACGCGACAAGCGCTCGCCATCCCACCAGCCGTCGTCCGGCGACTCCTGCACCAGCTCGACGACGAGGCCCGGATTGGCGCCCCGCGCCTCGTCGATCGCCGCGGACGCCAACGCGCCCAGGCGCTGCGGCGTACGCCGGAGGATCAGGTCGGCGCCGAGCCGGCTCCGGGCGTAATCCTGAATGTCGTCGAGCATGTGCGTCATGCGCTGCGACGCCGCCGTGATGCGGGACGCCATCTTCTGCGTCAGCTCGGCGGACAGCGGCGCCTTCGCCAGCAGCTGGCTGCTCATCGAGATCGCGTCCAGCGGATTGCGCAGATCGTGTCCGAGGATGGCGAGGAACAGATCCCGCGCGCGTTCCTCGTCGAGCCGTTTCTGGTCGAGCTCGTCGGAGAGCGACCGCAGCACCTCGCGCCGCCGCAGCAGCGCATGCAGGTTGGCGATCAGCACGTCCTCGTCGACGGGGCGCGTGAGATAGGCGTCCGCGCCGCTTTCAAGCCCATGGATCAGGTCCCGGTCCGCGACGTGGATGCCGGAGACATGAATGATCGGCACCGACGCGGTCGACGTCGACGCGCGCAGCTGCCGGCAGACCTCGAAGCCGCTGATGTCGGGCAGCATGACGTCGAGGATGACCGCGTCGACCCCGGCACCGTCGCCATCGACGGCCTGCCGCAGCGCCTGCGCGCCATCCGGCGCCTCGACGACCGCGAAGCCTGCGAGTTCCAGCCGGCGCCGCAGTGCATAGCGGTGCGCGGCCTCGTCATCGACGAGCAGGATCGTGCGCCTCCCGTGCGCCTGATGTGCGGCATCCATCCCTGTATTCCTCGCGGGATCCGCCTCGCCACCACCGGATGGATGACGCCGGGCCCGAGCGCCCAGGGTAGCGCAACGCCGCCGGTCGCGCGGCCCGGATTTACTCGTGTCCGCTGATCGCGTGCGGTACGTAGGGGGCCTCCAGCGCGGCGATCTCCTCGGCATCGAGCGCGACATCGAGCGCCCCCACCGCGTCCTCCAGTTGCCCGATCTTCGAGGCGCCGATGATCGGCGCCGTCACCTGCGGCTTCGCCAGCACCCAGGCCAGCGCGACCTGCGCCATCTTCGCGCCGCGCTTGGCCGCAAGGTCCTGCACGGCCTGGATGACGGGGCGGTCCTGCTCGCCCGACCTGTCGTAGAGCCGCTTGCCGACGTCGTCCGTCTGCAGCCGCGGCGTGGCCTCGTCCGCGGGCCGGGTGAGACGGCCGCGTGCCATCGGACTCCACGGGATCAGTCCCACGCCCTGGTCCGCGCACAGCGGGATCATTTCCCGCTCCTCTTCGCGGTACAGCAGGTTGACGTGGTTCTGCATGCTCACGAACGGCGTCCAGCCGTTGCGGCGCGCCACCTCCTGCGCCTTCGCGAACTGCCACGCGTACATCGAGGACGCGCCGAGGTAACGGGCCCGACCCGAGCGCACCACGTCATGCAGCGCGCACATCGTTTCCTCGATCGGCGTGTCGTGATCCCAGCGGTGGATCTGCAGCAGGTCGACGTAATCGGTGCCCAGTCGCGCCAGGCTCGCATCGATCTCGGCGAGCACCTGCTTGCGCGACAGGCCCCGGCGATGCCTGACGCCTTCAGGCGTCTCGTACGGGAAGTACATCTTGGTCGCGAGCACGACCTCCTCGCGGCGCGTCATCTCCTTGAGCAGCACGCCCACCATCTGCTCGGAGGTGCCGCCGGAGTAGCTGTTGGCGGTGTCGAAGAAGGTGATGCCGCTGTCGACCGCCTTGCGGAAGATCGGGCGGGAGGCGTCGAGGTCCAAGGTCCAGCGGTGGTTGCCGACGTCGGCGGCCCCGAAGGTCATGCATCCCAGGCACAGCCGCGAGACATCCAGTCCCGTGTTGCCCAGCTTGGTGTACTTCATGCCTGCAGCTCCTGGTTTGAGGTCAAGTGAATGCCGCGTGACAGCGATGCATCGCGGCACATGACGCCGCACGGCGGTGGCATCCGCCGTCCATTCGAAATGCCGCCGCAGGATAGTCGAGCCTCGCGAATGGGAGACACTCGACCTCTTGATGGCCCTCCCCGGTTACGGAGCATTCATGACCTCAGCGCGTTTCTACCCCATCGGCACTCCCGGCGTCCCGTGGGGCGACGCCGAACGCACCGCCTGGCGCGAACGCCAGGTGGCCTTCCGGCGTTATCAGGACGACGTCGTCACGCGCGTCGAGGCCCTGGCCGACCGCTTCGAGATCGTCCGCTACGGGCAACTGGCGTATGGCGCCGACACCTACCCGCTGCTCGCGTTGAAGAGCCGCTCGTGGGATCCGTCGCGCCCGGTGGCGCTGGTCACCGGCGGTGTCCACGGCTACGAGACCAGCGGCGTGCTCGGTGCGCTGCGCTTCGCCGAGGAACACGCCGAAGCCTTCGGCGATCGCGTGAACGTCCTCGTCGCGCCTTGCGTGAGCCCGTGGGCCTATGAGCGCATCTGCCGCTGGAACTATCACGCGGTCGATCCCAACCGGAACTTCGGCGCGCGACGCGAGGCGGCGGAGTCGTCGGCGCTGATCGAGCTGCTGGCGCCGTACGCCGGCCAGTTCCTGATGCACATCGACCTGCACGAAACGACGGACACCGACATCACCGAGTTCCGCCTGGCGCTCGCGGCCCGCGATGGCAAGCCGCTCGAGGCCGAGGAAGTACCCGACGGCTTCTATCTGGTCGGCGACAGTGAGACGACCCGGCTCGATTTCCAGCAGGCGATCATCGAGGCGGTGGAGCGGGTCACCCACATCGCGCCGCCCGATGCGGACGGCCACATCATCGGCGCGCCCTTGAGCGCACGCGGCGTCATCGAGTTCCCCGTCCGCAACTCGGGGCTGTGCGCATGCGTGACGCGAGCACCGTTCACGACGACCACCGAGGTCTATCCGGACAGTCCGCGCACCAACCCGGAGGAATGCGTCGAAGCGCAGGTGACGGCGGTGCGAGCCGCGCTCGACTTCGCCATCGCGCACAGGCCCTGAGACGGGCATGAGACGGCATAAGACGGGCCTGAAACGGGCGTCCGGGTCTGCTGCCAGAACTGGACGGCCTCGCGCGGAAACTGGGCCGGTCGACCACCCGACCCGAGGCCCGCCATGCACACGCCCCCTTCCACAGGCGCCGATGATTTCAATTTCGAATTCGGCGCCTGGACAGTCCAGCACCGCCGATTGAATCGACGTTTGAGCGCTTGCGACGAATGGACCTCCTTCGAGGGTCGCTGCACGACACGGCCCATCCTGGGCGGTCTCGGCAACCTCGAGGACAACGAGCTGGATCTCCCGGAGGGCAGCTATCGCGCGGTGGCGCTCCGGTCCTTCGATACCACGAGCGGGCAATGGGCGATCTGGTGGCTGGACAGCCGCGCGCCGCATGCGCTGGACGTGCCGGTCAAGGGCCGCTTCGACGGCCCGGTCGGCCTCTTCTTCGCCGACGACGTGCTGGACGGCCGAGACATCAAGGTCCGCTTCACCTGGGACAAGCGCAACCCGGAGGAGCCCCGCTGGGAGCAGGCGTTCTCCGCCGACGGCGGGAGCACTTGGGAGACGAACTGGGTGATGCGGTTCACGCGGGTCTCCGCGGCGAGCTAGAGCAGCGCTGCGTCACAGCTGCAGTCGTCCTACCCCCACACCGTCACCGGGCAGTCCACCGTCCCTGCTCCGTACCGCACGCCGGGCACGACGTCCTGCAGCAGGATCGTCGGCCCGTCGAGGTCGACGATGTCGCACAGCTGGCCGACCAGCATCGCCGGCGCCATCGCCAGGCTGGTGCCGCCCATGTTGCCGACCATCACGCCGAGCTTGAGCACCCGCGCGCGGTGCGCCATCAGCAGCCCTTCGGTCAAGCCGCCGCATTTGTCGAGCTTGATGTTGAGCACGTCGAAGTGACCCGGCAGCGACTCGAGTTCGTCGAGGTTCAGGCAGCTTTCGTCCGCCGCCGTCGGCATCGGGAAATCGACGAGCGCCATGTCGGCCTCGCGGCCGCGCGCGAACGGCTGCTCGACGAGGCTCACGTCGCACGCGACCAGCACCGGCAGCAGCGGCTCGATCGTGGTCGGCGTGAAGCCCTGATTGGCGTCGACGCTCAGCCACACGTCGGGCCGCGCGCCGCGCACCGCCCGCACTCGCGCGATGTCCGCGTCGGTGTCGCCGGTGAGCTTGAGCTTGAGCGCCCGCATGTCGCGCAGCGCCAGCGCGGCCTTCGCCATCGCGCCCGGCTCGCCGGCGCCCAAGGTGATCGTCGTGGTCAGCGGTCGCGGCTCGCCGAGCCCCGCCATCTGCCAGACGGCCCGGCCGGCGCGCCGGGCTTCGAGTTCCCACAGCGCGCAGTCGACCGCGTTGCGCGCACCGCCCGGCGGCAGCAGGCGCCGCAGCGCCTGCCGACCGATGCCGCCCTCGATGGCCTCACGCACGGCCTCCAGCTGCGCCGGCATGTCCGCTGGACGGTCGTCCAGGTAGTAGACGCCGGCCGCTTCGCCGCGCCCTTCGTACGGGCCATCCCGCAAGACGACGCGCATCGCGGGCATCTCGGTGAAGCGGTAGCCGGAGATGACGAAGGGCTCGCGCAGCACGAGCTGCTCGACATGGCTGGACAGTTGAAGACGGGTCATGACATCGGGAACAGAGCGTGGAGGGTCAGGTATTGCGGAAACGATGAGGAGAAAGATCCCGGGCGTGCACGCCGGCAAGAGCGATGTCTTCGGGCAGGTCCTGGCCGAGCGCGAGCGCCGCCGCCGCGCGGCTCAGCGCCGGCGCGGTCTGGATGCCGTAGCCGCCCTGCCCCGCGCACCAGAAGAAGCCCGGCGCCGTCGGATCGAACCCCACCACCGGCGTGCGGTCGGGACTGAACACGCGCAGCCCGGCCCAACGATGGCGCACCCGCGCGACGCGTTGCCCGCTGAGCGTCTCGAAGCGGTCCACCGCGATGGCCACGTCCAGCTCCTCGGGCTGCGCGTCGCAGGGCGGGCTCGGCGTCTCGTCCGCCGGGGAGATCAGCAGCAGGCCGGCATCCGGCTTGAAGTAGTGGCTCTCGTCGATGGCGATGACCGCCGGCCAGTCGGCCGCCTCGGCGGCGGCAACGCCCGCCGGCACGTCGATCAGCGCGGCGGTCCGCCGCAGCGGCTGCAGGGACAAGGGCGCGACGCCGGCCAGTTGGGCCACCGTGTCCGCCCAGGCGCCGGCCGCGTTGATCACCAGCGGCGCGCGCACGCTGAAGCTGTCGGTGCGGGCGAGCCAGCCCTTCTTCTCCCGCACCAGCTCGCGCAGCGGCGAGCCGAGGTGCAGCCGCACGCCACCGGCCCGGGCCTGGCGAAGGTAGCCTTGATGCAGCGCGTCGACATCGATGTCCGCCGACGTGTCGTCGAGCAACGCGCCCTCGATCCGATCGCGCTGAAGGATGGCCAGGCGCCTGATCACCTCGTCCGCATCCAGGCGGCGCATCTGCGCGCGCACGTCCTCATCCGCGGCGAACCGGTCGGCGATGGCCTGCTGCCCGGCGCCGATCAGATAAAGCGTGTCACGCGCCCGCAGCAGCGGCACCTCGGCGAAGCCCGCCGTCGGTTGATCGAAGAACGGGCGGCTCGCCCGCGTCAGCGCCCGGACCGGCGCGTTGCCGTAGAGCGCCGAATACAGCGCCGCGGACCGGCCGGTCGTGTGATACCCGGCATGCGCTTCCGCTTCGAGCACGGCCACCGTCATGTGCGGCGCCAGGTTCGCCGCGACCGACGCCCCGGCGATGCCGGCCCCGATCACCAGGCAATCCACGCTGCGGGCGGTCGTCTCACTCATGGTTTTTAGCTACTTTCCAAAATGGAAAATAACTCTACCATCCAGACAACTCGATGCACAACCTTGTTTGTCACGGGAAGACCCGCAGAAATCCTTCCGGAGGCACCGCGACGATGAGCGCCACCATGACCACCCCCAGCCCTGCCCCCGACGCCGCGACGCCCCTGCGCGCGACCTGGTTCGGCCAGCCGCGCGGGCTCACCGTGCTGTTCCTGACCGAGATGTGGGAGCGCTTCTCCTTCTACGGAATGAGCGCGCTGCTGGTCTATTACATGACCAAGCAGCTGCACTTCTCGCAGGCGGACGCTTCGCTGATCTACGGGCTGTACACGGGCGGCGTGTTCCTCACGCCGATCGCCGGCGGCTACCTCGCCGACCGATGGCTGGGAAGGCGCCTCGCGATCGTGATCGGCGGCAGCCTGATGGCGGTCGGGCACTTCGCGCTGAGCTGGGAGGCGCTGTTCTACCCGAGCCTCGTGCTGATCGCGCTGGGCAACGGCCTCTTCCTGCCCAACCTGCCGAGCCAGGTCGGCGACCTCTACGCCGAGGACGATCCGCGCCGCGGCGGCGCCTACAACGTCTACTACGTCGGCGTGAACCTCGGCGGCCTGCTCGCACCACTGGCCTGCGGCACGCTGGGCGAGGTCTACGGCTGGCATTGGGGCTTCGGCGCCGCGGGCGTGGGCATGTGCGTGGGCCTGGCGATCTATCTGCTCGGCGGGCGGCATCTGCCGCAGGACCGGCCGCGCGACACGTCGGCCCGCGCCGCCAACGCCGCGAGCCCCGATGCGGCGGGGGCCGCGGGTTCGACCGGCTCCATGGGCGCGGCGGGATCTGCGGGCGGGAACGCGCGTCGCAAGCTCGGCGGCGCGGCGATCGTCATGCCGCTGCTGCTCGTGGCCTTGTCGGTGATGGTGTTCCGCAGCGCCTACGCGCACAGCGGCAACACGCTGGCGCTGTGGGCGGACACGAGCGTCGATCTGCACGTCTTCGGTTTCGCGATCCCGGTGACCTGGGTGCAGTCGCTCAACCCGCTGTTCGTCTTCCTGTTCACGCCGCTGCTGATCCGCGCATGGCGTCGCGCCGCCGTGCAGGGCCGTGAACCGGCGCCGGTCCGGAAGATGGCGATCGGTGCGGCCGGCGTCGCCGCGGCCTACCTGCTGCTGGCGGCGATGGCCTCGATGTCCGATGGCAAGCCGGTGAGCGGCCTGTGGCTGCTGGTGTTCTTCGCGGTCTACACGATCGGCGAGCTCTACATCCTGCCCGTCGGCCTGGGACTGTTCGCTCGGCTCGCGCCGTCGGGCATGGGCGCGACGGTCATCGCCGCGTGGTTCCTCGCGGCCTTCGCGGGCAACCTGCTGTCGGGCGTCGTGGGACGCGCGTGGGAGTGGCTCGGCCCCGCAGGCTTCTTCGTGCTGCTCGCGGCGCTTGCTGCCATGTCGGCTGTCGCGCTGTTGGCGCTGACGCCGATGCTCAGGAAGCTGGAAGCTCCCGCCTCAACGCTTTGACGAACGCGCCTTGCCGCCCGCCTTCGCACCCTTGCCCGAGGGCGCTGGCGCCGGCGCCGGCTCCTGCAGTCGCCGCGAGACATCGATGAAATGCTGGCTGAAGCCGTCCGGCGTGCCGCTGCTGCGCGGCGCGCAGGTCGCCAGCACGCGGCAGCGTTCGTCGGACGCCTTCAGGTAGGCGTGCCCCATCTCGCTGTCGAAGTAGATCGAGTCACCCGCCTTCAGCACCACGGGCGCATACAGCTCGCAGTGGAAGGCGATCTCGCCCTCGAGCACGTATGCGAACTCCTCGCCCGGATGGCGGATGAGGTCGCCGAACTCCGCCTTGAACTCGTCCAGCGTGCGGGCGCGGACTTCGGCGATCAAGGGCGTGACGCGCTTGTTGAGCAGCTCCGTCGCCAGGTAGAGCTGCTGGTAGCTCTCGGTCACCACCTGCTGCCCTTCCCCCGCGCGCTCGACGATGCGGCGCCCGCCGCCGCCCGGCGCGGCGCGCGTGCCCGGCACGTCGGCCAGCAGCTCGGCCATGTCCACGCCCAGCCCCTTGCTGAGCAGCATCAGCTTGTCGTAGGACAGCGAGACATTGCCCTTTTCCAGTTTGGAAAGCGTCGACACCGCCAGGCCGGTCCGCCCGCTCACGTCGCTGAGCGTCAGGCCCAGCCGTCGGCGCACGCTGCGGATGTGGTCACCAGGAAGGTTCGAGTCGATGGCCATGGTCGGGAGAAGCAAACAGTGCGGCGATCTTAGCAAGGCCTCCCCGGCGGACCACCGCGATCACCCTGAGTTGAAGCTTCGCGCGATAGCAGCTAAGGTTTCCACCAATGCGAAAGCTTTTTCCAAAATGGAAACTTGTGGCTCAACTTCGCCCGCCTCGCCAGGAGTCCACCGAATGAACGCCTCCCCCCGCTCTCCCCGCTCCGGCCGCCGAGCGTCCGCCGCGCGACGCTTCGCCGTAGCGCCGCTGCTGCTGCCCTGCCTGGCGGCGATGCACGCGTTGCCCGCCTGGAGCCAGGCCGCCGCACCGGCGGCGCCCGCCTCGCCGGCCTCGTCCGCGGTGCCCACGGAGAAGCAAGGCGACCGCGCCGCGGTCAAGGCGGAGAAGCTGGAAGTCGTGACCGTCACCGCGACGCGCCGCCGCGAGCCGCTGCGCGACGTGCCGCTGCGCGTCGAGACGATCAGCACCGAGGGCCTGGAGCGTTCCGGCGCCGGCTCCCTGGTCGACTACGTGGGCAACCTGCCCGGCGTGGACGTGAGCAGCGACGGCGGCCCCGGACGCGGCCAGGTCAGCATCCGCGGCATCAACGTGGGCAGCGCCGGCACGGCGACGGTCGGCACCTATGTCGACGAGGTGGCCTACGGCTCCAGCACCGCCTTCGGCGGCGCGGCGGTGGCTGCGCTCGACATGTCGCTGCTGGACCTGCATCACATCGAGCTGCTGCGCGGCCCGCAGGGCACGCTCTACGGCGCGGGCGCGATGGGCGGCCTGCTCAAGTACGTCACCAACGAACCCGACACCCTGGAGTTCTCCGGCAAGGTCGGCCTGGGCGTGCGCGGCATCAAGGGCGGCGCGCTCGGACACACGGAGAACGCGGTGGTGAACGTGCCGCTGAGCGCCGGCGTCGCCGCCCTGCGCGTGGCCGCCTTCAACGACCATGACGGCGGCTACATCAAGGCCTCCGGCCTGGCGCCAGGCAAGCACGTCAACGACGGCGACACGCGCGGCGGACGGGTCTCGCTGCTGCTGGAGCCGATGTCGACGATGAAGGTCCGCCTCTCCGCGGTCGACCAGAAGATCGAGCGCGACGGCACCGGCGTGGTCCAGTACGACGTCGGGACGGGTCAGCCGATCCACGGCGACCTGACCCATGACCTGTCGATCTCCGAGCCCTACAGCATCCGCACGCGGCTGCTCTCCGCCGACGTCGACTACGACTTCGGCTGGGCGCGCCTGAACGCCATCGTGTCGAGCCAGCGCTTCAACGGCGACACGCTGCTGGACGCCACCGAGATCCTCGGCGGCGGTGCCTTCGACTTCGTGCAGCTGGACAACCGCACGAAGCTGCGCAAGGAAACGCAGGAGCTGCGCCTGACGTCGGCGCGGGGCACCGTCGAATGGCTGATCGGCCTGTATCACAACAAGGAACGCAACAACTACCACCAGCGCCTGTGGGGCCGGCCCACCGGCGCCGACGCGGACATGGAGCTCGTGCGCGTGGGCCAGCCCGCGAGCTACGAGGAGAACGCCGTCTACGGCGACGTGACCTGGAATCCGAGCTCGGCGCTCTCCTTCACGCTGGGGGCCCGCGTGGCGCGCAACAAGCAGGCGTACGAGACGCTCACCAACGACGTCCCGGACTTCCCGACGCCGGCCACATCCAAGGACCGGTCGAACACCTACCTGGTGACGGGTCGTTATTCGCTCGACAAGCAGAGCAGCGTGTACGTCCGCGCCGCCAGCGGCTACCGCCCGGGCGGTCCCAACCCGCAGGCCATCGACGAGAACGGCCAGGTCATCCCCGGCGCGCCGACGTCCTTCGAGGCCGACACGCTCTGGAGCTACGAGGCCGGCTACAAGGCCGACCTGCTGGACCGGCGCCTGTCGCTGGAGGTCGCGCTCTTCGACATCCGCTGGAGCAAGCTGCAGCAGCCGCTCGCCTTCGGCGCGACGACGGTGATGGGCAACGCCGGCAAGGCCGAGGTCAAGGGGCTGGAACTGGCGTCGCGTTATGCGATCAACGACGACTGGCGGCTGGAGGGCAGCCTGGCCTGGACCGACGGCAAGCTGAAGGAAGACGCGCCGGCCCTCGGCCCCTCCGGCGCGAAGCTGCCGAACTCGGCCCGGCTGTCCGTGTCCCTGGGCGCGCGCTACGCCTTCGCGCTGGCCGGCAAGCCGTCCTACGCCAGCCTGCAGGTGCGGCACGTCGGCAAGCGCAACGCAGGCTACGACAGCGACACCACCTCCATCCCCAACTTCGTGATGCCGGCCTACACGCTGGTCGACGCGCAGTGGGGCATGGACTTCGGCGCCTGGCAGCTGTCCGCCTTCGTCCGCAATCTGACCGACAAGCGCGCGATCCTCGGCGCCGACACCGCCCTCACCGCCTTCGGCGGCCCGCTGCGCGCGACGCCGGCGCAGCCGCGCACGATCGGCGCCACGGTCACCTACAACTTCTGAACGCCGACCCATGAAGCCACTGACCTTGCGCCTCGTCGCGCTGATGCTGGCCGCGTTCGGCGCCGCCGCGCCGAACGCCTCCGCGCAGACGCCGACCACCACGCCAAAGTCCGCGCCGATCTCGCCGATCACTGCGACAGCACCGGCTTCGGCGCCCTCCGCCGCGACGCCGACCGCCAGCGCGAAGGCAGCCGCCCAGCCGATGACGCTGGCCGACACGCAGGCCTGGCTCGACGGACTGATGCCCGCCGCGCTGAAGATGGCGCAGGTGCCGGGCGCCGTCGTCGTCATCGTGAAGGACGGCCAGCCGCTGATCCAGAAGGGCTACGGCTACGCCGACTGGGAACGGCGCGTGCCCGTCGATGCGGATCGCACGCTGTTCCGCCCGGGCTCCGTGTCCAAGCTGTTCACGTGGACGGCGGTGATGCAGTTGGTCGAGCAGGGCAAGCTCCACCTGGACGCCGACCTCAACCAGTACCTCGACTTCAAGATCCCCCAGTTCAACGGCAAGGCAATGACGCTGCGCCATGTGCTCACGCACACGACCGGGTTCGAGGAGACGGCGCGCGACCTCATCACCTATTCGGGCAAGTCGCCCGACCTGGCGAAGGTGCTCAAGGACTACATCCCGCCCGCGCTCTACGAGCCGGGCGCGCGGCCGGGCTATTCGAACTACGCCACGGCGCTGGCCGGCTACATCGTGCAGCGCGTCAGCGGCCTGCCCTTCGACGACTACGTCGAGCAGAAGATCTTCGCACCGCTGGGCATGCGGCACGCGAGCTTCCGCCAGCCGCTGCCGCCAGCGCTCGCGCCGCTGATGTCGCAGGGCTACGAGAAGCAGGGCGAGCCCGGCAAGGGCTTCGAGATCGTCAGCCTGGCGCCCGCCGGCAGCCTGTCGGCGACGGGCGCGGACATGGGGCGCTTCATGCAGGCCTTCCTGCAGCAGGGCCAGCTCGGCGAGTCGCGCCTCCTCAAGCCCGAAACCGTGAAGCAGATGCACGGCCAGTTGACGAAGCCGATGCCGGAGCTGCTCGGCATCGGGCTGGGCTTCTACCAGCACGATATCAACGGCCATCGCGTCGTCGGGCACGGCGGCGACACCATCCTCTTCCACACCGACCTGCTGCTGTTCGTCGACGACGGCATCGGGCTGTACATCTCGGTCAACTCGCCGGGCAAGGACGGCCAGGGCAAGTGGCTGCGGGACACGCTGCTGGAGTCCTTCGCCGACCGCTATCTGCCCGATGCGCGCCCGGCGACGCCGCGGCAGGTCGACGACGCCACCGCCAGGCAGCACGCGCAGCAACTGGCCGGCTCGTACCAGAGCACGCGGCGCGAGGACTCGACCTTCTTCTCGCTGCTGCCGCTGCTCAGCCCGCTGAAGGTGCAGGCGCTGGACGACGGCCGCGTCGCGCTGGAGCTGGCCGGCTCACGCAGCGTGTTCCGCGAGGTCAAGCCGCATCTGTGGGAGGAGGAACACGGCAAGCGCCGCCTGCAGGCCATCGTCGAGAACGGTCGCGTGTTGCGCTGGGGTCTGGAGCCTTACGTCTTCGCCTTCGTGTTCGAGCCGGTGCCGGCGTTGTCGAGCGGGCTGGCGCTGCTGCTGGTCGGGCTCGCGCTGGTGACGATGCTGCTCACGGCGCTGCTGTGGCCGGTGGCTGCGGTGCTGCGTCGCAAGCACGGCATCGCGGCGCCGGGTCGGCCGTTGCTGGCGGTGCGCGTCGCCAGCGTCCTCGTGCTGCTCACCGTGGCGCTGTGGACGCTGGTGTTCACGCGGCTTGAAGGCGACGGCGACCTGAGCGTCGTCCTGCCGCTCGCGCAAGGACTGACCCTGCTGGCCTTCATCGGCGGGCTGCTCGCGGCGCTGTGGCACGCACGGCTCGCCTTCAAGGGCGGCAGCAAGGCGGCGAAGGCGCTGGCCGTCGTCTGGGTGCTGGCCTTCGCCGCGTTGATCGTGATCGGCGGCGCCCACCACCTGATGAGCTTCAACCAGAACTTCTGAACCCGAGGCTCCCGGGATGGAGTCGGGGCGCGCCCACAAGGCGCGCCTGTGTCGCTTGAAGGATGCTCGATGAATCCGATGAAGAAGGCCGGGCTCGCCGGTCTGGTGACCCTGGCGCTGACGATGTCCGCGACCTTGCTGTCCCACGCCCAACCGAGCGGCCAGCCCGCGGCGCTCCCACCGGAGAAGCCGCTCCTGCCGAAGACCGCCGCCACGCCGGAGCCGCCACTGCCGTCCGCTTCGGCGCCTCGCCCCGCCGTCGCGCTGACCGCCGCCGATCTCGAAGCCTGGCTGGACGGCCGCGTCGCCTACTCGCTCGAGGCCGGCGACATCGCCGGCGCCGTGGTGTCCGTGGTGAAGGACGGCAAGGTCCTGTTCCAGAAGGGCTACGGCTATGCCGACGTCAAGGCCAAGGTACCGATGAGCGCCGAGACCTCGATGGTGCGGCCCGGCTCGACGTCCAAGCTGTTCACCTGGACGGCGGTGATGCAACAGGTCCAGCTCGGCAAGCTGGATCTCGACCGCGACGTCAACGACTACCTCGACTTCAAGATCCCGCAGACCTTCGGCAAGCCGATCACGCTGCGGCATCTGATGAACCACACGGCCGGTTTCGAGGAAGGCCTGAAGGACCTGCTCGCCTACGACCCGAAGCTCGCGCCGTCCAACGAGGACTACCTGAAGCAGCACCCGCGGCCGATGCTGTTCGCGCCGGGGCAGGCGCCGGGTTACTCGAACTACGGGGTCGCGCTGGCGGGCTACATCGTGCAGCGGGTGTCCGGCGAGCCCTTCGACGCCTACGTCGACCGCCACATCTTCCAGCCGCTCGGCATGCGGCACTCGACGACCGCGCAGCCGCTGCCGGCGAAGTTCGAGCCCTTCATCGCGAAGGGCTACCGGCAGGCGAGCGATCCCGCGCCCTCCCCGTTCGAGCTCGTCGTCACCGCGCCCGCGGGCAGCGGCAGCGCGACGGCGGCGGACATGGCGCGCTTCATGCTCGCGCACCTGCAGCAGGGCAGGCTCGACGGCGTCGAGCTGTTGAGCCCCGCCACCACCGCGCTGATGCACAGTCCGTCCGCACAGGCACGGCCCGGCTTCAACGTGATGGCGCACGGCTTCTTCCGGGAGTACCGCAACGGCCACACGCTGCTCGGCCACGGCGGCGACACCATCGTGTTCCATTCCGACCTGAGCCTGCTGCCGGACGAAGGCGTCGGCATCTTCGTGTCCTTCAACAGCCGCGGAAAGGACTCGGCGGTCTACCTCGCGCGCAAGGCCCTGATGGAAGGTTTCCTCGACCGCTACTTCCCCGGCCAGCCGGTCGTCGACGCGCCGGCGCTGGCCTCGGCGCCGAAGGACGCGCAGTTGATCGCGGGCCGCTACCAGACCTCGCGTCGCGTCGAGCACGGCTTCCTCAGCGCGCTGTACCTGATGAACCAGACGGTGATCGCCGCCAATCCCGACGGCACGATCGTCGCGCCCTCCGGTCCGACCGGCGAGATGGCCACCTTCCGCGAGGTCGCGCCGCAGCTGTGGCGCAAGCAGGGCGGCACGCAGGAGCTCGCGCTGGCCGACGTCGACGGCGTGAAGACCGTCATCGACAGCGAGAACCCGGTTTCCGTGCTGCAGGAAGCGCCCTTCCTGCGCTCGGCGCCGTTGACGCTGAGCATCCTGGGGTTGTCGCTGCTGGTGCTGGTCAGCGCGCTGGTCGCGTGGCCGCTGGGCGCGCTGCTGCGCCGCGCGGATCGGGCCACGAGCGGCGCGTCGCCCGCGCTGCTCCGGCTGCGCCGCTGGCAGCGCATCGCGGTCATCGTCGACGTCGTCTACCTGAGCGCCTGGATCGTCCTGATCATGCCGGTGCTCAGCACCGACCTGGCGATCTACAACGGTGGGAACGACTGGCTCTTCGGCCTGATGCAGCTGAGCGGCGTGTTCGCGCTCGCGGCGGCCATCGTCGGCGTATGGGTGGCATGGCGGCTGTTCCGCGTCGATGCGACGCGTCTCACGCGCATGTGGGGCGTGCTGGTGGCGCTCGCGCTGGTGGGCATCGTCTGGATCGGCGTCGTCGGCCAGTTGATGAGCCTCAACCTCAACTACTGAGCATCGAACGTCCCATGAAGTTCTTCATCGCGCACCTCGCCACCGAGACCAACACCTTCGCCCCGGCGCCGACGGGGTTGGGGGGGTTCGAGGAATACGGGATCTTCCACGGTGACGCGAGCCGGCGCGATCCTCAGGGCACTGGCGCCTTCATGCGATTCCTGCGCGATCTGATCGAGGCGGACGGGCATGAAGTCGCCGAGAGCCTGTGCGCAATCGCGCAGCCCTCGGGTCGCACGGTGCGGCATGTCTACGAGGCGCTGCGCGACGAGATCCTCGCCGACCTGCGCGCGGCGATGCCGGTCGACGCGGTGCAACTGCTGCTGCACGGCGCGATGGCCGCCGAGGGCTATGACGACTGCGAGGGCGACCTCGCGGCGCACATCCGCGCGGTCGTGGGTCCGGACGTCGCGATCGGGATCGAGCTCGATCTGCATTGCCATCTCACGGCGTTGATGCAGCGCTCGGCGGACGCGATCGTGGCTTTCAAGGAGTACCCGCACATCGACGCGGAGCCGCGCGGGCGGGAGCTCTACCGGATCCTCGACGACACGGCGGCGGGCCGCGTGCGCCCGGTGACGGCGACCTTCGACTGCAAGATGGTCGGGCTCTGGCACACGACGCGCGAGCCGATGCAGTCCTTCGTCGCGCGCATGCAGGCGCTGGAGCAAGAGCCGGGCGTGTTGTCGGTCTCACTCGGTCACGGCTTCCCGTGGGGTGACGTGCCCGAAGCGGGTGCGAAGCTCTGGGTCGTGATCGACAACGACCCGGCGCTGGCGCGCTCACTCGCCGAGCAGTTGGGGCGCGAGTTCTGGGACCTGCGCGACGAGATCGGGCCGGAACTGATCGATGTCGACGGCGCGCTCGACCGCGCGCTGGCGATGGGCGAAGGCCCTGTCGTACTGGCCGACATCGCCGACAACCCTGGCGGCGGCGCGCCTTGCGACAGCACCTTCATCCTCCGCCGCATCGTCCAGCGCGGCATCGGCAACGTGATCGTCGGGGCCTTGTGGGACCTGGGCGCGGTGCACATCTGCCGCGACGCGGGCGTGGGTGCGGAGCTCGACCTGCGCATCGGCGGCAAGTGCGGCCCGGCCTCGGGCGATCCGCTGGACCTGCGCGTGGTCGTTCGCGCGGTGGTCGAGGACCACTCGCAGACCGCGCTCGGCACGCGCGAGCGGCTGGGCACCTGCGTGCGCGTCGAGGCGGCGAACGGCGTGCACATCGTGCTCTGCTCGATCCGCACGCAGACCTACGGCACCGACGCGTTCACCGGCCTGGGCCTGACGCTGGAGAACAAGGCGCTGATCGTGGTGAAGTCGACGCAGCACTTCCACGCGGAGTTCGCGCCGATCGCGAAGGCGGTGCTCTACGTCACCACGCCCGGCGCGATGAACTGCGATTTCGCGAGCACGCCCTACCGGACCAGGTCGCTGGACTACTGGCCGAGGGTCTCAGACCCGCACGGCTTCGGCTGACACGCCGCGCCGTCGGCGGTCGCCCGGATCGTGGCGATCACCGGCCCTGCGCGGCGCCGTACTTCGCGTGGTACGCCGAGCACAGCCGCACCAGCTCGTCGAAGTTGATCTTCAACGTGGTCGAAGCGATCGCGAGCGGGCTCCCGCACAGCTTGAAGTTCATCCGGTTCAGGGACCGCTTGAGCGGATTGCCGCGCTCGATGTACGCCTCGGGCGACACCACGCGGATCACCAGCATCCTCGACTGCTGGATCACCAGCACGTCGAAGCCGACGATGTCTCGCCAGGGAATCAGGCCCGCGGCGACGCCGCTGGAGTTGTCGACGATGCCGTCCTCGCGCAGCACCAGACCGGGCGACCGGTCGAAGAGCTTCCTGAAGGCGAAGGCCGCGACGAGGCCGAAGAACGCGATGCCGATGAGGCCCATCGCATGGACCAGCGTCAGATGGCCGAGCGGTCCGCCCTCCAGCGCCGATCCCGGCTGCGCGCGGAACATCCACCAGCCGCCGACGACGAACACCATCGAGCCCGCCATCACGAGCAGCAGCTTGGTCCTGCTGAGCGGAATGATCGTCTGATCGCTGGTCTTTTGATCTCGACTCACTGGCCTTCCTCCATTGCAATTGCCCGGGCGGCAGTGTCGCCGCATTGCCGCCCGCCGCCGGGCGAGAATGCCACCCCATGGCACAAGGCAAACGCATCTCGGTGGACATCGACGAGGACGCCCTCCAGGCGATCAAGGCCCTGGGCGCCGCGGCGAAGGCCGCGCGCGTGGCAGCCGGCGAGAGTCAGGGCGCGGCGGGCGCACGCCTGGGCGTGCATGTCCAGACCGTCGCGCGGATCGAGTCCGGCGAGCCCGGCGTCGCGATCGGGCATGTCTTCGGGATGCTGGCCTTGTATGGGATCAGGCCGGCGCTGCCCGGTTGAATCCGCCCCGGCCCGCGGCGGGCATGTCAATCGATTGACGGGGCTAACCACGAGCGAAAACCTGGCGCGGCGATGTCACACTCTCGCGCTTTATTTTTACGGCTCGAGGGAGAGAAGAAGGTGCCTACCTGCTGTTCAACAGCCGCGACTGGCCGAAGCCGGATGAGCCGCTGTCGCGGGAAGCGAAACTGGACTTCTGATCCCGCACGCTTGCGCCACTGCTTCGACGAGGCGTTGAGCCGCGCTTGACAGAGCGCAGTCTGCGCGCGCCGAAAGGCCTCGGCATCGGATTCGTGGACGGCGACTTCGGTCGCCGCCGCCCTCGCTACGGTTGTTCGTCGGCCGCGGCGAGCGCCCGCTTCAGAAGGGGAAGCACCGCGTGGAAGTTCAGGGTCAGGTCTTTCTCGGACCTCACCGGATCGATCTCGGACCCTGCGATCAGTTGGGTCACGTCGTAAGCGGTCTCGTGCTTCATGCCGGTGAGCGTAGCCGACGCCGAACCTGCGGCAACTCGATCACATGCTCAAGCAGCGCTTCTACGCGGAGCCACGCGAGGTCTTCGCCACGGAGGTCATGCACGAGAACGCGTTGGAAGCGCGACGTGCCCGACGCGGAGGTCCGGTTCTTCGACACCGGCCACTTCGCGCTGGAAACGCACGTGCGGGAGATCGGTCCTGTGATCCGCGAGTTCCTGGACCGCAAGGTGCCTCGCGCGAAGTGAGCGGCCGAGCTCGTATCAGGCCAGCTTGAAGGTCGCCACGACCTTGACGAGCTGCTCGGCCTGCGCCTTCAGGCCGCTCGCGGCGGCGGCCATCTGCTCGACCAGCGCGGCGTTCTGCTGCGTCGCCTGGTCGATGTGGGTGACGGCCTCGCCGACTTGGGCGACACCGCTCGACTGCTCGCTGCTGGCTGAGCTGATCTCGCCGATGATGTCGTTGACGCGGCGGATGCTGCCCACCACCTCGGTCATGGTCTCGCCGGCCCGGTCCACCATCTTCGTGCCCTGCTCCACCCGCTCGACGCTGGCGGTGATCAGGCGCTTGATCTCCTTGGCCGCCTCGGCGGAACGCCCGGCCAGCGAGCGGACCTCGGACGCCACGACGGCGAAGCCGCGACCCTGCTCACCCGCGCGGGCCGCTTCCACCGCCGCGTTCAGCGCCAGGATGTTGGTCTGGAAGGCGATGCCGTCGATGACGCCGATGATGTCGCCGATCTGACGCGACGAGTCGTTGATGCCCTTCATGGTCTCGACCACGCGGCCGACCACCTCGCCGCCCTGCACCGCCACGTCCGACGCGTTCTGCGCCAGCTGGTTGGCCTGGTGCGCGCTGTCCGCGTTGTGACGCACGGCGGCGCTCAACTGCTCCATCGAGGAGGCCGTCTCCTCCAGCGAGCTGGCCTGCTGCTCGGTGCGCGCGCTCAGGTCCATGTTGCCCACGGCCATCTCGTCGCTGGCGGTCTGGATGCCTTCCGAGGCCTGGCGCACCTGGCGCACGAGGTCGGTGAGACCGCTGCTCATCTTGCCGAGCGAACCGACCAGGTAGGCGATCTCGTCACGGCCCTCGACCTGCAGGCGCTTGGACAGATCGCCCTGGGCGACCGCGTCGACGAGTTCGATGGCCCGCGCCAACGGCCGCGTGATCGAGCGGGTCAACGCGATCGCCAGCACGATGCCGAGCGTGATCGCGACCCCGCCCAGCACTTCCAGATGGAACTGGGCGCGCGCGGTGTCGGAGGCGATGGTCTGGTTCAGGTCGTCGATGACCTTGCGCTGGTAGTCCAGCACGGCGGTCAGGGCGGCCACGTAGGCCGGCGCGACGACGCTGAACTCGCTGTCGTAGATGCGGTTGGCCTCGTCGGCCTTGTCGGCGCGCTTGGCCGTCATCATGCGGTCCCGCGCGTCGAGGTAGGCCTTGCGGGCCGCGTTGAACTTCTCCAGCAGCGGCTTCTCGCTGTCGTCCGTCGGCAGGTCCGCGAGGGCCTTGACGATCTCGTTGCCGCGCGCGGTCGAGGCCTTGGCCTCGTCGCGGAAGAGCGCCTCGAGCCCGCCGTCCGCATTCTTCGCGATCGCCTTGCCGCGCGTCACGCCGGCGACGACGTTGCGCAGTTGCTCCTCCAGCAGGCGCTCCTTGGCCAGCGGCGACGCCATCATGGCCTGGACGGCGACGGACGCGCTGTTCAGGCGCAGCACGCTGACCACCAGCATCAGCGCCAGCAGCAGCAGGATGAGGGCAAAGCCAGCGCCAAGCCGGGTACCGACACGCATGTTGTTCAGAGTCATGAGGACCTCATCCAGGACAGGGGGTGGAAGCGGTCGGCGGGTGCTGGGGGGAGCCCCCACCGGGTTGGGCGCGAGCCTATGCGCTTGTTTCATCGGCGGACAGACCCGGCACGGGCGCGACCCGAGCGGCGCCGTGAACAGCTTGACGAAAGCCGCTCCGTTACGCGGGGAGGGACCGGCCCCCGCAGGACGGATCGACGACAGCCCGGTCCGCGGATGACGCTCGTCGGCCCGGATGGCAGTTCGTCACGGCTCGCCGGTAGCGCGTCACCTGGCGGTCGCCTCGAGCGGGGCGGACATCGAGACTCCGGCTCTCCGATGATGGACCTGCGAGGAAAAGAATGACATCACTTGCCGTGCTGCCGCTGTGTGCGCTGCTGGCCGCGACGCCCGCTCCCACGATGGCCCAGCCTGCCCCGGCGGATCGGGCGCCCGCTGCCGTCCCGCTCACGACGAGCTGCCTGGTCGGCGCCTATCGACTGGAAAGCGGCCGGACGCTGGACATCGCGCCGGCCCGAGGCAACAGCTTGCGCTGGACCGTGTTCAGCGGCGAGACGGGCCGGCTGCGGCCCCTGCCCGACGGCGCCTGGGCCAGCACCGTCGGATGGACCGATCGCCCGGCGGCGGACACGCTGTCGTCAGCCGACTGCGACAAGGGCGAGATCACCTTCGGCGGACAGCGCGGCCAGCGCATCGCCTTCGACGTGCGCGAGACCACCTTCGATGCGGGTGGCGTCCCGTTGGTCGGGCGTCTGGTCATGCCCAGGGGCCAGGGCCCCGTGCCCGTGGTGGTACTGCTCCACGGCTCCGAATCGGACTCCGCACGCGAAGGCGATGCGCTTCAACGCATCTTCCCCGCGGAGGGCATCGGCGCCTTCGTCTACGACAAGCGGGGCACCGGCGGCTCCGGTGGCGCTTACACGCAGGACATCGGCGTGCTGGCGGACGATGCGGTGCTGGCCATGAAAGAGGCTCGTCGACTGTCGGGCTCACGCGCGGGCCGCATCGGCTATCAAGGCGGCAGCCAGGGCGGCTGGGTCGCGCCGCTGGCGGCGGAGCGCGCCCCGGCGGACTTCGCTGTCGTGAGCTTCGGCCTGACGGTGTCCATGCTTGAGCAGGACCTGCAGAGCGTCGCGCTGGAGATGCGCGCCAACGGGCATTCCGCGCGGGACACCGAGGACGCGCTGGCGCTGACGCGCGCCGGCCAGCAGGTCATCGAGACGCGTGGCAGGGAAGGCTACGAGGCGTTCGACGCACTGCGGGAGCGATACCGCTCCCGGGCCTGGTTCAAGGACGTGCGGGGCAACTTCCTGCATCTGGTGCTGCCGCTCGACAAGGCGCAGATCCTTGAGGGACTGAACACGACCTACAAGTTCGACGTGTCTTTCCGCTACGACCCGATGCCGACGCTGCGGGCCTCCCGCACGCCGCAGCTCTGGGTGCTCGGCGTCGACGACCGCGTCGCGCCAAGCGCCCGCTCCGAGGCGGACATCCGCGCCCTGATCGCGGCGGGCAAGCGCTACACGCTCGCCGTCTACCCCGGCGCGGATCACGGCATGACCGAATTCGAGCGCACGCCGGATGGGCAACGCGTCTCCACGCGTTACGCCGAAGGCTACTTCGCATTGATGCGGGACTTCATCCGGAACGGTCAGGCCGCAGACGTCGGCGATCGGTATGGGAAGGCCGTCATCACCCGACCCTTGGCGGTGAAGTGACCGGGGCTCGCGGCAGTAGTAGAGTGCCGCCATCCCGACCCTGAACGACCAGAAGGAAATCAAGCCATGCCAAAAGGCGAGCAACGCAACGACAAGGCCAACAAGAAGCCCAAGAAGGACACCAGCACCCCCAAGGAATCGTCCTCCGTCTCCACCCGGCCGGTCGCGCCGATGACGGCCGTGATGCCCAAGGGCAAGCTGAAGAACAAGCCGGGCTGATCGCCCGCTTCGTCCGACCGGTCCGGATCGACCGGTCAGGACCATGAGAAACGCCGGCGGGACGCGAGTCCCGCCGGCGTTTCCACTGGAGCCGGGCGATCAGTGCTTGCCCGCGTCCTTGGCCGCTTCCTTCACGTCGCCGTAGGCCTTCTGGGCCTTGCCGTCGACCTGCTTGGCCAGGCCCTTGGCCTGTTGTTCGGTGCTGCCGACCACTTCACCGGTCTTCTGCTGCACCTTGCCAGCGATGTCCTTGGCGGCGCCCTTCACTTGGTCCTTGTTCATCATCATCTCCGGAAGTTACTGCGTGTCCCGCAGGGTGCGATGGCACTGGAATCATCCTAGGCGGGGCGGCTCCCGCCGGGTGACGGCGGGCGGCGCATCCTCCCGTCGGAGCGGTCCTACAGGTTTTCGAACAGGCGCTACCGCCCATCGCACGCCCGGGAGAACGGATTGCGCCGGGGCATGTTGGCGATCTCCTGCAGCGTCCACAGCTCGGCCGGCGTCATGTGGACCAGTTGCCCCAGCGCGGGCAGGCGGTCCGTGGGGATCGTGCGACCGCCCGTGCGGGCTTCGCTGACGTGCTGCCGGGGGACCTTCAGATGACGGGCCAGCGCGGCCTGGCTACCGCACAGGCGCACGGCCCGATCGACCGCGCCCTGCCAGGTCGGCGTCGACATGGGCGCGCTGGCGTCGCGGGCGACCGCCAGGACGCCTGAGATGGCGCCGGGGATGGCACCTGGGATGGCGCCGGGGATGGCGTCGGGGATGGCGTCGGGGATGGCGTCGGGAAAGAGGGTTCCAAGAGTTTCCATGACGAAAGATCCTGCTGCCGCGTCGGCGGACAGCCGATGGCGCCGCCTGGGCCCGCGGGCATGGCGGCGTGACCGCATCGATCGGGCGCAGCGACGGCGGCCCGGGCAAGGCGGAACGGCGGAGCGCGCGCCGTCCGCGCCAAGGGCGTGGACGTGTTCGCGCGCCATCACGGCCGTTCAGCGCCGGGGCGGTCGCTCCCGTCGGGTGTCGCCGATGCTGCGCCAGATCGGCGGCTCGGCGCGTGGCCAATGGCCGTTGGCGCTCGCGGGCTCGGGCACTCGCGGCATGTCGACATTCGCCATGGGCAGGACATAAGCGCCCAGCGCCGCCGCGTCGCTCAAGGAAGGCCCGTCGTGATCGTCCAGCACGACGGTGGGATCGCCGGCCTGGTGGTGATGGCGCTCGAACGGACCGTGGGCATGGACATGCGCGGGCTTCCGGTCGCGCTGGAGCTGCAGCTGCTGCCGGGCCCGCGCAGTGTCGAGGGCCTGCGCGGTCTCCTGCCCTGCCAGCACCTGCAGGCCTCGATGGACGAGGTCGCGCCATGTCTGCGCCAGCGTCCACGCGTCGTGATCGTGATCGACGGTGGCCGCGGTCCGGTGGTGATGCGTCGGGCCGAGCGTCGTCAGCCGCGCGCCCGCGGCGCCGTACAGCGGGATCGCGGCGCACAACAGCAACAGCAGCACGCCTCGCGAGTGGCGCAGCCAGCCGGCGAGCATGCGGGCGAAGGATCCGGTCGCAGGGCGCATCGCGACGCAGCGTCGCCCAGCTTCATGTCAGCCGCATGACCGGCCACCCGGAGCGCGCTCGGCGTCCCAGGTTCCCGGGTCGCCTTCCCGGATTGCGCTTCCGGCTCGCCTGCCTGGCTCGTGCAACCGGCACGCATTGTTGATTCCCGTTGGCATGTGATGACGGCGAGAGGCTCTTTTTCGACGCGTGCCGATTCCGAAGAATCACTCCCGTCATCACTTCATTTCAACGAGGCCACCATGCCCTTCGCCAACATCAAGCTCCCCGAGGGCGTCGCCGACGCTGCCCGCAAGGAGGAGATCATCCACCGCGTCACGGCCATGTTCGTCGAGTACTTCGGCGAAGGCGCACGTCCCTACACGATGGTCCTGGTCGACGAGGTCGCCGACGGCGGCTGGGGACGCGCGGACGAGACGCTGACGCTCGAGAAGATGGGGCTCAAGCCGAAGCAGTCGTAGACACGGCCAGGACCCCGCGGGCGCTACGCGACGCCGTGCGTCCAGCCGGGCACGTCGACGTCGTAGCGCACCGCCTTGCCCGCGCCGTGCGCGCGCAGTTGACCGGCCGCGGTCATCTCCGACAGGTCGCGGGTCGCCGTCGCCTTCGACACGCCGGTCATCTTCATGTACTTCTCGGCGTTGAGCCCGCCGAGGAAGCCGCCGTCGCCGTCGTCGAGCAGGCGCTGGAGCACCTTGCGCTGGCGCTCGGCGAGCGCCCCGGCGGCATGGGTGTCCCGGAAGCGGCGCTTCCGGACGGCCGCGTCCATGACGTGATCGGCGGCGTCGCAGGCGCCGGTGTACTGGCGCACGAACCACCGCACCCACGGGGTCAGGTCCACGCCGTCCCGTTGCGTCTGATTGAGTGCGTCGTAGTACGCCGCACGCGTGGCCAGCAGCTGTTTGGACAAGCTGTGGAGCCGCATCGGCTGTCTGAGATGCTGGGCAATCGCCATGTCGATGATCGCCCGGCCGACGCGGCCATTGCCGTCTTCGAACGGATGGATGCTCTCGAACCAGAAGTGCGCGATCGCGGCACGCGCAAGACCGTCCAGTCGCGGCCCATCCTCCGACGGCGGCGCGCCCTTGCGCGGCGTGGTGGCGGCGAACCACGCGAGGAAGCGCGCCATCTCGGCCGGCACGTCGCGCGACGCGGGCGCCTGGTAGTGCACGGCATTTACGGCTCATCCGGTGAGCCGTATTTCGTCAAATGCGGCTCACGCCATCGATTCAACCCAGATAGGCCGCCGCGCCGTCCCCGGCGACCAGGCCGCTGGCCATCGAGGCCGTCAGCAGGTAGCCGCCCGTCGGCGCTTCCCAGTCCAGCATCTCGCCGGCGATGAACACGCCGGGTCGGGCCTTCAGCATCAGCCGCTCGTCGAGCGACTCGATCGTCACGCCGCCCGCGGTGCTGATGGCCTCGGCGACGGGGCGCGCCGCGCGCAGGCGCAGCGGCAGCGCCTTCAGCGTGCGGGCCAGCGTCGCCGTATCGGCGTACTCGTCCTTCGTGAGCACCTCGTGCAGCAGGCCGGCCTTCAGGCCTTCGATGTTCAGTCGGCTCTTGAGGTGTGAGGACAAGGAACGCGAGCCGCGGGGATGGGCGACCTGCTCCAGCACCCAGGCCGCGTCGCGGCCGGGCAGCAGGTCCAGGTGCACGAGCGCTTCGCCGTCGCGCTCGAGCTTCTCGCGCAGCAGCGCGGACGCCGCGTAGACCAGCGAGCCTTCGATGCCGGTCGCCGTCACGACGAACTCGCCCTGGCGCGAGAAGCGCCGGCCGTCGACGCCCTCGGCGGTCAGCGCCACCGGCTTGACCGGCTGGCCCGCGAATTTCTCGGCGAAGAACGGCGACCAGCCCGGCGCCGCGCCGTCACGCGTCGTGCCCAGATCGAAGCCGCAATTCGCTGCGCGCAGCGGCGACACCGTCGCGCCGACTTCGGCGAGCAGCGGCGCCCAGGCGCCGTCGGACCCCAGCTGCGGCCACGAGGCGCCGCCCAGCGCGAGCACGACGGCATCCGCGGTCACGGTCGTTTCGCCTTCGGGCGAGCGCAAGCGCAGCGCGCCCGCCGCGTCCCAGCCCAGCCAGCGATGCCGCATGTGGAAGCGCACGCCCTGCGCGCGCAGTCGGGACAGCCAGGCACGTAGCATCGGCGCGGCCTTGAGGTCCCTCGGAAAGACGCGCCCGGATGTCCCGACGAAGGTCTCGACGCCGAGGCCCTGGGCCCAGGCACGGAGGGCTTCGCCGTCGAAGCGGTCGAGCCAGGCGCCGACCTGGCGCTGGCGCTCGAAGAAGCGCGAATCGAAATCGGGGCGAGCCTCCGAGTGCGTCAGGTTCAGACCGCCCTTGCCCGCCAGGAGGAACTTGCGGCCGACCGAGGCCATGGCGTCGTAGAGGTCGACGGAGAGACCGGCTTGGGCGAGACGCTCGGCGGCCATGAGGCCGGCGGGGCCGCCGCCGATGACGGCGACGCGACGGGGGGATTCGGAGATGGGCATGGGATGGAGGGTACTGCGCAAGGCCGCGCAGTGTGCCAGACGGTCGCGGATCTCCCGGATCCGGGCGATCGGGAGATCGGGAGATCGGGCGACGCGGGGTGCATGTCCTTTCGCGGCGGGCTCAGGCCGACTCACCCGGAAGAGGTACGGCGAATCGCCGCGCTTACCGTTGATTGCAGCTCTTGCGCCTACCCGTTGGAACCGCTTTCAGCTCGCGGAAAAAATGAATCGGATGGCAGTCGCGCCGCCTCCGGTCGCGTCCGTTCCCCAACCCACATCAGCGAGAGACGCGCATGCACCCCTCCTCCAGCCCGAACGTGGCCAAGCTCCAGGCCGCGCCGACCACGATCGCGCTGGCCGTCAGCGTGCTGCTGAGCGCCTGCGGCGGCGCCGACTCACCCGACGCGTCGGCAGGCCCGGTGGCGGTCGACCACGCCAGCGCCGAGGCGCTGGCCCCCGATCCGTCGCCGGTGGTGGCCGCGGGCCGCTACGTGCTGATGAACGCGCTGACCGGCAAATGCGTCGAGGCCTTGCCTGCCGCCGCCGATGGCGGACGCGTCCAGCAGACGACCTGCGGCGACAGCCTCCACCAGGCCTTCGACCTGAGCCTGCAGAGCAACGGGTTCTACAAGCTGGTCAACGCCGGAACGTCGAAGGTGTTGGAACTGGCCGGTTCCTCACGCGCCGACGGCGCGGCGATCCAGCAGTCGAGCAGCAACGACACCGATGCGCAGCGCTTCCGCCTGTGGCGCGCCAACGGCAACCGGGTCCGGATCGTCAACGTGTCCAGCGGCAAGTGCTGGACCCTGCCGAGCAGGTCGGGCGCCAATGGCGTGCAGATCCAGCAGGCCAGTTGCCTCACCGCGGAGGCGGTGCACCAGTTCTTCCTCTATCCACGTGACTCGGCATCGCGCGGCCTGCTGCCGGTGGGGCAGTACAACGTGCGCGGCGTTCAATCGGATCTGTGCCTGGACATCGAAGGCGCGAGCATGGCCGACGGCGCCAAGACGCTGCTGGCAGCCTGCGGCAGTGCGGCCAGCCAGCGCTTCGAGGTCAGCGCCGCGGCCGACGGCAGCTACGCGTTCCGCAACGTCAACAGCGGCAAGGGGCTGGACGTCAGCGACATCTCCACCGTGAACGGCGCACTGATCCAGCAATGGAGCTACGGCGCCGGCGCGAACCAGCGCTTCGCCGTCACGGCCAAGGGCGATGCCTTCAACATCGCCGCCAAGCACACCGGCAAATGCCTCGACGTGAAGGACTTCAGCGTCGCCGCCGGCGGACGCATCCAGCAATGGGATTGCGGCAACGGCGACAACCAGCGCTGGCGCCTGCAGGCGACGGATGCGCAAGGCCCGGCACCGACGCCGGCGCCTTCGCCTGCTCCGGCGCCTTCACCCACACCGCCTCCGGCTCCGGCGCCGTCACCCACGCCGCCTCCCCCGCCGCCGCCTCCTCCTCCGCCACCGCCGCCGGCGCCTCCGCCGGGCCCGGCTCCGGCGCCAGGTCCCGCTCCCGCGCCAGGTCCGGCACCGACGCTGACCCTGCCGATCGAAGTGCTAGGCGCCGGCGCTCCCGATGCGCCGACCGTCGTCAGCGCCGAGCTGTCGCTCGATGCCGCCTCGCTCTCCACCGCCACCCAGCTGGTGGTGCGCTGCCACCGCTGCGGCTTCTACAACTCACCGGAGTTCGAGGCGCTCAGCAAGCCGCTGACGCCCATCGCCGGCAGCCTGCGCGTGGTCGGCGCCGCCAACGCCAACAACACCAGCGCCGCCGCGTGGATCCCGATCAGCGACACCGGCGTCCAGCTCGACGATGTCGAGCGCTCGCACGGCGGCGTCAACGGCGGGCTGTTGACCATCCGCTTCCGCGTGCCGCTGGACAGCACCGCGCGGGCACGCCTGGTGGCGATGCCGGCCACCAACCGCATCGAGTTCCGCTTCAACGGCACCGACGGCAACTCCAACGGTTTCCGCATCCTCGACCTGCAGCTGCAGGACGCGAGCGGGCGCAACCTCGCGACCAATCCGCGCCGCTGGGCCGACATCGCCGTCGAGAAGCAGGCCGGCCGCACCTGGACGGCCGATGCCGACGCGGGCAAGGCGCTGTGGAACGCCTCGGGCCTGCTGCTGAAGTCGCCGGTGGTGAACAGCCGCATGCGCGCCGCCTGTGCGTCCTGCCATGCGGCGACGGGCCGCGACCTGCAGTACTTCAACTATTCCAACCATTCGATCGTCCAGCGCTCTCGCTTCCACGGCCTGAGCGAGACGCAAGGCCGGCAGATCGCCGCCTACCTGCGCGCGGCGCTGACGCAGGTTCCGCACGTGCCGCAGGCCACGCCGTGGAATCCGCCGTACCAGCCCGGCCCCGGCCTGGACAGCAGGCCCGCGGTCGAATGGGCGGCCGGCGCGGGCATCGACGCGGTGCTGCCGGACGCGAAGTCCTTCGTCAACGTCTTCGCCGGCAAGGCGGCCGGCAGCACGGCCGCGGTGACGCAGGCCGAGCTCGATGCCGCGATGGATCCGAGCCCGGGCAAGGTGCTGAACACGCGCGAGATGCCGATCCCGCTGCAGCTGCCCGACTGGAATGCCTGGCTGCCCATCACGCATCCGCTGGACATCTGGACGCCGGACGCTGGGCAGGGTCAGGGCTTGTTCGAGACCAAGGGCGATGACGGCTCGAACCCGATCAAGGTGGTCAAGCGCATCGCCGACTGGCTGGCCGCCAACAAGAACCCGAACGGCGTGTACGGCGACTGGAGCCACCTGAGCGCGGACCAGCGCGAACGGGCGATGTACTGGCTGACCGATCCGGGCGCGAAGACGCTGGACTTCGTCGGCGGCGGTCGCGGCAGCCGCGTGTCGCCCAATCCGTCGCAGCCCTACGGCGCGGAGATCGGCGGCCGCAAGCTGCAGGCCCTGCTGTCGCCCTCGACACAGTCATCGGCAAGCGCGCTCTATCCGAATGCGAAGGCCGGCTACAGCAAGGAGGCGTTCATCGAGCGGGCCATGTTCGGCATGATCCACTGGATGGGCGTCAAGCAATGGGAACTGGCGCACGAGTACGGTCTGGAGAGCTCAACCTCCTCCTTCCGCGGCAGGAAGGACGCCAGCGGGAAATGGGTGGGCGAAGGCGAGAAACGCGGCTGGCCGTTCAGCTGGCCCAGCGTGTTCTACATGGCGCCGCACATGCTCTACGTCGACGAGCAGACGCCGCAAGGCAAGCGCGAGTTCTACTTCTCGTGGGAGCCGCGCCTCACCTCCTACTACCGCACCAACCAGTGGTACCAGCTGCAGATGACGGTGAACCCGGGCTGGTCCGGGGCGTCGGAGGGGCCGATGGACTGGCCGTACCACATGGGCTTCACGACGGCGGTGGTGGACGACCTGATGACGGCGAAGGCACCGTCGCAGGTGTCGGCCTCCCACCTGGCGCGCTACTTCCAGGTGCGGACCAAGCTGGCGCAACTGGCCAACACCACCCTCTCCTTCAACAAGCCGGATCCCGCGGCGCCGACCGATCTGTTCCGCAACGAGGGACATCGCAGCCGCGCGTCGCTGGCGATCCACAAGCTGGGCGTGGGCGAGGTCGTCGATCGCGGGCCGGAGAGCTGGGAGAAGTCGCGCTTCCGGCTGCTGGACGACGTGACGCCGGGACTGCACCTGATGTTCATCAACAGCTCGATCTCGCTCTACAACGCGATGTACGCGAACACGAGCTACGAGCAGTGGCGGCGCTGCGACCCGAACGCGCTGTTCGGCAGCGAGCCGGAGACCAAGTCGGGCTTCCGCTTCTGCCTCGACGCGAAGCGCACGCCGCTGCCCTTGAACGGCAAGGGCCAGCCGCACCTGGTGGGCGGATGGGTCGACTGGACCAGCGAGCAGTACATCACCTGGAGCGTGATCTCCTCGCGCAACCATGGCGTGGAGGCGCAGCGGCTGAAGACCTTCTCCGACTGGAGCGGAAGGATGTGGCGCGAGTGAGGCGGCCTAGACGGCCTAGGCGGCGGCCGGCACGGCCGGCAGCTCCAGCGTGAAGCGGGAGCCTTGTCCGCTCTCGCTGTCGACGAGGATGCGCCCGCCCATGCGCTCCATGAGCTGCTTGCAGATGACCAGCCCGATGCCGTGCCCGGGCTGGTCCACGCGCCCGAGCCGGTTGAAGGGCTGGAACAGCTGGGAGCGCTGTTCGGGGCTCAGGCCGATGCCGTTGTCGGCGACCTCGATGCGGAAGCCGCGCGGTTCCGCGCAGGCGCGGACCTTCACCCAGCCGCCGCGCCGGTTGTACTTGATGGCGTTGGAGATGAGGTTGTGCAGCACCTGCTCCAGCCGGATGGGATCGGCCTGGACGAGGGGGAGCGTGCTGTCCTCCTCGGGCGTCATGCCGACCTGCAGGTCGACGCCGGCCGCCGCCGCCGCCGGCTGCGCGAGTTCCACCACGCGGCGCAGCAGCGGCCCCGCCTGCAGCGGCAGCGACTGCACGGTCAGCGTGTTCGCCTCGACGCGCGACAGCGTCATCATGTCCTCGATCAGCACCAGCAGATGCTTGGCCGCCTCGTCGATGTGCCGCAGGCGCGACTGCTGCACATCGTCCAGCGGCCGCTTCGGATCGTGGGCCAGCAACTGGCTGAAGCCCAGCACCGCGTTCAGCGGCGTGCGCAGCTCATGGCTGGCCTGGGACAGGAACTCGCTCTTGGTCTTGCTCGTGACCTCGGCCAGCTCGCGGGCCCGGTCCACGTCCTGCAGCCGCATGCGCTCGCCGAGCTCGCGCTGCAGCAGCTCGCCGCGCAGCCGCACCTGGCGCTGCAAGGCGCGGTTCCACAGCAGCGTCACGCCGAGCCCGGCGACGACCAGCGCCAGCGCGACGCCCACGCCCCACAGCGCGCGGCGCTGCCAGCGCATCGCCGCGGTGTCCTGCGTGATCCAGCGGTCGGCGATGGCCTGGCGCTCGCTGTCGCCGATGCGCGTGAGCGCCTTGTCCAGGATGCGGCCCAGCATCGGCCAGTCGCGCCGGTAGCCGATGCCCAGCCCGTACGCGTAGCCGATGTCGTCCACCACCCGCAGGTTGCCGATGCCGTCGCGCCGCATCAGGTAGGTCGCGCCGGCCAGGTCCACCACCGCCGCGCCGACCTCGCCGCCGGCCAGCCGGCGCAGCACCGTGCGGTCGTCGACCTCGACCTGCAAGGGATTGGTGGCGTAGCGGTCGCGCAGGAACTCCGCCACCGCATAGCCGCGCGCCACCGCCACCGCCTCGCCGGGGCGCAGCGGATCGTCGCCCGCGCCGGCGCGGCGCAGCAGCACCGCCGGCACCGTGATGTAGGGGCGGGTGAAGCCGAAGCGCTGCGTGCGCTCCGGCGTCTCGCGCAGCGACATCTGCACGTCGAGCGTGCCGGCCGCCAGCGCGTCCAGGTTGTCCGCGAAGGGCCGCGGCGGCTGGAACTCGAAGCGCAGTCCGGTGAGTTCCATCAAGCGCCGCGCGTAGTCCACCGACAGGCCGGTGAGGCGGCCTTCCTCGTCGACATAGGTGAACGGGCCGTAGCTCGCCGAGCCCCCGACCCGCAGCACCGGATGCTGCGCCACCCAGGCGCGCTCCTCGGTCGTCAGCCAGTCACGCGGATCGGCGTGCCCCTGTCCCGCCAATGCCAGCCACGCCGCCACGGCCGCGGCCAGGATCGGCAGCAGGCGCGGCAGCACGCGCAGAAGTCGGGGGAGTGCGAACAGGACCACGCAAGGATTGTGGGCCCGCCTCTCCGGCGCGAGGGGAAGGGCTCTCCCGCATCCGGGGGAGGTCCCTGTCAGAAGTGTCAGGTGTCTCCGACACCTTGCCGTGCGCTGTCCGGCTTCAGCCGCGCAGCGAGGCCCGCAGCTTCGCGCCGATCTCCGGCTTGTCCTCGAACGGATCGGTCGGGTTGCGCAGCTGCATCACGTCCTCCAGCCGCGTCTGCACGCCCTTGAGCGCCTGCGGGTGGCTGAAGATGTAGAAGCGCTCCTCGTCCATCGCCTCGAACACCATGCGCGCGACGTCCGCCGCCGTCAGCTTGCCCGAGCTGACCGCCTTGTCGGTCATCGCCTGCGAGATGAGCTGGCTCCTGGTCGGCTTGTCCGCGCCCAGGTGCCCGGGTCCGTCGGCAGGCCGGTTGCGATGACTCTGCGTGATGCCGGTGGGCACGAAGAACGGGCACAGCACCGACGTGCGCACCTGGTCCGTCACCAGCGCGAGGTCCTGGTACAGCGTCTCGCTGAGCGACACCACCGCGTGCTTGGACACGTTGTAGACGCCCATGTTGGGCGGGTTCAGCATGCCGGCCATCGAGGCGGTGTTGACGATGTGCCCCTGCCATGCGGGATCCCGGCCGGCGGCCTCCAGCATCATCGGCGTGAACAGGCGCACGCCGTGCACCACGCCCATCAGGTTGACGCCCAGGACCCAGTCCCAGTCCGACAGCGCGTTCTCCCAGATCAGCCCGCCCGAACCGACACCGGCGTTGTTGAACACGAAGTTCGGCGCGCCGAAGCGCGCCTTCACCGCGGCCGCCAGGGCCTCCATCTGGTCGGCCTTGGACACGTCGACGCGTTGCGCCAGCACCGGGTGCGCGGCGAACTCCGACGCGGCCCGGTCGAGCGCGTCCTGCTGCACATCGCACAGCACCAGGTTCATGCCGCGCGACGCGGCGATGCGCGCCACCTCGAGCCCGAAGCCCGAGCCCGCGCCGGTGATCACCGCGGTCTTGCCTTGATAGTCCTTCATGCGCTTGTCTCCTTGATGCGTTCTTGTCCTGCATTCCACGCAGGCACCCGAGCCCGTCTTCGCGGGCCCGATCGGGCTATGCGCGCTTCAGCGTGTAGCGGATGCGCGGGAAGTGCACGTGCACGCGGCCGGCGCGCTCGTCCTCGCGGGCCAGCGTCACCGTGCGGCAGCTCAGGCCCACGAGCGTGCCGGCGACCGCGTCGCGGGCGTAGTCGTAGGGCGTGACCGTCACGGCGTCGCCGGCGGCGAAGCCCAGGCCCTCCTCGACCCGCGCGGGACGCGGTGTCGAGGTCTTCGCCAGCGCGATCGCCGCGGCGCCGTCGAGCTTGCCGGCCCGCTCACCATGACCGATCGCGGCGACGCGGCCCATCCAGGCCCGCAGCGCCTCATGCGGCTGGAAGATCTCGGCCAGCGGCCCGGTCCGGGTCACGAACCACAGCGGGTGATAGACGCTGAGGTCGGCGATGCTCGTCTCGTCGCCGAGCAGCCACGGCCGGCCGTCGGACAGCATCGACGAGAGCCACTCGAGGTACTGCGTCAATGCCGCGCCGGCGTCGACGCCGCGCACCTGCGGCATGCCCTCGCTCATTGCCTTGCGATCGGCGACGAAGATCTTCAGCATGTCCGGCGGCGCCCCGGCGAACAGCGCGGTCGCGCCCGCCGGCTGCATCGCATACGGCAGCGCGGTCCAGAACAGGTCCGTGTCGGCCCACTGCGCCAGCATGCGCGCGTGGCCGGCGACGGCCGCGGGGTACAGGCTGGGCGTCGGACGACGGCCCTCCAGCACCTCGGCGATCAGCGCGGTGTCGCAGTAGATGTCCGCGCCGAGCTGCAGGAACGGCGTGCGCCGGTAGCCGCCGGTCAGCGCCACGACATCAGGCTTGGGCAGCACCATCGGCACCGTCACCGAGTGCCACGCCAGGCCCTTGAGGCCCAGCATCAGCCGCGCCTTCTCCGCGAACGGCGAGCTGCTGTAGTGATGCAGGACGAGGTCGTCGGCGGACGGCAGGCCGGCGGAATGGGGGGACTCGTGGGTGGGGCCGCTCATGGCGTCGCGTCCTTGCGCATGTCGATGTGGGGGATGCCGTCCTCGTCGTAGACGTCCGAGATCGGCGTGAAGCCGAAGCTGCCGTAGAACTCGCGCAGGTGGGCCTGCGCGCCGAGCTCGACCGGCTGGCCCGGCCAGAGCTTCTGGCACTCGCGCAGCGCCTGGCTCATCAGCGCGCGGCCCAGGCCGCCGCCGCGGGCCGTCGACGCCGTGATGACGCGGCCGATGCGCGCCGAGCCGTCGCCGATCGACGGCGGCAGCAGACGCGCGTAGGCGAAGAGTTCCTCCGCGCCGTCCACGCCCTGCCCCAGTCCTTGCAGATGCCAGGCGTGCTCGTCGAGCCCGTCGGGGTCGAGGTAGAGGCAGCGCTGCTCGATGACGAAGACCTCGGCGCGCAGGCGCAGCGCGCGGTACAGGCCCCGGACGCCGAGCTCGTCGAAGGGCTGGTTGATCCAGCGCGGGCCGACCATCAGATCAGCTTCACCAGCTGCTTGCCGAAGTTGCGGCCCTTGAGCAGCCCCAGGAAGGCCTCGGGCGCGTTCTCCAGGCCCTGCGCGACGCTCTCGCGGAACTTCAGCTTGCCGGTCGCGACCAGCGTGCCGAGTTCCTTCAGCGCTTCCGGCCAGACGTCCATGTGTTCGGAGACGATGAAGCCCTCGATCTTCATCCGGTTCGTGAGGATCAGCTGCGGCAGCGTCAGCGGGATCGGCTCGCCGTTGTAGCCGGCGATCATCCCGCACATCGCGATGCGGCTGAACGCGTTCGAGCGCAGCATCACAGCGTCGAGGATCATGCCGCCGACGTTCTCGAAGTGACCGTCGATGCCGTCCGGGCACTCGGCCTTCAGCGCGGCGGACAGCGACTTGAGGTCGGTGTGCTGCTTGTAGTCGATGCATGCGTCGAAGCCGAGTTCCTCGACGACGTAACGGCACTTGTCGGCGCCGCCGGCGATGCCCACCGCGCGCGCGCCGCGGACCTTGGCCAGCTGGCCGACCGCGCCGCCCACCGCGCCGCTGGCGGCGCTGACCACCACCGTCTGGCCCGGCTTCGGATCGATGATCTTGACCAGGCCGTACCACGCGGTCACGCCCGGCATGCCCACCGCGCCCAGGTAGGCGGACAGCGGCACATGCGTCGTGTCGACCTTCTGCAGCACGCCGCGCTGGTTGGCGTCGACGAGCTGGTACTCCTGCCAGCCGCCCATGCCGACGACCTTGTCGCCGACGGCGAAGTGCGGGTTCTTCGACGCGACCACCTCGCCCACGGTGCCGCCGATCATCACCGCGTCCAGCGGCTGCGGCGCGGCGTAGCTCTTGCTCTCGTTCATGCGGCCGCGCATGTAGGGGTCGAGGCTCAGGTAATGGTTGCGGACCAGCACCTGGCCGTCCGCGAGTTCGGGGATCGGCTGTTCGACCAGCTTGAAGTTGTCAGTGCCGGCCTCTCCGGTCGGGCGGGACACCAGATGGATCTGGCGGTTCACTTGGCTCATCGGGGGCTCCTCGGTCGTTGTGGATCCATGTCAGCGCATGGCTCATGAAAGGGAATCGCGGGCGGAAACCCGGCCACGATCCGTGACGGAATGCCGACGATTGAACCACGCCCTCTTCCCCCTTCACGTCCCTCGGGTGACAGAAAAGAACGAGCGTGCTTTTTCTGAGGCGACCTGCAGATTCGTGTCAAGAACCGGGGCCTGCGGCTGTCGACTGACATCGTCCTTCCAGTCCTACGCCACGTCACCATGTCGCAGATCTTCCGTCGCTCCCATCTTCCCTCCTGGCTCGGCGGCAATGACGGGCCGGCGCAGGCGCCGAGAGATCCTCAGGTGCGCAAGTGGATTGAAAGGGAGAAGCACGGGAAGGAGGCCCTCGCCGCGGCCCGGCTGATCGAGAAGGCCCTGGTCCGCAAGCCGGAGACCCTGGACCTGTCGGCGGTGCCGCATCGCCTCCTGGACGGGCTGACCGGCAGCCTGATGCAGCGCCTGAGCGGCCCGACGCGAACCCTGGTGTTGCCGCAGGATTGCCCTGTGGACATCGCCTTGCGATTGATGTGCGTGATCGGCGCGCGTCACATCGAGCCGAAGCCGGTGATGGCGGCGGTCGAGGAGGCGCTGTCGCCACGGCCCTGCTCGAAGCCGCGCCGGCTGCGGCCCCGGACACCGCCGGTCCCCGTCGCGCCGGCGCCGACCAGCACGGACTCATCGGTCTATGACGTGCCGCCTCGCCTCACCGGCCACGAGTACGCCATCCCTCCTCGCCGCACCGGCCACGACTATGCCGTTCCTCCGCGCCGCGGTGACAACGACGACGTCATTCCGCCCCGCCGCAGCAAGGACCACGACGTCCTTCCCCGCCGCGACAGGGGCATCTACGAGCGCCCCGAATCCCTGGTCGTCCCCAAGGGTCCGGCCTCCCTGCAGCGTCGCGATGGCAAGGACCACACCCTGGACACGAGTCCTTTCGAGGGCTCGGTCTATGTGGAGGGCCCGGACGAGGTCGAGGGCTCGAGCTACGTGTTCGCCGAAGCTCGACGCGCGCCCGCCGGCCTGGCGGATCCGGTCCATGTCAAACACAAGGCGGACGCGATGGAGATGCGTCGTCAAGGCGTGCCTCTCGACATGGTGACGCCGCGATCGTCGCTCGGCGCGACGATTCAGCAGGTCTCCGCAGCGGTGGATGCGCTGCGCGCGCCGATGGCCTGGCTCCAGACCCGCGCCAGCGACGAGGGTCAACACCCGCGCTGCGCCATCTCGTCATCGGATGCGATCGCCATCGCGCGCGCGTTGGTCGCCGTGCCGCCGGATCACCTCAGGGCGGCGGAACGCCAGTCGATGATCGAGGCGAAGATGGTGCTCGTCTCGAGGCGCCCCGCTGCCCCGCTCGAGCTTGCGCCCGAGACCATCCGTCATCTGGACGTCGCACTGGATGTCGTGCGCCGGCTGGTCGCGGACCAGGATCCGACACCTCCCCCACTGCCGGCGCGGAACTCCGCCAACGAGCGACTCCGGTCGGTCCGGAGCACGGCGCAAGGATGAGCCCTCGGGGCGACGGGTTCAGTCCTCGCTGCGCTGCAGCGCCTTGAGGCTGCGGCCCTTCCCGGGCAGCGCCTTCAGGTACTTGAAGGTGCCGGTCGAATGGGCGCAGAGCTTGCCGTCCTCGCCGTAGACCGCGCCGTCGCAGAAGGCCATCGTCGTCGAGCGGTGCAGCAGCCGGCCCACGGCCCGCAGCGCGCCCTCGCCGGGGCGCATGAAGCTGGTCTTCATCTCCACCGTCACCACGCCGGGGCCGAAGCCCGGCTGGTCGCGGTGCACGCTGCGCGCCGCATGCGCCATCGCCACGTCCAGCAGCGTCATCAGCACGCCGCCATGCGCCACTTCCCACGAGTTCAGATGCAGCTCGCGGATGTCGACCCGCAGCTCGGCCTCGCCCTCGTCGATGCGGACCAGCTCGAAGCCCAGCTGCTGGACGAAGGGGATGTGGACGGGGAACTTCAACGACGGCTTTTCAGTCACGACAACCTCGAATCACGGGCAGATGCGCCCACGACGGCATGACGGCGTCCCCGCCAAGCGGAGCCCGGAGATCCGGCTCTGCCGGGCTCTCGGGCTCGCCCCCCGGTGGGGGGCGCGCGAAGCGCGTAGGGGGAGGAGCCATCAACTGCCGTGGACGGCGGAGACGCCGCCGTCGACCGCGAGGATCTGCCCGGTGATGTGCTTCCCGGCGCGGCTCGCGAACAGCAGGGCGGCGCCCTTGAGGTCCTCATCATCGCCGATGCGCTTGAGCGGGGCGTGCTCGGCGAGCTTCTCCTCGCCGATCGCCGCCATCAGGCCCTTGGTCATCTTGCTGGGGAAGAAGCCCGGCGCCAGTGCGTTGACGGTGATGCCGTACACGCCCCATTCGCCGGCCAGCGCGCGGGTGAAGTTCACCGCCGCGCCCTTGCTGGTGTTGTAGGCGATCGTTTTCATCATGCCGCTGTTGCCGCCCAGGCCGGCGATCGAGGCCACGTTGATGATGCGGCCCGACTTGCGCGGGATCATGCTGCGGCGCGCGACTTCCTGGCTCATCACGAACAGGCTGCGGATGTTCAGGTCCATCACCTTGTCCCAGGCTTCGACCGGGTGGTCCTCCGCCGGGGCGCCCCAGGTCGCGCCGGCGTTGTTGACGAGGATGTCGATCTTGCCGAGCTTCGCGAGCGTCTGATCGACGATGCCCCGCGCCTGCGCCTCGTCGGAGGCGTCGGCGGCGATGTACTGCGCCGCGATGCCGCGCGCCTTCAGATGCGCCACGGCTTCCTCCAGATCGCCCGCCTTGCGCGAGCTCAGCATCAGCGTCGCGCCGGCCTCGCCGAGCGCCTCCGCGATCTGCAGCCCAAGGCCGCGGGATCCGCCCGTCACCAGCGCCACCTGGCCGGTCAGGTCGAAGAGGTCTTGTACCTTGCTGCTCATCGTTGTCTCCTTGATGTTCTCGATGTGGGTCATGTCACCGTCGCCGCCGTCGTCGACGGCGGTGACGGCGGTGACGGCGGGGGTCAGAACCAGGCGTCCTGCATCTCGCGCGTGAGCGCCTCGCGCCGCGCGACCACGCCGAGCCAGGCATGGATCTTGGGCAGCTCATACGCGAAGAAGTAGCGCTGCGCGGCGCGCTTGCCATGGGCGAAGTCGTCCTCCCGCCCATCGAGCGAGAGCGCCACGTCCAGCCAGATCCACGCCAGCACCGTGTGCCCAAAGGCCTGCAGGTACGGCGTCGCGTTGGCGAGCGCCGCCTCGGGCTCGCCGGTCGACCAGGCCTTCTTCGTGGCGCCGCCGACGGCGGCCAGCGCCGCGCCGAGTTCGTTCGCCGCTTCGGCAAGACCTGGCACCTGGCCGGCGCGCTGCGCGGTGTCGCTGATGCGCGCGGCCAGCGCCATCAGCGCCTGCCCGCCGTCCATCACGACCTTGCGGCCCAGCAGGTCCAGCGCCTGGATGCCGTGCGTGCCCTCGTGGATCATGTTCAGGCGGTTGTCGCGCCAGTACTGCTCGACCGGGAAATCACGCGTGTAGCCGTAGCCGCCCAGCACCTGGATCGCGAGCGAGTTCGCCTCCAGGCACCACTCGCTGGGCCAGCTCTTGGCGATGGGGATGAGGACCTCGAGCAGCCGCTTCGCCGCGGCGGCCTCGTCCTCCGACCCCGTGTGCTGCTCGTCGACCAGCCGCGCGCAGAACAGCTCCAGCGCCAGACCGCCCTCGACGAAGCTCTTCTGCGCCAGCAGCATGCGCTTGACGTCGGCGTGCTCGATGATCAGCGCCTGCGGCCGCGCCGCGTCCTTCCCGCCGGAGGTGGTGACCGGCCGACCTTGCGGACGCTGCCGCGCGTACTCGAGGCTCGCCTCGTAGCCCGCGTAGCCCAGCATCACCGCGCCGAGGCCGACGCCGATGCGGGCCTCGTTCATCATGTGGAACATCTGCCGCAGGCCGTCGCCGGGCTTGCCGACGAGGTAGCCGATGGCGCCCTTCTTCCCGCGCGGCGTGTGGCGTCCTTCGCCGAAATTGAGCAGGCAGTTCGTCGTGCCCCGATACCCGAGCTTGTGGTTCAGGCCCGCCAACGCCACGTCGTTGCGCTCGCCGGTGAGCTGCCCGCCCGTGTCGACCAGGTGCTTGGGCACGATGAACAGCGAGATGCCCTTGGTGCCCGGCAGCGGCTTGCCGTCGGGTCCGGGGATCTTCGCCAGCACCAGATGGACGATGTTCTCGGTGATCTCGTGCTCGCCGCCCGAGATCCACATCTTGTTGCCGGTGAGCCGGTAACGCGGGCCGAGCGGATCGGCCTCGAAGTCCGCGCCGTCAGCCTCGGCGCGCGTGGCCACGTCGGACAGCGACGACCCGGCCTGCGGCTCCGACAGGCACATCGTGCCGAACCAGCGCCCGGACAGCTCGTTCATCGCGAAGACGTCGCGCTGCGTGTCGGTGCCGTGCGCCATCAGCAGATTGGCGTTGCCGTTGGTCAGCATCGCGTAGCCGCCCAGGGACACGCTGGCCTTGCTGAAGAAGCAGTTGGCGGCCATCTCGACGACGCAGGGCAGCTGCATGCCGCCGTGCTCGTAGTCCTGCGCGGCGGCCAGCATGCCGGAGCCGACGTAGGCGGCGAGCGCCTCGTGCGTCGCCTTGGGCAGAAACACGCGCTCGCCGTCGAAGCGCGGCTCCTCGGTATCGGCCAGGCGGTTGAACGGCGCGAACTTCTCGCGGGCGATCTTCTCGCAGGTGTCGAGCACCGCGTCGAAGGTCTCCCGCGAGTGCTCCGAGAAGCGCTCGCGCCGGCCGAGGTCCTGCACCTTCAGCCAGTCGTAGAGAAGGAAATCCAAGGTCTGGCGCATGCGCATCTCACAACAGAGGCGGAGCGAAGCCCGCCGACTCATCAAGCGGAGCCCGGGGATCCGGCTTTGCCGGGCCCTCGGGCTCGCCCCCTGAGGGGGCCGGCGTCAGCCGGTAGGAGGGTGCTCGTCAGAGCACTTCGAACACGCCGGCGGCGCCCATGCCGCCGCCGATGCACATCGTCACGCAGACGCGCTTGGCGCCGCGACGCTTGCCTTCGATCAGCGCATGGCCGGTCAGGCGCTGACCCGACACGCCGTACGGGTGGCCGATCGCGATCGCGCCGCCGTTGACGTTCAACTTGTCCATCGGGATGCCGAGCGTGTCCGCGCAGTACAGCACCTGCACCGCGAAGGCCTCGTTGAGTTCCCACAGGTCGATGTCCGACACCTTCAGGCCCAGGCGCTTGAGTACCTTGGGCACGGCGAAGACCGGGCCGATGCCCATCTCGTCGGGCTCGCAGCCGGCCACGGCGAAGCCGAGGAAACGACCCAGCGGCTTCAGGCCCTTCTTCTGGGCATAGGCCTCGCTGACGATCGCGCACGCGCCGGCGCCGTCGCTGAACTGGCTGGCGTTGCCCGCGGTGACCACGCCGCCGGGGACCGCCGTGCGGATGTCCTTGATGCTCTCGTAGGTGGTGCCCACGCGCAGGCCTTCATCGACGCTGACGGTGACCTCCTTCGTCGTCATGCCGCGCACCTTGTCGGCGACGCCGGCCATCACGGTGATGGGCACGATCTCGGCGTTGAACAGGCCCTCGGCCTGCGCGGCGCAGGCGCGCTGCTGGCTGGCCGCGCCGTAGCGGTCCATGCGCTCCTTCGGGATCTTGTAGCGCTGGGCGACGTTCTCGGCCGTCTGCAGCATGGACCAGTAGATCTCGGGCTTGTGCGCCGACAGCCAGCTCTCGTGGCCCATGTGGCGGTTGGCCTCGTTCTGGACGCAGGAGATGCTCTCCACGCCGCCGGCGACGAACACGTCCGCCTCGCCCGCGATGATGCGCTGCGCCGCGGTCGCGATGGTCTGCAGGCCGCTGGAGCAGAACCGGTTGAGGGTCTGTCCGGAGACGCTCACCGGCAGGCCGGCGCGCAGCGCGATCTGGCGCGCGATGTTGCCGCCGGTGGCGCCTTCGGGCGTGGCGCAGCCCATGAGGACGTCCTCCACCTCGCCGCCCTCGATGCCGGCGCGCTCCAGCGCCGCGCGCACCACGTGGCCGCCCAGCGTCGCGCCGTGGGTCATGTTGAACGAACCCTTCCAGCTCTTGGCGAGCGGGGTGCGGGCCGTGGAAACGATCAATGCCTTGCTCATTCTTTTCTCCTGATGCGGTCCGCGGGGGTCAGTCGTTGAAGCCCTTGCCCTGGTCGGCCAGGCGCTGCAGCAGCGGCGCGGGCTCCCAGAACTTCCCGTCGTCCAGCGGGTTCTTGGCGAAGCGCTTCATCGCCTGCACCACGTTGTAGAGGCCGACCGTGTCGGCGTAGCACATCGGGCCGCCGCGATGGAGCGGGAAGCCGTAGCCGGTGAGGTAGACCATGTCGATGTCGGAGGCGCGCAGCGCGATGCCCTCCTCCAGGATCTTGGCGCCCTCGTTGACCAGGGCGAAGACCAGGCGCTGCACGATCTCCTCGTCGCTGATCTTGCGGGGCGTGATGCCCAGCGTCGAGCGGTGCATGTCGATCATCTCCAGCACCGTCTTGGACGGGATCGCGTCGCGCTTGCCGGGCAGGTAGTCGTACCAGCCCGCGCCGGTCTTCTGGCCGAAGCGGCCCATCTCGCACAGCAGGTCGGCGGTCTTGGAGTAGCGCAGGTCCGGCTTCTCCAGGTAGCGGCGCTTGCGGATGTACCAGCCCACGTCGTTGCCGGCCAGGTCGCCCATGCGGAACGGGCCCATCGCGAAGCCGAAGCGCTCCACCGCCTTGTCCACCTGCTGCGGCGTGCAGCCCTCTTCCAGCAGGAAGCCGGCCTGGCGGCTGTACTGCTCGATCATGCGGTTGCCGATGAAGCCGTCGCAGACGCCGGAGACGACGCAGGTCTTGCGGATCTTCTTGCCCAGCGCCATCACGGTGGCCAGCACGTCCTTGGCGGTGGCCGCGCCGCGCACCACCTCCAGCAGCTTCATCACGTTGGCCGGGCTGAAGAAGTGGGTGCCGATGACGTCCTGCGGGCGCTTGGTGAAGGCCGCGATCTTGTCGACGTCCAGCGTCGAGGTGTTGCTGGCCAGGATCGCGCCGGGCTTCATCACCGCGTCGAGCTGCTTGAAGACCTGCTCCTTGACGCCGATGTCCTCGAAGACCGCCTCGATGACCAGGTCCGCCTGGCCGATCTCGGCGTAGCTCAGGGTCGTGCCCAGCAGGCTCATGCGCTGGGCGTAGCGGTCTTCCTTGAGCTTGCCCTTCTTGACCTGCGCCTCGTAGTTCTTGCGGATGGTGGCGACGCCGCGGTCCAGCGCGTCCTGCTTCATCTCGAGGATCGTCACCGGGATGCCGGCGTTCAGGAAGTTCATCGCGATGCCGCCGCCCATCGTGCCGGCGCCGATGATGGCGACCTGCTCGATCTTGCGCAGCGGCGTGTCCTCGGGCACGTCGGGGATCTTGGACGCGGCGCGCTCGGCGAAGAACGCGTGGCGCAGCGCCTTCGATTCGGGCGTCAGCATCAGCTGCTGGAAGGCGTCGCGCTCGGCGCGCATGCCGTCCTCGAACTTCATGGCCACCGCGTTCGCGACCGTTTCCACGCACTGCAGCGGCGCGGGGAAGTTCTTGGCCATCGCGCCGACGGTGTTGCGCGCGAACTGGAAGTAGGCCTGGGCTTCAGGATGCTGGGCCTTGATGTCGCGCACGCGGGGCAGCGGGCGCTTGTCGGCGATGCTCATCGCGAACTGGACGGCGCTGTCGATCAGGTCGCCCTCGACGACCTTCTGGAACAGCACCTGGCCGGGCACCTGCGCGAGCTGCTCGCTGAGGACCGGCTCGCCGCTGACGATCATGTTGAGCGCGGGCTCGACGCCCAGCGCGCGCGGCAGGCGCTGCGTGCCGCCGGCGCCGGGCAGCAGGCCCAGCTTCACCTCGGGCAGCGCGATCTTGGCGCCGGGCGCGGTCACGCGGTAGTGGCAGCCCAGCGCCAGTTCCAGGCCGCCGCCCATGGCGACGCTGTGGATCGCGGCGACGACCGGCTTGGTGCAGGACTCGACGCGGTTGATCAGCGAGCCCAGGTTGGGTTCGGCCAGCGCCTTGGGCGAGCCGAACTCGCGGATGTCGGCGCCGCCGGAGAACGCCTTGCCGGCGCCGGTGATCACGATGGCCTTGATGGCGGGATCGTTCTCCGCCTTCTCGACGCCCTCGGCGACGGCCAGCCGCGTGGCGTGACCCAGGCCGTTGACCGGCGGATTGTTGAGCGTGATCACCGCGACCTGACCGCGGACTTCGTAGCTGGCACCCATGCTTGTTCCTTCCGATGCTGAAGAGTCGCCTCGCCGCGGCCGCGTGTCTCCGGAGGCCGCCGGCGAAAAGAACGATCGTTCGATTCTAGGCAGCGCCGAGGCGCGCGGATTGTCTCTGCTGTGACAGGGCGCTACGGGGGAAGTGCGGAGCGCCCGGCATGAGCGACCGAACACGTCGCCGCCCGCCCGCCACTCTGTCTGTCGGTTCGTTGAACGTCTGACACCTCGCCATGTTCCCCTCACCGATTTCCGGCGCCTTCACCGGCGGCGCGGAGCCCTTGTCCCTGGACGCCGTCTCCTGCGTGGAGAGCACCCCGCCCCGGGAGTCCCAGGACACCACGCGCCAGACCCTCGACGCCTTTCACAGGGACCTCGCGCTGTCCCTGTCTCCGCAGGTCACGGCATTGCTGGCGCGAAACAAGGAACTCCTGGGCCGGATTGACGAAGCCGGGCGTACCCCCCACAGGAACCGTCCGCTGTCGTCGGCTGGCGAGCTCGATCCGGAGGTTCTGGCGGACATCATGACGCTGCTGCGCGCCGTGCCGGCCGCCCTGCTGCCAGTCAATGTCGCACGGGAGCACAGCACGTGGTTGCGCTTGCTCCGAGACCCCGTCGCGCGCGAGATGGCGCTGCCACCCGATCTGATCCCGGAACGCGACTTCCTGGGCGCACTCAACGACTTGCGCCTCGCGCTACATCACCAGGTCAAAGCCCTGAAACGGCTGGCGCAGGGTGGCCGGAAACATGATCCGATCCTGGTGCGGCGGCTCTCCCACCTGGTGCAGTGGGAGGAACGGCGCGGACTGGCCCCCGGCACCCATCCCCAGATCATCTCGGACGCGCTGAAGTCGCAGTTCTGGCGCGAAGAGCCCGGGAGCTACTCCTCTTGCAAGGACGTGCCGCTCGACAACCCGACCCATGCGCCGGCATGGCCTCCATTGGAGTTGCTGAAGTTGATCGGACCGCCCAAGCACGGCTTGCATCTCATCATGGGTGACCAGCGGCCTGCGGATGCGCGTGCGTTTGCCGAGCGGGCCGCGGCCGCGGGCACCCGGGCGATCAGCGTCGCGCTCAGGCCCGGCGAGGCATGGCCCGAAGCGTTCTGCATCGACGGGGTCTTCAGCGTGCGCATCGGCGCCGACGATCGATCGACCTTGAATGCCGCATTCGCCGAGATCGCGCCGCAACTGCGCCCGGGCGGAAGCATCCGCTGGACGCTGCACCAGGCGCCGATCGTGGCGCCGGACGGCTGGCAGCTGGAAGGCGACACGCTGGTCCGGCGCGAGCAGGACCACGAGACACTCCCTCGTCGGCAAGCCCAGCGTCCAGGTCTCGGAGGTGGCCTGGCCCTGCTGTGACAAAGGGCCAAGGGGGATGTGCGGAAGGCGGCCGCCTGAACGGATCAGGCGAACCCGAAGTCCCGCGCCCACCGACGTGTCCTGCGGCATCCCGTCCGGCAGCCCGTCGCGGGTCGGGGTCCGTGAGCTTGCGTTCAGCGGAGATTCAGCATGCATGCCCTCCCCCGCATCGCGGCACAGGCCGCATCCTGCGGCGAAGCCGACTCGACGACGATCGTGCCCGCGCACGAACATCCATGGGGCGACTTGCCCGACGACCCGTGGCTGGAGGCGCTGGCTGGCGGCGAGCCGCTTCCCGTCTCGCAGTCTCAACGGGCGGCGTTGCGCGCGTTGCCGGATTGGCTGGCGACCGTCCAGGAGCGGCTCGTCCATGCCCATGACGGCGCGTTGAGCCTCGACGACCTGGCGCCACTGGCCCGGGCCGAGCGCCAGGATGCGCAGGCCTTGTTGATGCTGCTGCCCCCCGGTCTGCTCTGCGCCCGGCACCAGGCGCAAATCCGCGAGTGCCGACAGCTCCTCGGCGGCGACGCGCCGCGGGACTGTTCGTACGAGCAACTGCTTCGTCTTCACGAGCTGCTGGGCGAGCTCCAGCCCCTGTTCGATCGCGTCGTTCCGGGCGGCGCGAGATTCGACGCCGAAGTGCTGCAAGGCCTGGCGGGCCTCAAGCGGTGGGAGCGTTCGCAGCACGACACGGTCCATCCCTACATCCGCCAGGACATGGCGGACCTGCTGAGGCTCGCGGCCGTGACCGATCCGGAGCGGGACGCGTCTCCCACGGTGCTCGGCGCCTGGCGCTCGGGGGCCGATCGCCTGGGCGACCTGGCGGCGCCCGATCTTCCGGACGCGGAACTCCTGCGTCAGCTGCACCTTCCCCAGGGCCTCGTCCGGATGGAGCTGGAAGGTCAATGGCCCAGGGACTGGGACGAGCTGCGCCGCAAGGCGGAAGCGGGCGGCATCGCGCTCATCGGCTGAAGGGCCGGCGCGCCGGCCGCCGCCACGGCTCAGAAGGGCTTGTCGAGTTGCGTCGGCATGAAGCCGCGCGAATTCGGACCGTCGTCGTCCTGGATCTCGGTGCGGGCGAAGCCGCCCTGGGCGGCGCGCTCGCGGGCGCGGTCCTGGCGCTCCAGCGCGGCGTCGACGCTGGCGACCGTGGGCGCCGGCGCGTGCCGCGGCTTGTCGATCGGACGGAATGCCGGCAGCGGCGTGGGCGCGCTGATCGGCGACACGGAATCCAGCGGCAGGATGGAATCAGCCCCGTCGCCCGTGTCGTGCGGCGCGGCGGCGATCGCCGCCTTGCGGCGCAGCCGTTCGACGACCAGGCGAAGCTCGCCGAGCTCCATCTGCTGGCGCTCGATCTGACGACGCGCCTGCGTGGTCTGCTCGTTGAGCAGCAGACGCGACGATTCGATCCGGTCGATCAGCCGGCGCGCGCGCCTGAGCTTGGGCCACCACCACCCGCTCACCGCGGCGCCACCGACCGCCAATCCGGCCAGCGTCCCGACGACCATCATCCATGGCTGCACCGAATTCATCTGGGAGGCTCCCTGTTCTTGTTGCCTGCCGGTCAATGTAGTGCGACGGCCGTGCGACGGGGCCCCGCGAGCCACCCGGATCAGGGGACGGCGCAACGGCGCGGAGGGGCCATGAACGTGGGGGGTGGGGATGTCGGGACAGGGGCGCGGGGTCGAAACAGCCAAGGCATCGCGGCACTCGACGAACCGGCGGAAAGACCTGGGCACTACCTTTCCCCCTCGGTTCGGACACCGCCATGATCCCTCCCGGCTCCACCACGGCTGCCGCCTACCCCGCGCGGGACGCGGGCGCTGATGTCGAGCACGACCCGCATCCGGTCGCCACGGCGCGGTCGTTCGCCTGGTCGCTTCCCGCCGAGGAGATGACGAAGTTGGAGCGACTCGAACGGGGCGAGCGGTTGGCACTCTCGCCGCCGGTCGAACGATGCCTGAATCGACTGGCCGCGGTCGACGACCACGTGTCGGGCAGCGCGTTCCGGAGAGCATTCCTGGAACGCCGGCTGGCCCGCCCCAGCGACGAGGAAGCGCAAGCGCTGATCGCCGAGGTGCCCCTGTGCCTGCTGAGCGCCGGACAACGGCAGCACGTCCTCGCGCTGCGACGGCACGGGCTGCGCGGATCGCGTGCAAGCGCCCCGTTCTTCGATCCGGCGGCCCGCAGGGAGGACCTGTGTCTCGCGACCCTGGACATGTTGAACGCCGCCCGCGGCGGCATGGGAAGTTCCCGGGCAACGGTGCTGGCGACGCTTGCCCGATGGGAGGCCGACGTGTCCTTGGAACCCGAGGCGAATGCCCGGGCGAGCGGTGGCCGCGCATTGCGCGAGGTGGTGAGGGACCCGGGCGAAGGGCTCCTGCAACTCGACGGTCACGGCTTGACGGACCGCCCCGCGCCTGAGTTCTCCCTGCCGCCCCGCGCGCTTGTCGAGGCGCTGGACCTGCGGGGGCGGGATCTCGTCGCGGAACTGGGCGCGGCCCGTCCCTGGGATCTCCAGGCCTTCCTCGACACCGAGCGCGCCATCGACCTGCGCGACTGGAGCCTGCGCCTGAGCCGCGACGATCCGGGCTTGTCCCCCCTGTTGATTCCGGACGGCGCCGAGCACGTGTTCCTCTGGGGAGATCCGGACCGCTGCGCCCGCTTCGCGCTGGCATTGGCCCGTGGGGAAGCGCGTCGACTCCGGGAAGTGCGCGTCAATGAACCCATGCCGCATGGGCTGGGTCCGCTTCCGGACGGCTGGCACGCCGATTCGATGGCAGGGGTATGGCGCCTATCTGCCGAAACGCCCGTCGAAGCCCCGGATCCCGCGTCGGCATTCGCGTACTGGGGCGGCGACGAGCTCGCGGATCTGAGGGACTGGCTCGGTACCTCCGACGACGGCCGGCGCCTGATGGAATTCCTCGACACGTTCAGGAAGAAGCTGACCGAACTGAGTGAGCCCGGCGCGCCCGCGCTGCGCGAAGACATGATCGCCCGGGGTCGACGCCTGCTGCGGATGCTGGCCGACCAGCCAGAGTTGTTGTCCGAGGTGGTCTGCGATCTGGTGGACCTCGGCCCCTGCGTCGACGCGCTGGGGCAGGCGCTCTCCGACATGGAACTGACGATGCGCACCGGCGGCGCCGGCTCCGCGGACGACGCCGCCGGCGCGCTGCTCTGCATGAGCTCGCGCAGTCTGGGCCAACTGCACGTCAGCTTCACGGGCGGCAACATCGCCGAAGACATCGAACGCGCCATCGGGCTGCAGGCCTTGCTCGACCTCCGACTGGCGCAGATCACGGGGAAGTCGTTCATCCGCGCCGCGCTGCCCTTCTACGCCGAGATCGGCGGCATGAAGCACCGCGTGGTGGATCGCGAGCCCACGGTGGCCGACTGGAAGGACGGCCCGCGAGCGGCGGCCGAATTGATCCTCGCCAACGAGGTCCGTGCCGACTTCCCGATGCTGCGTGAACTCATGAAGTCGACCCGCGGGCCGGCCTGTCGCGCCACGCAACGGCTGATCCTCGATCCGTCCTACCAGGCGGCGAATGCCGAGTGGCAACAGCGATTCCTGGAGGCAGGAGAACGCGCGGACGAGGACCCATCGGACCTCGAGGCCGAGCGGCACTACAGGGAGATCCAGACGCAGATGCCGCTCGAGCTGGACAAGCTGACCTTCGCCCTGATGGACGGGTGGCTCGATCCCCTGCGCAAGGCCTACCCCGCCTCGGCGGACTCCTGATCGGGCCGAGCGCCCGCCGTCCGGACGCCGGACACATGACCACGGTCAACGAACCTGCGGGAAGGACTGAGCACTACCTTACCCTCAACTTGGACAGCGCCATGATCCCTTCCCGTCAAGCCACAGCGTCTCTCGGCACCACGACGTGGGACGACGACACCCCCCTTGAACATGGCACGCGCCAGACCGGCCTGCCGCCGCCCTGGTCGCTGCCGGCGCACGAGGTGGCGAAGATGGAACGACTCGAACAAGGCGAGACGCTGGCCCTCTCGCCGCTGGTCGAAAGCTGCTTGAATCGACTGGCGGAGGTCGAACCTGGCTGGCCAGAAAGCCCGTTCCGGAGAGTCTTCGGGCCCAGCAGGCGGCGCAAACCCCCTGACACCGAGGAAATGGCGGCAATGATCGCGGAGGTGCCCCTGTGCCTGCTGAGCGGTCGCCAGCGGCAGCAAGCCCTCGCGCTGCGGCAGCAAGGCCAGGGCGCCTCGGAGACGTCGGCGCCCGACTTCGATACGCATGCGTCCCGCAACGACCTGGTCATCGCGTGCATGGACGCCTTGCAGGCCGCTCGTGGCAACACGGGCGCCCCCTGGACGAAGGCGCTGGCCAAGCTCGCCCGATGGGAGACGGACGCGTACTCGGATCGGGACGCGGAGGCCAGGGCCAGCGGCGGGCGAGCCTTGCGTGAAGTCGTGAAGGACACGTTGCAGGAGTGCCTGTATCTCGACGGTCAAGGCCTGACCCGCCATCGCGCCAGCCGGTTCTCACTGCCGCCGCCGGCGCTCCTGGCCGAACTCGACCTGGAGGCGCGCGACTTCAATGTCATCCTGCGTCACGCCCGGCCCCTGGACCAGGACAGCGTCCGCGATGCGCTGAACGGCCTCGATCTGCGCTCCTGGCAAGTTTCTCTCGGCGACGAGCCGCCCGAGCACCTCTCATGGATGCCGGACTGCGCCACACACGTCGATCTCCGGGGCGACTCGGATCGCTGTGGCCGCTTCGCCGTGGCGCTGGCCAGTCAGCCGGACCGCGCGCTGCTGCTGGTGAGAATGCCTGCCGACACGGAAGACCCGCTTGAAGCCCCCAGCGGGTGGCGCGCCGAGCGCTCGGCAACGTCATGGCAGCTGACCAGGGAGACGCTCCAGCAGGCCCAGGGGTCTGCCGCGGTGCTCGCCGACTGGGGAGCCGAGGATCCCGAGGCTCTCTGGCGGGCGATCGAGGGGTGCGACGACGGCCAGCTCCTGGTGGACTTTCTCGTGGAGTCCAGCCGGCAGCTGACCGCGCTGGGCCCGCTGTACGCAGGCATCGTCCGCCAGGAGATGATGGCCCGCAGCCAGAGCCTCCTGCAGATGCTGACCGCCGAGCCCGCGTTGCTGTCCGAGCTGAGCAACGACCTGGCGGGCCCCTGGACCTGCATCGATGCGAAGCGCAAGACGCTCGCCAGCATGGACCAGATGCTCCGCGCGGGCAGCGACCCGGGCGCCCTGATGCGCATGAGCCTGCACGACCTGGCCGACCTCTACGTCGGCATCCATGACCCCGACGCGGAAAACATCGAACACAGCCTCTCGCTGCAGGCGCTGATCGACTTCCGGCTGACGCAGATCACGGAGAAGCCCTTCACCCGGACCGGCGTCCCCTTCTTCGTACAGCAGAGCGGCATGAACCACAGGGCGCTGGGTCGCGAGCCCACGCTGGAGGACTGGCCGGACAGCCCGCGGCAAGAGGTCGAACAGATCCTCGGCGACGAGGTCCGTGCCGACTTCCCGACGCTGCGCGAGTTCATGCAATCGACCAGCGGAACGGCCCATCGCGCCGTGGAGAAACTGCGGCTCGATCCGTCCTACCAGGCGGCGAACGAGGAGTGGCAACAGCGATTCCTGGAGGCCGGGAACCGCGCGGATGATGACCCATCGGACCTCGAGGCGGAGCGGCGCTACAAGGAGATCCAGGAGCAGATGCCGATCGAGCTGGACAGGCTGACCTTCGCCTTGATGGACGAATGGCTCGATCCCTTGCGCAAGGCCTACCCCGCCTCGACAGGCTCCTGACCGGGCACGTCGCCCTCGCGCCGTGCCGACGACGGCACTCGACCCACGGAACCGCGATGGCCTCCAGCCAACTCAACGCCCCCCGATGCAACTGGAATCCAAATGAACCTGGACTCGACGTCCTCGATGCCTCCTATGCCTTCCATGCCTTTGATGGGCGTCCCCGCCGGGACCGACGGCACGCCTGAGAGGCGCGCCGGCGTGCCTTGCACCCCCGACGCGTGGCGGCTCGACGACCGCCAGACGCTGCTGATGGATCGCTTGGCCCTGGACGGCAGGTGGACGCCGTCTCCGGAAGAACGCGCGGGGTGGGAGACCGTCGAAGACATCGTGAAGAACGCCGAGGACTGTCTGAGTGCCAGCACGTCGGGCCGCCATGTCGCCCTGCTGCTGAATGCGGCCCAGGCGGCCGCCGTTCGTGCGGCGCTGGCGTCGCTGCCGGAATGTCTCTACCGCCCCTTGCCCGGCATCCCCAAGCTGCGCGAGCTCGGCGACAAGCTCGATGGCCCCGCCGGGTGCGCGCTGACCCGCGGCGATCTCGAGATCCTGGCGACGACCTGGCATCTCACGAAGGATCTGCGGATCGGCACGTACACGCAGAAGCCGGGGGACGACCGGGCGCTGCTGGCACAGCGGGCGCGCTTTGCCCAGTGGATCCACGCCGCGCCCACACAGGACCGGGCGCGCTGTCGCGCGGCGACGGTGGACGCCATCCTCGACGCGACGGACCGGATGGAGAAGCACGGCGGGGCCGGGTTCCCGACGGTCCTGCCCTTCTCGGTGCTCGAATGCGCCGAACTGCCGCCACCCGGCCTCATCGGCACCGTCTGCTATCGCGCCGGGGCGGCGCTGATGCTGAGGAGCATGCACCTGTATCGCATGCCGGATCCGGCCCAGTTCAAGGAGAGCGCCGAACGGCTGGGGATCGAGCACCTGGACTGCCGTGCGCCGGACGGGACCCTGGTCGAGGGATGCAACCTCTCGACGCTGTCGATGCTCTCGCTCTGGAGCGCCGACCCCTCACGCCTGGATGTGGCGCGCCTGTTCGGCCAGATGCGGGCGATGCCTCGCCTGCGATGCGTGATGCTCCCGCGCGGCCTCGAACTGCCGGGCATTCCCAAGGGCTGGGACTACGGACCCGCGCTGAACGTGCTGCAGCGATACCGATGAACGGCCATCGCGCGCGACTTCAGACTTCCAGCCACTCCTTGCGCACGTAGGCGTTCGCGCGCAGGTCCGCGGGCGTGCCTTCGAACACGATGCGGCCGTGGCCCATCACGTAGCAGCGCTCGGAAATCTCCAGCGCGATCGCCAGCTTCTGCTCGACCAGCAGCACCGACACGCCGCGCCGCTTCAGTTCCTTGAGGTACTCCGCGACCAGCTCGACGATCTTCGGCGCCAGGCCTTCGGTCGGCTCGTCGATCATGATCAGGTCGGGATCGCCCATCAGCGTGCGGCACAGCGTCAGCATCTGCTGCTCGCCGCCGGACAGCACGCCGGCCTCGGTGTGCTGGCGCTCCTTCAGGCGCGGGAACATCGCGTACATGTCATCGAAGCTCCAGCGCGGCTTGGCGGCGCCTCGACGGCCGCCCCCGCTGCCTTTCTCGCCGAGCAGCAGGTTCTGGTGCACCGTGAGCTTGGGGAAGATGTCGCGGTTCTCCGGCACGTAGCCGATGCCGCGGTGCGCGATCTCGTAGGCCTTGCGGCCCAGCAGCGCTTCACCGCCCCACGCGATCGAGCCCGTGCCGTCCACCTGGCCCATGATCGTCTTCACCGTCGTCGAGCGGCCCGAGCCGTTGCGGCCCAGCAGGCTGACGATCTCGCCGGGCCGGACCTCCATCGTCACACCGTGCAGCACATGGCTCTTGCCGTAGAAGGCGTGGACGTTGTCGAGCTGCAGCGCGCGCGAACTCGCGACCGCCGCGGCACCCGTCGACGCGGCGCGCATCGCGCCGATGTTGGTGTCGTTCATCGCGACGCTCATGCCGGTGCTCCCGCGGTCTGCGATTCGGCCAGCACCGAGCCGAGATACGCCTCCTGCACGCGCGCATTGGCGCGCACCGCATCGGGCGTGTCGAAGGCGATCACCTCGCCGTAGACCAGCACCGCGATCTTGTCGGCCAGGCCGAAGACCACGCCCATGTCGTGCTCCACCGTCAGCAGCGTGCGACCTTCGGTGACCTGGCGGATCAGCTGGATGAAGCGCTTCGTCTCGCTCTTGCTCATGCCCGCCGTCGGCTCGTCCAGCAGGATCACCTGCGCGCCGCCGGCGATCGTGATCCCGATCTCCAGCACGCGCGCCTCGGCGTAGGTCAGGTTCACCGCCGGCACGTCGCGCTTCTTGTCGAGGTGAAGCATCTCCAGCAACTCCTCGACGCGGTCGTTGACGTCGTCCATGCCGGCGAGGAACTTCCAGAACGCGTACTTGTGCCCCATCGACCACAGCAGCGCGCAGCGGATGTTCTCGAACACCGACAGCCGCGTGAACAGGTTGGAGACCTGGAAGCTGCGCGACAGCCCGCGGCGGTTGATCTGGTACGGCGCCAGTTGGTCGATGCGCTCGCCGAAGAGCCGGATCTCGCCGCTGGTGGGCGCGAAGCGGCCGCTGATCAGGTTGAACAGCGTGGACTTGCCGGCGCCGTTGGGGCCGATGATCGCGACGCGTTCGCCCGGCTTCACCGCCAGTTCCGCGCCGCGGATGATCTCGCTCTTGCCGAAGCTCTTGCGCACGGATTTCAGTTCCAGCGCATAGGGAGCCGAAGCAGTCATGGTCTCGCTCACAGGCTCTCCCTCCGCTTGATCTCTTTCTCGATCTCTTCCTGCGCACTGTCCCACTCGGCGCGGAACTCCCGGCGCACGAGTTCGAACAGGCCCAGGCCGGTCAGCAGCACGAAGCCCGCGCCGAACCAGGATTCAACGCTCTTCGCATTCAACGCCACGCCCAGGTAGCTCATCTGCGGGCCGAGCGCCTCGTTGAGCTGCAGGTGGTAGAGCATCTCCACCATCGCCGATCCGCCCACCAGCATCGTCAGCGCCGCGCCGGCCAGGCCGAGATACGAGGGCCACAACGACCGCAGCTTGCCGAAGGCCGCCAGCCGCAGGTTCATCATGATCAGCGAGGCGATGCCGCCCGGCGCGTACATCACCATGAACAGAAACACGAGGCCGAGGTAGAGCAGCCAGGCCTTGGTCAGTTCCGACAGCAGCACGGTCGCCACGACCATCAGCACGGCGCCGATGATGGGCCCGAAGAAGAAGGTCGCGCCGCCGAGGAAGGTGAACAGCAGGTAGGCGCCCGACCGCGCCGCGCCGACGACCTCGGCGTTGACGATCTCGGTGTTCAGCGCCGACAGCCCGCCCGACACGCCGGCGAAGAAACCCGCGATCAGGAACGCCAGGAAGCGCACCCACTGCGTGTCGTAGCCGATGAACTCGACGCGCTCGGGGTTGTCGCGCACCGCGTTGAGCATGCGGCCCAGCGGCGTGCGCGTGAACGCGAACAGCAGCGCCGTGCAGACGAAGGCGTAGATCGCGATCAGGTAGTACACCTGGATCTGGGGACCGAAGGTGATGCCCCACACGGCCTTGCCGACGACGCGGTTGGAGGAGACGCCGCCCTCGCCGCCGAAGAACTCCGGCAGCATCAGCGACATCGACCAGATCAGCTCGCCCAGGCCCAGCGTGATCATCGCGAAGGGCGTGCCCGACTTCTTCGTCGACACGTAGCCGAACAGCGCCGCGAAGAACAGGCCCGCGAAGCCGCCGACGATCGGGACCAGCCCGACCGGCAAGGCCAGCTGACCGGCGCCCACGACGTTGAGCGTGTGGATCGCCAGGTAGGCGCCCAGCCCGGTGTAGACGGCGTGGCCGAAGCTCAGCATGCCGCCCTGCCCGAGCAGCAGGTTGTAGGACAGGCACGCGATGATCGCGATGCCCATCTGCGACAGCATCGTCTGCGCCAGGCCGCTGGTCCACATCAGCGGCGCCACGAACAGCGCCAGCGCGTAGAAGCCCCAGATCAGCCAGCGGCCGACGTTGTGCGGTTTGAAGTGGTAGGTCTCGCCGCGTTTCGCGCGGGCATGGACGCGATGCGCGCCGCCGGACGGGGTCGCGGACGACGGGCCCGGAGACGAGGCCGTCGGCGGAACGGCGGGCGCGGAGGAGGAAGGCATGACCACGGACATCGATCAGCCCTCCCGCGTGCCGAGCAGGCCCTTGGGCCGGAAGATCAGGATGAGCACCATCAGCAGGTAGGGAAGGATGGGCGCGACCTGCGCCAGCGACAGCTTGAGCAGCGGGTAGCCGAAGGTGTCCGGGCCGAGCTTGAAGACCTGGGCCAGCGACGCGTCGATGGTCAGCGGCAAGGTCTGCAGCAGCCCGATGACGATGGAGGCGACGAAGGCCCCGGCGAGCGAGCCGATGCCGCCGACGACGACCACCACGAAGATGATGGAGCCGACGAGCACCGCCATCGACGGCTCGGTGACGAAGGTGACGCCGCCGATGACGCCGGCCAGCGCCGCGAGCGCGCAGCCGCTGCCGAACACCAGCATGAACACGCGCGGCACGTTGTGGCCGAGCGATTCCACCATCTCCGGATGCGTCAGCGCGGCCTGGATGACGAGGCCGATGCGGGTGCGCGTCAGCAGCAGCCACAGCGACAGCAGCATGAACAGCGCGACCAGCATCATGAAGGCGCGTGTCAGCGGGAACTTGGAGCAGCTGGCCGCGGCGCAGACCGCGGCCGGCGCGTCGCCCCAGGCCAGCTGCAGCGCCTGGCCCGGCGCGTGGATCAGCGTGAAAGCCGCGCCCTGCAGCGACGGCGGCGGCGGGAACGGCACCGCCGTGCGGCCCCACACCAGCTGGACCAGCTCCAGCACGACATACGACAGGCCGAAGGTGATCAGCAGCTCCGGGACGTGGCCGAACTTGTGGACGCGCCGCAGCGCGCCCCGCTCGAACACGGCCCCGAGGCCGCCCACCACCAGCGGCGCGAGGAACAACGCGGGCCAGAACCCGATCCACCCGGCGATGGAGTACGCGACGTACGCGCCCAGCATGTAGAAGCTGGCATGCGCGAAGTTCAGCACGCCCATCATGCTGAAGATCAGCGTGAGGCCGGAGCTCAGCATGAACAGCAGCAGTCCGGAGGACAGGCCGTTCAGCAGGTTGATCAGTATCTGTTCCAAGACATCATCCTCATTCAACGAGCCGGGTTGGCGTGGATCCCGTCGCGAGCGGGCCGAGGTCGGGCCGAAGCGCGGAGCCGTACTCCTGTACGGCGAGCACTGCAGGCCAGAGCTCGGCTCGCGCGGCAGGGAGACGCGTCAACCCGGGCGCTTCATCTGGCAGCTCGTCGGCGTCGAGCTGACGTACGCGTCGTAGGTCTTCACGACGGCGAAGTTGAAGCCCGTGTTCTCGACGTTGTACGGACGCTTGGCGTCGACTTTCTCCCAGCGCGAGATGTAGATCGGCTGCTGCAGCTGGTGGTCGCCCTTGCGGATCTCGACGTCGCCGTTGAAGGACTTGAACTTCAGGCCTTCGAGCGCCGCGGCCACCTTCACCGGATCGGTGCTCTTGGCCTTGGCCATCGCCGCGCCCAGCGCCGAGTAGATGTGGATGACGCTGCCGGTGTAGAAGTCGTCGTTGAACTTGGCCTTGAACTCGTTGGCCCAGGTGTCCATCTGGCCGCCCATGTTGTTGTAGTTGTAGGCCGCCTGGTAGACACGCCCCGCGCCCGCGGCGCCGATGGCCGTCGGCGTGCCGGTGACGCCGGCGTAGTAGGTGTAGAACTTGCCGTTGTAGCCGGCCTCGGAGGCGGCCTTCACCAGCAGCGCCAGGTCCGAGCCCCAGTTGCCGGTGATCACCGTGTCCGCGCCGCTGGCCTTGATCTTGGCGACGTAGGGCGCGAAGTCGCGCACCTGGGCCAGCGGGTGCAGGTCCTCGCCGACGATCTGGACATCCGGCCGCTTCTTGGCCAGCCCTTCCTTCGCGTACTTCGCGACCTGGTGGCCGTGCGCGTAGTTCTGGTTGAGCAGGTAGACCTTCTTGACGTCGGGCTGGTCCTTCAGGAAGGTGGTGATCGCTTCCATCTTCATCGACGTGTCGGCGTCGAAGCGGAAGTGCCAGTAGCTGCACTTGCTGTTGGTCAGATCGGGATCGACGGCCGAGTGGTTGAGGTACACGACCTCCTTGCCGGGGTTGCGCTCGTTGTGCTTGTTGACGGCGTCGATGATCGCCAGCGCCGCGCCCGAGCCGTTGCCCTGCGTCACGTAGCGCACGCCCTGGTCGATCGCGGACTTCAGCGCGTTGAGCGACTCGGCGGGGCTGAGCTTGTTGTCGATCGGGATGATCTCGAACTTCACGCCGGCCGGGTTGGTGGCGTTGAACTTCTCGGCGAAGAACTGGAAGGACTTCACCTGGTTCTGGCCCACCGGCGCCATCAGGCCCGACAGCGGATCGATCCAGGCGATCTTCACCGTCTCGCCCTTCTGCGCGTAGGCGCCGGTGGCGGCGCACAGCGCGCTCATGGCGACCGCGGCGAGCACCGTGCGGCGCGGCGTGACGAAGGTCGAAGGCTTGCGGGTCTGGTTCATGTCTGTCTCCGGAGATGTTGTTGATGTAGGACGCTGAACAGCAAGGAAATCGCAGGGATCCCGATGACGCGCGGGGTCGCGGGAAGGCGGGGGCTCAGCAGCCCGGCAGCTTGTGGCCCTTGAACTGCTCGCGCAGCTTGAGCTTGAGCATCTTGCCGGTGGCGGTGTGCGGGATCTCGTCGACGAAGACGACGTCGTCGGGCACCTGCCACTTGGCGATCTTGCCCTCGTAGAAGCCGATCACATCCTCGCGCGTGAGCGCCGCGCCCGCGTCGGTGGGCTTGCGCACGACGACGAGCAGCGGCCGCTCGTCCCACTTCGGATGCGCGACGGCGATGACGGCGGCCTCGTGCACGGCGGGATGGGCCATCGCGATGTTCTCGACGTCGATCGAGCTGATCCATTCGCCGCCGGACTTGATCACGTCCTTGCTGCGGTCGGTGATCTGCATGAAGCCGTCCGCGTCGATCGCGGCGACGTCGCCGGTGGGGAACCACAGGCCGGCGTCGCGGCCGTCCTCGCCGGTGACGCGGATCAGCGGCGAGCCCTCATGACCGAAGTAGCTGTCGATGACCCACGGGCCGCGCACGACCAGGTTGCCCGAGCTCTTGCCATCCCACGGCAGCGCGCGGCCGCCGTCGTCCACGACGGCCATGTCCACGCCGTAGATCGCCTTGCCCTGCTTCTCGAGCAGGCGGCGCTGCTGTTCCTGGGGCAGTTCCAGCTGGCGGCTGCTGAGCCGCGACAGCGTGCCCAGCGGCGACATCTCGGTCATGCCCCAGGCGTGGATCACGTCGACGCCGTAGTCGTCCATCAGCGTGCGCAGCATCGCCGGCGGACAGGCGGAGCCGCCGATCACCGTGCGCTTGAAGGTCGAGAACTTCAGGCCGTTGGCGCCGACGTAGTTCAGCAGCCCCAGCCACACGGTGGGCACGCCGGCGCTGAAGGTGACCTTCTCGGTCTCGAAGAGCTCATAGAGCGACTTGCCGTCCAGGTGCGGCCCGGGCAGCACCAGCTTGCAGCCGACCAGCGCGGTGCTGTAGGGCAGCCCCCACGCGTTGACGTGGAACATCGGCACCACCGGCAGGATCACGTCGCGCCGCGAAGCGGCCATCGCATCCGGCAACGCCGCGCCGTAGGCATGCAGGACCGAGCTGCGGTGGCTGTAGACGGCGCCCTTCGGATGACCGGTCGTGCCGCTCGTGTAGCAGATGCTGGAGGCGGTGTTCTCGTCGAACTCGGGCCAGACGTAGTGCCCGTCCTCGGCGTCGACGAGTTCCTCGTAGCAGCGCAGGTTCGGGATCGAGGACTCGGCCGGCATGTGGGCGCGGTCGCTCATCAGGATGAAGTGGCGCACCTGGCCGAGCTGCGGCGCGATCTTCTCGACCAGCGGCAGGAAGGTCAGGTCGAAGCACAGCGCGCGGTCGTCGGCGTCGCCGGAGATCCAGGCGATCTGCTCGGGGAACAGGCGCGGGTTGATCGTGTGGCACACGAGTCCGGAGCCGGACGTGCCGTAGTAGATCTCGAGGTGGCGGTGGCCGTTCCAGGCCAGCGTGCCGACGCGCTCGCCGGGCTGGAGCCCGAGCCGCGCGAACGCCTGCGCGAGCTGCCGGGCGCGGAACTCCACCGCGCCCCAGGTGGTGCGATGCAGGTCGCCCTCGACCCGCTTGCTGACGATCTCGGTATCCCCGGCATGGCGCGCCGCATGCTGGATCAACGATGAGATCAGCAAGGGCATCGACATCATCTGGCCCATCAGTGCCATGTCGTCTCCTGGATATTGTGGCCGGTGCCTCTCGGCTGCCGGGCCGCGCGGGACGCGATCCGGGAGCGCACGGGCGCCTTGATTTCGGCTGTTCGAGTCAGTCTATCGACCGCCCCGGGCGCCTCGCGTCACCCTAGTGACGCGGCGGCGTTTCCGGCATAGGGGATTACACGGGACCGCGACGGGCGCAATCACTCTTGGCAGCGTCACGAAGCGATGCTCAGAATCGGTGCGTCCAGGTCCTCTCATCGAAAAACCAGAACCTCCAGGAGACAACGATGCGGCTCAACGACCTTCCCCTGACCAGCAAGCTCAACGGCGCGATCGTGCTCTTGATCGTGGCGATGCTCGTGGTGGGCATGTTCACGCTCTGGCGCAGCGATCGCATCACCAGCGAGTCCACCGCGGCGATCCACGATGCGCAGGACATCATCCGCAAGTCCGTCCAGTGGCACGGCATGACGCAGACGGCGGTGGCGCGCAGCATGGCCAGCGCGATCAGTTCGGACCCGGCGGTGGGCGAACTCTTCAAGGCCAACATCGCCAACGACGCGCCGGAGGTGGCCAAGCTGCGCGAGCGGATCTCCGCGGAGGCCAAGCGGCCGGAGGACCAGGCCAAGCTCAAGGAGATCGTCGGGCTGGGGCAGACGCTGCTCGCGGCCAGCAAGAAGGCGCGCGAGGCCGGCGCGTCCGGCGACTGGAGCGCCACCAGCCGCATCGTGCAGAACGAGTACGTGCCGTCGGTGAAGGTCTACCTCGACGCGATCGGACAGTTCGTCGCGATGCAGGAAGGCCATGCGGAGGAGGCGCGACAGGCCGCGGCCGACGCGCGCACGGCGCTGCGCTGGCAAGCGGGATTGGGCGCCGTCGTGATCGCGGCGGTGGGCCTGTTCACCGCGTGGCTGCTGAGCCGCGCGATCGTGACGCCGATGGCGCAGGCGGTGAAGGTCGCCGAGGCCGTCGCGGCCGGCGATCTGCGCTCGCAGATCCGCGTCGACAGCCGCGACGAGACGGGACAGTTGCTGGGCGCGCTGCAGCGGATGAACGAGAGCCTCACCCGCATCGTGGGTCAGGTGCGGATGAGCAGCGACTCGATCGCGACGGGCACCGGCGAGATCGCCAGCGGCAACGCCGACCTGTCGCAGCGGACCGAGGAGCAGGCGGCGAACCTCGAGCAGACCGCCGCGTCGATGGAAGAGCTCACCGCGACGGTCAAGCAGAACGCCGAGACCGCGCGCACGGCGACGCAACTGGCGCAGAGTGCGTCGACCGTCGCGGCCGAAGGCGGCCAGGCGGTGCAGCAGGTGGTGGCGGTGATGCGTCAGATCGACGAGAGCTCGCGTCGCATCACCGACATCATCGGCACCATCGACGGCATCGCGTTCCAGACCAACATCCTCGCGCTGAACGCAGCCGTCGAGGCGGCGCGCGCCGGCGAGCAGGGACGCGGCTTCGCGGTCGTGGCCAGCGAGGTGCGCGCGCTGGCGCAGCGCAGCGCGGCGGCTGCCAAGGAGATCAAGACCTTGATCAGCGACAGCGGCACCAAGGTCGAGGCCGGCACGCGCATCGCGGGTTCGGCGGGCGAGACGATGGGCCAGATCGTCGACCAGGTGCAGCAGGTCTCGGTCCTGATCGCGGAGATCAGCAACGCGAGCGCCGAACAGAGCCAGGGCATCGACCAGGTCGGCGACGCCATCACGCAGCTGGATCAGGTCACGCAGCAGAACGCCGCGCTCGTCGAGGAATCGGCCGCCGCGGCCGAGAGCCTGAAGCAGCAGGCCGCCCAATTGAATCAGGCGGTCGCTGTCTTCAGGCTGTGAGGGTCAGAGCTTGCGGCCTTCCGGCAGCTCGATCTTGACCTCGAGGACTTCGAGGTCGTCCTGGCGTTCCATGTGGACCTTGATGTCGTCCGGGTTGATGGAGACGTACTTCGAGATGACCGCGAGCAGCTCGCGCTGCAGTTGCGGCAGGTAGTCGGGGCTTGCGCCGCGACCGTTGCGTTCATGGGCGAGGATCAGCTGCAGGCGCTCCTTGGCGACGCTGGCGGTGCTTTTCTTTTCGCCCAGGAAGAAGGACATGAATCCCATGGTCTCTCCCTTGGGTGTCAGCGACTGAACAGACGCTTGAAGAAGCCCGGCTTCACGGCCTCGACGAAACGCATCGGCTTGTCCTCGCCCAGGAAGCGGGCGATGACATCGGCGTAGGCCTCGGCAACATCCGTTCCCTTCATGTGGATCGCCGGCAGACCCTGGTTGGAGGCCTGCAGCACCACTTCGCTTTCCGGGATCACGCCGATCAGCGGCGTGCGCAGGATCTCGTGGATGTCCTCGAGCGAGAGCATCTGCCCGCCTTCGACCCGGTTGGGGTTGTAGCGCGTGATCAGCAGGTGCTCCTTGACGGGCTCCTTGCCTTCGATCGCGCGTTTGGTCTTGCTGTTGAGCATGCCCAGGATGCGGTCGCTGTCGCGCACCGAGGAGACCTCGGGGTTGGTCACGACCAGCGCCTCGTCGGCGTAGTGCATGGCCATCAGCGCGCCGGTCTCGATGCCGGCCGGCGAGTCGCAGACGATGAAGTCGAACTCCATCGCCTTGAGCTCCTCCAGCACGCGCTCGACGCCTTCCTGCTTGAGCGCGTCCTTGTCGCGCGTCTGCGAGGCGGCCAGGATGAAGAGCTTGTCCAGCTGCTTGTCCTTGATCAGCGCCTGGCTGAGCTTGATCTCGTCGTTGATGACGTTGATCAGGTCGTACACGACGCGGCGCTCGCAGCCCATGATCAGGTCGAGGTTGCGCAGGCCGACGTCGAAGTCGATCACCGCGGTCTTGTAGCCGCGCATCGCGAGGCCGGTGGCAAAGCTGGCACTGGTGGTGGTCTTGCCGACGCCGCCCTTGCCGGAAGTCACCACAACGATCTTGGTCATGGGTCGAGGTCCTTTTTTCAGAGTGTCTGGTGGGGGATGGTCCGCGGGCTCAGGCGCCCAGCGGCTCCATCAACAGCTTCTCGCCGTCCAGGCGGACCTGCGCGGCCTTGCCGCGGACGTTGTCCGGCAGCGGGTTCTCGCTGGTGCGATAGATGCCGGCGATGGCGATCAGCTCGGCCTCGAGCTGCTGCGCGAAGATCCGCGCGTCGGTGTTGCCGCGCGCCCCCGCGATCGCCTTGCCGCGCAGCGGCGCGTAGACGTGGATGCTGCCGTCGGCGATCACCTCGGCGCCGTGGTTCACCGCCGCCAGCACGACCAGGTCGGCACCCTTGGCGTAGACCTGCTGGCCGGAGCGCAGCGGCTTGTCGACGTAGACGGTCTTGGACTCGGTCGGCACCGGCACTTCCACCGGGCGCTCGACGACGACTTCCTTGATCACCTGCTGGACGACCTTCTCGACACGAGGCTCACGGGGCTCGCGTTCGGCGCGCACCGGCAGGTCGGGCGCCTCGGCCAGGCCCAGTCGGGCCGCCTGCGCCAGTTCCGCGGCGTTCGCGCCGACCACGCCCACCGGCTGCAGGCGGTGACGGCGCAGCAGCGGCAGCAGCGCGGCGATGTCCACGCGGGCGACGGGTTCGGCGGCCTCGCTGGCCGCGTTGGCCGTGCCGGCCGGCCTCTCGGCCTCCAGGCTCAGTTGCCCCTGCCCGTCGATCGCGGGCAACGGCTCCGCGCGCTGCTCCGTCGCCTCGGCGGCGTCCGCCACCGCCGGCAGCTGGCTCAGGTCGAGCAGCAGCGGGTCGTGGTGGAACGCGTCGGGCGTCTCGCCCAGCTTGGCCTGGAGTTCCGCGTCGAGCGCGGCCGGATCGGCCGTCTTCAGGACGAGGGCGAGCAGGCTCAGCGAGGCGCTCTTCAGTTCAAAAAGTTCCGGGGACTTGCCGGCGGCCGACCGCCCCGATGAATTGCCCGCCACTGCCTGCGTCATGAAAGAAATGAGGAATGCGTTTGCAAAGTCGCGGATTTTAGCGGTGCGGCGAGGTCCTCCCTTTAGGGGCCTGCCCGCCCGCGCGGTGCTGAAACCCATCAGTGCCCCATCGCAGGCTTGTCATGTTCCGTCCCCGCGTCGTCACGAACCGGCCACGGGCCGCCTCATTTTCGAGCAAACCACCGGAATACCGGTCGTGACAAGCACTTGCAAGCGTCATCGCCAGGTGACACACATGCTTGTCCACAGGGGCGGGGGATAGATCGTCCGTTCGGAGGGACGACGGCCGGTTCCGCCGGTCGCCTCTTCCGGCGTCATCGGAGGGTTGTCAACCCAAAAATCGAGGATGCGGGGCTTGACTTATCCCCATTGAGCCGCTCCACGGGTCCGGCGGAGCCCGCTGCTGCGTCGCAGCTGCTCGTTTTCCCGGGACGCCGCCAAGTCATTGATTCATATAGCGCGATTTCGCTTGCCCGGAAATGAGGCACGGAACCTCGAGAGTCCGTCGATCAAGGGTTTAGAGCAGTCCCCGGCAGGTTTCCCACACAGTTATCCACAGTCTCGGTGGATAGCTTTCGGCGGTCTTTGAAATCAAGCATTTAGCGCGCTTGCTTGAACCGCAGGACGAGGTCGGACACCCCTTCGACGGGGTGCCGAGGGGTGTCCGGGCGCTGCGACAGGCCCCCGTACCGTTACAAATCCGGTCAGATCTGCCGATGACGGCCGCGCCCCGCTGGGCGAATGCCGTCACGAATGCACCAGGCCGCGTCACGAATCCGACATCCGGGGCGACCAGCGTTTCAGCAAGCGGTCAAATCGGGGGACGGCAAGGCCAATGACAGGCGAGCAAGTCACGGTCCCGATAGAGTCCCTGCCTTTCTTCCTGCTCGGGCCACGCTTGGCCTCCGTCAGGTCTCCTGCTCCCCGATGGTGGTGACGTGCCGGCCGCGCGCTGGCGAAAGGTTCGCGATGGGCATCCGGTCCTGGCTCCGCAAGGAGTGGTTTCTGCTGGCGCTGGTCGGCGCGGTGGCGCTGGCCAGCTTCTGGCCGGAGCTGGGCCGCAGCGGCGGGTGGCTGCGGCTGGAGGTGGTCAGCAACTGGGGCGTGGCGCTGGTGTTCTTCCTGACCGGGCTGGGCCTGTCCGCCGCGGCGCTGCGCGACGGCGCCCTCAAGTGGAAGGTCCACGTGCTGGTGCAGCTCAGCACCTATGCCCTCTTCCCGCTGCTGTGGTGGGGATTCAGCGCCCTCTTCGGCCGCTGGCTGCCGCAAGACCTGGCCCTCGGCTTCGCCTACCTCTGCGCGCTGCCGTCGACGATCTCGTCGTCCGTCGCGATGACGGTGCTGGCCAGGGGCAACGTGCCGGCCGCGATCTTCAACGCCAGCGTCTCCAGCCTGCTCGGCATCGTGCTGACGCCGCTGCTGGTGGCGCTGATGGCCGGTACCAGCGGCGCGACGCTGCCCTTCGGCGAGGCGGTCTGGAAACTGACCCAGCTGCTGCTGCTGCCGCTGGTCGCCGGCCAGTTGCTGCGTCCGGTGCTGCTGGGCTTCTACACGCGCCACAAGTCGCGGATCACGCTGATCGACCGCTGGGTGATCATCCTGCTGGTGCTGTCGGCGTTCAGCGACTCGGTGGCCTCGGGCCTGTGGCGCGACCACGGCGCGGAACTGCTGGTCAAGGCCGCCCTCGGCGCGGCGCTGTTCCTGGCGGTCGTCATCGTGCTGAGCCGCCTCGCGGCCCGCGCGATGGGGCTGCCGGTCGAGGACGAGATCGCCGCGGTGTTCTGCGGCTCGAAGAAGACGCTGGCCTCGGGCGTGCCGATGGCCAAGCTGCTGTTCGGCGCGCATCCGGCGGTCGGCGTGATCGTCCTGCCGATCATGTTCTATCACCAGCTGCAGCTGATCCTGTGCTCGTGGCTCGCCCAGCGCTACGCGGCGCGCCCATCTCCGCCATCCGGCGCCTAAAATGGCCGGTTCCCCCTCGCGCGACCGCACGGCCCATCCAGGGTCCGGGCGTGGGGAGGAGAACCGCAGCCCCAAAGCAGGCCCCATCGCGCCATGACACGCAAGATCTTCGTCACCACCGCCCTCCCGTACGCCAATGCGAATTTCCACATTGGCCACATCATGGAGTACACCCAGGCCGACATCTGGGTGCGCTTCCAGCGGATGCAGGGCAGCGAGGTGCACTTCGTCTGCGCCGACGACGCGCACGGCGCGCCGATCATGATCGCGGCGGAGAAGGCCGGCAAAAGCCCGCAGCAGTTCGTCACCGACATCGCGTCGGGGCGCAAGCAATATCTGGACGGCTTCCACATCAGCTTCGACAACTGGCACTCCACCGACGGCGCGGAGAACCACGAGCTGTCCAAGGAGATCTACAAGTCGCTGCGCGCCAACGAGCTGATCGCCGTCAAGACGATCGAGCAGTTCTTCGACCCGCAGAAGTCGATGTTCCTGCCCGACCGCTTCATCAAGGGCGAGTGCCCGAAGTGCGGCGCGAAGGACCAGTACGGTGACTCGTGCGAGGTCTGCGGCGCGGTCTACACGCCGACGGAGCTGAAGAACCCGTTCTCCGTGCTGACCGGCGCGACGCCGGTGATGAAGAGCTCCGAGCACTACTTCTTCAAGCTGTCCGATCCGCGCTGCGTCGACTTCCTCGAGCAGTGGACGCAGGCGCCCGGCCGGCTGCAGCCGGAAGTGCTCAACAAGATCAAGGAATGGTTCGCCAAGGACGAGGACGGCAAGGGCGGCCTGGGCGATTGGGACATCAGCCGCGACGCGCCCTACTTCGGCATCGAGATCCCGGATGCGCCGGGCAAGTACTTCTACGTCTGGCTGGACGCGCCGATCGGCTACCTGGCCTCGCTGAAGAACTACTTCGGCAAGATCGGCCGCGACTTCGACGCCTTCATCAAGGACGAGTCCACCGAGCAGATTCACTTCATCGGCAAGGACATCACCTACTTCCACACGCTGTTCTGGCCGGCGATGCTGCACTTCAGCGGCCGCAAGACGCCGAACCACGTGTTCGTGCACGGCTTCCTGACCGTCAACGGCGGCGAGAAGATGTCCAAGAGCCGCGGCACCGGCCTGGATCCGCTGAAGTACCTGTCGCTGGGCATGAACCCGGAGTGGCTGCGCTACTACCTGGCCGCCAAGCTCAACAGCCGGGTCGAGGACGTCGACTTCAACCCCGAGGACTTCGTCGCCCGCGTCAACTCGGACCTGGTCGGCAAGTACATCAACATCGCCAGCCGCGCGGCGGGTTTCCTGTCCAAGCGTTTCGGCGGCCAGCTGTCGGCGGATGTCGGCGTCGAGGGCCGCGCGCTGCTGGACAGCCTGCGCGCGCACAAGGCGACGATCGTCGAGCTGTACGAGACCCGCGAGTTCGGCAAGGCGCTGCGCGAGATCATGCTGCTGGCCGACCGCGTCAACGAGTACGTGGATCAGAACAAGCCCTGGGACCTCGCCAAGCTCGAAGGCAAGGACCAGGTCCTGCAGGACGTCTGCACGGTCTGCATTGAGGCCTTCCGCCTGCTGTCGATCTACCTGAAGCCGGTGCTGCCGGCGCTGGTCGCCAAGGTCGAGGCTTTCCTGCAGGTCGCGCCGATGACCTTCGTCGACGCCGATCGCGCGCTGGGCGCGCACAAGATCGGCGGTTATGAGCATCTGATGCAGCGCGTCGACCCGAAGCTGCTGGAGGCGCTGTTCGAGCCGCCCGCGCCGCCCAAGGTCGTGCCCGGCGGCGAGGACCTCGCGCCCGAGATCAAGATCGACGACTTCGCCAAGGTCGACCTGCGCATCGCCAGGATCGTGAAGGCCGAGCTGGTCGACGGCTCGGACAAGCTGCTGCGCCTGACGCTGGATGTCGGCGAAGGCCGCCTGCGCAACGTGTTCAGCGGCATCCGCAGTGCGTATCAGCCGGAGCAGCTCGAGGGCAAGCTGACCGTGATGGTCGCCAACCTGGCGCCGCGCAAGATGAAGTTCGGCGTGTCCGAAGGCATGGTGCTGGCCGCCAGCCACGCGGATGAAAAAGCCAGTCCCGGCATCTTCGTGCTCGAACCCTTCCCGGGCGCGCAGCCGGGCATGCGCGTGCGATAAGCCCACCCCCTGCCGGCTGACGCCGGCCCCCTCAAGGGGGCGAGCCCGAAGGCCCGGCGGAGCCGGCGCCTCGGACTCTGCCTGGTCAATACCTTAAGATTCACTGTTCACACACGAGAATTCGCCATGCCGCTGTTCTGGAAGAAGTACGAATCCGAAGTCACACAGTTCATCAACGGACTGAAGGCCCAGAAGCCGACGCTGGAAGCCGAACAGCGCGCCGGCCGCGCCCTGCTGTGGGACCGCGAGCAGGACCGCCAGGCGCAAGCCGGCTACAACGACGCGCGCGTGTCGCAGCAGCCCTACGTCTACCAGACCAAGTCCGAATAAGCGGGACCGCGGCCTCCCCGCCCCGTCCGGCCCGCCCGTCGTTCCCCGCGTGAGCAACGCAGACGACCACCGTGACACCGCCCTGACGCTGCCGGATCCCCCGGCGGATCAGGGCGGCGACGCTTCCACGCCTGAAACGGTCGACCATGTCGCCGTCGCGCGGCTGTACGGCGAACCGCTGTTCGCCATGCCGCAGGACCTCTACATCCCGCCGGACGCGCTGGAGGTCTTCCTGGAGGCGTTCCAGGGGCCGCTGGACCTGCTGCTGTACCTGATCCGCAAGCAGAACTTCAACATCCTCGACATTCCACTGGCCGAGGTCACGCGGCAATACCTCAGCTACGTCGAGCAACTGCGCAAGCACAACCTCGAGCTGGCCAGCGAGTACCTGCTGATGGCGGCGATGCTGATCGAGATCAAGTCGCGGATGCTGCTGCCGCCCAAGAAGTCCGAGGACGGCGGCGAGGTCGAGGATCCGCGCGCGGAGCTGGTCCGCCGGCTGCTCGAGTACGAGCAGATGAAGCAGGCGGCGCTGCGGCTGGATCAGATGCCGGTGCTGGGCCGCGACTTCCTGCGGGCACAGATCCACATCGAGCAGTCGCTGGCGCCGCGGCTGCCGGACGTGCACGTCGACGACCTGCGCGCGGCCTGGGCGGACCTGATGCGTCGCGCCAGGCTCAACCAGCACCACAAGATCTCGCGCGAACAGCTGTCGGTGCGCGAGTACATGTCGCACCTGCTGCGCCGGCTCCAGGGCGAGCGCTTCGTGGAGTTCGAAGACCTGTTCGACCTGGACAAGGGCCCGCAGGTGCTCGTCGTGTCCTTCATCGCGATGCTTGAGCTGGCGCGCGAGCGCCTCGTCGAGATCACGCAGGCGGAAGCCTTCGCGCCGATCTACGTGCGGCTGGCCTACTCCCCGAGCTGACGGCCGGCGACCTTCGCCAGCGATGGCCGTCAGCCATGGAAAACGCCGGGTCAAGCCCGGCGTTGTTGCTTCGGCGAGCGTCGCGGGGACGTCTGAACCGGTCTCAGCGGAAGGTGGTGAACGCGGCGTTCGGCTGTCGCTGGACCATCTGCCCCACCGCCAGCACGGCCTGCGTGCGCGAGCTGACCCCCAGCGCCTTCAACACCGCGGCGACGTGGTCCTTGATCGTCTCGACCGACACGCCCAGTTCGCGCGCGATGATCTTGTTCGGCTTGCCTTGCAGCAGCAGCGCCAGCACATCGGTCTGGCGCGGCGTCAGCTGCAGGCTCTCCAGCCCGGCCGTGGTCTGGTAGCCGGCCTGGCTGGCCAGCGCCTGGACCTGATGCAGCTTGGCGTTCCCCGACGTGGCGTCGGCGATGGCGACGGGCTCCGGTTCCGGCGCCACGTCCGAGCCCAGCGACATCGGCGGCACGTAGATCCCGCCCGACATCACCAGCTTCAGCGCCTGCGCCAGCACGTCGTTGCTGGTGCGTTTGGGGATGAACCCCATCGCGCCCTGGTCGATCGCGCGGATCACGTCGCTGGCGCGGTCGGAGGCGGAAATCACCACCACCGGCAGCGACGGGTATTGCGCGCGGAACTCTTCCAGCACGTCGAATCCGCTGGCGTCGCCCAGGTTCAGGTCCAGCAGCACCAGGTCGAAGTCCTGGCGCGACTTCAGCGTGTCGCGCGCCTGAGCCGCACTGTCGGCGCCCAGCACCTGCACATCTTCTCCCAGGCCTTGAATCACAGTCTGGAGCGCGGCCAGGATCAGCGGGTGGTCGTCGATCAGCAAAACCCTCACGGGTGTCTCTCCTTGGATGGTCGGACTTCGACGAGGGGAGACTCCCCACCGGCCGCACCGAATAACTTTCGAATCAGGGCGCGATCATAGGCGGGCGCCTCCAGGCAGGCACTCCCCCTTACGGTGGCATCTGAAACAGTAGAAAGTTCTATTGGCAAACTGACATTTTTGTATTCGCACATCGCGGTATCGACGTGTGAAGGCCGTCCGTCGAGTGTGACGGCGGAAAAATCCAGCGTCTGAAATGATGGAAATGCCACCGACGGGCGGTCATCGCCCGCCGATCTGGGCGTCATCGGCGAGTCATCGGCGAGTCGTCGGAGACCTGTCGGAGACTCGTCGGAGAGGCAGATCAGCGGTACTGGCGCGTCAGCGATTCCGCGATGCAGACCGGCTTCCCGCCGGCCTCGCGCTCGACGGTCACCTCGACCATCATCTGCACCCCTCCGTCGACCGGCTCCAGGCGCTTGAGCACGAAGCGCCCCCGCAGCCGGCTGCCGACCGGCACCGGTGCCGGGAAACGCACGCGGTCCAGTCCGTAGTTGATGCCCATGCGGACCTCCCTCACGCGGAAGGCGGTCTCGTAAAAGCGCGGCAGCAGGCTGAGCGTCAGGAAGCCATGCGCGATGGTGGTACCGAAAGGACCCTCCGCGGCGCGCGCCGGGTCGGTGTGGATCCACTGCTGGTCCTCGGTCGCGTCGGCGAAGGCCTGGATCCGCGGCTGGTCCGCCGCGATCCAGTCGGACACGCCGATTTCCTGCCCCACCAGGGGCGCCAGGTCTTCCAGCTTCTCGAACATCCGCATCCCGGTCTCCTGTCGTTCTGAAAACTTCAGCGCCGGCAGGTCCCGGGAATGGCAGGCAAGGGGTCAGGCCTTGCCTTCCTTCACCGGCCGCTCCAGCCAGGCGCAGAGTCGTTGCCACTGTTCCAGATCGCGGGCCACCCGGCCGGGGGCGATGTCCCAGAGCGTCAGGCCGCGAGCGGCCAGTTGCACGTAGTTCTGGGTGTCGCGCAGCTCGGCCAGCAGCGGCAGCCCGAGCTGCCCGATGAACTGGTGCAACTGCTGCTGCGACAGCGTCCCCTCGCGCACCCGCATCGCCACCAGGCCGATGTCGGGCCCGCCGTTGGACTTGTCGCCGGGCTTGCCGCGATCCTGGGACGCATCTTGCAGTTCGCGCACGAAGTCGTATGTCGCCTGGATGTCAAAGAGGCTGGGCTGCAGCGGCACGACGACGCGGTCCGCCACCTTGAGCGCCTGCGCCAGCTTCTTGCCGTGCAGGCCGGCGGGGGTGTCGAGCACCGCGTGCGAGACGCCCTTGGGAGCTCGCAACTGCTCGGTCGAGGCGAGCTCCCAGCCCCGGACCGCCGGCACCTGGGCGGGACGCTGCGCCAGCCAGCGCGCGGAAGACTGCTGGCGATCGATGTCGCCCAGCATCACCGCACGGCCACGATGGGCCAGATACCCCGCGATATTGCTCGCGAGCGTGCTCTTACCCACCCCACCCTTGGGATTGGCCACCAGGATCACCGGCATCGCAGCACCCTTCGTTCGGATGAAGAAACGCGGGAATCTTAGGTGATCCGCGACCGCAAAAATCAGGCGGCCGGCAAATACGCCCCCGCGTCCGCCGCAGCCGCCGGGTTGTCATCCGACAAATCATGAGCGGCAACTTCCCACCCAATATTGCTGGTTGACCAGCCCATAGCTGCGCACTCCCAAGTTTTGGCGCCAACTCGTGTCATTCAAATACGAATTTCGAGCTGAACAATTCGTCTTCGGAATGTCCATCGGGAATTTTCTTGTGCATTCGAGCCGCTTGAGCCTCCTCGTCCCGAGGGAGCCGCTTGAAACCGCCAGCTCAAAACACCGGCCCGGCGCCAATCACCCACGAGCCCCAGAAAACCGGATCACATACCCCGGGACCACAGGTATCAATATTCCATATCCCTTCCAGAAATTCCTGAACAGGCAACAGCCATGAATACTCGATTCAAACTGATGACCGCCGGCGACTGGCTTCGCGCGGCATGGCCATTCACCCTCGTGGCCGGCGGCGGCGCTCTGTGGTTCGGCGACGACATCCTCCGCTCGATCCGGAACACGCCCCACCCGGCCCTGGTCTACATCATCCTGGGGGCCCTGACCGCCGCCGTCGCGCTCGCCTGGCTGGTCCTGCACCAGTTGACCCGGGAAGCGCAGACGGCCCGCGCGTGGCGCGACGCGGCTCCGGAGCAGTTCGCGTCGCGCCTGGGCTTCACGGCGCCCCGGTCGCCGTACCGCGATGCGTATGCGCTCGTGGCGGAACACGCGCTTCACCCCAAGGAGGTGAACCGGCAGGAACTGGAGCGCCGGCTCCAGGCTGCCGAACTCGCCTATGCGGAGCGGCTGTCCCTGCCGGGCTTCATCGCCGGGGCACTCGTGGGCCTGGGCCTGGTCGGCACCTTCATCGGCCTGCTGGGCGCGCTGCAGGACCTGGCGGCCCTCTTCTCCGGCATGAGCGCCGCTTCCGGCGGCGATCCCGCCACCCTCTTCAGCGGCATGCTGCTCAAGCTCCAGGCCCCCATGAAGAGCATGGGCACCGCGTTCATCGCTTCCCTGTACGGCCTGCTGGGCTCGCTCATCCTCGGTCTCACGCTGGTGGCGGTGAACAACGTCCGGCTGCGTGTCAACGCCACGGTCCATGACGCGATGTTCGATGCCTTCAACGGCATCGCCCTGGCCAAGCCGGCCCGCGTCCGCCGTTCGGATGACCGGGACCATGGGGACCATCGGGACGACCGGGACCTGGCGTCCGAACGCTTCGTGTCGGCCCTGCTGTCGCTGACCCGCAAGCTCGACGAGCAGGTCGCCGCCCTGGCCGGGCTGCGCCATCCGCAGCTGTGGCTGGACGCCTGGTCGCAGATGAATGAGCAACTGGCCCGGCTGCGCGCGCAGGAAGTCAGCACCTCCCAGGCCCTGCTGCAATCGCTGCGCGATCAGACGCGGACCGTCGAGCGCGTCGCCGAGACGACCGCCGGGATGCACGCCCTGATGACGCAGTCCACCGCGCAGGACGCGCAGGCCGGCGTCGACCTGCGGCACGCCCTGCAGGAATGCCGGCTGGCCTTCGAGGACGTGGCCGGGCGGCTGCGCTCGGTGCTCGCCCTGCAGCTCGATCAGGCCGATCGGCTCGCGGCTGCCGTCGACACGAACGTCCTTCCCCCCGTGAACCCCGCACCGGATGTCGCGCTGGCCTCGAACGCCGGCTGATCCCCACTCTCCATGGAGCCGCGCAATGGCTAACACTTCCCTCACTCCCGCTGCCGCCCCCGGCAAGAAGACCGTCATCAAGGTCCAGGCTTCGCTCGCCGACATCCACAACATCCGGCTGATGGACACCGACCTGGTGATCGTCCTGAAGTCCGGCAAGACGGCCGTGGTCCCCGACGGCGCGATCCGCGCCATGATGGATCCCGAGTTCACCCTCCAGTTCGACGACACCGAGGTCGCCGGCAGCGCCTTGCTGCGCCAGGCCGGCCGGATGGAGATCGGCGATCTGGCGTCGGTGGCCGTCAGCACGCCGCCGCCCGACGATGCCGCGGTCTGGCTCAACGGCGGGCCGTCGCCGGTCGCGGAGGCCACGGGGACGGCCGACCCGCTCGGCGGCAAGCTCAGCGCCCTGTCCGCACCGGAACCGAAAAGCTTCTCCGAGCATTGGGGGCCCTTGGCCAGCATCGTCGCCGCTGGCGGCGCGCTGCTCGCCGTGGCCATGGGGTCGTCGAAAGGTCATGGCGGAAGCTCGACCTCGACCGCGTCGATGGCCTCGGCCGCGTCGTCGCCGGCCGGCGCAACAGCTGATCCGTTCTCGGTCTTCGGGACGATCACGGCGGGGCCGGTGCTGCCGAGCAACGACTTGCGCGTCGAAGTCCGCGACACCAGCGGTCGCGTGCTCGGCGCGTCCACGGTGGATGCGAACGGGCGCTACCAGATCAACGGCCTGAACGGCGCCTACGCCGGTCCCCTGCTGGTGACGGTCTTCAGCACGGGCGGCAACGTCGATTACGTGGACGTGGCCACGCACGCCGGCAAGGACCTGGCCGCGCCGCTGAGGGCCGCGGCGGTGCGCGGGAACGACACCCAGTTGCAGGTCAACGTCACCGCCGTCACCGAGCTCGCGGTGCGGGTGCTGGCGCCGACCGATGGCAAGCTCCCGGCCGACAGCGCCGCCGTGACGCACGCCAACACGGCCCTGTCGCGACTGCTCGGCCTGGGCGATTCCGACATCACGGCCAGCACCGCCAGCCCCGTGATCCTTCAGGACGGCAGCGTCAGCGGCCATTCGAACGACTACGGACGCGTGCTGGCGCTGTTGTCCGGTGCCGCGTCGACCGATGGCGGCGCCGATGCCGCGATGTCGCGACTGCTGGGCCTGATCGACACCTCGGGAACGGACTACCAGTGGAAGGCCGGCGCACCGGACCAGCCCCCGCTGTCCGCGCAGTTGGCCCAGGCGTTCAACGCCCTGCCCGGGACGAGTCGCACGGACGACCTGCGTGTCGCGTTGAACAAGGCCCTCGGCGCGAGCGGCGACACGATCGCGCCGGTGATGCGGAGCGTCACGCTGACCGGCATCGACAGCCATGGCGATGACAAGACCGGCAAGCTGGTGTCCGGCGACAAGCTGCGTGTCACGCTGTCGACGGATGAATCGACGCTCGTCGTCGGTTCGCCGACCCTGGGTCTCGACCTCGGCGGCCACACGGTCCAGGCTGCCTACACGGCCACGACGGCCGACGGCCGGCTGGTGTTCGAGTACGACGTGCAGCCGACCGACTATGCGGCTTCGGGCACGATCAGCGTCATCGGCGTGACTGCGGATGATCTCGACAAGCTGGTGGATGCCGCCGGCAATGCGGTCGGCATCGCGCTTCCCGTCGCGGATCAGCCCCATCCCATCGCGGTAGGCACCCTCCTCCCCGGGGTCGGCGTGCGCTTGGACGCGGCCGACGACACGGGGCTCCGATCGGACGACGGCATCACCCAGTCCTCGCTCCTCCATGTCTCCCTCTCGGGCAGCGTGGGCAACACCGTCCATCTGTTCGAGGACCTGAACGGCAACGGCAAGCCGGACGACGGCGAGGCCCTGGGTGAAGCGTTGATCCCGCCCGGCACCAGGGAGGCGACGCTGACGGTCACCCTGAAGGAAGGGCGACACGATCTGCTGGCTTATCAGCAGGATGCCGACGGCCTGACGGGTGCCAGTTCCGCGCCGTTCACCGTGGTCGTCGACAACAGCGCCCCTGTCGGCGCCAAGCTGCTGCTGACCGGCCCGGACCAGGTCACGCGCGGCGGCACGCCGTTCTCGCTGGTGGCGCATCCGAGCTTCTCGATCACGGCGGAAAAGGGCAGCCAGGTGTCCGTCTTCGAGGATCGCAACGGCGACGGCGTGCAGAACGACGATGAGCCGACGCTGCTCACCCACCTCCAGACCGGATCCATGGACACCGTCGAGAGCGCCGTCGCGCTGGGCGACGGCATGCATCCGCTGCGCATCCTCAGCACCGATGCCGCGGGCAATCGCAGCGTCTCGGACCTCCAGACCATCGGCGTGGCGACCACGCCGCCGCCGGCGCCCCGGGTCGGCCTGCTGCCGCAGGAAGACAGCGGCGCCAAGGATTCGGACGGCATCACGAGCAAGTCCCTGCTGCATCTGCAGGTCAGCGGCGAGCCAGGCAACACCGTGTTCGTGTTCGACGATCTCAACGGCAACGGCCAGTTGGATGACGGCGAACTGATCGGGCAGGGACCGGCGTCCGCTCAGGCAGGAACGCCGGTGTCGCTGCCGGCGAGCCTGGCCGAGGGTCGCCACGTGCTGATGGCCTATCAGCAGGACGACAACGGCTTCACCAGCGACCTGTCGACGCCGCAGGTCGTGGTGGTCGACAAGACCGCCCCCGCTCAGGCGACGCTGGCCTTGGGCGGCTCGGAGCAGTTGACCGTCAACGGCCTGCCGGTGTCGCTGAACGCGATGCCGACCTTCGAGCTCACCGCGGAGAAAGGCGCCCGCGTGCTCGTCTTCGAGGACCTGAACGGCGACGGCGCGCAGGGCGCGGACGAACAGACCCTGGCCGAACACACGCAGCTCGGCGGCCAGGACGAGGTCGACAGCGACATCAGCCTGAGCGGAGGCCGCCACGACCTGCGCGTCATCACGACCGATGCCGCGGGCAATCGAAGCGTCTCCGACATCCAGACCATCGGCATCCTCAGCAAGCCGATCGCCACGTCGTCATGGACGCTGGCGCCGGCGGACGACACCGGCGACCGCGCCGACGACCTGATCACCAGCCGCTCGACACTCCATGCGCAGGTGACCGGCGATGCGGGCAACACGGTCTACCTGTTCGACGACCTGAACGGCAATGGCAGGCAGGACGACGGCGAGCTGCTGGCGTCGGCGCCCGTGCAGGACGGGAACGCCCAGGCCGCCCTGGTCTTCAGCCTCGCGGAGGGGAGCCATGCGCTGCGGGCCTATCAGCAGGACATCAACGGCTTGTCCGGCAACGTCTCCGCGCCGCGGACGGTCGTCATCGACCGGACCGCGCCGGCCGTGGGCAAGCCGGAACTGGGCGGGCCCGACAGCACGACCCTGAATGGCGTGCCGGTATCGACGTCGGCGACACCGCTGTTCGAGATCACCGCCGACAAGGGCAGCCGCGTGAGCGTCTTCGAGGATCTGAACAGCAACGGCCAGATCGACGCGGGCGAGCGGACGCTGATCGCCGATCACCTGCAGATCGGCGCTCGTGACGAGATCGCCAGCGCCGTCGCGCTGGCCGACGGCAGCTACGAGCTGCGCGTCCTGGCGACCGACGTCGCGGGCAACCGCAGCGTGTCGGCGATCCAGACCCTCTCGGTCGCGGCGTCCGCTCCGATCGCCCCCACGCTGGGCCTCACGGCGGCGGACGATACCGGCGACAGCAGCAGCGACCTCCTCACCAACCAGCGCACCGTGTCCATCCAGGTGGACGGCACGGCGGGCACGACGGTGAAGCTCTTCAACGACTTCAACCAGAACGGCAAGGAGGATGTCGGCGAGTCCTCGGGCTCGATCGTCCTGTCCGCGCGTGATGCGCACGGCAGCGGGGCCGTGCAGCTCGTCGACGGGGTCAACCACCTCCACGCCTACACCGTGGACTCGCTCGGGCGAAAGAGCGCCGCCGGGGCTGACCTCGCCATCACGCTGGATCAGCAGGCGCCCGCGGCGCCCACCGTGCAGCTCGCGGTCGGCAGCGACACGGGGACGGCTGGCGACCAGGTGACCACGCTGGAATCGGTCGCGCTGGAGATCACGGGGGCCGCCGGCGCCCGCTTCGACCTCTTCGACGACAGGAACGGCAACGGCGTGATGGACGCGGGCGAGCTGCTGGCCACCGGCGCGCTGACGGGTTCCACGACGGACGCCCAGGTCTCGCTGCACGAAGGCGTGCACGCACTGGGCATCACCGCCCACGATCCTGCTGGCAACGTGAGCGTGGCCACGGCGTACACGCTGACGGTCAATCATTCGCTGCCGACCTTCGTGGCGGCCCGGACCCTCGAGCTCGATGGGCGTGCGCTGGCCAACACCGATGGGAACGACAGCCTGCTGCCCAACACGCCGTTGGGGACCGAGCGCCTGACGGCCGAGCACCTGGGCCTGTCCGACCCTGCGCCCGCGGAGGTGCTGATCACCTTCGGGCAGACGACCAACGTCACCCTCAGCGTCGACGGCGTCACGCTGGCCAGCGGTGGCAGCGTCTCCTTGCAGCAGGTGATGGACGGTCATGTCGGCATCGCCTACAGCCAGGACAACGCGTCGCTGCAATCCGGCGGTGTCTTCGCCTCAGCGGGCTTCGACGTGTCCAAGCCCGGCGCGACGACCGACACGGCGAGCGGCTCGCTCAACTTCGGCATCCTCCACGACGGCGGCGGGATCGTTGCCTATGGCGACGGGTCCGGCTACGGCCACGCGGGATCCAACAACAACACCGATCCGACCTTCACCGCACAAGCCGGCTCCGCGCAGGCGGACCAGTTGCTCGGCACCAGCCAGGGCGATCTGATCTTCGGCGATGGTTCGGGCGGTGGCGCGGGAGCGTCTCAATACGCGGGATTCCCGCAACACGGCGGTCAAGCGGGCGGCGCGAACGATGTGATCTCCGGAGGTGACGGCAACGACGTCCTCTTCGGGGACGGTTTCTCCGGCAGCGATACCACCAGTACCGCGGGCGCCGGCGGGTATGGCGGCGGCGGTGGCGGCGGCAATGGCCGAAGCTACTACACCGCCGGTGTCGGTGGTCTCGGCGGCGTTGGCGCCGGCGACGGCGGAACCCAGGAGGGCTCGGCCGTCAACGGTCAACCCAACACGCTCGGCGTGGCACTGGGCGGCGGCGCCGGTACCACCCGGGGCAGTTTCATCACCGGCGGCGGCGGCGCCAGCGTTGGAGGAGGCAGCACCCAGTACACCGCCGAGTTCGACGGCGCCCAGAACGCCGCGCTGCACCAGTACGACAACACCGGCTCGGCGGACAGTGCCATCGCCGGTGCGCGCGCCGCCTTCCTGGACGGCCCCGGCGGCAGCAACGGCGAAAACCGCCTGTTCACTCAACGCATGGGTGTCGGCAACGACACCATCGATGGCGGTGCCGGCGACGACGCCATCATGGCCGGCAACGGGGACGACCTGATCACCGGCGGTCGTGGCAACGACATCCTGTACGGCCGCGGCGGTTCGACGGCCGCGGGAACGGACAACGACCTCTTCGCCTGGCACCGCGGCGACGCGGGCACCACCGGCGCCATCGACGTGATCCGGGACTTCGGCGCCAGTGACGGCAACAAGGATCGGCTGTCCCTGCTGCCGATGCTGGAGGGCCGCGCAGGACCGGCCGACGACCTCTCGGCATGGATCAAGGTCTTCAACAACGCGGCGGCACCCGCCGGCGTGGCGGGCGCGGACGCGGGCACGTCCGGCGCACTGATCGTCATCGACGTGGACGGTGACGGGCCGGGCCACGTGCTGCAGCAGATCTACCTGAGCGGCGTCACGCTGGCCACGACCGACGTGCAGACCTTGGTCAGCAACGGCAGCGTCCTCTGAGCGTCCATCATGCGAGCGTCCTCCAGAAGCCCCAACGTGTGGCCGGGCTACGTCGCCGCCGTCGCCGGGCTGGCGATCACCCTGCTGCTGGTGATCGCCATCCTGGGCGGCAACCTGTTCCTCGTGAGCCAGGCGGTCGTGCATGAACTGCCCCCGGCCGACCGCGACGACGATCCGGCCAGCCAAATGCCGTTGGCGGCGGCGCTGCCTGAGCCCGTCAATGCGGGCGCGCCGGTGCCGGAGCCGCCGCGCCGGGACTGGCCCACCGTGTCGGCGGCGGCGCCATCACCGCCTCCGGGCCCGTCCAGCCTCCGCGCGCCGCGCCCATCCACGCCCGCCGGGCGCATCGCCTTGACCTTCGACGAGGACGCCCACGCGCTGGACGACGAGGTCCGCGCATCGCTGCGGACCGCGCTGTCCTCGCTGCCTGCGGAGCGACGTGTGCGGCTCACTGCCGTCGTGCCCGTCGACGCGTCGGGCACCACCCGCCGCGCCGCCTACATCCGACTCATGGCGGTGCGCAACGCGCTGCTGGACCTGGACATCGCGGCGGGCCGCATCCAGTTCGCACTGGACGAAGCCGGCGCGCCGTCCGGTCCATTCGCCGCCGACCCAGGCGCGCGAACCGTCGTGATCGAGGCGCTCCCGGCCACGATCGAAGGAGAACACCATGCACGCTGAACGCTCGGACACCATCGACTTCTGGCCCGGCTACGTCGACGCGCTGATCAACGTGGTGCTGAACCTGCTGTTCGTGGTGTCGATCTTCTGTGGCGGCCTGCTGGCCACCGGATTGCAGATCGCGAGCCCCTCGCGGGTCCGCGAGCCGCCTCCCGTGGCCGTGACGCCCGCTCTCGTCGAGCCGGGCCTCGTGGAGTCTGCCGCCGTCGAAGCGGCACTCGTCGCGCCGGCTCCGCAGGTTCCGCAGACGTCCGCGACGCCGGTCCGGCCAGCAACGCGCGAGATCGACCTGCGCGAGGCCCCCATACGCGAAGACGAATCGCCGGCGCCTCGCGGTACCACCGCGCCCGCGCTGGAGAACGGTCCTCCCGGCTTGCCGACGCTCACGCTGCACGTCCGGTCGTCCTCCGCGTCTCCGGTCGAGGCAGCGCCGGTCCGCATCGAGCGGGCTGCACTGCCCGCGGACGGATGGCGTCTGCAGCTCAGCTTTGCGACTGGCGCGCTGGGATTGGATGAGGCCGCGAGCGCGACACTGGCACGCTGGATGACGTCCGAGCGGCGGGACCGGACCATCCAGATCGCCGCCTCCACCGACCTCGAACAGACCACGGCTCGCCAAGCCACCTATCGGCGCCTGATCGCCGTCCGCGATGCCTTGGTCGCCGCGGGCCACGCGCCGGCGAAGATCGAGATCCGCCTCTTGCCTGGCGGTGCATGGCCCGAGCGCCGAGGCGGCACGATCTGGATCCAGGAAATGTCCGACGCGCCCCCAGCGGCGCCCCCAGCGGCGTCCTCTGCCGCGTCCTCTGCGACGGCGTCCGCAACGCCGTGACGAGCCCCCGCCGGGTCTCCCTCCGGGGAGGCCCGGCGGCGGCAGAGGTGCCGGATACTCCGGTTCCATGAGCTCGTCAGCCCCGACCCCTCCCACCTCCCCCTCCTCCGCCCCTGGCGCGCCGCCGATCCTCATCCTGGCCGCGCATCCTGACCTGGCCCATTCCCGCGTCACGCGGGCGATGCTGTCCGCCGCGCACGGGCTGCCCAACGTCCGGGTGCGCGACCTCTACGCGCTGTATCCGGACTACGCCATCGACACGCATGCGGAGCAGGAAGCGCTGCGCGACGCGGAGATGCTGGTCTGGCTGCATCCGCTGCACTGGTACGGCATGCCCGCGCTGATGAAGCTGTGGGTGGACGAGGTGCTGAGCGTGGGCTTCGCCTACGGCCAGACCGGTCACGCGCTGCACGGCAAGGAACTGTGGCTGGTGACGTCGGCCGGGGGGAGCGAGCACTCCTACAGCGCGGAGGGCTACAACCGCCATCCGGTCGGCGACTTCCTGCTGCCCTATGCGCAGACGGCCGCGCTGTGCGGCATGCGCTTCCTGCCGCCGCTGATCCTGCACGGCGCGCAGAAGGCGCCGGCCGAACAGATCCAGGCCCATGCGCAGGCCTTCATCGAGGGGCTCCGCGCCCTGCCCGCCTGGTGCGAGCACCAGCCCGACCCCGCCCAGGAGACGGTCCCCGACGACGAGCGCCCGGTGCGCGAGGAAGGAGCGCCGGTCTGATGGACATCTCCACCCCGATGTCCGCGGCGTCCGCCGCGATGACCGCCGCCTCCGCCGCCGTGACCGCGACGGAAGCCGCGGCGCATGGCGCCCATGGCAACTGGCTGCTGACGCCGCTCGTCCTGCTGGCCGCCGCGGTGCTCGCGGTGCCCCTGGCGCGCGGGCTGAAGCTGGGCTCGATCCTGGGCTACCTGGTGGCGGGCGTGCTGCTCGGCCCGCAGGTGCTCGGGTTGATCAGCCAACCGGCGACCGTGCTGGAGGTCGGTGAATTCGGCGTCGTGCTGATGATGTTCCTGGTCGGCCTGGAACTCGAGCCCAAGCGGCTGTGGGCGATGCGCCGGCCGATCTTCGGCTGGGGCTCGGCGCAGATGCTGGGCTGCGCGGCGCTGCTGCTGATCCCGTCCTTCTTCCTCGACGCCGACTGGCATGCCGCCGTCATCGCGGCGCTGGGGCTGGCGATGTCGTCGACGGCGGTCGCGCTGGCCACCCTCAGCGAGAAGAACCTCGGCAACACGCGCGCCGGACAGAGCGTCATCAGCGTCGCGCTGCTGCAGGACATCGCCGCGATCCCGGTGCTGGCGCTGGTGCCCATCCTCGCGAGCCAGGGGCGGCCCGCGGCGGGGCACTCCGGATATCGCATCTGGCTGGCGCTCGGCGCGCTGGTGCTGATCGTGCTCGGCGGCCGGCTGCTGCTGCGACCGCTGCTGCGCTGGATCGCGCGCAGCGGCACGCCGGAGATCTTCACCGCCGCCTCGCTGCTGCTGGTGCTGGCCGCGGCCATGCTGATGCAGAAGGTCGGGCTGTCGATGGCGCTGGGCGCGTTCGCGGCGGGCGTGCTGCTCGCCGAAAGCGAATATCGCCGCGCCCTCGAGGCCGACCTGGAGCCGTTCAAGGGCCTGTTGCTCGGGATGTTCTTCATCGCCGTGGGCATGGGCCTGGACCTGACGGTGCTGTGGCAGAAGCCGTTCGCGGTGCTCGGCCTGCTGGCCGCGCTCTGGCTGTGCAAGGGCCTGGTGCTGGCGGTACTGGGCCGCGCGATGGGCCTGCCCCGGCCGGAGCGCGCGGTCTTCGTCATCCTGCTGGCGCAGGGCGGCGAGTTCGGTTTCGTCGTCTTCCAGCTCGCGGAACAGGCCACGCTGCTCGACGCGGGGCAGCGCTCGGTGCTGGTGGCGGCGGTCGCGCTGTCGCTGGCGCTGACGCCGGCACTGCTGGCCTGGGCGCAGCGGCGCGCCGGCCAGATCGAGCGCAAGTCCCCGCACGAGCTCACCGAACAGCAGGAGTCGCCGGTGATCATCGCGGGCTTCGGTCGCTACGGGCAGATCGTCGGGCGGATGCTCTTCGCCAACGGCATCCCGGCGACGGTGCTGGACCACGACGCCGACACCGTCGAATCGCTGCGGCGCTTCGGCTGGCGGGTGTTCTGGGGCGACGCGACGCGGCTGGAACTGCTGCGCACCGCCGGCGCCCAGCATGCGCAGGTGCTGGTGCTGGCCGTCGACGACTTCAACCACAGCGTCAAGATCGCCGAGATCGCCCGGCAGCACTTCCCGCACCTGACCATCGTCGCGCGGGCGCGCAACGTCCAGCACTACTACGCGCTGCGCGAACTGGGCGTCGAGCTGATCGAGCGCGAGACGCTGGACTCCGCGCTCATGAGCGCGCGCAGCGTGCTGCAGCAGCTCGGTTGGGAGCCGCACGCGGCGCGGCAGATGGCGTGGCGCTTCCGGCGGCATACCGTCGAGCAGACCGAGGCACTGCGCCCGCACCGCGGCGACCTGGACACGCTGATCGCGATGTCCAAGCGCGGTCGCGAACAGTTGGAGGAGCGGCTGGCGGCGGAACGCAAGGCGCTGGCGGAAGGCAAGGCCCGCAACCCCTGGCAGGAGCCGCACCTGGCGCCGGGCGCCGCCCCGGGCGCGGCGCCGGTGCCGTCGTCCGAGCATCCCCAACCCGACAAGGCCTGACGCGGGCGACGACAATCACGCGCTTATGTTTGCCCCATCCCAACTCGAAGTCCGGCGCTTCTTCTGCCAGACCTTCCGCAAGTACCGCGACAAGCTGCCGCTGACGCCGATGGAGGCGATCGCCTCGGACTGGATCGAGCAGCATCCGGAGTACCACGACGAACTCGCCGATGAGGACGCCGCGCTGGCGGCGGTCTACACGGTCGAGGACGGCCGCACGAACCCGTTCCTGCACCTGTCCATGCACCTCAGCCTGATGGAGCAGCACCAGATCGACCAGCCGACCGGCGTGCGCCAGGCGCTGGACCTGCTGGCGGCCCGCCGCCAGTCGCTCCACGACGCCCACCACGAGGCGATGGAATGCCTGGGCGAGATGATCTGGACCTCGCAGCGCAGCGGGCTGCCGCCGGACGGCCACGTCTACCTCGACTGCCTGCGTCGCAAGGCGACGCGCACGCCGACCTGACCGCCCCACACCTCCCCCTCCTCGCCCAAGGTCCTCGGTCGCAAATCCGTCGAAGGACGCGGATGGTTGGGGACGGCTGTGCTGGGGGTTTTGGCGCCTGCCGCCAAGGCCCCCTGCACTGGCGGCCAGCGCACCGACCTCCGCACGCGAGTTCCCAAAAGCAAAAAGGCCACGCACTGCGTGGCCTTCGTCATTCGAGGAACCGGGCTCAAGCCTGGATCGCTCCACCCAGTCCCGACTTGCGCTCGCTCTTGCCGGAAGCGCCGTACAGCCCGCTGGGCTCACCGGGCATCAGCACGTCGATGGCGCGGTCCAGCGCCGCGGTGGCGCGGGCCAGCGATTCGCGCTGAGCGGCGACACGCCCACCGGCCTGCATCAGGCGGGTACGCAAGCCTTGCGGCACGGTGCCGGTGCGGGCGGCCGCGCTGAACTGTTCGATCGCCCGGGCCAGCGCCGCGTGCAACGACGCCGCGTGCAGCTCGATCGCCTGCGAGTCGCGTCGATGCAGCGCGTCGCCCAGCAGGTTCAGGCAGCTTTCGACGTCCTGGAGCGGCTGCTCCAGGTCGACGGGGGTCGTGGTCAGAGGCGTGGCGGTCATGGGCGTCACCGGAAAGGCTGGGGTCTTGGCTCGCTACAGCTCGGCGTCTTTCGACGGAGCGGTTCAGTGCGACTGCTGGGTGCGGCCCAGCATCTCGGACGCGTTGGCGATCAGCTTGTCGGCGATCGCGTCGGCGTTGATCTTGAACTCGCCCTTCTCGATCGCGCTGGCGATGCGGGCGACCTTCTCCGCGTCGAAGCTGCCGTCGTCCGTGCCGGTGCCCGAGATCAGGCTGCTCGCGGTGCTTGACAGCTCGACCTTGGACCCCTCGTTCGAGGGGGCCGCGGCGCCGCCCTTGGCGGTCTTGGCTCCGCCCTCGGTCGCGCCGGCAGCGGTGCCGCCGACTTTCGAGTAGGCGTTGATGTCAGCGTTGTTACCGATCTTCATGGCAATTCTCCATGGGCCCGAGGACTTCCGGATCCCTTCCATTAGCGGGTTTATCGACCTGCCTGGACGGAACTTGAGGGGCGAGCTTCACAAATTAGACAGATCTCTCGGTGAAGGGCATCACAGTACCACCTCCACCCGTCGTTCACCGATCGTACGCCCGGTGGCCATGCGGCCATTGTCGAAACGTACACGGACATCCTGGCCTTCCAGCCCGACGCCCATCGCCTGGCCTTCGCCGGCGATCGCATAACCGTCGCCGGTCGCCATGACCTGCACCCGGTCGCCCGGCTGCACCCATTGGCGCAGCTTCAGGTCCACGGATCGCAGTGCCTGACCGGCCGCGACCGGTTTTGCCAGATGACGTCCGAGCCAGCCATCCGTTTGGGTATAGATGGCGCCGGCCTCACCGGCAATATCTACTTCGGCCAGCCGGAGATGTTCTTGAGTCAGCAGCGTGCCGGTCGGCAGGTCCGCCGCCGCGACGAAGGCCTGGCCGTAGACCTTGATGGTCAGCGGCAGCGTCACATTCCATTTGGTCACGCCGGCCACGCAGCGCAGCCCCAGGCGGCTGCGGCCCCACATCCTGGTGCCGGGCGGCAGGTAGGGCTGGATCTGCGCGCACGGCGCCAGGCGCAGTCGCGGATCCAGCTTGCCGATCTCGATCTCCACGCGGGCCTGGTTCGGCGCCACCTGGCGGGCGCCGGCCATCGCCAGCGTCTGCAGACGGTCTTCCAGCGTCGCGTCCAGCGCGCCGAGGCCTGAGCCCCCAGGTTCGCTAATCGAAATGTTGGGCGCTACCGCGACCTGCACGGGCGCCGCGGGCTGCGCATCGGCCTCGTCCACGAGCCCGAACATCAGCCACACGGACATCAGCGCGCCCGCCAGCAGGGCGGGCAGCGCCTGCGCGTGGCGGGCATGGGTGGAGTGGCAGCTTTGCGGCATGGGTCGGAACTGTACGGATCCGGGGCTCGCCGATGGCTTCGAAATGCGCCGGGATCACCCGTCTTATCGCGCTCATGTTTTCGGACCTGCTGAACACAATGCTCGAACGTGACAAAACCGGGTGACAGCCAACGGGCCGCGTCCCGATGCCCCCGCCCCGTCCGAAGGAGAAACGAGATGCTGAACAAACTGACCGACGCGATGAGCTTCCAGTCCCAGGCGCTGACCCTGCGGGCGGAGCGTCAGCGTCTGCTGGCCAGCAACATCGCCAACGCCGACACCCCCGGCTACCAGTCCAAGGACATGGATTTCGCCAAGGCGCTGCGCGCGGCGACCTCCCCGGCGGCCAATCCCTCGGATTCCAACCAGACCCTGACCCAGCGCACGCAGGCCGCGCTGCAGAGCAGCCTGAGTTCGATGACCAGCATGGACAGCAACACGGTCGACATGGACCGCGAGCGCGCCAGCTTCGCCGACAACACGGTGAAGTACGAGGCCTCGCTGCGATTCCTGAACGGCTCCATCCGCACCATGCTGGATGCGATGAAGTCGCCGAACGCCTCCTGATCGAGCGCTGAAGCAAGGAGCCCGTCATGTCGATGTTCAGCATCTTCCACATCAGCGGCAGCGCGGTGAGCGCGCAGAGCCAGCGCCTGAACGCGGTCGCCAGCAACATGGCCAACGCGGACACCGTCGCCGGCCCGGATGGCCAGGCGTACAAGGCGCGCCAGGTCGTCTTCCAGAGCGTGCTGGCCCAGAACGGCACGGACCAGACCGACGTCGGCGTGCAGGTGGTGGGCGTCCAGGAGAACCAGACCCCCGGCCGCCGCATCCACGATCCCAGCCACCAGCTGGCCGACGCCGACGGCTACGTCACGTACAGCAACGTCAACAGCGTGGAGGAGATGGTCAACATGATCTCCGCCTCCCGTTCGTACCAGAACAACCTCGAGGTCATGGGCACCGCCAAGTCGCTGCTGCTCAAGACCCTGCAGATGGGCCAGGGCTGATCGCCCGCTCCTCCCGAATAACCGAACGGAACGCCCTTCATGGACTTCACCGCCCTGAACGCCAACACGAAGACCGGCGCCGCCTCGAACACGGCCGCCGCGAGCGCCACCGGCACGAGCGCGCAGGAAACCTCGGACCGCTTCCTGAAGCTGCTGGTCGCGCAGCTGCAGAACCAGGACCCGATGAACCCGATGGACAACGCCGCCGTGACGACGCAGATGGCGCAGATCCAGACGGTGACCGGCGTGAGCACGCTCAACAGCAGCATCCAGGCCCTGGGCAGCCAGTTCGGCCAGATGCAGGCGCTGCAGAGCGTGAGCCTGGTCGGCCGCGACGTCACCGTCCCCGGCAACAAGATCAGCGTCGCCGACGGGAAATCCACGATGAGCTTCGACCTCGGCGGCGCCGCCGACGCCGTCAAGCTGGAAATCCTCAACGGCGCCGGCGAGGTGATCTCCACGCAGGACCTCGGCAAGATGAAGGCCGGCATGCAGTCCTACACCTGGGACGCGTCCAAGGCGACCGAGACCACCAACCTGAGCTTCCGCGTCACGGCGACCAATGCCAGCGCCCCGGTCACCGCGACCACCCTCACCCGCGACACGGTGCGCGCGGTGAATACGAGCGGCGCCACGCTGCAGCTCGAACTGAAGAATTCCGGCCTGGTCGATTACGACAAGGTCCGTTCGCTGGGCTGATCCCAGCATTTCCGCCCTCAGCCCCGCCCCCCGCTTGACCCCGCAGATTCGCGCCTGAATCGCCCAAGGACACGACCATGAGCTTCCAACAAGGCCTCTCCGGACTGAATGCTTCCAGCAAGAACCTGGAAGTCATCGGCAACAACATCGCCAACTCGCAGACCTACGGCGCCAAGTCGTCGCGGGCCGAGTTCGCCGACATGTACGCGGCCTCGCTCAACGGCGCCGGCACCAGCGACGTCGGCATCGGCGTGCAGGTCCAGACGGTGGCCCAGCAGTTCACGCAGGGCAACATCTCGATCACCGAGAACCCGATGGACCTGGCCATCAACGGCGCCGGCTTCTTCCAGGTGTCCGACGGCAAGAGCCCGACGGTGTACACCCGCAACGGCCAGTTCAAGGTCGACAAGGAAGGCAACATCGTCAACAACGATCAGCTCAAGCTGATGGGGTATCCCGCCGACGCCAACGGCGTGATCCAGCCCGGTCTGGCGCAGGGCCTGAAGCTGCCCACCGGCGGCATCGACCCCAAGGTGACCAGCGACATCAAGATGGAGTTCAACCTGGACTCCCGCGCCGGCCCGACCGCCGCCTACGACCTGACCGATCCGGCCGACCCGAACTCGCCCAAGATCGACAAGACCGGCATCACGCTGAACGACCCGACCTCGTACAACAACGCGACGTCGATGACGGTGTACGACGCCAAGGGCCAGCCCACCGCGCTGACCATGTACTTCCAGCGCGCCAACAACGACGACGCCAACGGCAACACCGTCTGGAACGTCTACCTGACGGCCAACGGCAGCGCCGTGCAGTTCGACTCGCAGGGCAACCCGATCGAGACCGACGACGGCACCGCCAAGGGCAACCCGCTGACGCCGTTCACGCAGATGACCTTCCTGCCCACCGGCGGCAAGCCCGTCTCGCCCGGCCCGAGCGAGTTCCTGAACCTGAAGATCCCCGCCGGCACGAACTCGCAAGGCGCCCCGACGCTGCCGATCCCGGCGCCGCCGGCCGACCCGTCCGATCCGTCGGTGCAGGGCATCAGCTTCGACCTGCGCTCCGCGACCGAGAACGGCTCCAACTTCGCCGTCACCGACCTGAACCAGAACGGCTACGCGCCGGGCCAGTTGGTCGGCATCAAGCTGGAAGACAACGGCATCGTCACCGCCCGTTATTCGAACGGTGAATCGAAGCCGGCCGGCCAGGTCGAGCTGGCCAACTTCCGCAACCCGCAAGGCCTGCAGCCGCTGGGCGGCAACGTCTGGGCGCGCACGAATTCGTCGGGCGATCCGGTCGTGGGCGTGCCGGGCGACGGCAACCTCGGCTCGCTGACCCCCGGCGCGCTGGAGGAATCCAACGTCGACCTGACCTCCGAGCTGGTGAACATGATGACCGCGCAGCGCGTCTACCAGGCCAACTCGCAGACCATCAAGACGCAGGACCAGGTCCTGCAGACGCTGGTGAACCTGCGCTGATGCAGGCACCGGCGTCCTGACCCATCCCGTTGCCGATCGCTGAGGAGTTCCGATGGACCGCATGATCTACCTGTCGATGAGCGGCGCCCAGGCGGCGATGTCGCGCCAGGACGTGCTTTCCAACAACCTCGCCAACGCCAACAGCAACGGCTTCCGCGCCGAGCTGCAGGCGTTCCGCGCGGTGCCGATCCGCGGCGACGGCTCGTCCACCCGCGCGTTCGCGCTGGAGACGACCACCGGCCACGACCTGACCGCCGGCCCGATCACGACGACCGACCGCAACCTGGACGTCGCCATGAAGGGCAAGTCCTGGATGGCCGTGCAGGCGCTGGACGGCACCGAGGCCTACACCCGCGCCGGCTCGATGGACGTCGACCAGGACGGCGTGCTGCGCATGCGCAACGGCCTGCAGGTGCTGGGCGACGGCGGCCCGATCACCGTGCCGCCCAACTCGACGATCTCGATCGGCGACGACGGCACCGTCGTCGCCAAGGCCGACGGACAGCGTCCGGTCAACATCGGCCGGATCAAGCTGGTCACCGAGGACGGCCGCTTCACGCGCCGCGACGACGGCCTGTTCATCGCCGACGGCGGCGATCCGCTGCCCGCCGACCCCGCCGCCCGCCTCCAGTCGGGCGCCCTCGAGGGCTCCAACGTGAGCCCGGTCGAGACCATGGTCGGCATGATCGCCGCCGCCCGCCAGTTCGAGCAGCAGATGAAGATGCTCTCGATCGCCCAGACCCACGGCCAGGCAGCCTCCAAGCTGCTGTCCGACAGCTGATCCGACTGCGCACAGCTCGCAGCGCGGAACCGCTTCAGCAACAGGATTCAGGAGACTTCAAATGCTTCGTTCGCTCTGGACCGCCAAGACCGGCATGGAAAGCCAGCAGACCCAGCTGGACGTGATTTCCCACAACCTGGCCAACGTCTCGACCAACGGCTTCAAGAAGTCGCATGCGGTCTTCGAAGACCTGATGTACCAGACGCTGCGCCAGCCCGGCGCCAACAACACCGAGCAGACCACGCTGCCCACCGGCATGCAGGTCGGCCTGGGTTCGCGCGCGGTCGCCACCTCGCGCAGCCATTCGCAGGGCAGCCTGACGCAGACGTCCAACTACCTGGACGTCGCCGTCAAGGGCAACGGCTTCTTCCAGGTGCAGATGCCCGACGGCACCACCGCCTACACCCGCGACGGCAGCTTCCAGCTGGACGCCAACGGCCAGGTCGTCACCAACAACGGCAACACGGTGCTGCCCGGGATCATCGTCCCGGCCGACGCCAAGTCGCTGACCATCGGCGCCGACGGCACGGTGAGCGTCACCACCGCCGCCAGCGCCACGCCGACGACGCTGGGCCAGCTGCAGCTGGCGAACTTCATCAACCCGCCGGGGCTGGAGTCGCTGGGCGGCAACCTGTACGCCGAGACGGTCGCCTCCGGCACGCCGCAGACCGGCGCGCCCGGCCAGAACAGCCTGGGCACCGTGCAGCAGGGCTTCGTCGAAACCTCGAACGTCAACGTCGTCGAGGAACTGGTCCAGATGATCCAGACCCAGCGCGCCTACGAAATGAACTCGAAGGCGATCCAGACCACCGACCAGATGCTCCAGAAGCTGTCGCAGATCTGACCGGACTGACGGGCTCACTTCGGTCGATCGGGCGCGCATCGCCCGGGCGACGATGAGGGTCCCATCGTCCAGATCCCGCCGGCCCCGCGCGGCGCACCCACCCGGTGCCAAGGCCGGCGTCCCGACACGCCGCGAATCCAGGAGTTGTTCATGCATTCGTTCCCGTCCTCGCCCCTGTTGCCCACGTCCAGCCTCGCCCGATCGGCGATGCGGCTCAGTGCCTGCGCCACCGTGCTGGTTCTCACCGCCTGCTCGACGATGTACCCGCAGCCGCGCGTGGACATGCAGCCCGCGCCGGTGGTGAAGATGCCGGAGCCGATCCCGGCCTCCGCCAACAACGGCGCGATCTACCAGAACGCGAACTACCGGCCGCTGTTCGAGGATCACCGCGCCCGCCTGGTCGGCGACATCGTCACCGTCACGATCACCGAGAAGGTCAGCGCGACGCAGAAGTCGAGTTCCGAACTCGACAAGAACGGCGCCATCGGCGCCAGCGTCAGCGCGATTCCCGGCATCGCCGCCAACTCCTTCGGCGGCGGCCGCGCCGAGCTGACGGGCTCCTCGTCCAACAAGAGCACCGGCAAGGGCACGAACGAGAACACCAACGACTTCTCCGGCACGATCACCGCCGTCGTCACCGGCGTGCTGCCCAACGGGCACCTGCTGATCTCGGGCGAGAAGCAGGTCGGCGTGAACGCCAACGTGGACGTGCTGCGCTTCTACGGCCAGGTCGACCCGCAGTCGATCCGCCAGGGGAACATCGTCGCCTCGACGGCCATCGCCAACGTCCGGGTCGAGCAGCGCGGTCGCGGCGCCGTCGCCGACGCGCATGGAATTGGCTGGCTATCCCGCTTCTTCTTGAACCTTTCGCCCATTTAAGTTTCCCCACAATCGGTCACACGAGTCTGCAACCGTGTGACCGAGATGTACCCCAACACCCTCCCCCGCTTCTTCTCCCGCTCCCCTCGCCTGCTGGCCTCCGGCCTGCTCGCGCTGATGGCCCTGCTCGCGATCGCGACGCCGGCCGAGGCGACGCGCATCAAGGAAGTCGCTGCGGTGCAGGGCGTCCGCTCCAACCCGCTGACCGGCTACGGCCTCGTTGTGGGCCTGGACGGCACCGGCGACCAGACCACGCAGGCCCCGTTCACGGGCCAGAGCATCACCGCGATGCTGCAGCAGTTCGGCGTGCTGCTCCCGCCGGGCGTGACCATGCAGCCGCGCAACGTCGCGGCGGTGATGATCACCACCTCGCTCCCCCCGTTCGCGCAACCCGGCCAGCCGCTGGACGTCGTCGTCTCGTCGATGGGCAACGCCAAGAGCCTGCGCGGCGGCACGCTGATCGCCACGCCGCTGCGCGGCGCCGACGGCCAGGTCTACGCGATCGCCCAGGGCAACCTGGTCGTCGGCGGCGCCGGCGCGTCCGCGGGCGGTTCCAAGGTCCAGATCAACCACCTGAGCGCCGGCCGCATCCCCGGCGGCGCGCTGGTCGAGCGCAGCGTGCCCACGCCGCTGCAGCAGAACGAGTGGCTGCAGCTGGACCTGAACGCCTCCGACTTCGGCACCGCGCGCGCCGTCGCCAAGGCCATCAACAAGTTCAAGGGCGAAGGCACGGCGATGGCGCTGGACGGCCGCGTCGTGAAGGTCCGCGCCCCGCTGGCGCCGGACGCGCGCGTCGCCTTCCTGGCCGACATGGAGAACCTGAGCTTCGACCAGGAGATCCCGTCCGCCCGCATCGTCATCAATGCCCGCACCGGCTCGGTCGTCATGAACCAGGCCGTCACGCTGCAGCCCTGCGCGGTCGCGCACGGCAATCTGGCGGTGACCATCTCCAGCACGCCGCAGGTCAGCCAGCCCAACGCGCTGTCCGGCGGCCAGACCACGGTCACGCAGAAGACCGACATCTCGATCAAGCAGGAGCCCGGCTCGCTGATCCAGCTGCCGGCCGGCGCGCGCCTGAACGACGTCGTCAAGGCCCTGAACACGCTGGGCGCCACCCCGCAGGATCTGCTGGCGATCCTCCAGGCGATGAAGAGCGCCGGCGCCTTGAACGCCGAACTCGAGGTGATCTGACATGGCCCTCTCCACCCCCCTCAGCACCGCGCTCGGCATGGGCGTCAACGGTCTCTCGTCGGACACGCGTTCCGTCGAGCAGCTCAAGGGCACCGCGTCGCGCGACCCCAAGGCCGCCGTCAAGGAAACCGCGCGCCAGTTCGAAGCCCTCTTCATGCAGGAAGTGATGAAGAGCATGCGCCAGGCCACGATGAACAGCGGGATGATGGAGAACTCGGCGACCCAGATGGGCGGCGAGATGCTGGACCAGCAGTACGCCGCGAAAATGACCGGCCTGCCCGGCGGCCTGTCGCAGGCCATCGAGCGCCACCTGCAGCGCCAGCTGGGCGTCAAGGACGGCGAGCTGCCGACCGCCAAGGACGCGACCAAGGTGCCGCAGCTGCCGGCGCTGGCCGTCAAGAACGTGCAGCCGCACGTGCAGGACTTCATCCTGAAGCACGACGCCGCCGCCAAGTCGGCGCAGGCGTCGACCGGCATCCCGGCCAGCTTCATGATCGCGCAGGCCGCGCACGAGTCCGGCTGGGGCAAGCGCGAGATCCTGAACAAGGACGGCTCGAGCAGCTTCAACGTCTTCGGCATCAAGGCCGGCGCCAACTGGACCGGCAAGGTGGCCGAGGTGCAGACCACCGAGTACGTCGACGGCAAGCCGACCAAGGTGACGGCCAAGTTCCGCGCCTACGGCAGCTATGAAGAGGCCTTCAAGGACTACGCCAAGCTGATCGGCAACAACGACCGCTACCGCGACGTCGTCGCCAAGGCCAACACCGGCAGCGCCGAGGGCTTCGCCAAGGGCCTGCAGAAGGCCGGCTACGCCACCGACCCCGACTACGCGACCAAGCTGGCGCGCACGATCAACACCACGATGCGCGTGCAGCGCGCGCTGGCCTGATCGCGCGCCCCTGAGTACGTCCTGCACGCCTAGAACGCCCAGGAAAGACCGAGGACCCCGCCATGAGTACCTCCCCGCTGCTGTCGCTCGGCATGCGCGCCATGTACGCCAACCAGGCGGCGCTGCAGACCATCGGCCAGAACATCGCCAACGCGAACACGCAGGGCTACTCCCGCCAGGAAGTGGTGCTGACCACGCCCGAGGGCCAGTTCACCGGCGCGGGCTACTTCGGCAAGGGCGTCAACGTGCAGACGGTGACCCGCTCGCACAACGAGTTCCTGACCCGCGAGGCCGCGGCCGCCAAGTCGCAGGCCTTCGCCGACACGACGATGCAGTCGCAGCTGGCGCAGCTGGAGAAGCTCTTCCCCACCGGCTCGGACGGCCTGGGTCAGTCCGCCAACGACTTCCTGAACGCGCTGGTCGACGTGGCCAGCCGCCCCTCCGATCCGTCGGCGCGCCAGGTCGTGCTGGGCAAGGCGCAGGCGCTGGCCGCGCGGTTCCAGAGCGCCGGCCAGCAGCTGGCCGACCTGCAGTCGGGCGTCGTCAGCGACATGAACGCCGACGTCAAGCAGGTCAACGAGCTCGCCAAGCAGATCGCCGCGGCGAACGACCAGATCGCGCGTTCGGCCGGTACCAGCCACACGCCCAACGACCTGCTCGACAAGCGCGATCAGCTGATCTCGCAACTGAGCCAGTACGTGCAGGTGAGCACCGTCCCCAACGCCCGCGACGGCACGACCGGCGTGTTCATCGGCGGCGGCCAGGTGCTGGTGCTCGGCGGCCAGGCGCAGCAGCTGTCGGTCACGCCCGACCCGTACGACGGCGCCCGCGCGCAGCTCTCGATCACCGACACCAGCGGCACCCGCGCGCTGGACGACAGCACGCTGACCGGCGGCTCGCTCACGGCGATGCTGCGTTACCAGAACACCCACCTGCAGGACGCCCGCAACCTGCTCGGCCAGATGGCGACCGCGATCGCGACGCGCGTCAACGAGCAGCAGAGCCTGGGCATCGACCTGAAGGCGCAGGCCGGCGGCCCGCTGTTCACGATCGCCAATCCGACGGTGCTCCCGGCGGCGACCAACCGCGGCGACGCCAAGCTCAGCGCCGCCGTCACCGACGGTGCGCTGGTGCCGGCGCTGTCCTTCACGGTCACCCCGGACCCGACCGGCACGCCCGACAGCTACCAGATCGCGGTGCGCCCGGGCGGCCAGCCGACGATCATGAGCAACGACCAGATCAAGGCGGCCTACGGCATCAGCCTGTCGACGACCGGCACCATGCAGCAGGGCGACAGCTTCCTGCTGGAGCCGGTGGCCAACGCGGCGGGCAGCTTCAAGCGCGCGCTGGACGATCCGGCGGGCCTGGCGGCGGCGTCGCCGATCATCGGCACGACCAACATCAACAACAAGGGCACGGCGACCGTCGACACGCTCTACGCGATCAACGACAAGTTCGACAAGAGCAAGCAGCCCGCGACCGTCGAGTTCGGCGCCGTCAACGCCGACAACAGCATCAACTACACGATCACGCTGTCGGACAACACGCAGGTCAGCGGCACCTGGAAGGCCGGCGGCAAGATCGGCAACGATCCGGCCAACGGCGTGGACCTGGGCTTCGAGCTGAGCCTGAACGGCGTGCCGCGTGAGGGCGACAAGATCGCGCTGCAGGTGTCGGACCAGGTGGTCGCCACCAACAACGGCAACGCCAAGGCCTTCCTCGCGATGCAGAGCGAGCCCTTCCTGGGCAAGCAGCTGCAGGTCGACGGCACGCTGTCGCGCGGCCAGACCGTCAACGAGGCCTACGCCGCCGCGATGGCCGACATCGGCTCGCGCGTGCAGGGCGCGGATTACCTGGCGCAGGTCTCCACCACGGTGGCCTCGGACACGGAGCAGACGCGCTCCAGCCAGGCCGGCGTCAACCTCGACGAAGAGGCGGCCAAGCTGATGCAGTTCCAGCAGGGCTACCAGGCCGCCGCCAAGATGCTGCAGGCCGCGCAGAGCCTGTTCGACCAATTGCTGAGCGTGGTCGGCCGCTGACGCGACCGGCTACCGATAAGCGACCGATCGCCTGAACACTGAAGGACGCAGCCATGCGACTCTCGACCAACAACATGTTCGACACCAGCATCGCGACGCTGCAACGCCGCCAGCAGGAGATGCAGGAGGCGCAGCAGCGCCTGACCAGCGGCAAGCGCGTCGAGAAGGCCAGCGACGACCCGACCGGCGCCGCCCGCGCCGAGCGTGCGCGCACCTCGCTCGGCCAGGTCGACGCGAGCCAGCGCGCGCTGGACGCCAGCCGCAACAGCATGACGCTGGCGGAAAGCGCGCTGGGCGACGCCAACGAGCTGATGCAGCAGATCCGCGAGACGCTGGTCGCCGCCGGCAACGCCAGCTACAGCGATCCCGAGCGGCAGGGCCTGGCGACCAAGGTCCAGGGCCTGCGCGACCAGCTGCTGTCCATCGCCAACCGCACCGACGGCGCGGGCGGCTACCTGTTCTCCGGCCAGGGCACCTCCGGCACGCCCTTCCTCGACAACCCGGTTCAGCGCGACGCGTCGGGCGCCCGCATCGGCGGCGGCGTCGGCTTCGAAGGCATCTCCGGCAACGTCACGACCGGCAACCTCGAGAACTACCCGCTCAGCGTCGACGGCCGCCAGGCCTGGGAGCAGGCGCGCAGCGGCAACGGCACCTTCGAGACCGGCCCCGCGCCCAACGCGCTGACCGGCAAGGCCTCGACGGGCTACATCGACTCCGGCCGCGTCACCGATCCCGCGCTGGTGACGGGCGACAGCTACAGCATCGTCGTCAGCGGCACGGCCCCGGCGCAGACCTACACGGTCTTCAACGAATCCCAGGGCCACGTGCCGGTCGCCAGCGACAACTACGCCGCCGGCCAGACCGTCAAGTTCGACGGCATGGCGATGACCATCGCCGGCGCGCCGTCCGACGGCGACACCTTCAGCGTCAAGCCCTCGACGGCGGACCTCAAGCTCTTCGAGGTGCTGGACCGCACCATCGAATCGCTCAAGACCACGGGCCGCACCGGCCCCGAGATCACGCAGTCCAACCTGGTGAACCTGCGCGACCTGGACGCGGTGATGAACAACCTTGCCAACGTGCGCAGCCAGGTGGGCGAGCAGATGAACAACCTGGACGGTTCGGAGTCCCGCCTGCAGACGCTCAAGGTTTACAACCAGGCTGAGCAATCTGCCGCAGAGGATCTGGACATGACCCAGGGCATTTCCGACTTCCAGAATCAGCAGACGGGCTACGATGCGGCGCTGAAGACCTACTCGATGGTGCAGCGCATGTCGCTGTTCCAGTACATCAACACCTGATGCGCCGATCTGCATGAACTCGACACACGCCGTGCTGGGCCAAGTGGCCCTGGGGTACGCGCCCCTGGTTTCCAAGTCCTTCGACATCGAGGCCACCCGCGTCACGGTGTTCGCGCTTCGCCCCGAAGGCACGCCCGACGCGGGCGAACTGCTGGCCGCGCTCGCCGAGGCCTTCCCGACCAAGGCGGTGCTGCTGAACGTGGCGCACGAAGGCCTGCTCAAGGGCCTGCTGGCCGCCCCGCTGCCGGGCAATTTCAAGATTGAGGTCCCCGCCTTCCTGCTGTCCGACGCCGACCTGGCCGCCCAGGCGCAGGCACGCGGCGCGCTGCTGAAGGGTCGCTCCGACGCGGCCGGCTTCAAGCAGTTGGTGCTGGACCTGCAGGAGCTCGGCGGCGGTCCGCTGCCGGCGGGCAAGTCGGTGCTGGTCTCCGGCGCCCGCAACGGCGGTGATTTCAAGCAGGCGCTGGATGCCGGCGCGGCCGGCGTGCTGGGCTGGACCGTGCACGGCGAGTTCGAGGCGCCTACCGCCCCGGCTGCCCGCAACGACTCGCAGGCCGACCTGCAGGTGATCGTCGAACTGATGTCGCGCGTCGACCAGGGCGAGGACGTCGAGCGCCTGGAGCAGACGCTCAAGCGCGACCCGAGCCTGGCCTTCAAGCTGCTGCGTTACATGAATTCCGCGGCCTTCGGCCTGTCGGTCGAGGTGTCCTCGTTCCGTCACGCGATCATGCTGCTGGGTTATGCGCGCCTGCGCCGCTGGCTGGCGCTGCTGCTGGCCACGGCCAGCAAGGATCACGCGATGCGCCCGGTGATGTTCGGCGCGCTGCGCCGCGGCCTGGTGATGGAAGAGCTGGCCAAGAGCATGACGGACTCCGAAGTCCGCGACGAGATGTTCATCTGCGGCCTGTTCTCGCTGCTGGACCACATGCTGAAGCAGCCGTTCGAGAAGCTGCTGCAGTCGATCCCGGTGCCCGAGCGCGTGCGCCAGGCGCTGGTCGACCAGAGCGGCCCGTACAAGGGCTACCTGGACCTGGTGCAGGCGATCGAGAACGAATCGGTCTTCGACGTCCGTGCCGCGCTCGACACGCTGATGCTGGGCCCGGACGAGGTGAACCACGCCGTGCTGCGCGCGCTGCACAAGGCCTCGCAACTCGAATGAGAAGTGGGCTCCAAGCCCACTGCAACGAGGCCTCGCCGGCAACCCCGCGAGGCCTTTTTCATTGCAGTCCCCGGTCGCAAAACCGTGGAAGTAGGACGGCGGTCCGGGACGGCAGGTCGCAGGGTTCTGGCGCTTGCCGCCAGGGCCCTGCGACCTGGCGGCCAACGCTCAATCCGTTGCAGATAGGCGGCCTCCACCCGGCATAAACTCGGCCCGTGTCGACGCAACTCCCCCTCGCCTCCCCCGATCTCGACGCGCTGCGCGCGCTGCTGACCGCGCGCGGCCTGGCGCTGGCCGACCTGCTCGCCGGCTTGTGGGAAGGACCGTGGCCGGCCTTCGTCCTGGACGCCAAGGGCCAGGTCTTGCTGACCAATGCGCGGCTGCAGGGGCTGATGGGCGAGGTCTCCCTGAAAGGTGAGCACCTGCTGCCCAGCGGCAAGGCGCAGGAGCTGCGTCTGGTCGACGACCAGGGCCGCGATCACCTGCTGCAGGCCTGGGTGCATCCGCTGGACGGCGGGCTGGGCCTGGCGCTGCTGCAGGACCACAGCACCGAACTCGCGGCGCGGGAACGCGCGGAACGGATGCAGTCGGAGATCGACCAGTGGCTCGACCTCTGTCCCCTGCCCGCGCTGATGCACGACGACCAGGGCCTGCTGCTGCGCTTCAACGGCGCATTCGCGGCGCTGTGCCGGCGGCTGAGTCCGCAGATGCCGATCAGCCTGCACGAGCTGCCGCCCGAGTGGCGCGATCTCCTGCATGCGAAGGCGCCGGAGTCGGGCCAGGAAACGCACCGCAACGCACTGCTCGCGCCGCCCGGCGATCGTCGACGCTGGATCCGCGTGCGCGCGCGCCGGCTGAGCGGCCCGTGGACGCGACCGCGCACGCTGGTGATGCTCGAGGATCGCAGCGCGGAGCAGGATCTGGAGCTCGCGCAGCAGCAGTTGCAGACCTTGATGGACACGGCTGGCGTCGGGCTGGCGACCTTCCAGGCGGAAGGCGGCTGGTCGCGGCCCGGCACCGGCGCGCCACCGCCGCCGCCGGTCCCCGGCGACGAGGGCATGCGGCCGGCGCCCGCATTGCAGGGCGTCAACCGCGACATGGTCGAGCCCGAATCGCGCGCCGAATACGAGAAGCTCCAGCAGGCGCTGAAGCAGGCGACGCCGACGGTGGCACGCTACGCGGTCCGGCATCCCGAGCACGGACTGCGCTGGCTGATGACGCGTGTCGAGATCGGCCAGTTGGCCTCGGGCCAGAAGACGACCTCGGTGCTGACCGTCGACATCACCGATCACCAGCAGGCGCAGGAGCGCAACGAGCTGCTGCAGCATTCGCTGAACCTGCAGACGGAGCGCGAGCGCGCAGTGCTCGATTCGGTGCTCGTGGGCATCGTGACGGTGGGCCGGCAGGGCATCGAATGGATGAACCGCTCGGCGCGGCGGATGTTCGGCGGGGACCTGCCGGAATTCGCCGGGCAGCCGATCAGCAGCGTCGCGACCGAGGCGCCGGATCATCCGTTCCGCCAGACGCATTACCTCGACGACTTGCCCGAGGGCCAGGCCGAGACCTTCGAATGCCGCGTGGTCGCGCGCGACGGGCGGGAGTTCTGGGTGGTCGGCAACGCCGTGGCGACGGTCGGGCCGGACAGCTCGCGCCAGCTGACCTACGCGCTGCTCGACATCGAACGCCGCCGCCAGGCCGAGGCGCAGAGCCAGCAGGCGCAGGCCTCGCTGCACCGGATCATCGAGGCCGCGCCCATCGCCATCAGCCTGCACGACGCGCGCACGCTGCAGGTGCGCCAGATCAACCAGGCCGCCGCGGCGCTGGCCGGCCGGCCGGAGGAAGAGCTGCTGGGCGCGAGCCTGGAAGCGCTCTTCGGCAGCGGCGACGAGGCGGAGACGATCCGCTCGGACATGGAATTCGCGCTGCAGAGCAGCGAGGTGCTGCAGCGCGAGTACCGGCTGACCGTTCGCGGACAGGCGCGCATCTGGGACGCGCGCCTGCTGCATCTGGCCGGCGTCAACGACGCCAGCGGCGAGCTGGAGCCGGAGCAACTGCTGCTGGTCGCCACCGACGTGACGCAGCAGCGCGCGCAGGAAGCCGCCCGTCTGGAGGCCGCGATCGCGCAGCGGGAGCTGCTGGTGCGCGAGGTCCACCACCGGATCAAGAACAACCTCCAGGGCGTGGCCGGACTGCTACAGCAGATCGCGGCGCGACGGCCCGAGGTGCGGACGGTCATCAACGAGGCCGTCGGCCAGGTGCAGGCAATCGCGCAGGTCTACGGGCTGCAGGTGGGCATGTCGGGACCGCTGCGGCTGCGCAAGGTGGTCGAGGCGGTAATGGGCTCGGTGCAGCGGATGTTCGGACGGGAGATCCTGGTCGAGATCGACGGCGCGATGGCCGAGCAGTCGCACCGCTGGGGCCTGCCCGAGGCCGAGGCGATCCCGATCGCGTTGACGCTCAACGAGCTGTTCACCAACGCGGTGAAACACGGCGGCGAGACGCCGGTGCGCTGCGAACTGCGCTTCGATCCCGAGCAGGTGGTGCTGCGCATCGTCAACCAGGGGACGCTGCCGGCGGGATTCGACCTCGCGCAGGTGCGCGGCGGCGTGTCCGGACTGGGTCTGGTGCGCGCGCTGCTGCCCAGGCGCAGCGCGCTGCTCGGCTTGACGCAGGACGGCGATCAGGTCGTCTGCGAGCTCAGCCTGTGGCCGCCCGGCGTGCAGTTGCTGGAGGCGCTATAAAGCCCTTTATTAAACCAATTAAACCGCTTTTATTTCCATAAATACGGCACTAGGCTAATATTCCACGAAGGAGTCATTTCGTGAGAACGCCGGCCAGACCCTATCCAGACGCACTCATCGCCCAAGCCAGCGCGCTTGGCGCGCGAGTCCGTGCCGCACGCACTCGTCGCGGTTGGCGCGTGGAAGACCTGGCCGCCCGGGCGGACCTGTCGACAAAGTCGATCGCGGCGATTGAACGCGGAGACCTCGGCACTGGATTCGGCGCCTATCTACGCGCGCTCTGGGCGCTCGGACTCAACGAACAGATCGATGTGGTCGCGGATGCTGGTCTGGACCACACCGGACTCACGCTCGAACTCGGCGCACATGGCCGGCGCGTGCGTGTGAGAAGAGCTACCGACAATGACTTCTAAGTCCGCCTACGTCTGGTGCTTTCTACCTGGGGAAACGCAACCGACGTTGTGCGGCCGGTTCACGCACGAGGCCGTTGCGAATGGATCGGCTCAAGGAGCGTTCGTCTATGGTCGTCGCTATCTGGAACGCAACGACGCCTTGTCAATCGATCCAATTGCTCTGCCGTTGAACGACTCCCCAAAGACAACGGCATCGCTCGGCGGACTCTTCGGTGTCATCGCCGATGCATCCCCAGACGACTGGGGCCGCTATGTCATCGATCGCGCCTACGGTCAGCAATCGTCGCCGATCGACTACCTGCTGAAATCGCAACAGGATCATGTCGGTCATCTGGCGTTCAGCGAATCTCCAGAGCGGTTGCCTGAATGGCTTGATCCTTAAGATCGGTCCTGGCTTGAAGATGCGTGTCATGTCGTATCAGCGCTCGATCTCCAACGTCCCTTGCCACCGGGGCTGGAGCGCCAGTTGTTGCCCAACACGGGCCTCGGCGGCGCGCGACCGAAGATCACCATTGCCGACGGCCGTCAGCAGTGGCTGGTGAAGTTCCCGTCGCGGCGCGACTCGGCGCAAGCGCCGATGGCACGGTTGGAAGCCGCGGCGTTGACGCTCGCGAGCCGATGCGGCATCCGGGCAGTCGTCCATGAAGTGGTCTCCATCGCGGACCTCGACGTGCTGCTCGTGCGACGCTTTGACCGCACCGCGCGCGACGGGGGATGGACACGCGATGCATTCCTCAGCGCGCGCACCTTGCTGGCCAGCGGGGAATCGACCCAGCGCTACAGCTTCTTCGGCTCGTATCCTCGGTTTGCGCGCGAGTTGGGTCGGCTCTCCGCGCGCAGCGCGGCAGACCGCCGCGAGCTGTTCCGGCGCATGGTGTTCAACGCCGTCGTCGGCAACGGTGACGATCACGATCGGAATCACGGCATGCTGGCGGACGAGGAACGTCCCGACGCCTTCCGCCTCGCGCCCGCCTACGACATCGTCCCTGCGCTGCGGCCTCCCAGGGTCCGTCAACAGGCGTTGGGCGTCGGCGATCTCGGCGCGTGGGCCACGCGCGAAAACATGCTGTCCGCCGCCACGAGCTTCGACCTCGACGAGGCGGGCGCCAGCGCCGTCATCGACGAGGTCGAAGAGGCCGCGCTCGATCAATGGGCGCAGAGTTGCCGTGATCAGGGACTGTCCGCCGCATCCGTGTCGGCACTCTCCGCGTGTGTGCAACGCATTCCCGATTCGCACGTCGACGGCAGCGCTTCGCCCGGCCCGCGGGGTCGGTTGTGACCACCCGAAACCGGGGTCCCGCCCCTGCGGACCCGTCCACGGCATTTCGGTGACAATCTCCAGTCCCCCGTTGATCGGGGTTGCCTTGGATTCGGGAGCAGCGTGGACAGCGTGAGCAAGGACGTGGGCGCGAGCGGCAAGGGCCGCATCCTGGTCGTGGACGACGACCGGCTGGTGCTCGCCACCCTGACGCACGGCCTCGCCCAGGCCGGCTACGAGGTGCTCGACGCCGACAACGGCGACGACGCCATCCTCATCGCGCGCCAGCACCGCCCCGACCTCGCGTTGCTCGACATCCGCATGGAAGGCATGACCGGCTTCGACGTCGCCGGCTACCTGCGCGACTACCTGCAGCTGCCCTTCATGTTCCTCTCGGCCTTCGCCGACGAGGCCACCATCGCCAAGGTGAAGGAACTCGGCGCCCTCGCCTACCTCGTCAAGCCGCTGGACATCCACCAGATCGTCCCCGCCGTCGAGGCCGCCTTCGCCAACCGACCCGCGCGCACCGTCGCGGCCCCGCCGGCGCCAGCCGTCGAGCCGAGCGCGTCACTCGAGGTGATCGAGGCGATGGCCTTGGGCGTGCTGATGCACCGCTACTCGCTGACACGCGCGCAGGCGCTGTCGCGCCTGGAGCGCATGGCCGCGGAACAGTCGGTCGAAACCGGGGAACAGGCCCGACGCATCGTCGAGGCGGTCGAGCAGCTCGCGCTCGGGAGCTGATCCGCCCGGCGGCTCATCCCCCGACGGACGCGGATCTGTCGCCGCTCAGTTCGGCAGCGTGAAGTAGAACCGGGCGCCCTGCCCGACTTCCGACTCCGCCCAGATGTCGCCGCCGTGCCGGCGCACGATGCGCCGCGCCGACGCCAGCCCGACGCCGGTGCCCTGGAAATCGCTCGCGCTGTGCAGCCGCTGGAACACGCCGAAGAGGCGGTCCGCGAAACGCATGTCGAAGCCCGCGCCGTTGTCGGTGACGACGAACACCCGCTCGCCCTGGCGCTGCTCGGATTCGAAACGGATCTCGGCGTGGTCGCGCTTGCCGCTGTACTTCCAGGCGTTGCCGAGCAGGTTCTCCAGCACCATCCGCAGCAGCGTCGGATCGCCCTGCACGCGCAGGCCCGGCTGAACCTGGGCATCGACCGCACGGTTCGGGGCGCCGCGGCGGAGTTCGTCCAGCACCTGCGACGCCAGCAGCGACAGGTCCACCGTCTCGTGCCGCAGCGCCTGCGACGACAGGTGCGACAACGCCAGCAGCGAGTCGATCATGCTGTGCATCCGCGTCGACGCGCCGAGCACCCGGTCCAGGTGGTCGTTGCCGGCGCGGTCCAGCAGCCGGCCGTAGTCTTCCTTGAGGATGCGGGTGAAGCCTTCCACCACGCGCAGCGGCGCGCGCAGGTCGTGCGACACGGTGTAGCTGAACGAGGCCTGGTCGGCCCGCGCCTGCTCCGCGGCCTGCATCGCGAGCGCCGCCGGCACGGTCTCGACCGCGCCCTGCGGCCAGAGCGTCAGCAGCGTGCCGCCGCCATGCGGCAGCGCCGTCAGGCACAGCCACCAGGCGCCGCACGCGCTGCCGGATTGCAGGTCGGGCTGCGCCAGCGCCTGGCGGAGCTCCTCGGGCAATCTTTCCTCGCAGGCGCGCCACAGCTGACCCCGGGCTTCCGAGCCGCCCATCATCTGCGCGGCCGCCTCGTTGAAATCGATCAGGCGCGTGGACGACCCGGACCCGCCGCCCGCGCCGCCGCCGTCGCTCAACAGCCAGGCGGGGCCGGGCAGTGCCTGCAGCCAGTCCGTCGTGGCGGTGGGGACAGCCCCCGCCGAGGCGCCCGACGGTGCCGTGTCCGGACTCGTCGCCGACGCTTCGTCGAGCACGCGCGCCGCGCCGAGATAACCCGCGAATCGGCCCGCGGCGTCGGTCGTCGCCTGGCCGCGCAGTTCCCAGCGGCGGCCCTGACCGTCGACGACACGCAGGCGGTCGAAGCTCTGTCCCGGCTCGACATGGCGACGCACATCCGGCAGCAGGCCGTCCGGCGGTGAATCGTCCGGCCCCGGGGACAGGACCGGCAAGGACTGGAAACGTTCCCACAGCCGCTGCGTCACCGCGCCGTTCATCGCCGTGCCGGCCCAGCTCGAGGCGGGCGCGCCCTGCGGCGCCTGCCAGCGCACGAGGTGGTGTTGCGCGTCGGTCTGCCAGAGCCAGTCCGGCTGCAGCTGCGTCAGCGACAACGCCTGCTGCCGGCTCTCGCGCAGCAGCTCGCCGAATTGCGCCCGCGCCAGCCGCACCGCGAGGTGCCAGGTCAGCGCGGCCACGAAGATCATCAGCGCGGCGCCCGCCATCACGGCGGTCAGCACCAGGCCGGGGCCGGTGGGCTCGAGGTTGAGCGCCAGCAGGAGAAGCAGGACCACGACCGCCAGCCCCAAGGCCAGCGCGGCTCCCTTCCATGGCCGACGGCGCGCCGCGGCTTCCCCCAACCTGTTCATGCGGACCATTGTAGGCAGGCAAGCGCTGACCCCCGGGCCTCGAACGCGGGGCGGGGATGCCCGGCGCTTCGCGTCAGGCGGCATGGATGCGACACCCACCCCAGGACTTACCCCGAGCGGCGTCTCCAAGAACACCAGAATTGACTGCTTTTTCGCACGCTCGCATCCTTGCGGTGAACGACAATGGTCTGCAACTCCGCGTGGAACCTCCTGCGGCGCCATGATCAGAAGATGTCACCAGACTACGCCACGACCATGCCCTCCCGGACACAGCCCGAACCCGCCGTGCTGGACGATCAGGCGCTCGCCCGTCTGCGCGAGTTGGACCCGGCCGGCGTGAACCATCTGCTGGAACGTGTCGTGGCCGCCTTCCTGAAGTCGCTGGATCAACAGGAGCAGATCCTCGCGCAGGGGCGCGACGCGCCCCGCGACCTGAACGCACTGCGCCACGTGGCGCACACCCTGAAGTCCGCCGCGGCCAGCCTGGGCGCGACGGTGCTGTCGCAGCGCTGCGCCGAGATCGAAGGCCTGGCCCGCGCCGGTCGCGAGGACGGCCTGGCCGACCTCATCGGGACCGTGCTGGACGACATCGCCGCCGCCCGCCTCGCCATGCAACAACTGCTTCACCCCCCACGATGAGCCGCGTCGTGAAGGAAGGCGAACTGATCGAACGGCCGCGCGTCCTGCTGGTGGACGACGACGCGGTCAACCTGATGCTGATCGAGGCGGCGCTGCAGGAACACGGCTTCGAGGTCACCGCGCTGACCGGCGGGCAGCAGGCGCTGCAGCTGGTCACGCAATGGACGCCCGAACTGATCGTGCTGGACGCGCTGATGCCGGATCTCGACGGCTTCGAGACCTGCGAGCGCCTGCGCAACCTGCCCGGCTTCGAGAACGCGCCGATCCTGATGCTGACCGGCCTCGACGACGAGGCCTCGATCAACCGCGCCTACCAGGCCGGCGCGACCGACTTCTTCGTCAAGTCCACCCAATGGCGGCTGCTGGCCGGCCGGCTGCGCTACATGCTGCGCAGCTCGCGCACGCGCCAGGAACTGGAACGCAGCAAGTCCAAGCTGGCCCGCGCGCAAGACCTGGCCCGCATGGGCAGCTTCGAGTGGCAGACCGGCCACGGCTTCAAGCTGGCCAACGAGGCGCTGCGCGTCTTCGGCCGCGGGCCCGCCGATCCGCTGGACTTCATCGGCGTGATGCGCATGGTGCCGCGCGAGGAGCGCCTGCTCTTCATGCGCCTGCTGCGCGACGTGGTCGCCCACAACTCGGTGCTGGTGACCGACCTGCCGTTCACGCTGCTGGACGGCCGCAAGCGCGTCATCCACATCGAGGCCGAGCCCGAGTTCAACGAGCACGGCAACGCCTGCGGCTACACCGGCGTCATCCAGGACGTGACCGACCGCCGCATGGCGGAGGACCGCATCCGCGAGCTGGCCAACTTCGACGCGCTGACCGGCCTGCCGAACCGCCGCCAGCTGATGTGGCGCGCCGAGCGCGCCATCGAGGCCGGCCGTCGCATGGGTCATGAGGTCGGCCTGCTGCTGATCGACCTGGACCGCTTCAAGGTCATCAACGACACGCTGGGCCACGCCGCCGGCGACGACCTGCTGATGGAGGTCGGCCGCCGCCTGCGTTCCTGCGTGCGTCACAGCGACCAGGTGATGGAGGGGATGCTGGAATCGGTCGGCACGCGCTCGCACCGCACGCTGGAGGCGGTGGGCCGCCTGGGCGGCGACGAGTTCGTCGCGCTGCTGCCCGAGGTCGGCGACGAGAGCGATGCCGAGCGCGTCGCCCAGCGCGTGCTGGACGCCCTGCGCGAACCCATCTTCATCGCCGGCCAGGAATGCTTCGTGACCGCGTCGGTGGGCATCTCGCTCTACCCGCGCGACGGCCTGACGATGGCCGACCTGCTGCGCAACGCCGACGTCGCGATGTACGCGGTCAAGAACCAGGGCCGCAACGCGTCGGCGCTGTACTCGCCGATGCTGGCGGGCCGCGGGCGCGAGAAGCTCGAGCTCGAATCTGCGCTGCACAAGGCGATCGAGCGCGACGAGCTGGTGCTGCATTACCAGCCCAAGATCGACGTCCGCACCGCCCGCATGGTCGGCGCCGAGGCGCTGATGCGCTGGCGGCGCGGCAACACGCTGGTGCCGCCGGGCGACTTCATCCCGCTGGCCGAGGAGACCGGCCTGATCGTGCCGCTGTCCGAATGGGCGCTGCGCGAGGCCGCGCGCCAGGCCAAGGTCTGGCAGCTGAATTTCGGCTTCAGCGAATCCATCGCGGTGAACCTGCCCAACCGGCTGTTCGAGCGTTCGGACCTGGTCGAGCACATCCACCAGTTCGTCAGCCAGTGGGGCGTGCCGCACCGCGCGATCCAGCTCGAGATCACCGAGACCGGCCTGATGAAGGACCTGCAGAGCGTGATCCCGTCGCTGCACCGGCTCAACGAGGTCGGCGTCGAGATCTCGATCGACGACTTCGGCACCGGCTACTCGTCGCTGGCGTATCTGACGACGCTGCCGATCTCCGAAGTGAAGATCGACCGCAGCTTCGTCCGCGACCTGGGCATCACGCCGCAGAGCTCGGCGGTGGTCACCGCGATCATCGCGCTGGCGCGCTCGCTGGGCCTGCAGGTCATCGCCGAGGGCGTCGAGACGCTGCGGCAGATGGAAGTGCTGCGCAGACTGGACTGCAGCCTGATGCAGGGTTTCCTGTTCAGCAAACCGCTGCCGCCGGACGACCTGGAGCGCTGGCTCGCGCAGACCGTGCTGCCGCGCAAGGCTCCCTGGATCCTGCCGACGTCCGACGCCGGCGAAGACCTTCCGACACGCTGATCCCGGTTCCGGCCGCGAGCGTCAGCGCCCTTCCCTGTTTTCACCGAGCTCCGACCGATGCCGCAGCAGCCCCCCGCTCTCCTGGCAAAAGCGGCCCTGCGCCGGCTGGCGCTGGACAAGCTGGAACCCACCCCCGAGAACTACGCCCGCGCCTATGCGCAGGAGTCCGGCGAGCCCGCCCGCGGCGGCGCGGGCACGCAGTTGCCCGAACGTGCACAGGCATCGGTGGCGCGGCTGCTGGGCCTGGCCGTGCCGGATCCGCAGCAGCGCCAGGGCTTCGCGACGCAGGTGCGCGAAGGCAGGTGGGACGAGCTCCAGCGCGCGCTGGAAGGGCTGCAGCAGACCCACGGCCCCGGCGCCCAGGCCGAGCAACTGGCCCAGCTGATCGAACGGATGATGCGCGGCCTGGAACGCGGCGGCCGGCAATGGACGCTGGCGCGCAAGAAGGACGGCGTGCTGCGCGTGCTGCAGAGCAATCGCAGCGACCCGCAACGACTGACCCTGCGCCTGAAGCAACTGGTCGCGAGCTGGGACAGCGACGTGGGCGACTCGCGCGTCGAGACGCAACCGGCCCCGCTGGATGAATTGCCGTCCACGGTCGGCTCCGGCGCGGCGCGGGCCGCATCGGTCGCACAGGACGATGACGACGAGGACGAAGAGCGCGCCGGCACGCCGACGCAGTTCTTCACCGACGAAGAGATCGCCCAACCGCCGGCGGAGGCCGGCGCCGCGGCAGCGCCCAATGCGGAAGGCGGCCGATACGGCACGCTCGACACGCTGATGGGTGGCTCGACCGCAGACACCGCGGCCACCGGGACGTCGGCCACCTCCGACGCCGGCCTGCAATCGTGGCAGGAGGTCGGCACGCACTTGAACGGCACCGTGCGGCACGCACTGCGCTCGGACGACGCGCGGGCGCAGGAACTGATCGACGAACTGGGCGTGGCGCATGCGGAGCTCATCCGCGACGGCGCGACGCCCGAGCGCGCGGCGCAGATGGATGCGCTGTGCATCCGCGCGCGACGCTGGCTGGACCACCGCAATCACGCGTTCACCGAGCTGGGCAAGCTCTGCGGCGAGCTGACCGGCAGCCTGACCGACCTGGCCGAGGACGACTCCTGGGCGCAAGGCCAGTGCGAGGCGATGAGCCAGACGCTGGCGCAGGGCCTGACGGCGCGCAGCGTGCGCTCGGTCAGCGAGCTGCTGCACAGCACGCGCGAGCGCCAGCACAGCCTGCGCGAGGAACGCGGCCGCGCCCGCGACGCGCTCAAGGGCCTGATCAACCGCATGCTGCAGGAGCTCGGCGAGCTCGGCCAGCACACCGACCGCTTCAGCGACAGCGTGGGCAAGTACGCGACCGTGATCGAACAGGCGGACTCGCTGGAGAGCCTGGCGGGCGTCGTGCGCGAGATGGTCGAGGAAAGCCGCAGCGTGCAGTCGCTGGTGCAGAACACGCAAGGCCGCTTGCGCGACGAACACGACCGCGCGACGCAGCTCGCCGGGCGCGTCGAGCAGTTGGAAGGCGAGTTGCGCCGGCTGTCCAGCGAGGTCCAGACCGACCAGCTGACGCAGGTGGCCAACCGGCGCGGCCTGATCGCGACCTTCGAGACCGAACGGGCCAAGCTCGACCGCGATCCCAAGCCGCTGGCGCTGGCGCTGCTGGACATCGACAACTTCAAGAAGCTCAACGACAACCTCGGCCACGCGGCCGGCGACGAGGCGCTGAAGGCGCTGGCGTCGCGGGTGTCGGGGCTGCTGCGACCGGGTGACAAGGTCGGGCGCTGGGGTGGCGAGGAATTCGTGCTGATACTGCCCGAGGCGCCGCTCGAGGAGGCGCAGGCGGTGCTGCTGCGGCTGCAGCGCTCGCTGTCGGCCAGCCTGTTCATGCACGAGGGACGCGACGTGTTCGTCACCTTCTCGGCGGGCGTGACGCTGTTCCGCGCGGGCGAGACGATGGAGCAGGCGCTGGACCGCGCCGACGAGGCGCTCTACGAGGCCAAGCGCACCGGCAAGAACCGGGCGTGCGTGGCCTGAGGCGCATCATGCGTCCGTGGCGGCGCGCCTGACGCCGCCGCCCTGCTCGACTGCCCTCGATGGCGCCACGAACCGGTGCCGCGCCAGGAGCCCGACCGATGGACCACACCGCGACCGATCCGACCCAGTTCATCCACATCCGGATGGTGCTGAGCATGGTGGTCAGCCTGTCGATCGCGCGGCTGCTGTCGGGGCTGGCGAAGTTCGTGCAGCACCCGGGCCGGTTGAAGGTCGACGGCGTCCACCTGCTGTGGGCGCTCTACATGCTGGTGACGCTGATCCACTTCTGGTGGTGGGAATTCGCGCTGAGCCGTGTGGGCCCCTGGCACTTCCTGCAGTTCGCGTTCGTGGTCGGCTACAGCGCGGTGCTGTACCTGCTGTGCGCGATCCTCTTCCCCGACGACATCGCCGAGTACGCCGGCTACCGCGACTACTTCCAGTCGCGAAGACGCTGGTTCTTCGGGATCCTCGCGTTCACGCTGCTGCTGGACGTGGCGGACAGTGCGCTCAAGGGCGCGATGCACCTGCAGGAGCTGGGCACGGCCTACGGCGTGAAGACGGCGGCGGCCATCGTGCTGTGCGGCGTCGCGGCGCTGGTCACCAGCCGGCGCTTCCAATGGGCGCTGGTGCTGGTCGCGCTGGCGGTGCAGCAGTGGTGGATCCTGCGGCTCTACAACGTGCTGTCGTGAGGCCGGCGCGCGCGTTCCATCGTGCGCCGTCCGTGGTGCGTGAGCTGTGCGTCGTGAGCGTCAGGCCTTGATGCACTTACGCACGGTGTCGACGGTGCGCGTGGTGATCTGCTTGCCGAAGGTCTTCTCCAGCATCGTCATGAACAGCGGTCCCTTGTCGTTGGGCAGGTAGTGGCTGTAGACCTCGACGCCGTCGAGCTTGCAGATCGCGGCGCCCTCGCCTTCGAGCGGCAGCGAGACCTGGCCCTCGTGCGGCTTCTTCAGGAAGGTGATCAGCTGCTTGGCCGCGGCCGGCGGATTGAAAACGGCGTGATGCTCGGCGTCGACGATCTGTCTGAGGTGTTCGACCGGCCGCACGGTGGTGCCGAAGGTCTTGCCCAGCGTGTCGGTCATCGCCTGCTCGGCGATGCGTTCGAGCTCGTCGACCGGTGCGCCGGGGTGATCGAAGACGACATTGCCGCTCGAGATCACGGTCTTCACCCGCGTGAAGCCGGCAGCCTCGAACGCACGGATCAGGTCCGGCATCCGGGCGTTCATCGGGCTGACACCGCGGAGGAAGGCGACGTAACGGGGCATGGTGGCGATTCCTGTTCTGGCGACGGCTGGAGTCTAAGGGCGAGAGGTCCCGCATGCAGCGCGTCACCCATCCGCGACGTCGCCCCCTAGTCCAAGGACTTGGCCCGGTAGTGCGCACGCTCTATAACCGAGGCCATTCCAAGGGGGAGACGCGACCATGGCGACACTCGATCCTGCACTGACGCGATTTCTGTCGTTCCTTCGACAACATCCTGAAGTGCGTCGGAGGTTGCCGGCGCCGCCGGACAAAACAGTCGTCTACAGCGGTTCGCTGTTGAAGCTCGAATCGTCAACAGCCGAGGGCACACCTCAGGGCGAGGAGAAGCAGCGCTTGAGCGCCTGGGAATGCCTGGCCATCGCCAGGCGGCAAGATCCCGTTCGGTTCGATTACGTCACTCTCGAGGACCGACTGCGACAGTTCCATGTGGCGGAGTTCGGCGAATCCCTGTTCGATCACGCGCTGCGCGTGGCCAAGCACCTCAACCTCATGTCCCGCTATGCGGAGGCCACGATCCTGTGGCGAGCGCTTTCCGGGATCTACGTGCAAGGCGCCAAGGGGCGGGTACGCGCTCTGGTGCTCCCAGGTCCAGAGATCGCCAAGTCCGTCTTCAGCCTGACGGAGGTCCAGGTGTTGTCCCGTCCCGATGTATTGAGTCAGATCGACGTCAATCCGGATCTGCTGCGCGACTTCCGCCTGCAGGTGCGCACTGGCCTCTCCCCCACGCCATTGGTCATCATGTGAGGTCGGACGCACGCGCACTCAGCGGGTCATCCATACGGTCACCGCGTACAGCAGCAGCCCGATCACGCCGCCCACCAGCGTGCCGTTCAAGCGGATGAACTGCAGGTCGCGCCCGACGCTGAGCTCGATCTGCCGCACGAGGCTGCGGTCGTCCCAGGCCTTGACGGTCGACGCGATGTGGCGCGTGACGCCCTCGCGCATGCTGCCGACCATGCGCTCCGCGGCGGACAGCACGTGCTTGTTGATCGCCTGCACCAGCGCCGGATCGCGGCTCAGCCGGTCGCCGAGCGCCGCCAGCGACTGGTCCAGGTGCCGCATCAGCACGGAGTCGTCGCGGCGCAGGTCCTGCTCGATGGTGGCGCGGACTTCCGTCCAGACGCCGTCGAGGTAGGCGCGGACGTCGTCGCTCTGCACGACGCGGTCCTTCATCGCGTTGACCTCGCTGGCGAACTCGGGGTCGTGGCGCAGGCGCTCGATGAACTCGTGGATCCAGTCGTCGAACTGGCGGCGCACCGAATGGTCCGGCTGCGAGAGCGCGGTCTGCACTTCCTCGACCAGCTGCAGCGCGAGCTTGTCGGACAGGCTGTCGGCCATCTTGTCGACGTTGGCGATGGTATCGACGAGCTTGACGGCCTTCGGCCACTGGGCGCTGGCGAACTTCACCAGCCGCGCGGCGACGAGCGCCCTCACCTCCGGCGTGGACAGGTAGTCGCGCAGCTTGGACAGCGCCCCGTCGAGCACGTCCTGGTGACGGCCGGACTTGGTCAGCACGTCCAGGACCGAGGCCGCCGTGCCGGTGGCGTTCCAGGACAGCGCGCGGGCGACGAGGAACTCCCCGATGGCGCGACGCACGGCCTGCTCGTTGAGCAGCGAGAGCGCCTCGACGGCCATCGTGCGGACGGAGCCGGTGACCTGCGCGAGGTTGGCGGGCTCGCGCAGCCACTGGCCGAGGCGCTCGGCGGGGTTGAGGATCTCGAGCTTCTGCAGCAACACCTCGGGGTGGAGGAAGTTGTCGCGGACGAACTCGGCCAGGCTGTCGGCGATGCGGTGCTTGCCCTGCGGGATGAGCGCGGTGTGCGGGATCGGAATCCCGAGCGGGTGGCGGAACAGCGCGACGACCGCGAACCAGTCGGCCAGGCCGCCGATGGCGGCGGCCTCGCAGAAGGCCTTGAGCCAGGCCCAGGGGCCTTGAGCGCCCATGAGGAGGCTCACGATCAGGCCGGCGAGCGACGCGAGCAGGCAGCCCAGCGCGACACGCTTCATGCGGCGCAGGTCGGCGGCGCGGGGGTCGGAAGGATTCGGTGAAGGGATCAAGGGCATCGGCGACAGGGCGGCAGGTTCGGTGCCTGGGGCACCCACTGGCCAGGCGGGGCGATGGGGAGCTTGTATCACCTCCGGCCGCACACGCCCGTCTCAGCAGAACACCACCGCCGCCCCGGTCCGGATGGAGGCCTCGCAGGCGCGGATCAGACGGATGCAGTGGAAGGACTCCTTGCCGAAGACCTTCCACTTGGGACCGTCGGCGGGAGGATCGCCCAAGGCATCCCAGACCTCATCGCTCTCGTGGTCGATGGCGGTCGGCAGCTCCAGCCACTGCGCGAGACGGAGGCACTCATCCATGAGTTGCACGGACGAGCCGACCATGCCGCCTGGCACCTCGAGTTCCTCGCTGGGGAAGATGACCTCGTCGAAGCTGACCGGCGCGTAGAAGCCCTCGGCGTCGCTGTGCAGCACGAGGTGCTCGAATCCTGGTGCCAGGAGGTCGTAATAGTCCCGCAGCACAGGGTCGTCGGCGGCATCGTCTGTGCATGGACCGGGGACCGGCAGGTCCTGACCGAGATACGCGGCCAGTCGCCGCAGGGAATGCAGCCCGGAGTACCCCGCCATCTCGCACGAGAAGGCGCCGTCAGGCCCCAAGCCGCGCGGCTCGTCGTGCGGCGCGAAACCGGCCTCAACGAGCGCCTTGGAGAGGGTGTCGTACATCTCCCAGTCGTCTTCCTCGAAACCACCTACTTGAATGCTCAGACCCACCATATTCTCCCGATGATTGCTTGCCATGTCGTCGCGACCTTGGCGTCGCGAAGAGCGTTGAATTTCTGCGGGGCCGCCCACTTCGGATCATTGAAGAACTCGATCGTGACGGGAAAGGCCGGCTGCCTGACGACCACCTTCTGGTTCAGGACATCGTTGGCGATGGCGTAGATGCGCCAGGTCCGCAGACAGGCTTCCGCCTCCTCGGAGAATGTCGTTTCGGGGCGCGATCTCGGCTTGCGGAAGAGGCTGAGGAAATTCAGTTTCTTCATTCGAGTCGGTGCGTGCCGGTGCAAGTCGCCGGAGGCCGACTTTATTCGCGTCCACTGCCGCCGCGGAACGGGAATTCACCCGACACTACGAGGGGCCGGACCCATGGCCTCGATTCGTCGCCGAAAGGATTTCCGTTGAAGCCGGACCGCCGAGAGAAGCTCACCTCGCCACGAACGAAACGTTCGCCTTGTATCGCCCCGTTGCTGATTGGCGTGCTCTGGACAGCAGTGGTCGCGGCCGCAGCGCCGGCGAATGCCGGGTTTGCCGATATCGCCAGCGCGATCGCGGCCCTCCACCCGGATCACGAATTGCTGGAGACGGCCACTGGCGATCTCGACGACGACGGGCGACCGGAGATCGCCGTCTCGCTCCGCGCGCCAAAGTCGGATGAAAGCAATTGGAGCCAGCAGCTGCGCATCGTCGTCTTTACGACGAATGAGCAGGGTCACTTGGAGCTCTGGACCGAATCAGACGTCGGAGACGACTGCAAACATTCGACCGCAGTGGCGATCGAACGACATTCGCTGTTCCTGGGCTGCACGAGCAGCCTGGGCGTGGGCGGGGCCGACAACGTCAGCGTGCGTCTGCAGTTTGCCGTCCGACGCGGCGCGCTGCGGTACATCGGCGACCGCGTCATGACGATCCAGCACATGAACGAGCCGAATGAGACGATCCGCGAAGTCAGCCGCAACCTGCTGACGGGCGAGATCGTCGATCACCTGGGCAAGGGTCGCGACCGCAAGCGGATCGATCCGGCCATCAGGGACGAGGCGTTGCCCCTGAAGGACTGGTCGGGCTGGTGACACAGGCCACCCGTGCCGCCACGAAGCTGAGATTCATCTTCGGATGGCGGAGCGTGAGCACGCCGTCAACGAGCGACTTGATCTCGTAGACGTCAATGTTCCGGGCATTTCGGATAACCACCGGCTGGCCGTCGGCGCTCTGCGTCAGCGTGGTGTAGATCCTGTCCTTCCGATGCCACTGCCCTTCCTCGATTTCGAGTTCATCCTGCTCATTGAGGATCAACTCGACATGTGCTTGTCATTGTCGTCCGGTGTCAGGACTTGCGCCGACCGCGGCTCGACAGCCGATTGATCGCAATACCGGCCATCGCGAAAGCGAGGCTCGGATCGAGCACCAGCGGCGAAGGCCAATAGGGATTGACCACTGCCCTGGGGTGCAGCGCGAGGAGGACGCAGGCCAGGAGGCCGAGAAGAAATGGCGGAGCGAAGGAAAAGGACTTCCCGGTGATCATCGCGTGTGCCATCCCAAGCCAATTTGCCATGGCCAGCAAAGCGCACAGCGCGAGGATGACGTCGAAGAGGAATTGCATGGGCTTCACACCGAGCGAAGGCAGTCGCACCGCCCTCCGCGCGGGTCAGGGAATCAAGGCGCGACAGACGCCTGCAACGCCAGGCGGCTGGCCTTGCCTCACAGGCTGGAAGGGCCATCGGTTCGCTCTCGCGGACGACTCCATTCTTGCATCCCAGGTTCACTTGGACGGAACGCCGTAGACCACCTTCGTCACTGGCAAGCGCGTTCGCGCATCGCGAATCCAGATGGCCCAATCCGGACCATCCAGGTCGGCACGCACCTCGTACTCCTTGCCGGCCTCGGGCTCGAAGTCGATTGTTCCCTCCAGTGAAGGCGTTGAATTCAACAGGGCATCGATCGGCCTGGCAAACGCGTACTCACAGCGCAGGGTGACCTTCAAGGGTCCGGGATCGAGCTTCCGGTCGGTCAGATAGAAGTAGAAGGTGTTGCCCTTGCCATACGACCGCCTTCTTGTGTCGTCAAGGGCATGCGTGATGCCCTTGCCATTGATCCGCGTCGCCACGCAAAACATGGCCTCGGACTCTTTCTCGTTGATCCTGGTGATGTAGTCCTCCAGCACCGCCCTCTGACTGGCGTCAGGGGTCGCCTGCGCAAAGGCGGAGGTCGTCAATAGCAGCAGAGTCAGGGCGAAAGGCTGAGGTTTCATGGCGAGGAATTGGAGTACGGTCGAACGCCTCCCGTGACATCGCCAGAGGGCGCCGATTCGCGGGAGAGCCACTGCAGCGGGAATTCAATCGCTGTTCTTCGCCAGACGAGCCGCGAGCTTCATGAGCGTCGGCACGCGCTTCCTGCCGTGCATGGATCGCAGTCGCACCTTGGCCGCGCCGATGTCGATGCCCGCGCAGGTCACCACCAGCGGCGGCGTTTCCTCTTCGCGCATGACCTCGAACTGCGACGACAGACCCGGCAGGCGCTTCTTCGACACGCCGACGACGGGCACCCGGCCACCCAGCGCGTGATACAGGTGCTGGCCAAGACCGGGCGTGTCGTCGGCATCCAGATGGACGAAGCCGTCGATCAGGAGGAGCTCGGGTTCCAGGTTGTGCTCGCGCAGCAGTTGCATCACGCAGGGCAGTTCCCGCAGGTCGAGTTCTCCGCGGACAGCCTTCTCGACATGAGCGATGCGCGAGACGTAAGTCTTCTCCGCTTCAGCGGCATCCCAGGCATCGAAGGCCACGGCGGCGGCATTCGCCTGCGCGCCATCGAAATGAACAGCCACTACAAGTTTCATGCGGGGGATTATGGGTCGCGCAGTGCTCGCGCTGGGCATTCGGCGGCGGAACTGCCACGGGCTGCCGCCGATGCGAGGCACCGACAATGCCCGCATGGACACACCCTGGGTCATTCGGCGCGTCGCCCCTTCCGACGCTGATCAAGTCGCGGCGCATGGCTGCTTTCGCGAGGACGATGCCGAGCGTCGCCCCGCCTACTCGGCCTGGGTGAAGCCGCGCATCGGGTCCGGCAGCTATCTGGGCTGGTTCGCCGTCGACGACGGGATCGTCGTGGGGGGCGCCGGCGTGGTCCTGCTGGATTGGGGACCGACGCGCGGCAATCCCGGCGGCCAGATGGCCCGGGTCACGAATGTCTTCACCGCAGGCCCCCATCGCCGCCGCGGGGTCGCGAAGGCGCTCGTCGTGACCGCACTCGATCACCTGCGCGGGCTGGGCATCAACGAGGTCCGGCTCGGCGCGACCGAGGACGCCCGGGAGCTCTACCGGTCGCTGGGGTTCACCGAGTACGCGGCGGAAATGAGGACACGGTTGCAGACGACTGGGGCGTGAACACGGCGGCGTCGGCGATTGCAGCGGACTCACGCATAGCTTCTCCCCGAGTTTCCAAAGCGCGTCATAGGCGCGGAACGCCGCCGATCCTGCGGTCGTTATAGGACGGCACCAGCGAGCCGTCGTTCCAAATCACGTCGTCGGGGATCTCGTCGAGGCGATAGGTGTAGCTCTGGTTGTTGTCCTTGTTGACAAGCGTCGTGCGGAAGCGCCCGCAGAGGTCCATCACGTCGTTGTGGTGCGTGCTGAACAGCAACCGCGCCACGGGCTCACCGGGAGCCGTCTCCTGAAGGAAGAGACCGAGCAACTTGGGCAGCAGATGGGGGTGCAGATCAGGTCCAGCTCGTCGAGAACAAGGACTGACCCCGATGCGACCACGGCGGCAATCGGCGGCATCAACCGGAAGATCTGCTTCGCGCCAGCGGACTCGGTGGCAGGCATGACCTGGCACTCCTGGCCGTCGACCTCATGGATGAAACCGGGAAGACGCGAGGTGTCGGCGCTCAGCGATAGGCAAATGGTTCCCAGGGATAGAAATCATTTGCGTCCTCTCCCATACGACGGTACCGGAGGCCCATATACAAACCTGTCGCCAAGCCGATCAACGTCATCGTCCAATTGCCCCAAGATTCTCCCCAGTCGCCAAGGACGAACGAACTTCCAAAGACGAACCTCGAGGCTAAAGACGCGACCTCTTGCAAACCTCGAAAGTAGAGGATGAAGCAGAACAACATCATGAGACGGTCGCCCCGATCCCTCTCAACTCGCCAGAGCAGCCAATAGGGAACGATGGCACAGATGCCTGGCGCACAGTAAGTAATGAAGGCAATGAATGGGTCCGTGAATATCTGCATGCCGAATCTCCAATTTGGCTCAAGAACTTTGGGTGGTTAACGCACGCGGGATTCGCTTCAGCGAGGCAAAGCGCCTAGCGTCAATGAACTCCACGCGCACCACATCCGAAACCGGGATGACTGCCGCGCTCGATTGCTCATCGATCTCGGTGGAAGTGCCGCTGAGATCGCGGGGGTTTGCGAGCAGGAAGTGGCCCGCATCGGGCTCGTGCGGCCACCCTTCTGGCCAGCCCAATACCCGCCCGCCGCCTTTCAGATGAAGCAGTACATGCTTGCGCTCGCCGCGAAACATTGCTCCCCAGCGCATAGGAGCCGACGTCGCCTTTGAAGGGTCTGTTCGCGATTTCCGCCGTTTTTTGTCCTTCGCTCCCGAGAACATGGACAGCAAGATTCCAGCCAACATCGCCACAAATATTGCCAGACTCATGTTGAACAGATCCGACCATTTCAGGGCCCAGTTCGGCTGAACCACAACTGCCAAGTATTGAGCGAGCTTTGACGCGGCAACCACGAGCAAGAACTCAACTGGGCTCTTCGAGAACGGCTGCTGCAGCGACGCGCAGTAAACCGTCAATCCCACCAACCCGGGCAACAAGACGACAACAACGTCAACGCTCATCTGCGCGTAATCGGCCATAACCACTCCGAAGATCGAAAGTAAATTAACCGCCGAAGCGGATGACGCCCTCAGTTCGGACTTGTCGGCCGATGAGCGCCTGCTAGTTGCCGTGGGTTGAAGGATCGAAGCGTATCCCCCGGGCGCAGACTTCTCAATCACAAACAAAAGTAGTCGCTGTAGGAGAATCAGGTGCGGAGACTTGATCTCCGGTGAGTCATCTTGTCTTGGATCAAGAGCTTGATCACCCGACAGAAGGAATCGAGGTCATGCGATAGCAAAGAGGCGCCAATTCGATGCCAAGAAAGAGTGATCCAACATTAACTATTCGATCTGGCCGCCACCAAAACAAAACGAGTGCCACACGCTCCCGCGTGGGCACTCGTTTTTCCAAGGATGCGGGCCGGGTCGAACTAGGCCATTGCTGACCTTGCCCACTCGTGGTTTCTGGAATCCGACCAGTTGCTCACCTGAATCATTGCAGTCTTTACAATGCCAGTTATTCGCCGAAGAGGATCAGCGTGGTCACTATTTAATGCGAGTCCATATATATCATCGAAAGCAATGGCAAGTATTTTTTCATCCAACTTGCTCGGAAAGAGTTCGTGAGAAATATCATTTCTCAGGGAATTAAGAGCTCGTAGCTGCTTGCACAACCGCGGAAACGCAATCCGACCCGACGCTTCGAGGATATCCATTTTTTGAGCAAAGGATGAGAATTTACGCAAGATAAGTTGACCACCAGGAAACTCATTCAAGATATTCTCATTCAACCAATATTCAATCCACAGATGTCCTTTCAGAATTACGATCTCAAGGTCGTCAGCTTTATCAATCGAACGCCAAAGAGTTGCCAACTGCTCCTCGGCCAATGAAGAATGGATACGCATTTTAGAATGATTTGACTTTTAATAAAAATGACTGACTCGCTCAAGCGTCCAAATTTCCAGAATGCAACTCGAACGCAAATTGTCGTTCAAGAATATTCTTTCGCGATGACTACTTCTGCTGCGCAAAAACTATAAGCTTCCAACGGATAGCACCTAACCCCGGGGAATGCTGATGATGGTTCTGGGGTGGAAATGGATTGCCCTTGTTCGACGCGATTTCATCTCCGCATGCCTCACATCTATAGATCCCGGAATCCAGACACGGCGAGCCCGGACCGTGCAGCGTATCGTATGCCGCATGATCATTTTGATTTAGGTATTGAGAATATTTATACTGAGCCATGTGAGCTACCTCCAAAAATTTCCCAACCGCTTTCCTCCAACGAAAAGTGGATCGCGTGCGGCGGAAAAAACAAATTGTTTATCGATCGGCGCTTGGTCGCATCCTCACTTTTAAGGAAATTCGCTGCAAATGCAACAACCTGATTAACCAAAGAGAAGCCACCTCAAGTCTTCGGGCGCCAAGTATGTTTATCAAAAAACATGAATGCCAGCATGAAATGACGCAATTCCTCAAGAATTCCACAAAACAAAACGAGTGCCACACGCTCCCGCGTGGGCACTCGTTTTCTTTTGCGGTCTGAGGTTTTGGTCGGAGGTCTGCCAGTGAGAGACATCAGCTCGCCTGAACCGAGTTCTTCACCTGGCGGTTGTGGTCCTCGACGACCGCGATCTCCATGACTGCGAAGAAGCTGGCGATTTCGTGGAGGAGATCGACGGCAGTATCGCGGAGGCAGCCGTTGGCGCGGTGCTGGCTCATCGGGACGTCGAAATCCTGCATCAGCGAGATCACCTGGGTGAGGCGCTCGCGGACATTCAACATGGCGGTGCGGACGGTGGTGGACTGCTTGAGCACGAGCGGATAGCGGTAGCAGCTGCCGTCTTCGAGCATGTCATAGCGATAGGGATTGCCGGAGGCGACGCTGAGCTGCTCCAGGGTGCGTTCGGAATTGAGCGCGAGGGGCATGCGGTCGAGGAGCGGGACTGCGGAGGCGCCGGGGGCCGGGTCCAAGTCGAGGTGTTCGAGGGCGAGGAATTCTGAGAGGCGGAAATTGCTTTCGGCGACGGATTCGAGGAAGCGATTGGAGAGCATGGGGAGGAGGTCCTAAACTAAACGGCAGTTGAGGGACGACCACCTGAGCAATTGAATGCGGAGGGTGGGCGAGATGTCAAAACACGATTAGCCGACGTGCGACCGTCCTCACGGATAGGTCCATCTCGCCCATTGAGGCAAATGAGAAGGCCACTAGGGCCGCCAGCCAAATAGTGTTTTGAGCACCTACAGCCAGATTAATCCAAGACGCGATGAGCGAACATTACCGAAGAAGGTAAAAGAAATTTCCAAAACAACTCGAAAAAGTAGCGCACCCACATAAATCAGTGGCAAACACTAAACTACATGGTCAACTTAATGCGACTCCGTCATGGATCGATTCACGTACGCTCCTATTCGCTCAGCCATAGGTGACAATTCAAGCAAATCAGAATTCTTCGCGAGACGAAACACAAATGACTCAAAAGTAATAGAACCCAATGAAAACTTGGATTTGATTCTATGAAAGAGCAAGGTCAACAAGAATTTTCCGCTGATCACGGCGTGATTATCTGCACCTCGAATGCAAGCGACGCGCTCATCCGTTAAGGGGTCAACAAAAGGAGGGTCAACACCAACCCCGGCTGCGGTCTCGACGACTTTAGATTGGTATTGAGCAATGTGTTCAATCGCGGGTTCCCAACGGCGATCCTGATAGCAGAAAGTCTCGGCCGGGAAACTACAGTTTCGAAGTTCGAGCCCCAGCTTCTGAACCACAAAGAAAAGAACGAATAGAGGGAGGGCTCTTTCAATTGACTCAGCCAAAAACACATTGACATCCAGCTCGTCTCGCACTGCCTCACGCTTCTTCTTCGGATGGGTTTCTACGACCACCTCCATGATCGCCTTCGACGAAAGCAGATAGTTTTCGATGCAAAATCTGTCCAGATAGAAAACATTCTCTAACGTTTCCTGAGTTCCTAGGAAATCGTCAAAATCCTTGTCTAGCAAATATACGTGAACTACACCGGGAGCGCGAGCGCTTGGATCTTTAGCATGGTTGAGCACATTAGATTTACCTCCCAATGGGAATATTCGCTCAATTGTCAAATTTGAGAAATGCTTCCTCAGGATAACTTCATACAAGTTTTCTTGATCGGAGTCCTCGACGTAGAAGTTGACCTGATTGAACCCTTGATAAAAGATATCCAGCGCTGCTAAGCCTGCATCGCTCCGCCGTGGCAACTGAAAGTCCATGCCCTACTCCAATTCAGAAATTCTGCGGAGTAGTGCATTTCGCTCGATATTTTCCAACAATATCGGGCGAGTGAGTTGCCAGAAGAATCTGTGTATCCTTAGGACAAAGCTGAAGGAATGCAGACATGAATTCACTTTGCCATTTCGGATGCAAAGATATCTCGGGCTCATCCACGATAAATAGAGAGCCACTCTTAGCGACGAAAGCCAAGAACGTAAAGAGTATCAATATTTGCCGCTCACCAGAGGAGAGATATTCAATACTCCTCTTGTCTTCATTAGAAACCGCCTTAGTCAGGATAGAAAATACAAGCCTTCCCGACCCCTCATCGAATTCCAGCTTCTTCCCACTATCAGTAAGAAATGAATTTACGGCATCCAAATAAACCTTCAACTCTTTGAAAGCTATCGCCTGCCTTTCCTCGAAGTCGTTAAATGCCTTAGCCAAGTCGTCGGCTTGCTTATATTGCGAGAAAATGAACGCGGCAAAAAGCCCTACTTCCGGGCTCTCCGTAGAGGTAGGTCCACTGGTAGCAGTAAACTTTGAAAACTGATCTTCCAAACGCCCCAAGACCTTAAAGAATTCGGTAACCTTTGTTGCCACCTCCTCAGTTTTCAGAGATTTTGACAGGTAGCTCACCACCTTCCGCTGCAAAGTCGCAGTTTCTGCCGTGGTCATGCGATGAATAGGTTTGTCGTCAGCAAACTGAAACGGAACTTGAAGCGCGGACATCGCCAGTCGGGCCTTCAGTTCGTTGTCATATTGAATTGCCTTTTGACGAAATTGCGCATATCGTTCGCTTGTTACTTTTTGAACATGCGCCAGCGGAGACTTAACGGGCTTGGTAGCGACTAGCTTTCGCTGGTTGAGATAGCCCGACGATTCTTCGTAAACCGTTTGCTCCACCTCAGCTCGAACGCTGCGGTCCAGCGATATAACGACAGGCTTGGGGAAGGACTTTAGTCTTTCCCAAAGAGGCAATTCATGCCGCTCAAGTCTAAAGTTTCTGTATACCTCTTCCTGCTCAGCCAGCTCAATCTTCCCTGCCATAAAGAGGGAAACGGTAATCGGATCGACCTGCTGTCGACCGCCTCGCAGCGAAAGTGACAGAAAATCTTCGCTTTTCTCGGCGGAAAGTTGATATTGCTGACTTTCATGCTCAAACGACAATCGAATTTTTTCAAATGGCGTCGCGCAGAGTTTTCCTATATCCGGACCCAGCATCCAGTCAATTACGTTCAAGACGCTGGTCTTTCCACAGCCGTTTATTCCAACCAACATTGTCATGTCCTGATTGAAATCAACCGCCACATTCATGGACTTGTAAAGACCGACAGCCTCAATTCTTTGAATAATCATGAGTATGTAAAATGGAGTTTTAAAACCCAAACGCCAACCTCACCCCACCCCAATGCCTCCCAGCAACGGTGACGGGTGCCGAAGCCTCCTTGAGCAGCACGAAGTTCCCGCCGCCCATATCCCGGCGGTAGGTTTGCAGGAGGAACGGTCGTTGATTCCGGGCTGAAGCCAGCCCTGTCCGGTCGTTGAAGATCCGCCGGTAGCGGCTATTGGCTGTATTCCAAGCCACGTCGCCCGCTCGCTGGGGCTGGCAGTACCGCTTGTTATGCGTCGCCACGTACCCGTTGCGGTCCACCGCGATGCAGAACACCACCTTGTCCGAGAACTTCAGCATCCGCTCCTGGACCTCCGGGAACAGCTGATCCGCGATCTGCGTGAATCTCGTCGTGAACTGCTGCGGGTCGGTCCCCGCGATCGGCTGGTACTGCTCGTCGAAGAGCGACGACGCATCGATCCGCTTCTCCTTCACCGCGCGTTCGAGCAAGCCGGCGATCTCGGCCGACGCGGTCTGCACCGCCTGGATGTACGGCGAGTCCTCGACCTCGACGCCGCTCGACGCGATCTGCTCGATCATCTGCTCGGACAGCCGCAGGAACCGGTCGCTGCACGCGAACGCCGACTCCAGCTTGCGCATCGCCTGCTGGATCTCCACCCCGAGCTCTCCCGAGCGTTCCGCCAGCTGATGCGTCGTCGCTTGGCTCTCCTGCGCCGATTTCGCGATGAGGTCGACATCGACCTCCACATCCGCGAACGCCTGCAGGATCTTGCTCTCGCCGGCTCCTCCCGAGCCGTCCGCCCTCAACTCCCGGCTGAAGGTCCCGATCCGCGCATCCAGCGTCCCCACCGTGCCCATGATGGCCTTCGACGACGCCTCCACCTGCGCCGCCAGGTCCTTCACCGCATCCGCCACCACGCCGAAGCCGCGGCCCGCTTCGCCGGCGCGCTTGGCTTCCACCGATGCGTTGAACGCCACCAGCCGCGTCTGCAACGCGATCTTCGTGATCTCGGACGCCGCCCCGGACACCTGCCGCAGCGTCGCCACGATCCCGCCCACCTCGTCGCCCACGCCCGACAAGGCCGTGCGCGCGCGCCCCACCGCCTCGCGGGTCTGGTTCGTCGATTGATTGATGCCGTCCTGCGCATGCCGGACCTGCTGCAGCTCCGAGCCCAGCGCCTGCATCGCCTGCGCCTGCGAGGTCACGACCTTCTGCGTGTCCTCCAGCAGCCCGCGGACTTCGGCCGCGTCACGGCCCAGTTTGGAAACGCCGGAGGAGAGCTCCCGGACGACCTTCGCCGTGTTCCCTTGCATCGCCGGCTCATGAAAGCCGATGTCGGCTCCCCCCACCGACGCATCTGGCGCCACCTTCCCGGCGCGCCTGCGCCATGAGTCCCACATCGGTCGCTCCCCTCATGGTTTATGGACCACAAGAACTGCGGCCGCTGTGCGGCTCGTTTTACCAGTCGCGCAGCTTCACGCGCAATCGGGCAATCGCTTGACTGTGTAGCTGGCACACCCGCGATTCAGTCACCTTCAGCACCGCGGCGATCTCTTTCAGGTTCATGTCATGTTCGTAGTACATGGACATGACGTAGGCCTCGCGCTCCGGCAGGTTCTTGATCGCCTCCACCAGCGCCTCGCGCATGCGGTGGTCGCGCAGCATCGACATCGGATCGGCCGAGTCGTCGCTGACGTGACGATCGAGGTAGTCGTCGCTGTCGTCGTCCCCGGAGATGTCCTCCAGATAGACCAGCTGCGTCCCGCGCACCTTGCCGAGCATTTCCTGGTACTCGGTCAGCGAGATGCCCATCTCGACGGCGATCTCGGACTCCTGCGGCGGGCGGCCGAGCTTCTGCTCGAGCTTGTGCACCGCGCTCTCGATCGAGCGCTGCTGGCGGCGGTTGCCGCGGCTCATCCAGTCGCTGCCGCGCAGTTCATCGAGCATCGCGCCGCGGATGCGCTGCGTCGCGAAGGTCTCGAACTGCACGCCCTGCGCCGTGTCGAAGCGCGACAGCGCGTCCGTCAGGCCGATCAGGCCGACCTGGATCAGGTCGTCCAGTTCGACGTTGGCCGGCAGTTTCGCGATCATCTGATGCGCCAGACGGCGCACCAGCGGGCTGTACTGGCGGATCAGCGAGTTGTTGTCGAGTTGACCCTTGGCGGTGTACATCGTCTCGTCTCCAATCCGGCGTCAATGCGCAGCGAGGGTCACGCCTTGCGGGGCGCGGCCAGCCTTGGGCTGCCACATCGGCCGCGGACGCAGCGGCATCGCATCAGCGGCGCTGTCGAGCGCCGCACCCGGTACCGAGGCCAGCAGCAGCTCGCGCGCCATGTGACGCAGCTCGTGCGTCAGGGGCGCGGAGACCGGCTGGCGGGGATCCATGCAGGCCCACTCGCGCAGCACCGCGCCGAGGAAGCCGTCGCCGCAGCTCGAGAGCTGCTGGGCGATCCGCTCCGCCAGGCGCAGCTGCGGGTTGCAGGCCAGCAGCAGGCTGTAGACCATCAGGCCCGCGCGCTGCGTCAGCCATTTCATGCCGGCGTAGGCGTAGGTCACGCTCTGCACGTCGGTGTCGGCCAGCAGCACCGGACGCACCTCGCGCGAGACCAGCACGCGGCTCAGTTCCGCGGCGCTGGCATGCAGCAGGACGACGTCCGCGAACGGCGCCGCGTCGGTCACCGCTTCCAGGAACTGGGCGGCCGAACCGTTGGCATTGATGTAGCGCAGCGGCAGTCCGCGCGCGGTGAGGAAGGACACCTTCGCCGACAGCGCCTCCACGCAGGCCGCGAGGTCCACCGCCGCGAGGTCCGACGGCGCCGCGGCCTGCTCGCCCGCGTCCACGACCAGCGTGTGCAGGCCGAGTTCGCCGAACGCCGCGCACATGCCTTCCAGCAGCGCGCCGCTTCCCACCACATGCGGATTGCTCACCACCGGCACCACGCGCACGCGCGCCGTGGCGAACAGACGGCGCAGGCCGTCGGCCTGGTCCTTGGGAGCATTGCTGAAGTCGCGCATTGGGCTGCTCTGTGTCTCTTGCGTGTTTCCGCTCCAGCCACCATGTCCCTCTCGAAAGGAACCGGCCATTGCTGGAGCCGTTACCGGAAGTTTCGCCCCGGGGGCCACTCCTTGACCGGGAATTGAAAGGGGGAAACACCCCGCTTTTCTCTCCTGGCACCCTCACCTCGTGGACCTCTCACACAACGACTTCGAGTCGTCCCCCGCCGCAACGGAAAAAGGGGGAAAGGCCCGAGCCCTTCCCCCTTTCTAGAACTTGTGACCGGGTTTGGCAACTCCGGTCCCCCGGAAGCCCCTCCGGCCGAGCGGTCAGCCCTTGGTCAGTTCATCCCCATCGGCGAGGATGCGCCCGCCGATCCGGCCATCGTGCCGGCGGTGAAGATCAGGTTGACGTCGGAAGCATCCACGCGCCAGGCCGCCTGGCCGTGGCTGCGCAGCGCGCGCTGCACCAGGGCCTGCGACGACAGGCGATGCCAGTCTTCCGGCACGCGCTGGCCGTTGGTGACGCCCAGGACGCGCAGCTTGTGACGGATCACGGTGTCCAGCGCCGGGGCCAGCTTCACCGCTTCGTCCAGCTTGGACAGGATGACGCCCTGCGCTTCCGCGCCGCGCCAGGCACCGACCACGTCCTCGATCGTCTCGCCCTGTTGAGCGGCGTTGACGACCAGGATGCGCTTGATGCTCTTGTGCGCCAGCATGTCCAGCAGCTCGGCGGTCCGGCTGTCGCGTTGGGCCGTGCCGGCCGTGTCGATCAGCACCATCTTCTTGGACGACAGCAGGTCCAGCAGGTCTTCCAGCGAGGCGCGGTCATGCGCTGTGTGCACCGGCACGCCCAGGATGCGGCCGTAGGCGCGCAGTTGCTCGTGGGCGCCGACCCGATAGGCATCCAGCGTGATCAGGCCGAGCTGGCTCGCGCCGTACTTGGTGGCGAAGGCCGCGGCGATCTTGGCCGTCGTCGTCGTCTTGCCGACGCCGGTCGAGCCGATCATCGCGAACACGCCGCCTTGATCTTCCAGGGCCGGTTGCTGCTCGGCGGTCTGCACGTTGCGCGACAGCACGTTGGCGGCCCACGCGTGGGAATCGGCTTCCTCGGTCGTCTGCGCCGGCAGGCCTTCGACCAGCTTGCGCACCAGGGCCGGCGAGAAACCGGCATCCAGCAGCTTCTGCGTCAGGCGGGCCTTCGCCGGCTGGCGCTGCAGCTTCTCCATGAAGGCCAGCGCGCCGAAGCGCTCTTCGATCATGCCCTTCATCGCGCGGAGCTCGGTCATCATCTCCTGCTCGCGACGCGAGGACGCCGGCATGTCGTTCAGCGGATGGTTGCCCATGCCGCCGAAGCCGTGGCCGATGCCGCCCAGGTCCTGCAGGGACTGCTGCTGCACGCGGATCTCGTCGCGCAGCACCGGGGGCACGACGCGCGGCGCGGGGGCCGGCGCGGAGTCGTAGGCACGCTCGTCGACACGACGGGCGCCCAGGGTCTGCATCGCCGAACGCGCGCGCTGGTCGCGCTGCGCGGCCATCGAGGCGACCGATTCATTCATTTGCGACTGCGAAAAGGCGGGCGCCGGCTCGTCCATCATCGGATCGGGCAGGCCGTTCATCTCGGCCGAGCGGCGCTTGAGCATGCGCTCCCGGACGTAGTCCTGGAAGGACAGCGTGCTCATGGCCATCGCGTTGACGTCCTCGCCCACCGAGGCGCCCGAGCCGCCGAAACCGGGCTCCGCGCGCTGCGGGGCCGGCGACGCGGACAGACGCTGCTTGAGCGCCTGACGCGGTGGCACGTCTTCCCGTTGCTGCTGGCGCTGCGGCTGGGCAGCCGGCTGACGCGGCGCGGCGGCGCGGGGCGCAGCAGCGGCGGCACGCGGCGTCGAGGCGGCGACGCGCTCGATCTGCGACATGCCTTCCGGCGCCATCGCCAGCACCTCCACCCCTTCGGGGCAAGGCTTGTTCGAGAGCACGACCGCTTCGTCGCCGAAGGCCTGGCGGACCAGGGCCATGGCTTCGCGGGAATTGCGGGCGGTAAAGCGTTTGACGTTCATGCCGTGCCTCCGATGATGGAGCCGATGCGGATCGTGTGCGTTTCAGGAATCTCGCTGTGTCCCAGCACCTTCAGCCGCGGCGCAGCGCGCTTGAGCAGACGGGCCAGGGGAGCGCGAATCAGGTCGGGCACCAGCAGGCAGGCGGGCAAACCGCGATCCTCTTGGGACTGCGCGGTCTGCGCGGCACTTCTTGCAAGCGTGTCGGCCACGCCGGGATCCAGCGCCGCGCCGTGAGGCGAGTGCAGGGCCTGCGAGACCAGACGTTCCAGCTCGGGGTCGAGGGCGATGACGTCGAGCTCCTTGGCCGGTCCGTAGATCTGCTGCACGATCGCCGGAGCGATGTGGATGCGGATGCGACGGGCCAGCTCGGCGGGATCGGTCGTCTGCCCGGCGTTTTCGGCCAGGCTTTCCACGATGGAACGCATGTCGCGGATGTGCACGCCCTCTTCCAGCAGGAACTGGAGGACTCGTTGCAGGGCGGCGACATTGACCATCTTGGGAATCACGTCTTCGATGAGTTGGGGCGCTTGCTTGGTGAGGTGATCCACCAGCTGCTGGGTTTCCACCCGGCCCAACAACCGGGCCGCGTGAACTTGCAGCAAGTGTGAAAGATGCGTGGCCACCACGGTCGCGCAATCAACGACGGTAAAGCCCGCCATTTGCGCCATATCCCGTTGCCGCTCCTCGACCCAGACCGCCGGGAGTCCGAAGGCGGGGTCCGTGGTGGGCGTCCCGATCAGCTTCTGCGTGGCGTGACCGGGGTTGATCGCCAGCCACATGCCCGGGTAGGCCTCCGCTTCCCCGATCACCGCGCCGCGCAACGTCACGCGGTACTGGCTGGGGCGCAGTTCCAGGTTGTCCCGGATGTGCACCGACGGGGGCAGGAAACCGATGTCCTGCGCGAACTTGCGGCGCACGCCCTTGATGCGGCTCAGCAGGTCGCCTTCGCGGGTCTTGTCGACCAGCGTGATCAGGCGGTAGCCCACTTCCAGGCCCAGCGTGTCCACGGCGACGACGTCGTCCCAGGAGGCTTCGGCATCCGGGTTCGGCGCGCCGGGCACCGGGGCGACGGCCTTGCGGGACTCGGCGGCCTTCGTGGCCTGCTCCTTGGTGCGCAGCCAGTAGGCCAGATAGCCCAGGGCGCCAGCAATGATCATGAACACCAGGTGCGGCATGCCCGGGATCAGGCCCAGGATGAAGACGACGCCCGCGGTGATGGCGACGGCCTTGATCGAGCCGAACACCTGCGAGCCGATCATCTGGCCGACGTCCTTGTCCTTGCCGACGCGCGACACGACCAGGGCGGAGGAGACGGAGATCAGCAGCGCCGGGATCTGCGCCACCAGCGCGTCGCCGACGGCCAGCAGGATGTAGCTGTCGGCGGCCTGGCCGGCGGACAGCCCGTGCTGGGCCACGCCGATGACGAAGCCGCCGACGATGTTGATGAAGAGGATCAGGATGCCGGCGATCGCGTCGCCGCGGACGAACTTCGAGGCACCGTCCATGGAGCCGAAGAAGTCCGCCTCGTCGCCCAGTTCGGCGCGGCGGCGCTTGGCTTCCTTCTCGTCGATCAGGCCGGCGGACAGGTCGGCGTCGATCGCCATCTGCTTGCCGGGCATCGCGTCCAGAGTGAAGCGCGCGCCGACTTCGGCGATCCGCTCCGCACCCTTCGTGACCACGATGAAGTTGATGACCACCAGGATCGCGAACACGATCAGGCCGACGGCGAAGTTGCCGCCGATCAGGAAGTGGCCGAAGGATTCGATGACCTTGCCCGCGGCGCCGGCGCCGGTATGGCCTTCCAGCAGCACCACGCGGGTGGAGGCCACGTTCAGTGACAGGCGCAGCAGCGTCGTGATCAGCAGGACGGTCGGGAACGCGGCGAAGTCCAGCGGCCGCAGCATCTGCGACGCCACCAGCATCACCATGATGGACATGGCGATGTTGAAGGTGAAAAACAGGTCCAGGGCGAAGGCCGGCAGCGGCAGCACCATCATCGACAGGATGATCATGATGGCGATCGGCGCCCCGAGCGCCTGCACGATGGCGGCGCGGGGTCCGAGGAAGTTCTGCAAACGGGCCATCAGCTCGTTCATCGGTGCTGCCTTCAACCTGTTGGATGCCGGAGGGGAATTCACTTGCCCGACACTGCCGTCGGGCCACGCCATTGTTCGGCGAGAGCCAGTTTTCCTTTAGCCGGATAAAGGGGGGAATTCCCCCCCGGAATCGCGCCTACCTCGGCGCCACTCCGGAGCGCCCTCGCCAGAGGGGCCCGGGCCGGTGCCCCCTTGGAGCGAATTCCGAGCGGCGAGGAGGAAATTGAGCGGAAAGGGGGCACCGGCCCGGGCCCCGCCCGCTCGGTATATCGACCAGCCGCGATCAGGCCGGCTTGCCTTCCGGGAACTGATCGTCCAGTTCCTCTTCCGGTGGCGCCCAGCCCGGCTTCTTGTGCGGGTCGAGCTCGTCGGGCACCGGCGGGTTCGGCACGGCCTGAGGCGAGGCGCCCTGCCCCTTCAGCGCGGCCTTCAGCTGATACACGTAGGCCAGCACCTGCGCCACGGCGCCGAACAGCGCGCCGGGGATCTCCCGATCCAGCTCGGCGTGGGCGTACAGGGCGCGGGCCAGCGCCGGCGCCTGGAGCACCGGGACCTTGTTTTCCTTGGCGATGTCGCGGATCTTGAAGGCCAGCAGGTCCAGGCCCTTCGCCACCACGCGCGGCGCGCCGAACTTGGTCTCGTCGTAGGCGATGGCGACCGCATAGTGGGTCGGGTTCATCACGACCAGGTCGGCCTTCGGCACGGCCTGCAGCATGCGGCGCTTCACCAGCTCCCGGGCTTTGGCGCGCATCTTGTGCTTCATCTCGAGGTTGCCTTCGGCTTCCTTGAGCTCGTTCTTGGCTTCCTCGCGGGACATCTTCAGCCGCTTCAGGTACTGGTGGCGCTGCAGCGGCACGTCGATCACGGCGAACAACGCCAGGCACAGGCCCAGCATCATCAGCCCGCCCATCAGCTGCTTGCCGGCGAAGGCCAGCGCCGACGGCAGCGGCACCGACATGATCCCGATGAAACCTGCGATGCGGTCCTTCAGCGCCATCGCGCCGACGACGCCCAGCACCAGCGACAGCGCCACGGCCTTCAGCGCCGTGGTCAGGTTCTGCATCTGGAACAGTTTGCCGAAACCGGTGATCGGATTCAGGTTCGTGAATTTCGGAGCCAGCGGCTTCATCGTGAAGTTCCAGCCGCCCGAGGCGATGTGCGCGGCGATCGCCGCCATCGCCAGGATGATCAGCGCCGGCAGGCCCAGCATGAAACCCTGCCAGGTCAGCGTCGACAGGCGCTCGGTCATCATGCCGGCGGAACGCAGCTGTTCGGCATCAAACCGCAGCGCACCTTCCAGCATGCGCTGCAGGGTTTCGACGGCGTACGGCGTCGACGTCGCGAACAAGGCGCCGCCCGTGGCCATCACCGCGAAATGCGGCAGGTCCCGGGAGCGCGGCAGTTGACCTTCCTTGCGAGATCTTTCGATCTTTTTCTGCGAGGCGGGTAAGTTGCGGTCTTGTGCGTCTTGATCGGCCATGGGTGGTCACGGCCCTATGCCGTGGCCCCGCCATTGTTTGGCCGGAGGGGGTTTCGCCTTAGCCGGATAAGGGCCCGAAATCGGCCCGACTTCCGATCTCGCCAACCCAGAAAGCAGAAACCCGCGCCGAGGCGCGGGTTTCGTTGCGGCCATGCCGGCTTCGAAAGATCAGAAGCCCAGCGAGGCCAGCAGGTCGTCCACTTCGGACTGGTTGGCCACCACGTCGGCGCGGCCTTCCGGGTTCACGACCGGGCCCTGCAGGATGCTCGGGTCGACCTTCTCGCGCTGTTCCGGCGGCACCACCGAGACCAGCAGCTTCACCAGCGAATCTTCCAGGTCGTTGGCCAGCGTCACGACCTTGGCGACCACCTGGCCGGTCAGGTCATGGAAGTCCTGCGACAGCATGATGTCGGTCAGGTGGGTGTCGATCTTCGACGTGGAGGATTCGACCTCCTTGACGAAGTTCAGCACCGCGCCCGACGCCACCGCGCGGACCGGGTCCGCGGTGATCGCCTGGGCCATCGCGTTGGCAGCCTCGGTGATCTTGGCGTGCTCGGCCTTGGCCTGGTCGACCGAGTTCAGCACCTTGTTGGCGGCGTCGGCGGTCTTGTTGGCGATGTAGGTCAGGCGGCTGCGCGCGTCGGGCAGCCCGTCGGTCGCGACCTGCAGCTTGGGCATCACGCCCAGCTGCTGCATCGTGTCGTGCAGCACGCGCGTGATCGTGCCGATCTGTTGGAACACCTCGGGCGAGACCGTCAAGGGCTCGTTGGATTGCGAGGTCAGTTTGGCCAGCTCTTCCATCTGCATGGTGGGACTCCCAGCGTCAGGCCGCAGCGGCCAGCTTCTGCATGATTTTCAGGACCTTCTCCTCCAGCGTGGCCTTCGTGAATGGCTTCACGATGTAGCCCGCCGCGCCGCTCTGGGCGGCCAGGACGATGTCTTCCTTGCGGGCTTCCGCCGTCACCATCAGCACCGGCAGGTGCTTCAGCGTGGCGTCTTCCTTGATGGCCTTGAGCAGCTCGAAGCCATTCATGTTGGGCATGTTGATGTCGCTGACGACGAAATCGTATTTCGCCTGTTTCAGCATGCTCAGGGCCTCGACGCCGTCTTCCGCCTCTTCGGCGTTGTTGTAGCCGATCTCCTTCAGCAGACCGCGCACGATCCGGCGCATGGTCGAGAAGTCGTCGACGATCAAGAATTTCATGTCAGTGCTCATGGCGTTCCTCTGAGGGGACTGGAGGGCTTAAGGCGAGATCTGGTTATAGATGACAGAACGTCGATCCGGAACGTTATCGGCCCGCGGGCGCGGAACTTGAGGCCTGCGGCGCGCTCGCCGCGGGGTCTGAAGTGTCCTCGTCCTCATCGGGCAGGTTCTTCAGCACCGCATCCTCGGCATCGCGATTCATCACGATGATGCTGATGCGGCGATTGACTTGGGCTTTGGGGTCTTTCGTGTCCAGCAGTTTGCTTGACGCCAACCCCTGCACGCGAAGTACCCGGGCATCCGGCAGACCGCCCGCCACCAGCTCTCGCCGCGAGGCATTGGCCCGGTCCGCCGACAGTTCCCAGTTGCTGTATCCACGCTCGCCCGCAGAAAACGGCTGTGAATCCGTATGTCCTTCCAGCGTCAGCCGGTTGGGCACCTCGGACAACACGTTGCCGAGTTCCTGCAGCAACTCGCGCATATACGGCTTCACCACCGCGCTGCCGCTGTCAAACATCGGACGATTATTCTCGTCCACGATTTGGATCCGCAAGCCCTCGCGTGTCATATCGAGCCGGATTTGCCCACCTAATGCCGCAATTTTGGGGTTCTCCGCGATGATTTTCTCGACCTTGTCCTTCAACTGCTGCAGGCGTACGCGTTCCGCCCGCCGCTGCTCTTCCTTGAGGGCCTTCAGGTTGATGGTTTTCCGAGGAGATTCGACGTCGCCGGCCTTGACCTGGCCGGTCTGGCGCGTCAGGTCCTGACCGCCGCCCTTGATGATGTGCGACGCGTCGCCCGAACCCGAGCCGCCGAACATGGCGACCTTCAACGGCGAGGCGAAATAGTCCGCGATGCCCTTCTTGTCGCCCTCGGTCGTCGAGCCGAGCAGCCACATCAGCAGGAAGAAGGCCATCATCGCCGTCACGAAGTCGGCGTACGCGATCTTCCACGCGCCGCCATGGGCGGCATGGCCGCCCTTCTTGACGCGCTTGATGATGATGGGCTGGAGTTTCTTGGCGTCACCGGCCATGGTGATTCACTCCGTTCACTTCTTCTTCACGTGGCCTTCGAGCTCGGCGAAGGTGGGGCGCTCGGTCGAGTACAGCACCTTGCGTCCGAATTCGATCGCCACCTGCGGCGCGTAGCCTTGCATCGAGGCCAGCAGCGTGGTCTTGATGCATTGGAGTTCCTTGCCGGCCTCGTCGACCTTGGCTTCGAGCGCGCCAGCCAGCGGCTCGGCGAAGGCGTAGGCCAGCAGGATCCCCAGGAACGTGCCGACCAGCGCCGAGCCGATCATCCCGCCGAGCACCGCCGGGGGTTGGCCGACCGAGCCCATGGTGTTCACCACGCCGAGCACCGCGGCCACGATGCCGAAGGCCGGCAGGCCGCCCGCCAGGCGCTGCAGCGCGATCACGGCGAGGAAGGCCTCGTGGTGGTGGGTGTCGATCTCGGCGTCCATCAGGGACTCGATCTCGTGCGCATTGAGGTTGCCCGAGACCATCATCCGCAGGTAGTCGGTGATGAACTCGGTGACGTGGTGGTCGTTGCCCACCGTCGGGTATTTCTGGAAAAGCGGCGAGCTGTGCGGGTCCTCGACATCCTTTTCGATGGACATCAGGCCTTCCTTGCGTGCCTTCTGCAGGATGTCGTAGAGCAGCGCCAGCAGCTCCATGTAGCGCGCCTTGGTGTACTTGCTGCCCTTGAAGCAGTCGCCCAGGCCCTTCATGGTGGCCTTCATGACCTTGGGCGGGTTCGTGGCCAGCATGCCGCCGATCGCCGCGCCGAAGATGGTGGTCATCTCGAACGGCAGCGCGTGCAGCACCACGCTGATGTTGCCTCCGTGCGCGATGAACACGCCGAAGATGCAGGCCAGTGCCAGCAGCCAACCGATGATGACAAACATGGAATTCGTTCCGTCCTGAAGTTGCCGCCGCGTCCCCTCGCGGTCCGGGCCATCTCATCCCTTATCGACCGGCTCCCCGCCCGCTTGAGCCCGGCCTGTGACGGCCGGTGTCTCGCGGGCGCCGGTCGGGCGTCGCTGTCTCGTGTCGTTCGACATTGATGGAGCGCGTCCCGGCCTCAGGCCTGCAGGTCGCGCACCCGGTAGGCGTAGAGCTGGTGGCGGGTGCCGGTATCCAGCTGCGCGAAGACGGGTTGTCCCGGCAGCGGGAAGTCCAGGCTGACCAGCCAACTGCCCGGTCGCATTTCCGTGCGCGCCTTGTCCAGCGCGCGCGGCATCGACTCGGGCCGCTGGAAGAGGTAGACCAGGTCCGTGTCGCGCCACGACTGGGCCCACAGGTCGCCCCGGGCGATATCGGCCCAGGGGCAGCGCAGGCGGGCCAGCAGCCACAGGAAGCCACTGTATTCAATGCCCGCGAAACGCACGCCCGGATAAGCGCGGCGAAGGGCCACCAATCCGTCGCCTAGCCCGCAGCCGGCGTCCAGCACGCGGGCGCCGCCGTGCAGCTTCACACGCTCGGGGAGCGCGCGCAGCGCGTCGTGCGGTGTCGGGAACAGCGGGGCGTCGCTCCAGCCTCGGCGGGGATAGGCGAGCACCAGCACGCCCAGCGGGATCAGCCAGATCCAGGCCGGCAGGTCGGTACCGGTGAAGAGCAAGGCCATCGGAAAGCCGGCGGCGACGATCATTCGGCGCCAGGTCTGGCGATGCAGCCCGGCGAGAATCAGCCCGAGGCCCGAGGCGACGATCGCCGCCGGCCAATCGGGCCCGAACAGGCGCCAGACAACGAAACAGGCGGCCCAGCTCAGCAGCGCCAGCGTCGGCCAGCGTAGCGCGGAGCGGGCATCTCCCGAAGCGGCGTGGGGGAGTCGGGCGGCCATGACGGCGCCCTCAATGCATCTGGATGCCGCCGGCCGCCTTGCCCTTGCCGGCGCGCGCCGGGGGGTTGCACAGGCCGCAGACATAATGCTTGGCGACCTCGTGCGGATGGGTCACGAAGTGGCCGCCGCACTTGCTGCACTTGGTCATCGTCAGCATGCCGTTGTCCACGAACTTCACCAGCCGCCACGCGCGGGTGACCGACAGCAGCTGCTCCAGGTTCTGCGCCGCGGTCTGTTCCTGGTACAGCTGGTAGGCCTTGATGACGACGTCGATCTCGTCCATCTCGGCCACCTTGTTCAGGTACTCGTGGATGTTCAGGAACAGGCTGGCGTGGATGTTGGGCTGCCAGGTCATGAACCAGTCCGTCGAGAACGGCAGTTGGCCCTTGCTGGGGCTCTTGCCCGAGACTTCCTTGTACAGGCGCAGCAGACGCTCGTAGCTCAGGTCCGTTTCCGACTCCAGCACCTGCAGGCGGGCGCCCAGGTGGATCAACGTCACGGCGCGATCGATCTGCTTGGCTTCGGTCAGGATGGACTTGGTGCGCATGTCGGTGTCTCCGGCTTCAATTCAGCTTCAGTTGACGCGATGGGCGTCGATATAACTTAGGCGGCTTCCTGATGACGTCCAGCCATCAGGATGGAGGCGTGCAGGCGGGAGACGCTGTCGTTGGCGGCCGGCTTGCCGTGCGAGGTCAGCAGGCCCCACACCAGGTCGTCGTCCATGCGGAAGCGGCACAGCAGCGTATTGCCCGAGGCGATCTTCAGCATCTGGGCAGCGCTCAGCGTGGTCAGCAACGTCGCGGTCTCTTCCGAGATTCCCAGGCGATACAGCGCCTGTTCGCGGTCGGCGCGGATCAGGCTCTGGGCCAGCATCAGGTACGACAGGTTGGCTTCGCGGATCTCGGCGAGGATTTGGTCGGCGTTCATCGTTCGGCTCCTGGGGTGTTGGGTGCTGATGTCGTTTTGTTTCAGCGTGAGACGAACTGTAGAGATGGCGACACGCAAGCAACATCAGGTCGCTTCCATCTCCGGGTTAGGGAGCGCGCCGACGGGCTTGTCAGATGAATTCCTACAAGATGCCAGATCAGCGCCATCCCGGCGCTGCTTTTTGAGGGATCACCGCGCCTCGCGCAGCCCCCTCGCCTCCTCCGGGCGCCCGGTGGCTTCCAGGAGCAGTGCCAGGTTGTAGGCGGCGAGATGACTGCCCCGCCCCTCGACAGCACCCGGTTGGTCAGGGCGTTCACCAATCTCCAGACAGCGACGCCAGGCGCCTTCGATCATCGGGATCAAGGCTTCGGCTTGCTGCGGCTGGTCCGCCGCCCAATCCAGCAACAGATCGCCCAGCGCGAAGAAGAAGTCCGGCGAGTCCCCGCATCGTTGCAACTGCGTTTCCGCGAAGACCAGACCATCGGCATGGCGCTTGAGAGACTTCAGACCGAAGAGTCTTCTCGCGACCAGATCGTTCCACCATGCAGGCGGCAGGGGCAACGAGGTCAAGCGGTCAACGGCATTCACGAACGCTGCTTCCGCATCCGCGAAGCGGTCATAGACCGAGAAGTCCTTGCCGAGCTGGTACCAGAGATACGGGTTGACGGGATCTTCATCGACCGCCGCACGCAACAGCCGCTCGTTGCGTCCCTGCTTCACGTGAAGTCGTTCAGGCAGGTAACCGTCGTGCGCGACATGGATGTCGAGCGCCCTGACGGGCAACTCATGCGCAGGCTGTTCGTGGATGCGGCCGGTGTAGCGAATGCGCCCCGGCAGCACGCGGCTGAGACGCGATTGCGCGGTGCCGCCGTCGAAATGGTCTTGAAGCGCGATCGTGCCGACAAACTCGGGGGCGGTGCTGCGCAACGCCTCAAGGGCCGCACCACTGTCCTCCCCGATCAACCATTCATCGGCATCGAGCACCACGTGCCAGTCGGCGCCGGCCGCGTCAAGCGCCGCATTGCGCGCCGCGGCGAAATCGTCGATCCAGCGGAAATGCACGACCCGGGCGCCGGCAGCTTCAGCCAGACGAAGGGTGTCGTCGGTGGAGCCCGTATCCATGACCAGCAGTTCGTCGACGAACGGACGAACGCTGGTCAACAGCCGGCCGATCGTCGCCGCCTCGTTACGGGCGATGACGACCAGGCAGCTGCGCCAGCGGGTAGACATTCGACGAAATGATCCTGACGCGATGCGCTCAATGCATCTGGATGCCGCCGGCCGCCTTGCCCTTGCCGGCACGCGCCGGAGGGTTGCACAGGCCACAGACGTAATGCTTGGCGACCTCGTGCGGGTGGGTCACGAAGTGGCCGCCGCACTTGCTGCACTTGGTCATCGTCAGCATGCCGTTGTCCACGAACTTCACCAGGCGCCACGCGCGGGTGACCGACAGCAGCTGCTCCAGGTTCTGCGCCGCGGTCTGTTCCTGGTACAGCTGGTAGGCCTTGATGACGACGTCGATCTCGTCCATCTCGGCCACCTTGTTCAGGTACTCGTGGATGTTCAGGAACAGGCTGGCGTGGATGTTGGGCTGCCAGGTCATGAACCAGTCCGTCGAGAACGGCAGCTGGCCCTTGCTGGGGCTCTTGCCCGAGACTTCCTTGTACAGGCGCAGCAGACGCTCGTAGCTCAGGTCGGTTTCCGACTCCAGCACTTGCAGGCGCGCGCCCAGCTTGATCAACGTCACGGCGCGATCGATCTGCTTGGCTTCGGTCAGGATGGACTTGGTGCGCATTGGGGTGCTCCGGGTGCTGTCGGATGTTCTCGGGCGGCAATTTCTCTGCCTGAGGCAGTTGCCTGAATCTTCTGGATCAGGCAGCGGCTTCCTGGTGGCGGCCCGCCATCAGGATGGAGGCATGCAGACGGGAGACGCTGTCGTTGGCGGCCGGCTTGCCGTGCGAGGTCAGCAGGCCCCACACCAGGTCGTCGTCCATGCGGAAGCGGCACAGCAGCGTGTTGCCCGAAGCCATCTTCATCATCTGCGCCGGGCTCAGCGTGTTGAGGAGCGTCGCAGTCTCTTCCGAGATGCCCAGGCGATACAGCGCTTGTTCCCGGTCGGTACGGATCAGGCTCTGGGCCAGCATCAGGTACGACAGGTTGGCTTCGCGGATCTCGGCAAGGATCTGGTCGCTGTTCATCGGGTGGCTCCTGGTGGGTTGCGTTGCTGCGATGGAATGAATTCTGAAGAAACACCCATCCGTGCGACATCAGGGTGGCGCCAGATACAAGCTAGGGAGCGGGACGACCGCCTTGTCAGCCTGATTCCTACACGTTGCCAGCCCCCAAAGAGAAAACCGCCGTCCGAAGCCCGTGGTTGCGGGCTCGGCGGCGGTTTTTCGGGGAGACAGCCTGTCAGGGCCGTCCCGGCGGCGACGGATCGTCGACCGTTCAGGCGGCTTGGAGGCGTAGCAATTCGGAGTCGACGATCGCCATCAGTTCCGGTGAATCGCGGCGCAGCATCTCAAGCGCCTGTCCTTCATTGAGGATGCTCAACACCTCGATCGCGGCCTTCACCTCGCCCAGACCCGACAGCGCGAAGCCGAGGGTATAGAGAGAAGGCGCATGTTGCGGCGAGAGCTCCACCGCACGATGCGCATACAACGCGGCGTCGCTCAGTTGCCCCGCAGCCAGCAGCAGCGCGCCGACGTCGGACAGCAGGTCGACGCTCATCGGCGCCATTTCCAGCGCGTTGTAGAGCAGCGCGACGCCGTCGCCGATGCGCCCCTGCGCGGCTTGCGCATAGGCGGCGTTGCGCGCCTGGGCCAGCAGCAGGCGAGCCTCGCTGGATCCCGGACGGATCGTTCCGTGACATTGTTCCTCGATCGACGCGTCGATCATCGACACGGTGGACCGTGCCTCGGTTTGCGCTTGCAGTGGCATAGACCTCTCCATGGTCGTTGGGACTCGTCGATCGAGTCCGGTCTCGAGCCGAGACCGGTCCCGGCGAAGGTGGCGGATGCGGCGATCCCGCAAGTCGGCATCGCCAGGAGGCACTTTAGGGGGGCACCCCCGTGATCGAGCACACGAAAAGCGCCGGCATTCCCCCTCAATACCGCCGCAATCAGGCCGTAGATACCCCCATGTCCGTCGCCAGACCGACACCCGGGCACGAGTCCGGGTCGAAGTCAAACGACAAACAACGCGTTGCAAGACCCGCTTATCCAAGGATCACAAGTCTTGACAAATTGCCCTCAAGTTCTAAGGAGAGGGGCCCGATAACCAACACAACGGGGCTGCTGAATGCAGCGACAGGCAAGCAAAGACAAGTGGTCTTGCTAGCAGGTCGAAGCAGGCAGGCGGCACGTGGTCCGGTTAGAAGGCCTGACGTTCTTGGCTTCCGATGAGGGGTGGGACGGCAACGGTTGACTAGCGTCGGACTGGGACCGAACCGGGAAATGGCCCGGGCGGTTCAGCAGGAGCATCCGAGATCCTCGGCCGGTTCGCCTCACGGCGGGTCGGAGGATCGGAGGACTCAGGCGCTCATGTGTGGTTCGGCGCTTTTGCCGGTATTTACGTATAGCTGTTAGGAGCAATCATGGCCCAAGTCATCAACACCAACCTGCTGTCGCTCAACGCCCAGCGCAACACCAGCACCAGCGCCACCTCGTTGGCCACGTCGATGCAGCGCCTGTCTTCGGGTCTGCGCGTCAACTCCGCCAAGGACGACGCCGCCGGTCTGGCGATCGCCGACCGCATGAACTCGCAAGTCCGCGGCATGAACGTCGCCCAGCGCAATGCCAACGACGGCATCTCCCTGTCGCAGACGGCTGAAGGCGCGCTCTCCAAGGTGGGTGATTCGCTGCAGCGCATGCGTGAACTGGCGGTGCAGGCCCGCAACGCCACGAACACGACGACCGACCTGGACTCGATCGGTCAGGAATATGCCCAGCTGGGCTCTGAAATCCAGCGCGTCCTGGGCGGCACGACCTTCAACGGCCGCGCCATCCTGGCAGGCGACTCCGGCACGCAGACTTTCCAGATCGGCGCCAACACGACGGCCAATGACTCGGTCGACGTCACGACGACCAACATGACCACGGACACGACCATCACCGGCGTGACCAGCGGCGCGATCACCAACGCCTCGACGACGACCGACCTGGCCACCGTGATCGACAACATCGACTCGGCGATCAAGACGGTCTCGGGCGAACGTTCGAAGCTGGGTGCCTCGCAGAACCGTTTCGACGCGATCGTGTCGAACCTGCAGATCTCGGTCGAGAACCAGACCGCCGCCCGCAGCCGGATCATGGATGCCGACTTCGCCTCGGAAACCGCCAACCTGAGCCGTGCGCAGATCCTGCAACAGGCCGGCAACGCGATGATCGCCCAGGCCAACCAGGCTCCCCAGCAAGTGCTGGCCCTGCTGCGCTGATAGGACGAAGAGGATTCCGTCGACGCCAGCCGTCGGCGGATCCCAGAGCCTCGAAGGGGACGCGGTCCCCTTCTCTTTTCGCATCACCAGCACGGCCGGGGTGTGAAAAGAGAAGTCAACGAGCGAGGGTGGGGCCGGAATGGGGCTTGGGGTTCCCGGAGGGACGCCCCATGCCCCGTGGAGAGCCCGCGCCAGGCCTCCCGAAGGCTTCGTACCAAATGGCCTCCGCGCCGGCCCAGAAACCGGCCGGGAAGGCGTTTGACACCGGCGTGCCGCAAGAGCCCGCCCACAGTGGCTCCCGCCACTTCTTCACGCCCGCCACGGGGCGTTGCAAGCTTTCTTTTCAAGAAGGCCTCAAGTCCATTCCTGCGCGTCCCGATAACTGCATCAACGGGTCCGCAATTCAACAGCAAGGGCCACGTGGTCCGGCTCAGTCGGACGATTAATCAACCGTCCGCCGAGACCGCCAGAAGGTCTTTGAAACTTGAAGGAATGAATCATGGCTCAGATCATCAACACCAACCTGCAATCGCTCAACGCCCAGCGCAACCTGTCGTCCTCGCAGTCGTCGCTGTCGGTGTCGATGCAGCGCCTGTCCTCGGGGCTGCGTGTCAACTCCGCCAAGGATGACGCCGCCGGCCTGGCGATCGCCGAGCGCATGAACGCCCAGGTCCGTGGCATGAACGTCGCGGTGCGCAACGCCAACGACGGCATCTCCCTGGCGCAGACCGCTGAAGGCGCGCTGTCCAAAGTGGGCGACTCGCTGCAGCGCATGCGTGAACTGGCGGTGCAGGCCCGCAACGCGACCAACACGACGACCGACCTGGATTCGATCGGCAAGGAATACGCCCAGCTGGGTCAGGAAATCGGCCGCGTCATCGGCGGCACGACCTTCAACGGCAAGTCCATCCTGGGCAACGACGCCGGCACGCAGACCTTCCAGATCGGCGCCAACACCAGCGCCAACGACTCGGTCGACGTGATCACCAACAACATGACCAACGATGCGACGATCACCGCAGTCACCGGCGGCGTGATCGACAACGCCTCGACGCCCGACGCGCTGAAGACCGTGATCGACAACATCGACGCGGCCATCACCACGGTCAGCGGCCAGCGCGCGATCCTGGGCGCCTCGCAGAACCGTTTCGACGCGATCATCTCCAACCTGCAGGTCTCGGTGGAGAACCAGACCGCCGCCCGCAGCCGCATCATGGATGCCGACTTCGCCGCGGAAACGGCCAATCTGAGCCGCGCGCAGATCCTGCAGCAGGCCGGCAACACGATGGTGGCGCAGGCCAACCAGCTCCCGCAACAGGTGCTGTCGCTGCTGCGCAGCTGATCCCCTTCTATCGGTTGACTCCTCAAGCACCGGCCTTCGTGGCCGGGCCTCCAAAGGCTCCGCATCGCCCCTCCGGGACCGATGCGGGGCCTTCTTTTATTGGTTGGTTAATGGCCGGTTTTCCGCCCGCTAATCGGCCAATCGGCGTTGAAGCACGTTTCGCACAATGGGAACCATCGAGCACGTAGTACCGCTCGACCACCGGTCCAACCGGCAGATCCAAACAATGACTGCGATGGCGCAGCGAGGATCCGCGGGTGAGGTCGGGAACCGACCCACCTAACCGGGATCGCAGCCAGGACAGGATCTCCGCAGGAGTGCATCAATGCCACAGACCATCAACACCAACATTGCCTCGCTGAACGCGCAACGCAATCTGAACTCATCGCAGTCGTCGCTGGCGACCTCGATGCAGCGCCTGTCGTCGGGCCTGCGGGTGAACTCCGCGAAGGACGACGCCGCCGGCCTGGCGATCGCCGAACGCATGAACGCGCAAGCTCGCGGCATGACGGTGGCGATGCGCAACGCCAACGACGGCATCTCGTTGTCGCAGACCGCGGAAGGCGCGCTGGGCAAGGTCGCCGATTCGCTGCAGCGGATGCGCGAACTGGCGATCCAGGCCCGCAACGCGACCAACGCGGACAGCGACAAGGATTCGCTGGACAAGGAGTTCGGCGAACTCGCCAAGGAAATCCAGCGCGTCACCGCGGGGACGACCTTCAACGGCAAGTACATCCTCGGGCAGGACGCGTCGACGCCGCAGACCTTCCAGGTCGGCCCGAACACGACGTCCAACGACGAGATCACGGTCACCACGCCGAACATGTCGGAAGATGCGACGATCACCAACGTCGCCGGCCAGGACGCCAACGGCACTGGCCGGGCCGTCATCGACCGCACGGCGGATGCAGCGGCGATCGCCGCCGTCGTGGCCAACATCGACACCGCGCTGGACACCGTCAACAGCCAGCGCGCGACGCTCGGTGCGACGCAGAACCGCTTCGACGCCGTGATCTCCAACTTGCAGGTGGCCTATGAGAACCAGACCGCCGCCCGCAGCCGGATCATGGACGCGGACTTCGCGGTGGAAACGTCCAACCTGAGCCGCGCGCAGATTCTGCAGCAGGCGGGCAACGCGATGGTCGCGCAAGCGAACCAGTTGCCGCAGCAAGTGCTGTCGCTGCTCAAAGGCTGATAGAAAAACGCAATCAATCCCCCGGGTCGCCGTCCTAAAGTCGGCGCGAGGGGCGCCGATATGCAGGACAGGGCCTCACGCGGTTCACGCGAGGCCCTGTCGCGCATGGGGTTTCCGACGAGGAAATCCGGCAACAGTGGCCAGGGTCACAGGGAGTACGAACGATGGCATCCATTACTTCGGCAGGTCTCGGCAGCGGCCTGGACGTCGAGAGCATCGTCACGAAGCTGGTCTCGCTCGAGAAGCAGCCCATCACCGACCTGCAGACGCGCACCGACACGATCAAGACGCAGATCTCCGAATACGGAAAGATCAAGAGTGCCTTCAGCGCGATGCGCGACGCGGCCGCCAAGCTGGCCAATCCCAGCACCTGGGCCGCGCTCACCGCCACCTCTTCCGACACGAGCATGGCGACCGTCATTGCCGGCGCCGGTTCGGGCGCAGGCTCCTACGCGCTGAGCGTGACCAACCTCGCCTCGCCGCAGTCGTTGTCGAGCAAGGCCTTCGCGACCAACGCGACGGTCGGGTCGGGGTCGATGACCATTGAACTGGGCCAATGGAGTTCGGACAACTCGACCTTCACCGGCAAGAACGGCGCGTCGCCGGTGAGCGTCTCCATCTCGGCCACCGACACGTTGTCCAGCATCCGCGACAAGATCAACGGCTCGGGTGCGGGTGTGCTCGCCTCGGTCGTGACCGACGCCAACGGTCAGCGTCTGGTGATCCGATCCAAGGACACCGGCGAGGCGAACGGCTTTCGCATCACCACCGCCGACGACGACGGCAACGGCTCGGACGCCAATGGCCTGTCGGCGCTGGCGTATGACCCGACGGCCTCGGTCACGTCGATGACGCAGAACACCGCGGCCAAGAATGCCAACCTCACGGTCAACGGCCTGGCGATCAGTTCCGCGTCCAACAACATCGAAGGCGCCGTGGACGGCCTGACGATCAACCTGCTCAAGGGCGGCACGAAGGACCCGTCGGACCCCACGGGCGCGACGATCATTCCCGCGCAGTCCACGATCACCGTCGGCCAGGACAAGGACAGCGTCAAGAAGGCGATCAATGACTTCGTCACGTCGTACAACAGCCTCATGACGCTGATGCGCAACGACACCAAGTACGACGATGCCAACAAGACCGCCGGCACGCTCCAGGGCGACAGCACGGCGGTCGGCCTGCAGAGCCAGCTGCGCAACATCACCGCCTCGGGCAGCACCCTGGGCGGCCAGTTCGGCCGGCTATCGGACATCGGCGTGGACATCGGCGCGGACGGCACGATGAAGGTCACCGACACCAAGCTGACCAGCGCGCTGGGCAGCATGGGCGATCTGAAGAACCTGTTCATGGGTGTGGACAGCAGCGACCCGAACAACAACGGCATGGCCACGCGCTGGCGCGCCTTCGCCGACCAGGTGACCGGCTTCGACGGCTCGATCACGACCCGGACCACCGGCTTGCAGTCTCGAGTGACGGCCAACGGCAAGCGCGTGGACGAACTCAACGACCGTGCCGACGCCTACGAGAAGCGCCTGCGCGCGCAGTACACGGCGCTGGACACGCAGATGGCCAAGCTCAACGACTTGCAAAGCTACGTCAACAAGATCACCAGCATGATCAGCAGCAGCAGTTGACGCGACAACCGCGGTCGCGGTCGGAACAGGACCGTCGCCACCGCCCTTCTCCGGCGCTTCGAAAAGGGCGCCGACAAGCCTCCTCACGGAGGCTTTCCTTTTTCTTCACGCGAGCAGAATTTCGAGACAAATTCGACACGGGGGAGGCTCAAGTTGGGCCAGCGGGGGCCGAAAACTGATTCAAGCACTTCAGCACACCGCAGCAACAATCATGTACGGCAACTCTTCCCCCTTCGCCTCCCACGGTCAGCGCGCCAGCAGCATGTACAACCGCGTCGGCGTCGAAACGGACGTGATGACGGCCTCGCCGCATCGGCTGGTGAGCCTCCTGCTGGACGGCGCGTTCGATTCGATGACGCAAGCCATCGGCGCGATCCGCTCCGGCAATGTCGAAGTGAAGAACCGCAGCCTGAGCCGCGCGGTCCGCATCCTGGACGAAGGCCTGAAAGCGGCCCTGAATCTGGAATCGGGCGAACTGGCCCTGGACCTGCGCGACCTGTATGCCTACATCTGCACGCGGCTGACCTATGCGAACCTGCGCAGCGACGATGTCGCGATCGAGGAATGCGTGAAGCTGCTGCAACCGATCAAGGAGGCCTGGGCCAGCATCGCCCCGACCGCCGCCGACCAACGTGCCGCGGCCTGAGCCCCGGACACCCCCTTCCGCCTGACGACTTGAGAAGTTCCATGTCCAAGTACACCGCCAAGCCCCAGACCTCCGCCGCCCAAGCCGCCCCGACCCCGGACCGCCTCATGAGCACCCAACTGTTGAGCTACTACGAAGCCATCGAACAAGCCAGCGCCGACATGCTGAGCGCCGCCCGTTCGGGCAACTGGGACGAAGTGGTGAAGCTCGAAGGCGCCTGCGTGCTGCTGATCTCGCAGCTCAAGCATGCGGCTTCCAGCCAGAACCTGGGCCCGGACGAAGCGCAGCTCAAGACGCGCATCATGCAGCGCATCCTGGTCAACGACGCCGAGATCCGCCACCTGGCCGAGCCGTGGCTGGAAGATCTGGACCAGCTGATGAAGGGCAAGTCCAAGACGGTCCACTGATCGGCACGCTGATCGGTTCCTCGTCCGAGCGCCTCCGCGATCCGAGACATCGGTCACGCAAGCGGGTTCCGGACTCACGACGGCGCCGCGACCGGCCCCTTGAACGCATGGGGTCGGCGCGGCGTTTGCCTTGGGGATGCGAGAGAATTTTTCCACCGAATCCTGCCGGATGCTGGCCTTGAGCGACCTGAAGCTATCCCCGAGCCCCCCCGACGCTGCGGACACCGATTTCCGGATGGACGCGCCCGGCGAGATCATGAACTGGCTGCGCGAGCTGCTGCAGTCGCAGGCGCGCATCCAGCTGTCGACGCCGGACGGCGAGGCGATCCACACGGTGCTGCGGGCGCTGGACACGCCGCACGGGATGCTGACGATGGAAGCGCCGCAGGTCGGCGGCACGCTCGCGCCGGTGCTGGCCAGCGACGAGCTGGTGGCGACGGCCTTCCTGGACAAGATCAAATTGCAGTTCGACGTCTCGGGGCTGGTGGCCATCCGCGGCGACGGCGCCGAGGTGCTGCGCTCGCCGGTGCCGCTGCGGCTCTACCGCTTCCAGCGGCGCCAGGCCTATCGGGTCGCGTCCGCCGGGCAGCTGTATCCGGCGCTGAAGCTGGCCGACCCGGCCCTTCCCCGCATCCGCGTCATGAACGTAAGCGCCGGCGGCGTCGCACTGCAGTGGCCGGCCAACGTCGTCCCCGTCCCTCAGGCGGGCGAGGAAATCGGCGGGACCCTGGAACTTGAGCGCGAAGTCAGCTTTTCCACGCTCCTGCGGATCCAGCACATGTCGGACGCCGAACAGGGCGCGCCGCGCCAGGCGGGCTGCGCCTTCGTCTCCTTGGCGCCCACCGCGGCCCGCGCGCTTCAGATCTTCATTGACCAGGCGCAGAAGCGCGAACGTTTGATGCGTCGCAGCCTCTGATCGTTCGATCCAGGAATGCAAAAAGCCGCCCCAGAGGCGGCTTTTTCGTTCGCGCGGCGCTGCTACAGGCAGCGAAGCCGTTCAGACCTGCATGTTCATGATTTCCGAGTAGGCCGACACCAGCCGGTTGCGGACCTGCAGCGTTGCCTGGAAACCGATCTGCGCCTTCTGCATGGCGACCATGGTCTCTTCGAGGCTGACGGTCGGATTGTCCAGCTGAACCTCCCGCTGCAACCGCGACGCCTCGTTCTGCTGCGTGCTGACGGACTTCAACGCCGAGCTCATCGCATCCGCGAAGCTCGTGCCGCCCGACGCGGCCTTGGCCACCGGCTGACCCTGGGGGGTCAGGCCGGCGCGCGCCACCGCGTTGGCGAAGTCGAAGGGTTTGAGTTTCAGGTCCACGGAACGCATCGTACGGATCCACGCGCCGTCCATAGCTCCGAACTGGGGGGCCTTCTTCGGCCTGTTCCCACCATTCTTGAGGGCTCCGATCGAAATAATCCAGACCTGTGCCGAGGCGTCCGCCTGGGTACTCCGTTCGACACCAGCCGTACACCACCGCCCCATGGACAACGCCCTGAGCAGCCCCGCCGCCGGACTCCCCGAGGTGCAGCAGACCGCCAAACCGGCCGGCCTGCCCGCCCGCCTGGCGGCAATGCCCACGAAGAGCAAGATGATGCTCGGCGGCGGCGTGGCCGCGCTGCTGGCGGTCATCGTGGCGATGTCGATGATGACGGCCAAGCCCGACTACCGGCCGCTGTTCTCCGGACTGTCCGACAAGGATGGCGGCGCCGTCATCGCTCAACTCGCGCAGTTGAACGTGCCCTACCGCAATGACCCGGGCGGCGTCATCATGGTCCCCGCCAGCCAGGTCTACGACCTGCGCATGAAGCTGGCCTCGGCCGGCCTGCCCAAGGGCGGCGTCGTCGGTTTCGAACTGATGGACAAGCAGTCCATCGGCCAGACCGCCTTCAACGAGCGCCTGAACTTCCAGCGCGCGCTCGAAGGCGAGCTCACCCGCACCATCACCGCCATGGCCGACGTCGCCGACGCGCGCGTCCATCTGGCCATGCCGCAGCAGAACGGCTTCTTCCGCGAGCAGCAGAAGCCCAGCGCCTCCGTCATGCTGACGCTGCGCGGCGGCCGCACGCTGGACCGCGCCCAGATCGCCGGCATCGTCCACCTGGTGTCCTCGTCGGTGCCGGAACTGAACCCCAAAGCCGTCAGCGTGCTTGACAGCACGGGCGCCCTGCTCTCCCAGAACCCGGACGGCAACGCCATCGGCCTGGACAGCCAGCAGCTCCAGTACAAGCAGCAGATCGAAGCCAACTTGAACAAGCGGATCGCCGAGTTGCTCGAGCCGATGGTTGGCCGCGACAACCTGCGCTCGACGGTCACCGCCGACGTCGACTTCAGCCAGGTCGAGTCGACCGCCGAGGAATACAAGCCCAACCAGGGCCCGAACACGCAGAGCAGCGTGCGCCGCCTGACCTCCGAAGAGCAATCCGGCGGCACCGCCGGCGTGCCCACCGGCGTGCCCGGCGCGACCACCAACCAGGTTCCGCCGCAGGCCGCCGCGCCGATCAACGGCCAGGCCCAGCAACTGCAGCCGGCCGGGCAGTCCGGCGGCACGCAGAACCTGCGCCGCAACAACGACACGCAGTTCGAACTCGACCGCACCGTGCGCGTCACCCGCAACGCGATCGGCCAGATCCGTCGCCTGAACGCCGCTGTCGTCGTGAACCAGAAGACCGTCACCGACAAGAACGGCAAGACCTCCAGCCAGCCGCTGTCCGAGAACGAGATCCAGAAGCTGGACTCCCTCGTCAAGGAAGCGCTGGGCTTCTCGCAGGATCGCGGCGACTCGGTCAAGGTGCTCAGCGCCCCGTTCGTCTCCGACAAGATCGAGAACGCCGACGTGCCGCTGTGGCAGCAACCGTGGCTGCGCGACGTCGCCCGCGACTTTGCCGTGCCCGCCGCCCTGGTGCTGGTCGCGCTGATCGCCGTGTTCGGGCTGGTTCGCCCTGCTCTCAAGGCGGCTTTCCCGCCGCCCGTCGAACAGAAGGACGACACTGCCAGCAACAACGCGCTCAGCGTGGTGGAGGACGAACAGCTGGCGCTCGGCGGTCCGCGCGGTCCCGGCGGCCTGCCGGCCCTGGAGGCGCCGATCTCGAACGACAAGCTGGAGCGCGCCCGCCTGCTGGCCAAGGAGAACCCGATCGCCGTGGCCAACATCATGCGCGCCTGGGTCAACGGCGAGGAGCTGGAAACAGCCGCCCCCGCCGGCGGCCGCCGCTGAGCACCGCCGACCAGTACGCCCACCCGGATCGATAGCGAGACACCACCATGGACGACAAAGGCGTAGAAGACGCAGCCATCCTGCTGATGTCGCTGGGCGAGGAAGAAGCCTCCGAGGTCTTCAAGCACCTCGCGCCCAAGGAAGTGCAGAAGCTCGGCGAGACCATCGCCAAGATGAAGGTCGTGCCGCGCGAGCGCGTCGAGCGCGTGCTGGACAAGTTCGACCTCGTCGCCGAGACCCAGAGCACCCTGGTCAGCGACACCGACGAGTACGTCCGTTCGGTGCTCCGCAAGGCGCTGGGCGAGGACAAGGCCAACCTGCTGCTGGACCGCATCCTGCAGGGCTCGGACGTCTCCTCGATCGAATCGCTGAAGTGGATGGACCCGGGTTCGGTCGCGGAACTGCTGCGCAACGAGCATCCGCAGATCGTCGCCGCCATCCTGTCGCACCTGGACTTCGACCAGAGCAGTTCGGTACTGCGCGTCTTCACCGAGCGCCAGCGCAACGAGGTGCTGATCCGCATCGCCACGCTGGACGGCATCCAGCCGATGGCGCTGAAGGATCTCAACGAGGTCATGGGACAGATCCTGGCCGGCGGCGAGCGCATGAAGAAGTCCAACCTGGGCGGCGTCAAGACCGCGGCCGAGATCATCAACATGATGGGCACCAGCGTCGAGGCTTCGGTGCTGGACTACATCCGCGAGGCCGACTCCGACCTGGCACAGAAGATCATGGACAACATGTTCACGTTCGACGACGTGGACAAGATCGACGACCGCGGCATCCAGGCCATCCTCAAGGAAGTGCAGTCCGAATCGCTCATCGTCGCGCTCAAGGGCGCCGGGCCGGAACTGCGCGAGAAGATCTTCCGCAACATGTCCACCCGCGCCGCCGAAACGCTGCGCGAGGACCTGGATTCGCGCGGTCCGGTCCGTCTCTCCGAGGTCGAGGCCGAGCAGAAGGAAATCCTCAAGGTCGTCCGGCGTCTCGTCGACGAGGGCCAGATCGTGCTCGCCGGCGGCGGCGACGACCAGTTCCTGTAATACGCTGGTCGCCCCTTCCGCCGACGGATACCCGCACCGATGGTCACCCGCCCACCCCGCCAAGTTCCGCCACCGCCTCGCGCCGACGGCGATCAGCAGCGCGGCAGCACCTATGGCCGCATCATTCCGCGCGAGGAGCTGTCCGGCTTCGCTGCGTGGAATCCCGGCGCCCTCGAAGGCGGCGCCGCGCCGCGCCGTCCGGCTGTCACCGCGCCCGCCCCGGTCGAACCGCCGCCCCCGCCCCCGCCGCCCGGCCCCAGCATCGAGGAGCTGCTGCAGCAGGCCCGGCAGACCGGCTACCAGGACGGCTACCGCGACGGCATGGCGGCGCTCGACGCCTTCAAGCAGAGCTTCGCCAAGCAGATCAGCGCCCAGGTCGGACAACTGGTCGCGAGCTTCGACCAGGACCTGTCCGCGATGGAACAGGACATGGCCGACGCACTGGCGCGCACGGCCGTCGAACTGGCTCGCCAGGTCGTCCGCAATGAACTGGAAACGGCGCCGGAGCTCGTCTCCAAGGTGGCGCATGACGCCGTTGAAGCACTGTTGATCAACGCCCGCCACGTGCGCGTGCGCGTGCACCCCGACGACCTCCCGCTGGTGCTGGACGGCGCCGGCCAGGAACTGCGCGCCCGCGAGGCGCAGGTCATCCCCGATCCCACGATCGCGCGCGGCGGCGTCAAGGTCGACGCCGACATCTGCAGCGTCGACGCCTCGCTGCCGGCGCGCTGGCAATCGACGGTCGGCGCGCTGGGCCAGACCTCCGTCTGGGAGAACCGCCGCAGCGCCGCCGATGAACAACGTGACGCGCGGCTGGACTTCCGCCTCGAGCCCACGCCGAGCCAGTACGGCGGCCTGCCCCATGGAGCGAACCAGGGCGCGCCCGAGGACCGCGAGTCATGAGCGCACGCACCGACCGCTGGCGCCAGTATTTCGACGACCTGCAGGCCTTCGCCGGCAATGCGCCGCCGATCGAGCCGCAGGGCAAGCTGGTGCGCGTCGCCGGCCTGGTGCTGGAAGCCACCGGCGTGAAGGTGCCGGTCGGGTCGGTCTGCGAGATCCACATGCCCTCGACCGCCGCCTCGCCGCGTCGCGGGCAGCGTCCGGTCACGGCGGAGGTGGTCGGGTTCTCCGGCGACCGCGCCTACCTGATGCCGACCGACGAGATCCAGGGCCTGTCCAGCGGCGCGATGGTGCTGCCGCGACCGGCGGCCCTGCACGGCCCCGTGCTCGGCGAGGAACGCCATCCCTGGCGGCGCGACGAGGATCGCGGCCTGCATCTGCCGATGGGCGACGGCCTGCTGGGTCGCGTCGTCGATCCGCAGGGCCAACCGATCGATCGCCGCGGCCCGCTGGCCGACATCCGCGATGAACCCATGGTCCGCCGCCCGATCAACGCGATGGACCGCGACCCGGTCCGCCGTCCGCTGGACACGGGCGTGCGCGCCATCAACTCGCTGCTGACCGTCGGCCGGGGGCAGCGCCTGGGCCTGTTCGCCGGCACCGGCGTCGGCAAATCGGTGCTGCTGGGCATGATGGCCCGCTACACGCAGGCGGACGTCATCGTCGTCGGCCTGATCGGCGAGCGCGGCCGGGAAGTGAAGGAATTCATCGAGGACATCCTCGGCGAGGAAGGCCTGCGCCGCAGCGTCGTCGTCGCCGCCCCAGCCGACGCACCGCCGCTGCTGCGGATGCAGGGCGCGACCTATGCCACCGCGATCGCCGAGCACTTCCGCGACCGCGGCCAGCACGTGCTGCTGCTGATGGACTCGCTCACCCGCTACGCCATGGCGCAGCGCGAGATCGCCCTCGCCATCGGCGAACCGCCGGCGACCAAGGGCTATCCGCCTTCCTGCTTCGCGAAGCTGCCGCAACTGGTGGAGCGCAGCGGCAACGGTTTGGCCGGCGAAGGCTCGATCACCGCCTTCTACACCGTGCTGTCCGAAGGCGACGACCAGCAGGACCCGATCGCCGACGCCGCCCGAGGCATCCTGGACGGCCACATCGTGCTCAGCCGCGAGTTGGCGGAGAGTGGGCACTACCCTGCGATCGACGTGGAGCGGTCCATTTCGCGCGTCATGACCAGCGTGGCCGACAAGCGCCATGTCGAACTGGCGCGCCGTTTCCGGCAATTGCTCGCGAAGTACAACAAGGCGCGCGACCTGATCCAGCTGGGCGCCTATCAGCCCGGTCATGATCCCGAATTGGACATGGCGGTCCGCCTGCACGGCGACATGGACCGATTGCTTCAACAAGACATGCATTCCCCCGCTTCTTTGAACGATTGCCTCAATCAGTTGACCGCCACACTTAACTTTGCGTGATAGCTGCCGACATCCGTAGAGCGAGGTCATCGATATGAGTAGTTCCAATCTGCAGGCCCTGAACGTTCTCCTCGAACGCGCGGAGGCCGAGCGCGATGAAGCGCTGCGTCATCTGCAGGACGCGCAGTCGCGTGCGAACGCGGCGCGCAACCAGCATGACCAGCTGTCGCAGTACCGCACGGACTACCGCACCCGCTGGTCGCAGGAATTTGCCCAACGGACGACCGTGCAACTGCTGGGCTGCTATCAGAACTTCGGCCAGCGGCTGGACCAGGCCATCGGCCAGCAAGGCGGCATCGCCGACTACGCCGACCAGCGCCTGTCCGCCGCCCGCGACCTGCTCCGGGAGCGCGAACTGCGGGTCGCGTCGGTGCGCAAGCTGATCGAGCGCCGTCGCGCCGAAACGCTGCGCAGCCAGATGCGCCAGGAACAGCGCGCCACCGACGAGCAGGCCGCCCGTGCGGCTTCGCGCGGCGGCAATCCGATGTCCCGACTGGTCGCCTGATCGCGACCCGGTCCTCCCGGAACCTCCCTCGCCATGACGCAGATCCAGAACACGACTCCGATGCCGGGCGCCCTTGGCGGCCTTGGCGCGAACAACCCCGCGTATACCGGCCGCAAGGACGGCGCGTCGGCGGACTTCTCCCGCCTGCTCAACCAGAGCAATCAGCAGCTGCAGAATCAGTCGGCGCAATCGGCCAAGACGACCATGGCCCAGCTGCAGTCGCAGCAGTTGGCGAGCCAGCAGGCACAAACGCAGCAGCAGGCCCGGCAGCTGGAAGCCCAGCAGCAGGCACAGCGCCAGGAGTCGGCTCCGCCGCCCAAGCCCGCCTCTGCGCCCGCTCGCGCGCCCGAGAACACCGCCGCCAGGGACGAGAGCAAGCTGGCCGCGCGCAATGCCGCCGCCCGCAGCAGCGCGAACAAGGCCGAGGATGCCAAGACCGCGTCCCGTGCCACGAAGGCTGATCCGGCGAATGCCGCCGAGGCGGCGGACGTCGCCGACGCGGCCGAGGCGACCGCCCCCCAGGACACCGCCCGGGCCGATGCCGCCGGCGGCAAGGACGCCGAACGCATCGATGCGAAGGACGGCGACGACCAGGACAAGCAGGACGCCAAGGCTGCGAAGGACAGCGCCGCCTCGACGGCTGAGCAGATCCTGGCGATGCTGCGCGGCGAAGCGCCTGCCGAAGCCAGGGCCACTCCGCGCGCCGGGACCGCCGCGACGGAAGGCGACGAGGCGGGCACGGCCGCCCTGCCCGGCGGCGCGCATGCTCATGGCAAGCAGCCCACCACCGGCGACGCGTTGCGCGAGCGCCAGCAGCTCCAGCGTGAACTGGGCCAGGCGGCCGCAGGCACCGCCGGCGCGGCCGATGGCACCGACAAGACCACCCGGACCGAGGCGTTGCAAGCCGCCTCCGGCGGCGCGCACGAGATCTCGATGGGCGATGGCGCCGCCAAGGGGCCGCAGCCGAGCTTCGAAGCGCTGCTGGCCGCGGCGCAGCAGACCGGCGCCGCGTCCGGCACCTCCGGGGCCGATGCGACGTCGGCGGCCCAGGCCCCCAGCGTCCCGCTCAGCCAGCCGTTGGACAGCCCCGAATTCGCACCGGAACTGTCTGCCAGCGTCAGCCTGCTCATCCAGGACGGCGTGCACGAGGCACAGCTCCAGCTCAACCCGACCGACATGGGGCCGGTGTCGATCAACATCCAGCTCGACGGCCAGCAGGCGCAGGTGAACTTCCATGCCCAGCACGCCGCGACTCGCGAAGTGCTGGAACGGAGCCTGCCGGACCTCGCAGCCGCCCTCCAGGCCCAGGGCTTGACCCTGAGCGGTGGTGGGGTGTTCGCCCAGTCGCAGTCCAGCGGCGGCCAGAATCGTGGTGATGGATCCGCTGACGGCGCCTCGAACGGCAATGGCCGCCGGGGCGGGCGCGGGCAAGGCTCGGACGATGACGGCGCAATCGCCGCCGCCGGCCGGTCGGAGCGCCGCTCCGCACCGCGTGGCCTGGTCGATCTGTACGCCTGACTGTCCGCGAGTCTGACCGGAATCCGCCGCCTTTTCGCGCGTTGAGCGCTCGGGCGGCGCTTCACAATGGGAGACATTGCCGGGTCGTCAGGTCCGGTTCCCCGCCAACTTCCCTCTTTTCATCACCGGAGCGCCCATGGCCACAGCCGCCGCAGGCAACGACGCCGCCGTCAAGGGCGGCGGCAAGAAGAAGCTGATCATCATCGTCGCCATCGTCCTGGTGGTGGTGCTGGTGGGCGTCGCCGCGTTGCTGATGATGAAGAAGAAGTCGCATGCCGACGACGAGGACGGCGCCGCCGCCGAGGAGAAGCCCGCGGCCGCCGCCCACGCCAAGCCTGGCACCCCGCCGACCTTCGTCCCGCTGGACCCGTTCACGGTGAACCTGGCCGACAAGGAAGTCGACCGCTTCGCGCAGATCGGCATCACGCTGGAAGTGAACGATGCGAAGTTCGCGGACCAGCTCAAGGGCTACATGCCGGCGATCCGCAACAACGTGCTGCTGGTGCTGTCGCACAAGACCTCGGCGGAGCTGCTGAGCGCCGAAGGCAAGGAAAAGCTGGCCAAGGAAATCCGCCGCGAGGCCGTGCGTCCGATGGGCATCGAGCTCGACGACGAGGATGAGGACGAGGACGCCGCGCCGAAGAAGAAAAAGAAGAAGAAGCGCCAGGTTGAGAGCCCGGTGACGCAGGTCCTGTTCTCGACCTTCATCGTGCAGTGACGGGCCGGACAGCAAGGAGCGCGCGATGAATCAGCAGATCCTGTCGCAAGACGAAGTCGATGCCCTGCTGCAGGGCATCACCGGCGAGAGCCAGAAGCTCGAGGCCGAGGAGGTCCAGACCGGTGGCATCCGCGAGTACAACCTCGCGAGCCAGGAACGGATCGTCCGTGGGCGCATGCCCACGATGGAGATCATCAACGAACGCTTCGCGCGGAACATCCGCATCGGGCTGTTCAACTTCATCCGCAAGAGCCCGGAAGTGGCCATCGGCGGCATCAAGGTGCAGAAGTACAGCGCCTTCCTGCGCGAGATCGTGGTCCCGACCAACTTCAACATCGTGTCGGTGAAGCCGCTGCGCGGCAGCGGGCTGATCGTCTGCGATCCGACGCTGGTGTTCGCGGTGATCGACTCGCTGTTCGGCGGCATCGGCAAGTTCCACACCCGCATCGAGGGTCGGGACTTCTCCGCCACCGAGCAGCGCGTGATCCTGCGCCTGGTTGAAGTGATCATCCAGGAGTACACGAAGGCGTGGAAGGGCATCTATCCGCTGGAGCTGGAGTACCAGCGCTCGGAGATGCAGCCCCAGTTCGCCAACATCGCCACGCCCAGCGAGATCATCGTGTCCACGTCGTTCACGCTGGAAATCGGCGAGACCAGCGGCACGGTGTACTTCTGCATTCCGTATTCGACGCTGGAGCCGATCCGCGACGTGCTGTACAGCACCACGCAGGGCGACTCCAGCGAACCCGACCGCCGCTGGGTCAACCTGCTCAAGCACCAGATCCAGTCGGCCGAGGTCGAACTGGTGGCGGAGCTGGCCAAGGCCCCCGCGACGGTGGAACAGCTGCTGGCCTTCAAGCCGGGCGACTTCATCGAACTGGACCTGGAGCAGATCATCCAGGCCAAGGTGGACGGCGTGCCGGTGTTCGACTGCCATTACGGCACGTCGAACGGCAAGTATTCGATCAAGATTGAAAAGATGCTGACCGGCCCGGATGCCGGCTGGCTGGGAGCCCGCAATGGCTGACAACACCCCGATGGACGAACAGGACGCGATGGCCGCCGAATGGGCGGCGGCGCTGGCGGAAGCCGGCGGCGGCGGCAGCGAGGTCGCGGCCGAAGTGCAGCAGGTGACCGAGCAGGTCGCGCCGGCGGCCTTCACCAACTTCTCGCCGACACCGGGCAACCTGCCCGGCAGCGACATCAACATGATCCTGGACATCCCCGTCCAGCTCACGGTTGAACTCGGCCGCACGCGCATCCCGATCAAGAACATCCTGCAGCTGGCGCAGGGCTCGGTCGTCGAACTCGACGCCCTGGCCGGCGAGCCGATGGACGTGCTGGTCAACGGCTACCTGATCGCCCAGGGCGAGGTCGTGGTCGTGAACGACAAGTTCGGTATCCGCCTCACCGACATCGTGACGCCGTCCGAACGGATGCGGCGCCTCAGCAAGGCCTGACCCCTCAGCCCCACTCCGGTGGGGCTGATGCGTTTCAGGGACGCATAATTCAACGCCATGAACAACAGCCTCGTCCCCCTGCTCTGGTTCCTGGCCATCCTGGCCTTGATCCCGGTCGTGCTCTGGCTTCTCAAGCGCACGCCGCTGGGCGGTGGCGCGATGGGCGGGCAATTGCGCACCGTCGCGCAGTTGGTGATCTCGCCGAGCCAGCGCCTCGTGATCGTCGAGGTCGGCCAGAACGAGGACCGCCAATGGCTGGTGCTCGGCATCACCGGCCAGCAGATCCGCACGCTGCATGTGATGCCGCCGCAGGCCGACGCCGGCGCGGCGCTGCAGGCGGCGCAACCGTCGTTCTCCTCGATGCTCAAGCGCAGCCTGGGCGGCAGGCACGCCGATGGCCCCGGTTCCAGCACTTCGGCCTGATCGGGAACGGCGCATGACCGCTTCGACCTCCCACGCCCCCGCCTTGCCCGAGCCCCGTCGTCCGCGGCTGTCGCGGCGCGCGCTAGGCATCGTCGGCGCGCTCGCGCTCGGTGGCCTCGGGGCTGCGGCCTGGGCCCAGCAGGGCGGCGCGCCTGCGAGCGTGCCGCTGATCATCGGCCAGGGTGCCGGCGGCAACAGCTATTCGGTGCCGATCCAGACGCTGCTGTTCTTCACCGCGCTGGGCTTCCTGCCGGCCGTGCTGCTGATGATGACCGGCTTCACGCGGATCGTGATCGTGCTGTCGCTCCTGCGTCAGGCGCTGGGCACGCAGGCGGCGCCACCGAACCAGGTGATCGTCGGGCTGTCGCTGTTCCTGACCTTCTTCGTGATGAGTCCGACGCTGGACCGCGTCTACACCGAAGCCTGGCAGCCCTACCAGGCCGGGCAGATCGGCTTCGAGGTCGCCCTCGACCGTGCGCAGGTGCCGATGCGGGGCTTCATGCTGAAGCAGACGCGTCAGTCGGACGTCGCGCTGTTCGCGAAGCTGGCCAAGCTCGAACCCAATGTCGCGCCCGAGAACGTGCCCTTCCGCGTGCTGGTGCCTGCCTTCGTGACCAGCGAGCTGAAATCCGCGTTCCAAATCGCGTTCCTCATCTTCATCCCATTCCTGGTGATCGACATGATCGTCTCCAGCGTGCTGATGAGCCTGGGCATGATGATGCTGTCGCCAGTGCTGGTGTCGCTGCCGTTCAAGCTGATGCTGTTCGTGCTGGCGGACGGCTGGAATCTGCTGCTGGGATCGCTGGCGGCGTCGTTCGCGCAGTAGCGGCCCGCCCGTTCCGACGCGAATCGAAGGACAAGTCATGGATGCTCAACAGGTCTTCTCCATCGGCCAGCAGGGGCTGTACGTACTGCTCATGGTGGCGGCGCCCATCCTCCTGACGGTGCTGGCGGTCGGGGTGCTGGTGTCGGTGTTCCAGGCGGCGACGCAGATCAACGAATCGACGCTGTCGTTCGTGCCCAAGATCGTCGCCGCCGTGCTGGTGCTGGCCGTCGCCGGACCGTGGATGATCACGACGCTGGTCGAATACATCCAGCGCACGCTGCAGAGCATCCCGCAGGCACTGGGCTGAGGCGCACGCCGCCGCCCTGCCCCGCCACCGCCGCAAGATCCCACGGCCCCGATCCCGATGATCTCCTTCAGCGAAGCGCAATTGCTCGCCTGGATCAATCCGATCCTGTGGCCGTTCATCCGCACGCTGGCGCTGTTCGCCGGGATGCCGGTCTTCAGCCAGCGCCAGGTGCCGGCGCGCGTGCGCATCGGGCTGGCGCTGTTCATCGCCGTGGCGGCACAGCCGTCGCTGCCGGCCATGCCGGTGATCCCCCTCGACTCGTTGCCACAGATCCTGACGGTGACGGCGCAGCAGTTGCTGATCGGGCTGTCGATGGGTTTCGCGGTGCGGGTCGTGTTCGCCGCGCTGGAATTCGCCGGCGAGCTGATCGGTCTGCAGATGGGGCTGAACTTCGCCGGCTTCTTCGATCCGTCGACGGGCTCGCAAGGTACGTCGACATCACGCTTCCTGGGCTCGATGGTGGCGTTCCTGTTCGTCGCGATCAACGGTCATCTGATGCTGATCAACTCCCTGGTCGAGAGTTTCCAGGCCTTCCCGGTCGGCGAGGAGCCCTTCCGCTTCCTGCGGATCGCGCAGCCCCAGGTGTGGGGTGCGGAAATCTTCCGCATGGGACTGTGGATCGCGCTGCCGCTGATCACGATGCTGATGTTCGTGAACCTCGTGCTCGGCATCATCTCGCGCGTGGCGCCGCAGTTGAACGTGTTCTCCGTGGGTTTCCCGCTGACGGTCAGCATCGGCCTGGTCGGTCTGGTCGCGACGCTGCCGCTGATGCATCAACCGTTCATGATCGCGCTGGAGAGGATGCTGGCCGCGTTCAACTGACCGCGGCGGCACTCACGCCGGCCGATGCTTCCCAGCGCCGGCCGGCGTCTCACGTCACAGCTCGCGCAGCGCCGTCGTGACCGGCAGGCTCGCTGCCCGCACCGCGGGGAACAGGCCGCCGATGAAGCCGATGGCCAAGGCCCACTTCAGGCCCTCCCACAGCAATTGGCCCGAGACCCTCAGCTCGAAACTCAGCTTGCCGACGGACCCGGCCGCCATCGTCGATGCCGCGTGCCCGTTGAAGATCAGGTAGGCGATCCCGCCGCCGATGACCCCACCAAGGGCAGCCAGCAGCATCGTCTCCAGCATCACCGCCACCACCACCGGCAGTCCCGGGAAGCCGATCGCGCGCAAGGTGGCGATCTCGCGGGCCCGCGTCGCGACGGCCGCGAACATGGTGTTCAACGCGCCGAACACCGCACCGACCGCCATGATCGACCCAACCACGATCCCGATGATGCGCAGGATCTTGGTCATCTGCTCCGACTGTTTCGCGAAGAACGCGAGCGTCGTCGTCGCGTCGACCTTCAGTTGCGGATTGGCTTCGAGCGCGGCCTTGAACTCCTTGAAGGCCTTCGCATCGGTCAGCTTCACGGTCACCGAATTGCGGCTCGCGCCACGCCGGTAGGTTTCGGCGACCACCGGCGCATCGGCCCACAACTCCGATTCCATCGAGTCGCCCGACGCGAACACCCCGGCCACCGTCCACATCTGGCTGCCCAGGCGGATCTGCTTGCCGGGCTCCAGGCCTTCGAACTGACGCGCGGCGCCCTGGCCGACGATCAACTCCTTCAGGCCCGGCTGGAACTTGCGCCCGGCGACGATCCTGACCTGCGGCCGCACCGCGAAGGCCTCGTCCCCGACGCCTCGCATCTGCACGCTGCCCTCCTCGTCGGTCTTCGTGCCCTTGACCGGCAGGTTGGCCGCGACCACCGTCTCGGCGGACAGCAGCGGCTCGCCCTTCGCGGACTTCGCCACGCCCGGCGCCTGCCCGATCTGCGTGATGTCGTCGCGCGTCATGACGGACGCCACCTCCGCCGCAGACGCGCCGCGCAGCACGATGGCCGTGTCCTCGCTGCCGGACTTGCGCAGCGTCTCCGAATAGCCCTCGGCCATCGCCAGCAGCGCCACCAGCACGCCGACCACGCCCGCGATGCCCACGACGATCACCGCCGACGAGCCGATCCGCTGCGGCAGCGTGCTCACGCCGACGCCGGTCACCGAGCGCGCCTGGGCGCCTCGTCGCGTCAACAGCATCCACAGCGCCAGCAGCACGGCCAGGCCGAGCGCGCCGACCCACGGCAGCATCACCCACGCCACCAGCACGAGCACCAGCAGCAGCACCAAGCCCAGGTTCTTCAGGAATTTCATGGTCAGGCCCTCCCCGCCAGTGCATCGGTGATGTTCAGCCGCATCGCGTTCAAGGCCGGCAGCGCGCCGACGATCACGCCGAACAGCACCATCAGTCCGACGCCGGTCGCCCAGCTGTTCAAGCCGGCGGCCGGCAGGTTCAGCGTGCCGCCGCTGCCCGCGCTGACGGCCGGCCCAATGACACTCGCCAGTCCCAGGCCGATGACGCCGCCGATCACCAGCAGCAGCACCGACTCCGCCAGCACCATCGCCAGCACGCTGCGGCCGGAGAAGCCGATCGTCTTCAGCACCGCGATCTCGCTGGTGCGCTCGCGCACGGCCTGCATCATCGTGTTGCCCGACAGCAGCAGCAGCGTGAAGAACACCGCGCCCATGATCGAGCTGACGATCAGTCCGATGTCCGCGACCTGCTTCATCCACGAGGCCATCGCCGCCTGCTCGGTCTGCGTGCGCGTCTCATGGTCCGAGTTGGCCGAGATCGCGTCGATCGCCTTGGCCACGCGGTCCGCCTGGTTCGCGTCCGCGACCCGCGTCACGTACCAGCCGACCGCGCCCTGGTTGTAGGGCGTCGTGTCGTCGAAGTACTTCCAGTTCAGCAGGAACATCTGGTCGTACCAGCCGCCGGACTTCTTGTCCGCGGCATGGATCAGGCCGACGATCTCGAACTGCCAGTTCTTGCTGCCGCTGCGGTCCGGGAAGATCGTCGATTGCAGCGGGATCTTGTCCCCGACCTTCCAGTTGAAGCGCTTGGCGAGACCCTCGCCGACCAGCGCGCCGATGCGCGTCGTCGCGAAGGCCTGCCTGGCCTGGTCGGTGACCTGCATCTCGGGATACATGTCGAGGTAGTTCGGCGCGACGGCGAAACTGAAGACCTGGTTGTGCGGATCCTGGTAGGCCCCACCGAACCAGTTGGCATAGGTCACCAGTTTGACGCCGTCCACCGACTGGATGCGCTGCGTCAGCGCCATCGGCAGGGTCTGGATGAACGACAGCCGCGAGCCGGTCTGCAACCGCGACGCGCCGTTGGCCGACTGGCCGGCCTGGTCGAAGGACGTCCGGACCGCGTCCAGCAATCCGAACAGCAGGAACGCCGTGATGATGGACACCAGCGTCAGCACGGTTCGGAGCTTGCGCCGGAACAGCGCCGCCCAGATGAGATGGAGGTATTTCATGGCGAGCCCTTTCTTGCGGGACTTGACCTTGCGCGCGCGGCTTCAGGCCGCGGTGGACACGGTCTGCTCGACCAGCGTGCCCTTGTCCAGGTGCAGCGTCTGGCGGGCGCGCTCGGCGGCCTTCGGATCGTGCGTCACCATCACGATGGTCTTGCCGTGATCGCGGTTGAGCGCCTGGAGCAGCGCCAGCACGTCCTCGGCCGATTGACGGTCCAGGTCGCCGGTGGGCTCGTCGCAGACCAGCAGCGTCGGATCGGACACGATCGCCCGCGCGATCGACACGCGCTGCTGCTGGCCGCCGGAGAGCTCGGTCGGCTTGTGGCTGGCGCGGTCCGACAGTCCCACCAGTTGCAGCGCGATCGCGGCGCGCTTCTTGCGCTCGGCCGCCGAGAGCTTGGTCAGCAGCAGCGGCAGCTCCACGTTGCGCTGCGCCGAGAGCGTCGGCATCAGGTTGTAGAACTGGAACACGAAGCCCACCTTGGCGGCGCGCCACTTCGCCAACGCCGCGGAATTGAGCTGGTCGATGCGCTCGCCGCCGATCGCGATGCTGCCCCCGCTGGGCTGGTCCAGCCCGCCGATCAGGTTCAGCAGCGTCGTCTTGCCCGAGCCCGACGGCCCCATCAGCGCCAGGAACTCGCCCTGCCTCACGTCCAGGTCGATGTGATGCAGCACCTCCACCTTCTGCTTGCCGCGGGTGTAGACCTTGGACAGGTCACGGATCTCGATCAGATTGCTCACGGTGACTCCTCGCTTCGGTTTCCTGCACTTCCAGCGGGGACGGCACGTCCCCGCGCTGTCGGCTTCACTTGCCGGCCGCCGGCTTGATCTCTGCGCCGTCGCGCAGCGCATCGGGAGGATTGAGGACGACGGTATCGCCGGCCTTCACGCCGTCGAGCACCACCGCCTGGTCGCCGACCGGCGTGCCCTGGCGCACCTTGCGCTGGGCGACGGTCTGGCCGTTCACGACGAAGACGATGTCGCCGCCGTCGCGCGACACGACGGCCGACTTCGGCACCAGGACGCCCGGTGGCGGCGCGGTCTGTGCGCTTTCCTTGGCGGCGAGGAAGGACACGCGCACGCCCATGTCGGGCACGACGCGTTGATCCTTCTGCTCGAGCGCCACGCGTACCTTGACCGTCGCCTTGCCGCGGTCGGCAGAGGGCACGACCGCGATCACGTGCGCCGGAATGCGCCAGTCGGGATACGCATCCAGCACGGCCTGGGCCGGCATGTCGGCCTTGACCTGGCCGATGTAGGCCTCGTTGACGTCGACATCCACTTCCAGCGATTCCATGTCGACGATGGTGCCGACGCCGGTCCGCGTGAAGCCACCGCCGGCGGACAGCGGCGAGACGATTTCGCCGACCTGTGCCGCCTTCGCGGTGATCACGCCGGAGAACGGCGCCTTGACGACCGTGTAATCGAAATTGACCTGCGCCTGCGTCGCCTGGGCCAGGGCGGCATCGGCCTCGCGGCGGCGCGCTTCGAGTTGCGCCGCGTAGGCGTTCACCGCGGTACGGGCCTGCTCGGCGGATTGCCTGGTCGTCATGCCGCTGAGCGCCAGCTCGTCCTGGCGCTTCAGGTCGGACTGCGACTGCAGCCACTGCGCGCGCGTCGCCTCGATGTTGGCCTGCGCGCTCTTCACGTTGGCCCGGGCCATGTCCAGCGCGGCGCGCAAGGCATGGTCCTCGAGCCGGGCCAACACCTGACCCTTCTGGATCTTGTCGCCTTCCTCGAACAGGACTTCGGTCAGCGTGCCGGTGATCTGCGTCGACACCGTCGCGGCGCGACGCGCCGTCACGTAGCCGGTGGCCTGCAGAACGGCATTGCCACCTGCGCCGCCACGCGCCTGGGCCGAGGCGGTCTCGACCTCCGGCACCTGCGACTGCCGCCACCACCACCAGCCGCCCGCGGCCAGCAGCGCCAGCACGACCAGCACCGCCAGCAGCGTCCAGACCCACCTGGGCGGTCCACCCCCGTGGTCGTCGCGCTCGCTCCCCTGGATGCGCAGCTCTTTCAACAGTGCGGTATCGATGACAGCCCCCTGTGTGTCAGTACGGGGCGCATTCTCCGAGGCGCCCCCTGCTCGTCAATGCTGACTTGCGATGAATGGCGGCTGGCTGGCGTGAACGTCCCCGGATGACGACGAACGGGGATGACGGATTTCGACTCAGCTCTCGACCAGTCCGTTGCGGATGGCGTAGACGGTCAGCTCCGAGTTGTTGGACAGCGCCAGCTTCTCCAGCACCCGCGCGCGGTACACGCTCACCGTCTTCGGGCTGAGCATCAGTTCCTCGGCGATGTCCGACAGGCGCTTGCCCGAGGCGATCATCACCAGGGTCTGCAGCTCACGGTCCGACAGCTTCTGGTGGGCCTGCTCCGGAGCCGGCGCGGTCAGGCTCTCGACCAGCATCTGCGCGATTTCGGGCGTCACGTACTTGCGCCCCTGAGCCACCGTGCGCACCGCCTGCACCAGCAGTTGCGGATCGCCGCCCTTGTTCACGTAGCCGAAGGCCCCGGCGCGCAGCGCGCGGATCGCGTACTGGTCCTCGGGGTACATGGATACGATCAGCACCCGGGTCGTCGTGCCTTCATCCTTGAGGACGTGCAGCACGTCCAGGCCGCTGCGCCCCGGCATGTTGATGTCCAGCACCAGCACATCGCACTGCCGGTCGACCGGCAGCGTGCGCATCAGGCTGCGCAGCTCGCCGTAGTCGCCGGCCTCGCCGACCACTTCGATGTCCGGCGCGTCGGACAGCGTGTCCCGGATCCCGCGGCGGATCAGCGCGTGGTCGTCGCAGAGGATGACTTTGATCATAGGGCGCCCCACGAGGAGGGATCATGCCCGGCACCGGCCGGGATCGGCTCCCCGTCGTCGTCGAACTCGAAGTCGCCGATCACGCCGCGCAAGGGCACGGAGAGGATCAGCGCCGTGCCCTGCAGACCGCTGCTGAGGTCGACCCAGCCGCCGACCGTCGCCGCGCGCTCGCGCAACCCGCGAATGCCGAAGCTGCGGGCCTTGCTCAGGTCGCCCGGCGCGACGCCGTGGCCGTTATCCTTGATCTCCAGCGTCAGCACGCCACCCTCCATGCTCAACTCCACATCGACCTTGGTCGCTCCGGCATGTTTGGACACGTTGGTCAGCGCCTCCTGCGCACAGCGGTAGGCCACCAGCGGAACGCCCGCCGGCAGCTGGAACTGCTCGCCGACATGCCGCACCGCGGTCGCGATGCCGGTCCGGCGCTCGAAGCGCGCGGCCAGCCACTGCACTGCTGCCAGCAATCCCTGTTCCAGGATCGCCGGGCGCAGGTTGTGCATGATGCGCTGGCTCGATTCGATGGCGCTGGTCACGGTCTCCAGCGCCGACTGCACGCGCTGCTGGACGTCCTCGTCCTTGCTGTGCCGCGCGATCCAGGCCAGGTCGAACTTCAGCGCCGTCAGCGATCCGCCCACGTCGTCATGGATCTCGCGGGCGATCGCCGCCCGCTCCATCTCGACGCTGGTCTGCAGATGCCCCGCCAGTTCGTGCAGTTGCTGCTTGGACTTGAGCAGCTCGCGGTCGGCCTCCTGCCGCGCAAGCTGGGCCTCGCAGGACTCGATCGCGTGCAGCAGCGCCGGCGCCAGCCGCGCCAGGTTGTTCTTGAGCAGATAGTCCGACGCGCCGGTGCGCATCGCCGCGACCGCCGTGTCTTCGCCGATCTCGCCCGACACCAGCACGAACGGGAGCACCAGTTGCCGCTGCTTGATCATGTCCAGCACGACCAGGCCCGAATACCCCGGCAGGTTGTAATCGGAAATCACCGCATCCCAGTGCCGGTCGAGGGCTGCCTCGATATCGGGCAGCGTGTCCAGCCGCGTGATCTCGAATCGCAATCCGGCTCGCTGCAACTGGGCCAGGATCAGTTGATGATCCAGGTCGGAATCCTCGATATGAAGCAGGCGCAGAGAGCGCTCGGCCAGGGGGAGAGTCGGCATGGCCGGGAGTATGCCAAGTTTGTCGCGTATCCCTCATCTATGCAGGGAAGCCCCACGCTTTATTCATCTGGAAACCGTAGAGTCTTGGGTTTACCCTTATCGAGATTTGTCACGGTCAAGTCGATGGCCAACCGATCTTCGCTATTGGGACGACTTTGCACGGTTAGTCCCGTCGACAGATGCGTGGCAAAAGCCGAAGATTCTTGCCAGCCGACAAGTCCGGGCGCATGTTTGAGTTGGGCAGACATGAAGACGCACCAGGACACCCTATGTGGAGCCAAGATGCAAATCGATGAGACGTCGGTCGAGCCGGAAGGCACAGGACTGATGCCGCTGCTCGCCGCTGCCGAGCTGCAGGACCATCTGATGACGGTCAACAACGATCTCGAGCGCCTGCAGCGCCTGCTCGACGACGCCTGCGAAGCGTTGTCGACGCATTTCTTCGGCGCATCAGGCCTCGTGGACCAGATGCGCGAACGTCTGCCAGAAGCCAAGGACCAGGATGCGTTGCAGCAGTTGATGTTGCATCTGGCCGGTGCGATCACCGCGCTGCAGTTCCAGGACATGTCGACGCAGTTGATCGCGCACACGAGCCAACGGCTGCGCAACTGCTCGGACCAGCTCGCCCGCGATACGTTCGGAGATGATGAGGACGGTCTGGCCGTTGTCGAGACCGCCCCCCTGCGTCCCAATCCCGTCACGCAGGACGAGATGGATGCCGGTTCGATAGAACTGTTCTGAATGTTCCCCCGATCCGTCCGTTAGGTCACGAAATCACCGGGCACCGTCACCAGACCGCCCTCAAGGTCCTCAAGAATCTTCAGGTCCACCCGAAAACCGCTTGTCATCCGGAGAACTCAAAATGCCCTCGATCCTCGCCGTAGACGATTCGGCCTCCATGCGCCAGATGGTCTCGTTCACCCTCAAGAATGCGGGTTTCAACGTCGTGGAGGCGGTGGACGGGCAGGATGCCTGGGAGAAGTCGTCGCAACGCGATTTCGACCTGGTGCTGACCGACCAGAACATGCCCCGGATGGACGGCATCAGCCTGACCAAGAAGCTGCGCGACAACCCCAAGTTCAAGACCACGCCGATCCTGATCCTGACCACCGAGTCCAGCGATCAGATGAAGCAGGCGGGCCGCGCGGCGGGCGCCACAGGCTGGCTGGTGAAGCCTTTCGACCCGGCCAAGCTGATCGAAGTGATCGGCAAGGTGATCCGCTGAAGGCAAGCTGGAGAGATTCATGGGAGATATGACCTCCGAAGGCGCAAACCTGGGCGCAGGCATCGACCTGAGCCAGTTCTACCAAGTCTTCTTCGAGGAAGCCGGGGAGAACCTCGACAACATGGAACAGCTGCTGCTGAACCTGGACATCGAGAACCCGGACGACGAGCAGATGAACGCCATCTTCCGTTGCGCCCACTCGATCAAGGGTGGCGCGGCGACGTTCGGCTTCAACGACGTGGCCGAGCTGACGCACCAGATGGAAACGCTGCTGGACAAGCTTCGCCGCCATGAACTGGCGCCGACCTCGCCGATGGTGGACGTGCTGCTGCAGTCCGGCGACGCGCTGAAGGCGCAACTGGCCCGGCATCAGGGCTCGGGCGCCGACGCGGTGGACACCTCCGCCCTGCTGAGCAGCATCCGCACGCTGGTGGAAGGCGGCACGCTGGACGGTGCTCGCGCGCCTGCCGCCCCGGCCGCCTCGGCCGCGCCCGCCGCGGCTCCCGCGACGGCACCGGCACCGGCCCCGCTCAAGTCGAACGTCCGGCAGCTCGAGCTGCTCGTCGGCCCGCTGAGCAACACGGAGCAGGCAGACAACCTGGTCGAGCTGTTCAAGGAAATCACCGACCTCGGCACGATCGAGCCGCTGGACGGCGGCATTCCTGCCGATGGCATGCGTCGCTTCAAGGTGCTGACGAGCAGCACCGACAACGACCTCCTGGACCTGTTCACCTTCCATGTCTCGCGCGAGCAGGTCAAGCTGCTGCCACTGACCGAAGGCTTCGGCTTCCATGAGGGCGCGCCCGGCGCGCCGGTGGAGACCAAGAAGGACGAAGACCCCGGCTATGGCTTCTTCGACGACGCGCCCGGCGTGCCCGAAGCGACCGCCGCCGAGGCCAGGGCCGAAGCGCCCAAGGCCAGCGTGCCGGCCCCCACCGCCAAGCCGACGGCGCCCGCGCGCACCGAGGTCGCCCCGCGCGCCGGCGGCGCGAGCCCTGACCAGTCCACGCTGCGCGTGTCCGTCGAAAAGGTCGACCAGTTGATCAACCTGGTTGGCGAACTCGTCATCACGCAAGCGATGCTGGCGCAGAACAGCCGCAACCTGGACCCGGGCCTGTATCAGCAACTGGCCTCCGGCCTGGCGGATCTGGAGCGCAACACGCGCGATCTCCAGGAATCGGTCATGTCGATCCGCATGATCCCGATGTCGGTCGTGTTCAACCGCTTCCCGCGCATGCTGCGCGACCTGGCGGCCAAGCTCGGCAAGAAGGTCGAGCTGGTCACGCAAGGGGAAGCCACGGAACTGGACAAGGGCCTGGTCGAGAAGATCACCGACCCGCTGACCCACCTGGTGCGCAACAGCTGCGACCACGGCATCGAGTCGCCCGCCGACCGCGCCGCCAAGGGCAAGCCCGAACAGGGCACGATCACGCTGGTGGCCTCCCATCAGGGCGGCTCCATCGTCATCGAGGTGCGCGACGACGGCCGCGGCCTGAACCGCGAGAAGCTGATCCGCAAGGCCCGCGAGAAAGGGATCGACGCGCCGGACACGATGACCGACCAGGAGGTCTGGGGTCTGATCTTCGCCCCGGGCTTCTCGACCGCCGATCAGGTCACCGACGTGTCCGGCCGCGGCGTCGGCATGGACGTGGTGAAGAAGAACATCACCTCGCTGGGCGGCACGGTGGAGATCGACTCCGCCGAGGGCTACGGCATGAAGGTCTCGGTCCGCCTGCCGCTGACGCTGGCCATCATGGACGGCATGAGCGTGGGCGTCGGTGAAGAGGTCTACATCCTCCCGCTGTCGTCGGTGGTCGAGTCCTTCCAGGTCCAGTCCGACACGATCAAGACCGTCGGCGGCTCCGGCCGCGTGGTCGAGGTCCGCGACGAGTACATGCCCGTCGTCGAACTGGAGCAGGTCTTCAATGTGCCCCGTTTCGACTTCGAGCATGTCAGCTCGATCATGGTCGTCGTGGAGGCCGAGGGGGGCCGGGTCGCCATGCTGGTGGACGAACTGCTCGGCCAGCAACAGGTCGTGGTGAAGAACCTCGAGGCGAACTACCGCAAGGTGACGGACGTTTCCGGCGCCACCATCATGGGCGACGGCCGCGTGGCGCTGATCCTGGACGTGGGCAGCCTGGTGCGCCGCTCGCGTCACTGAGATTTCCGGGCGTCTTTGAATCAGGGAGGACGTCGGCCGGAAGGCCGACGCCCAACGCATAAGAGGTAGACATGAATTTCAGCGCGTTGATGCGTCAATTCAGCATCCGGACCCGCATGATCGGCGCGATCGGCATCGTGCTCGCATTGCTGATGGTGGTCGGCAGCGTGGGCCTGTTCGGCATGCAATCGATGCGCGGCCAGACGCAGGAGTTCCTCGAGAAATCGACCGCGCGCGGCAATCTGCTCGGCGACCTCGCGGGCACGATGGGCAAGCTCCGTGTCCATGAGAAGGACATGATCATCAACTACGAGAAGCCCGAGGTGGTCAAGGAGCGCCACGCCAAGTGGGATGCCGCCCGCAAGAAGGCTTCGGAACAGCTTGCCGAGCTCGCCAAGCTCAGCGGTGCCGACGACCAGGACGCGATCAAGAAGCTGCAGACCGCGCTGGAGACCTACGGCGCGAAGTCCGCGAACGTCGTGTCGCAACTGGAAGCCGGTGCGTACGACCACGCGGCGGTCGCCGACCGGCTGCTGCAACCGGCCAAGGACCAGGTGGTCGAGGCCGAGAAGCAGCTCGAAGAACTGGCCACGCGCCTCGAGGCCCAGTCGGAATCGATGCGCAAGGGCATGGAAAGCACCCAGGGCGGCGTGCTGTGGACCTTCGGCCTGGTGCTGGTGTTCGCGGCGATCGTCGTGGTGCCGCTCACGCTGCTCAACATGCAGACGATCTGCGCCCCGCTGGCCGACGCCGAGGCCCTGGCCGCCGCGATTGCCGAGGGTGACCTCTCGCGCACGATGAAGCCGGTCGAAGGCGTCGACGAGGCGTCCAAGCTGATGCGCTCGCTGCACCACATGCAGGAAGCGCTGCAATCGATGGTCGGCCAGTTGCGCACGGCGGCCGATTCGATCCGCACCGCTTCGGTCGAGATCGCCACGGGCAACCAGGACTTGTCCAGCCGCACCGAACAGACCGCCTCCAACCTGCAGGAAGCCGCGTCCTCGCTGGTCCAGCTCACCGGCACCGTCAAGCAGACGGCCGACTCGGCGCGCACCGCCAACCAGCTCGCCTCCTCCGCGTCCGGCGCGGCGGCCAAGGGTGGCGAGGTGGTGAGCCAGGTCGTCTCGACGATGGACGAGATCAACGCCAGCTCCAAGCGCATCAGCGACATCATCGGCACGATCGACGGCATCGCGTTCCAGACCAACATCCTGGCGCTGAACGCCGCCGTGGAAGCGGCCCGCGCCGGGGAACAGGGTCGCGGCTTTGCGGTCGTGGCCGGCGAGGTCCGCTCGCTGGCACAGCGCAGCGCGGAAGCCGCGCGCGAGATCAAGACCCTGATCGGCGCCAGCGTCGAACGTGTCGAGACCGGTTCGCGCCTGGTGCAGGAAGCGGGCAGCACGATGAGCGACATCGTCTCCAGCGTGCAGCGCGTGACGGACATCATCGGCGAGATCACCGCCGCCTCCAGCGAGCAGAGCGACGGCATCAGCCAGGTCAACCAGGGCGTCAGCAACCTGGACCAGATGACGCAGCAGAACGCGGCGCTGGTCGAGCAGTCCGCCGCCGCGGCCGAAAGCCTGAAGGACCAGGCCGAGCGCCTGGGCGGCGTGGTCGACCGCTTCCGCGTGTCGGGCCACGCGCCGGCGCTTTCGGCGACGGCGTTCACCGCCAAGTCGAGCATGGAGACGAAGCCGGCCACCCCGTCCACCGTCGCAGCCGCCACGACGACGATGGCGCCGGTCAAGCCGGCCACAAGGTTCGAGAGCAAGGCCGCGCCGGCCAAGCCCGCTGCCGCGAAGGCCGCGTTCAAGGCCAAGCCGGCCGCAACAGCCGCCGCCAGATCCACCACGACGACCGCGGCCCAGCCGGCCATCGTCAAGCCCGCAGCCTCGCCCAAGGCCGCGCCCGCACCGTTCACTCCCAAGCCGGCAACACCGGCCACCACCGCCGATGACGGCGACTGGGAAACCTTCTAATCAGCCGCACGAGGTCAACACATGGAAATCGTCCAACAAACCGGCACGCAAGTCGTGCAAGCGAACTCTGGCGCGCTGGTCCCGCAAGGTGCCGCGAATGCCGCCCCCGCCAGTGGCGAGTACCTGACCTTCCGCCTGGGTCAGGAGGAGTACGGCATCGACATCCTGAAGGTCCAGGAGATCCGCTCCTACGAGCAGCCGACCCGCATCGCCAACGCGCCCGACTTCATCAAGGGCGTCGTGAACTTGCGCGGCGTGATCGTGCCGATCGTCGACCTGCGCCTGAAGCTGGGCTGCGCGACGGCTGAATACAACAGCTTCACCGTCGTGATCGTGCTGAACGTCAAGAACCGCGTCGTCGGCGCGGTGGTGGACTCGGTGTCCGACGTGCTGGAACTGAACCGCGACGTGATCCGTCCGGCGCCGGAACTCAGCGCCAGCACCGTCAACACCAGCTTCATCATGGGCATCGGCGCCGTCGCCGAACGCATGCTGATCCTGATCGACATCGAGGGCCTGATGTCCAGCGCGGACATGGGACTGATGGACGCGATGACGGTCGCCTGACCGAACGACGACAACGCCCGGCTCGATCGGGCGTTTTTTCTGGTCGGTCCGCGCCATCAAGGCGCGTGCAGAGAGAGTGGTTCGTGGGGGGATGGCGCCAGAGAGCGGATGGCCCGGCGCCGCCAGCAGGCAACAGGCACAAGCCAAGGAGCCCGTTCATGTTCGACTCGATCAAGACCCGGCTGATCGCGCTGGGCGTCGGCATCGTCGCCCTGACGCTGCTGGCGATCACCGTCGCCAACTACGTGACCGTGCGGGGCCATACGCGCCAGCAGGTGTCCCAATCCCTCGATGAACTGGCCGCGGCGCGCTCCGACGCCATCCGCCAGTGGGTCCGCTCGCAGCGCGACATCGTCGCGTCCTTGCAACCGGCCGTCGCGGCCGCCGATCCGGTGCCGCTGCTGCAGCAGGCGGCGAAGTCGGGCCGGCTGGAGGCCGCCTACGTCGGTTTCGCCGACAAGAAGATCGTCTTCAATACGCCGCAGAACCTGCCGGCCGACTACGACCCCACGCGGCGGCCCTGGTACACCGGCGCGGCGGGTGCGTCGGGCACCGTGCTGACCGCGCCTTACATGGATGCGTCCAAGGGCCGGCTGGTCGTCACCTTTGCCGCAGCGGACAAGGGCGGCGGCGGCACCAAGGCCGTCATCGCGACGGACGTGTTCCTCGACGACGTCGTCGCGACGGTCCAGGCGATCAAGCCGACGCCCGGCGGCTTCGCGTTCCTGATGTCCAAGGACGGCAAGATCGTCGCGCACCCGGACGCCAAACTGGCGCTGAAAGACGCCACCGCCATCTCCGAGCAGTTGACGCCGCAGGCGCTGGCCACGGCGCTCGATCCGGCCGCTGGCTGGGTGGAGGCGGCCGTTGGTGGCGATACTTTCCTCGTGAGCGGCACGCCGATCGCGGACACCGACTGGCAGCTCTTCGTCGCGGCGAAGAAGGATGAGGCGCTGGCCTCCCTGAGCGCCCTGCTGCGCACCGCCGTGATCACGGCACTGGTCATGATGGCGGTCGCGGCGTTGGCGATGACGGGCACGATCAGCGCGATGCTGCGCGGCGTGGACCGCGTGCGCGCCGCGCTCGACGACATCAGCGCCGGCGACGGCGACCTGACCCAGCGCCTGCCTGCCGGCGGCCGCGACGAGGTCGGCCGCATCGCGTCCTCGTTCAACCTGTTCGCCGAGAAGATCCAGCGCATGCTGCTGGACGTGCGCGCGGCCAGCAACTCGATCACGACGGCTTCCAGCGAGATCGCGATCGGCTCGCAGGACCTGTCGCAGCGCACCGAGGAGACGGCATCCAACCTGCAGCAGGCGGCGTCGTCGATGGAGGAACTGACCGCGACGGTGCGCCAGACCGCCGACGCGGCGCAGACGGCCAACCAGCTCGCGTCAAGCGCCTCCAGCGCCGCGGCGCGCGGCGGCGAGGTCGTCGGCCAGGTGGTCTCGACCATGGACGAGATCACCGCGAGCTCCAGGAAGATCAACGACATCATCGGCACCATCGACGGCATCGCGTTCCAGACCAACATCCTGGCGCTGAACGCGGCGGTGGAAGCCGCGCGAGCCGGCGAGCAGGGCCGCGGTTTCGCCGTGGTCGCGAGCGAAGTGCGCTCGCTGGCGCAGCGCAGCGCCGAGGCGGCCAAAGAGATCAAGACGCTGATCGGCGCGAGCGTCACCAGCGTCGAGGCCGGTTCGCGGCTGGTGCAGGCGGCGGGCGAGTCGATGAGCGACATCGTGGGCAGCGTGCAGCGGGTGACCGACATCATCGGCGAGATCACCGCCGCGTCCACCGAGCAGAGCAGCGGCATCGCGCAGGTCAACGACGCCGTCGTGCAACTGGACCGGATGACGCAGCAGAACGCGGCGCTGGTCGAGGAATCGGCCGCCGCCGCGGAGAGCCTCAAGGACCAGGCGCACCGGCTCACCGAGATCGTGTCGGTCTTCCGCCTGGGCACGGACGGGACGGCATCGGTCGCCCGGCCTGTGAAGTCCGCGGCGGCACCCCGACCGACGTCCGCCGCCGCGTCACCTGCGGCGCCCTCGAAGGCCCTGAAGTCCGGCGCGCCGAACGCGGTGCAGAAGGCAGCCCCATCGCCGAAGCGCTCCCCCGCGTCGTCGGCCGCCGCACCGAAGCCGCTGCCGAAGTCGTCCCCGAAGCCCTCAGCGCCGGTCGCCCCGCCGCCGCCCCGGCCCGCGCCGGCGGCCGACGATGGCGACTGGGAGACGTTCTGAGGCAGAGAATGCAGATCTCGTGCGCGGCCGGTCCGGCTTGATAGCCCGGACGCCGCCCCCACGATAGAAACCTCCCGCGCATCCGCGCGCGAAAGGCTGAGACACTGTCCCGGCATTTCGTCAGACTCACGAGGCCTGCATGACCGACTCCACCGCCGCCGCGCCAGCCGCCGCATCTCCTGCCGCGAACCCCCTGCTCTCCACCGCGCCGCTGCCCGATTTCGCCGCGATCGATCCTTCGCACATCCAGCCCGCCATCGCCGAGTTGCTGGCCGAGGCCCAGAAAGCGCTCGACCAGGTCACGGCCGCCGACGCTCCCGCCGACTACGACTTCCTGTCCCGCACGCTGAACGTGGCCTCCGAGCGCCTGGGCACCGCCTGGGGCGCCGTGGGCCACCTGAACGCGGTCGCCAACACGCCGGCGCTGCGCGAGGCCTACAACGCGATGCTGCCGGCGGTCACCGAGTTCTACACGGCGCTCGGCGCCAACGAGGCGCTCTACGCCAAGTACAAGGCCATCGCCGCCCTGCCCGACCTGACGCCCGAGCGCGCCCAGCTGCTGAAGCACGCCATCCGCGACTTCGTGCTGTCCGGCGCCGAGCTGCAGGGCGAGGCCAAGGAACGCTTCGCGAAGATCCAGGAACGCAGCGCCGAACTCGGCCAGGCCTTTTCCGAGCACGTGATGGACGCCACCGACGGTTGGAGCTACCTCGCGAAGGCGTCGGAGCTGAAAGGCGTCCCCGCCGACGTGATCGCCAACGCGCGCGCCGCGGCGGAGAAGGACGGCAGCACCGATCCGGACACGCACAAGCTGACGCTGCATTTCCCCGTCTACATGCCGGTGATGCAGTACGCCGAGGACCGCGCGCTGCGCGAGCGGCTGTACCGGGCCTACGTGACGCGCGCCAGCGAACTCGGCGACAAGCCGGACTGGGACAACGGCCCGCTGATGCAGGAACTGCTGATGCTGCGCCAGGAGGAAGCCCGCCTGCTGGGCTTTGCCAGCTTCGCCGAGGCCTCGCTCGTGCCCAAGATGGCGACCTCGCCCGCGCAGGTGCTGGAGTTCCTGCGCGACCTGGCCGGCCGTGCCCGTCCGTATGCGCAGCGCGATCTCGACGAACTGCGCGACTTCGCCAAGGCCGCGCTGCGCATGGACGACCTGCAGGCCTGGGACCTGCCGTTCGTGTCCGAGAAGCTGAAGGAGGCGCGCTACGCGTTCTCCGACCAGGAGGTGCGGCAATACCTGACCCTGCCCCGCGTCCTGGACGGATTGTTCCGCATCGTCGACCGCCTGTTCGGCGTGCAGCTGGTGCCGGCGAAGGCATCGGTGTGGCACGAGTCGGTGCAGTTCTGCGAGCTGCGCCGCGACGGACGCCTGATCGGGCAGGTTTACCTCGACCTCTATGCGCGCACGGGCAAGCGACCCGGCGCCTGGATGGACGAGGTCCGCAGCCGCTGGGCGCGGCCGGACCTGGCGGGCACGGGCGCCGAGCAGATCCCCGTCGCGCACCTGGTGTGCAACTTCCCGCAGGGCGCCGACGGCAAGCCGGCGCTGCTGACACACGACGACGTCACGACGCTCTTCCACGAATGCGGCCACGGCCTGCACCACCTCCTCACGCGGGTCGCTGAGCTGGGCGTGTCGGGCATCTCGGGCGTCGAGTGGGACGCCGTCGAACTGCCGAGCCAGTTCATGGAGAACTTCTGCTGGGAGTGGGAAGTGATCCAGCAGCTTTCCGCGCACGTGGACACCGGCGAACCGCTGCCGCGCGCGTTGTTCGACAAGATGCTGGCGGCGAAGAACTTCCAGGCCGGGCTGCAGACGCTGCGCCAGATCGAGTTCTCGCTCTTCGACATGCGCCTGCATGCGGAGCCGGGCGCGGAGACGCGCGTGCAGGAACTGCTGGACGAGGTGCGCGGCGAGGTCGCCGTGCTGCCGCCGCCAGCGTTCAACCGCTTCCAGCACAGCTTCTCGCACATCTTCGCTGGCGGGTATGCGGCGGGCTACTACAGCTACAAGTGGGCGGAGGTGCTCTCGGCCGACTGCTGGAGCGCGTTCGAGGAAGAAGGCGTGTTCAACCCGGCGACGGGCCGACGCTACCTCGACGAGATCCTGTCCATGGGCAGCGTGCGCGACGCGATGGACAACTTCAAGGCCTTCCGCGGTCGCGAGCCGCGCATCGATGCGCTGCTGAGGCATCAAGGCATGGCCTGACGCTCGCCGCGTCAGCATGCCCCCGGGCCGGCCTCGACGTCGGCTTCGGGATCAGCCCGGCGGCTTCTTCCACGGCACCGTCTGGATGAGCCGCTTCGCGTCCTCGGCCGGCAGCGCCTTGGCGAACAGCCAGCCCTGCGCCACCTGTACGCCGAGCTCCTCCAGCAGCGCGGCCTGCGCCTCCTCCTCGACGCCCTCGGCCAAGGTCTGCTTGCCGAGCGCGTCGGCGAGACCGACGATCGTTCGCACGATTTCGCGGGACTCGCGACCGGCGCCCAGCCGCATCACGAAGCTCCGGTCGATCTTCAGCGTGTCGAACGGGAAGCGGTGCAGGTAGGCCAGTGACGAGTACCCCGTCCCGAAGTCGTCGATCGACAGCTTGAAGCCCATCCGCGCCAGCTCCTGCAGCACCTCGGCGCTGCGCTGCGGATTGGCCATCGCCATGCTCTCCGTCACCTCGAGCTTGAGCTGCGCGGCCGGCACGTCGCCGAGCGCCTTGAGCGTCTCGCGCGCGTCGTTGAGCAGTTCGTCGTCCCGCTCCAGCTGAACGCCCGACACGTTGACCGCGATCTCGCCCTTGAAGCCGATCTCGCGCCAGCGTCGCAGCTGCAGGGCCGCCTCGATCAGCGTCCAGCGGCCGATCTCGACGATCTGGCCGCTCTCCTCGGCCACGGGAATGAAGTCCCCGGGCATCACCATGCCGCGCGTCGGATGCTTCCAGCGGATCAGGGCCTCGAAGCCGAGCAGCGCGCGGTCTGACAGCCTCACGAAGGGCTGGTAGTGGAGCTGGAACTCGCCCGCTTCGAGACCGCGCGCGATGTTCTCCTTCACCCAGCGCCGCGACTGCTCGACCAATTGCTGCGCGGGATCGAACAGGCGCGCGTGGCCGGCGCCGGCCGCCTTGGCGCGCGCCAGCGCGCTCTCCGCAGCGGACATCAAGTCGTCGGGACTGAAGTTGCCCTGCCCCGTGAACGCCCAGCCCGCGCAGGCGGTCAGGCGATGGGCCCCGGTGCGCGCGATCGGACCGCCCGGCGACGCCGCCGTGGCTGCCGTCGCTTCCGCGCCCAGACCAGCGTCGAGGGCCTCGAACAGGAAGGGCTCCTCGATGCGGGCCAGCGCCCACTCGGGCACGCGATCGACGAGCGCGCCGGCCTCGATGCGAGCCTCGAAGAGCAGGCCGAACTGGTCCGCGCCCAGCCGCGCGACCACGCGTCCGGCGCGGGCCGTCCGTCCCGTTCCACCGACCAGTCGACGCGCGCTCTCGATCAGCACGGCATCGCCGGCCAGCAGGCCGTGACGCTCGTTGAACGCGCGGAAATCGTCCAGGCCCACCAGCGCGACGCCGATCGGCACGCCGGGCGTCGGGTTGGCCAGCCGCTGCGCCACCAGCTCCACGAACAACGCGCGATTCGGCAGTCCCGTGAGCCGGTCGTGCAGCGCCTCGTGCGCGACCTGGGCCTGCAGGCGTTCGTTCTCGCTGATGTCGGTCAGCGAGCCGGCCATGCGCACCGGCCGGCCGTCCTGGCGCACCGCCACGCCACGTGCCAGCAATGCGCGCGTCTGACCGCCCTGCTCGAAGTGCAGCACATGGTGGAACTGGAAACTGCGGCCTTGCAGGTGCGCGTCGAGATCGGCGCGGAACAGCCCCGCCGCCGGCTCGTCCAGCGGACGCGTGAAGCGCTCGATGCTGCCGCGCGTCATGTCCTGCGCCGCAGTCTTGGCCGCTCGACGCCAGAAACGCCGCTTCGTGCCGCCACCGGGCTCCTCGTCAGGCGCCCTGGCATCACCCATCAAGGCGAGCCATCGCGCCGACACGTCGAGCCGGTCCGCGGCGATGTCCCAGTCCCACAACCCATCGTTCGCGCCCAGCGCGGCCAGCGCGTAACGCTCCTCGCTCACGGTCAGGCGCTTGAGCGCCTCGCGCCGGCGGGACTGATCCGCGAGGGCCCGCAACGTCAACGCGGCCAGGCTCGCCGCAGCCACCGCCAGCAGCGGATAGGCCAGCGCCAGGACGAGGTGTTCTTCCTCGAAGGCCCACTGCGCGCCGTAGAGGCCGCCGCCGACGAGCAGCGCCACGACCGGCAGCCCTCGCCACAGCGATCCGCGCGCCAGCAGCAACGCGCACAGCAGCGGCAGCACCAGCAGCGCGGCCAGCTCGGCGAGCGACGCCCACGACGGCCGCGTCAGCGTGCGGCCGGTGAGGATGTTGTCGACGACGGTGGCGAGCCGCTCCACGCCGGGCAGGCCGGCGTCGAAGGGACTCGGGAAATGGTCGCCGGCGCCGAGTGCCGACACACCGATGATCACGATGCGGTTGCGCAGCGCCTCCTCGGGCACCTTGCCGTCGACGAGGTCCGCCACCGTCACCGACGGGAAGGTGCCCGCCGGACCGTAGTAGTTGACGCCCTGCCGCGACAGCAGATCCAGCGGCACCCGCAACGAGCCCCAGCGCAGGTCGCGGCTCCAGCGCAGCGTAGCCTCGGACCACGGCTGGCGCATCGCATCGCCGGCGATGCGCACGGCCAGCGACGGATAGACCTCGCCGTCCAGCGGCAAGGCCGGCAGGTCATGACGCAGGGTGCCGTCGACGTCGCGCTCGGCCTGGACATGGCCGAGCGACTTCGCCGCCGACAGCAGCGGCTCCGGTGGCGCATCGGCGCGCTCGGGCAGCAGTGCGCTGCGCGGCATCCCTTCGGCGCGCATGAAGGCCTGCGCGAGCAGGCCCGACGGAACACCTCCGGAGGGCGCGGAAGCGCCACCGGCGGCAACGCCCACGCCGCCGCCGTTGCCGCCGATCCCACCGGTGCCCGGCGGCATCGCGAACGGCAGCAGCACCGGCGCGCCGCCGCGCATCGCGGCCGCGAGCACCGCGTCGCTGTCCGGCTTCGCGTCCAGCAGCAGCATGTCGACGGCGATCAGACGCGGCTGGGCCGCCTGCAGCCGCGTGATCGCGTCGGCCAGCAGTGGGCGGCCAGGCGCCATGCCGCCGAAGCGCGCGGCGCTGGCGTCGTCGAAACGCACCAGCGTGATCGGGTAGGCCGTGCCCGGCGCCAACCTGCCGCGCCATTGCGCCTGCGCGTCCTGCACGAGCCCGTCCAGGCGCGCCAGCGGCCCCGCCTGCAAGCGCGAGAGCCACAGCATCGCCACCGCCGCCGTGACCAGCAGCGCGACGATCATCTGGGCCCATGCCCAACGCGAGGGCCAGCGCATCAGACCCCCGCCAGGCGATCCAGCACTGCACGCACCTTGTCCGCCGGCCATGGCGTCGCGGCGGCACAGCCTTGCGACACGTCGCATTCCGTGCCGCCGGCGCGGTCGACGACGACCGGCAACTGCGCGCCCAGTCCGCGGGTGCGGCCCGCGGCGCGCGGTCCCGGCAGCACGGCGACCTGCCCGGACTGCACGTGCACCGAGGTCTGCTCGTTGTCGCCGACCTCCACGAGGAACTCCGTGCCGCGAACCGCCGTCACCGCCGACGGCGTGCGGACCTCCCACTTGCCCGAACCGGATGGCGTGACCTTCTGCCCCAGCAGGCCGCGTTCCAACAGCAGCGACACATCGCGCGCGCCGTCCGCATAGCCCGGTGTGCCTCCGGCGCCGAGGTTCAGCTTCGTCAGCGTCAGCTGGCTGCGGTCGCCGACGACCAGGCTCGATCCGTCCGGGCAGCGCAGCCGCACGCGGCCGCTGTCGCCGGTGCGCAGCTGGGCGCCCTCGCCCACCGACTCGCCGAGCTTCAGCGGCCGCGCCTGGCCCGAGACGATGCACGTCGCGTCGCCCGCCAGCGCGGCGACCTCGCAGGCCTGCGCCCGCGCGGCCAGCGAGACCATCGTCACCGCCGCGATCAGCGCGGCATCCCTCATCACGTGTGTCATCGTTGTGGTCATGGTGTGTTCATCGCGGGTGAATGCGGCGGCCGACATCATCACTGCGCCGGGTCGCCGAACAGCGCGTAGGCCGCCCAGTAGTACGGATGCGTCCAGCGCCCCTGCCCCTCCTGGCCGTCGGCGAGCCGGAGCTGCGCCTGACGCAGGCCACCGGCGCGCGTCTCGGCCGGCTGCAGCGCGGTGGTGGTCAGCGCGGCGGCGGACGCGGACTCCACCGCCCAATGCGTCGCCAGCACCGACCGCGCGCCGGCGAAGAAGAAGCCGCGCACCAGCCCCGACATCGCCGCGCCGCCCTGCTCGCCGGCCGCCGTGTTGCAGGCCGACAGCAGCACCCACTGCGCGTTCATGCGCAGCGTCAGCACGTCGTCGAGCTCGAGCAGGGGCGAGGCGGCGTCGTCCGCCTCGGCCGCCAGCGCCAGCGCCGGCTTCGAGATGCCCGGCAGCTCGCCCGGCATCAGGCCGTGCGTCGCGAAGGCCAGGACGCGCCGATCGGCCAGCGGCGTCGTCAGCACGGCGGTGCGTGTCGCGGCGGCGCCCAGGCGCAGATCGGCGACCGGATCGGCGCCCAGCGTGCGCGCGATCGCGAGCAGCTCCGCGCGCGTCTCCGGCAGCGGCGGAATGTCGGCATAACGGAAGCCGAGCTGCGCGTCGTAGCTGCCGGCGGCGCGCGTGGGTGTCGGGGCGAGCAGAGGGCGGGCGTCGACCCCGGGCTTGGCCTGCCGGGTCTGCGAAACCCGCGATGTCTGCGAGGCGGCACCGCGATCGAACGCCGGATCGCCGAACCCGAGGAGCGCCTTCGGCGCCGCCGCCAGCGGGCCGGCACGGCGCAGCGCCTGCAGCGAGGCGCCCGACGGCAGCTGCACCACCGCGTGCTGCCGCAACAACCAGGCGGCGGGCCGTCCGGCGGAGGGCGTCTCGGTCACGAGCGCCGCGAGCGGCAGCCCCGCCAGCGGTCCATCGCCCGCGACGATCAGCGTCTGGAGCCCCTGCCGGTCGAGAGGGGCCAGCAGTTCGCGATGGAGCGCGTGCAGCTCCGGCAACGCTTGTGCGAGCGGTGTCTCGCGCCCGGCCGGCATCGCGCTGAGGTCGAGCCGCTGACGCAGCGCCTTCACGCGCCGGGCCAGCGCGGCAGCGCCCTCCGGCACCGCGCGGAACTGCGCCGGCGCATCGGCGCGCAGCAGCCAGACCAGCGTCTGTTCATCGAGCGCGTGCACGACCAGCAGGCCCTCGCCCGCGCGCAGGCGGCCGCTCAGCGCGGCCGCGCCGGGCGTCGCCGGCGTGATCAGGTCCGCGTACGCGGGATAGGCCGCGGCCAGCTTCTGCCGGTGCGCCGCGAGCGCCTCGCGCGCCGTGGCGGCCACGCCCTGCTGCGCCTGCAGCTGCTGGCGCAGCGCCTTCAGCGCGTCCTCGCGCGGCTTGCGCTGTTCCTTCGGCAGCGCCTTGAAGGCCTCGCTCGACAACTCCTTGCGCAGCTTGTCCTCGTCCGCGATCAACGCGGCCACCTGGCTGTACTGCCCGGACGCGGCCTTGCGCAGCGTCTGCTCCTCATCGAGCCATCCCCGCAATTGCGGCGTCGCCGCCAGCATCCGCGCGGTGCTGTCGGCCAACGCGCGTTGCGTGCTGCCCAGCTTGCGCCGGTCGGCGATCTGCAACGCGCGGTCGACCATCGCCGGCGGCGGCGTCTCGCCTGCGATCGCGCGCCGCGCCACATGCGCGAGGAATTCGTCGAAGGCCAGTCCCAGCACGAAGCCCCGGAAGCCGCGCGCGTCCAGGTCCACCCAGCCGTCGCTGCGGTCCAGCGTCGCGACGAAGAGCTGCTCGTAGTCGCTCATCGCGCCGCCTGTGTCGCCGCGCAGCAGCCGCACGACCGCGCGCACGCCGGCGCTCTCGCGCGTCTGCGGATGGTCCTGTCCGTAGATCCGCGTGCGGTAGCGCAGCGTCCGCTCGGCCGTCTCCAGCGCCTCGTCCAGCCGGCCGGCCTTGGCCGCCAGCAGCGCGCTCAGCCGGTTGTCCTGCGCCCGGCTGCGCGCGACGCCGTCGCCGCCGAGCTCGTCGAGGAACTGGCGATAGGCCTGATCGGCCTCGACCCAGCGCTTGAGGCCGAGCAACGCCCGGACGATCTCCTGGCGCGCGAGCCAGCGCGTCTGGCTCGCCGCCGACGCATTCGCCTTGGCGAGCATCGCCTCGGACTGCCGAGCGGCGGCCAGCGCCTCCTCGTGCTGCTGCGAGGCGTTGAGCGCCGTCGCGGCGCGGTAGTGCCAGCGGGCGCCGGGGCCCTCCTCCAGCTGACCGGCCCGCCACAGGGCGAGGTTGTCCTGCGCGATGTCGGCCGCCTCGCGCGTGCGCCCCTGCGCGACCAGTGCATAGACCAGCATCCCCTGAGAGCCGTCGAGCCAGCCTTGCGATTGCCGCATCGTCTCCGCAGTGACGCGCTGCTCGCGGTCGCTGCGGACCAGTTCCCGCGAGCGCGCGACGGCCTGGCGCAGGGTCGCGACCGCCGCAGCGCCGTCGCCGGTCAGGCGTTCGACCTCCGAGCGCACCTGCAGCCGGTCGATCGTCAGCGGCAGCGCGGGCTGCTGCTTGAGCGCCTCCGCCGCCAGCGCGTCGGCGCGGCTCCAGGCCCGCAGCATCACGTTGCGATCCTGGCCCCCGTTGGCCAGGAAGTAGGTCTGGCGCAGCGCGACGCCCGCTCGCACGGCCGGGCTGAGCTGCCGGTCGGCCAGCAGCGGCTCACAGGCCGCCAGCGCGGCGCCGGAGCTGCCCCAGGTGTATTCGGTGATCAGGTAGAGCCGGATCCAGCCCTCGCCGTCGGGCCGCCCGCGGCCCAGCGTCATCAGCGCCCGGGCGATCTCGATCTGGCGGGCGCGGTCCTCGATCCGTCGCGCGGCCGGCCATTGCCGTTGGAGCAGCGCATAACGCGCATCCGGCGCATCGGGCAGCGGCTCGGCGAGCAGTCGACGCGCCTCCTCCGCACTGAGCCCGCCCGCCAGGGCGTCCTGCGGATCCACGTCCTCGGTGGCCGCGCTGCCGGACGCCTCCTCCTGCGCGCGCACGCCCGAGGCGAACGCCACGAGCGCCGCGCCGGCAATCACCCACGCCGCCGTTCGCTGTCCGAAGGCTCGTGTCGGCGCGCATCGACGCCGCGTCGGTGTCCGGCGCGTTCCCAACATCTTGTGCGGCTCCTGTCCCGGACATCGCCGGGTTGGCGACCATCCTAGGCCAACGATCTGCACCGCCCAACACCGCGACTCAGTGTCCATCGGCAGGGAAAGCACCACTCAGCCGGCCCGCCAAAACGTTCGGAGCTTCGATTGCTTTCCTTGCCTTCCCTCACCCCCGCCTCCGCCGACCCCGCGGACGCCCTGTTGGAGCCGGCCTCGCCCGCGCCCGGATCCGTCGCGCTCAAGGACTGTCCCCGCCTGGCAGCGCTCGTCGACTACCTGGGTCCGGATTGCCGCTGCGCGGTCGATCTCGACGCCGGGCTCGCCCGGTTGACAGGGGGAGACCCTGGACGCGCCACCGAGCTCCGGTTCCGCCCGCGCGTGCCTGGCGCGGACGGCACCGGCCTGCCTCGGCTGGAACGGCTCGCCGCCGGCACGCTGCATCTGCTGAAACGACTCCAAAACGCTCCGATGGACGTGGGCGACACCTACTGGCCCCTGCCTCCCCGGCTCGCGCTGGACGGCGACGTCCTGCAGACCAGCAAGCTCGTCGTCGGCCGGTTCAATCCCGCCCGGGACTTGTGGTGTTTTCCGCGCCACCACCTCCGGGAACTGCGTTCGCTCCTGTGTCCTGGCCGCCCCCCGCAGCGGCACGTCGCCAACTGGGCGCCGATCAACCTCTATGGCGCGGACACGTCCACCGGGGGTTCGCCGATCGCCGCGAAGCACGAGCGCGTGTACATCGTGCAGTTCTCGCCCTACCTCATCCCGGACGTCAAGTGCCAGGACTTGCCCCGCGTGCGCGCCTTGCAGATCGACGCCGCAGGCCAGAGCCGCGTGCTGCCGGCCCCGCATGTCGCGCCCTGGGCGTCGAGCCGTCCGCCCTCGCTGCGCGTGGTGCTGCGGGGCGGCTCATCCGTCAACCCCGCCACCGGCGGCATGCGCCTGTCCGGTCGCGACCCCGAGGCGCTGGCCGCGGTGGCGGTCGAGGCCGTCAGGACGCTGTCGAAGGAAGACGGGCTGGAGATGCCGGCCTTGCCGGATCACATCAGCCTCGTCAGCTGCTACATGGACAACGACGTGTTCGAACCTTTCGGACCACGCTTCCTCCGCGCCGCGGCAGGACCGCAAGGATTCGACCGGCCCGGCCTGTCGGCCAGCGTCCGCACCAACGCGATCGGCAGCGGAGAAGGTTCAGCCGCAGGCCGCAAGCTGGTGCTGGGACCGGGCGACGATCTGCGACACCGACAGCCTGGCGGCACCTTGATGCTGACCCTGGACGGTGAGTCCGTGCGAGCCACGCCCAAGGTGGTCGAGGACGGACGCAGCTTCATCCTCAGCGGCGGCCAGCATGCGGAGCCGCTGCTCGCGTGGTGGAACGCGCGCCACGCACTGCATCGCCCGGCTGCAAGCACAGGAGACGACGGGCCGGCGTTTCTGATGGGCGAGGTCCTGGTCACGCGCGGTCTGCTGGATCGCATGGGTGCCGGCAAGCTGGAAGACCCCTCGCTGCCGGACGCCCTGCTTGCGTTGCGCTTCGATCCGGCGCGTCTCGCGGCGTTCCTGGCGGAACGTGCGTCGTCGGCGGACACCGTGCAGGCCCTGCGTCTGCTGGCCCAGTGCCAGCGCGCCGGCCAGGATCCCGCGACGCCGAGCCAGGTGGATCGATCCGCGACGACGGGCCGGCCAACGCCCGAGCTGACGAAGCTGCTGGCGCTGGCACGCTGCGCGGTGGATGACGATCTGATGCTCCCTTCCGCCGTCTGGACGGCGCTGTGGCCGGCGGGTCAGGCGCCGGCCTTGGCGCCTCGCCCCGAAGCAGAGCCCTTTGCCATCGATCCCGAGCCCGACCCTGTGATTCAAGACCTGATCCACAAGCGCAGCGCGCGCTTGATCACCCGAGCGCATCGCCTGGACAAGGAAGTCGAACGGGCAGCGGCCCTGCACGCTGCCGCAGCGCCGCCCACCGAATTGGCCTGAGGCCCGCGACGCGGCGTTCTCCGACAGCGCCGGCCTCCGCGCGCCGACCCGGGAACGCCGCTCGCCCGCCTAAGCTGGAAGAACGGTCCCTCGACCGCGCGAGGAGTTCGCCATGCGTTCGATCCTTCCCCATTCGTCCTTCGGCCATCACGACCGGCCTCGGAAGCCGGCGGCGCCGCACCATGGTCCGATGTTCTGGCTGTCCCACGCCGCGGTGCTGCTGGCGCTGCTGCTGATCGCGACCGAGGTCTCCGCCGAGCAGGGCGCGGGCCTGCGCGCGCAGTACGAGCAGATGGCGCCGCAGCTCGCGAAGAGTCCGTTCCAGAAGCCGATCGTGCTGAATTCCGCCGACAGCACCGAGCGCCCCACCGGCGAGATGCATGCGGTGGTCCAGCATCCGTTCGGCACGCTGTCCGGCGCGCTGCGCAACGCCGACGCCTGGTGCGACCTGCTGACGCTGCCGGCCAACGTCAAGCGCTGCGCGGTCGAGGACGACCCGGCACCCGGCGCGACGCTGCACATGGCCGTCGGCCGCAAGTTCGATCAGCCCATCGAGGACGCCTACGCGCTCGACTTCCGCTTCCAGGTGCTGGCGGCGCAGCCGCAGTACCTGCTCGTCGAGATGAGCGCGAACAAGGGCCCGATGGGCACCAGCCACTACCGGCTGACGCTGGAGGCGGTGCCGATCGACGCGAAGCGCTCGTTCGTGCGGCTGCGCTATGCCTACATGAACAACCTCGCGGCGCGGGTGGCCACCAGCGCCTACCTCTCCACGTCAGGTCGCGACAAGGTCGGCTTCACCGTGGTCGGACGCGACGACGAGGGCCGGCCCCGTTATGTCGGCGGCATCCAGGGCATCGCGGAGCGCAACACGATGCGCTACTTCCTGGCGATCGAGTCCTACCTCGACACGCTGCCCGTGCCGCCCGAGCAGCGGCTCGACCGGCGACTGCGCGACTGGTTCGCGGCCACCGAGCGTTATGCCCGTCAGCTCCACGAGCAGTCGCTCGATGAGTACGTCGCCATGAAGCACAGGGAAGCGCGCCGGCAGGTCGCCATCGCGCCGGGCGGCTGAACGTTCAGCGCGGAGGGGCCTCGATCTGGCGCGCGGCCCATTGCGCGCCGACCAGCACCGACGCCATCAGCCACAGCGGCGCGGCCGCGACGCTCGCCGCGGCCAGCACGCCGAAGCCCAGCGGCATTGCCACGGTCGCGCCGTTGGCCGCCAGCATCCGCAACCCGAGCGCCTGACCGTGGCGGTCCGGCGGCGTCACCTGATGCATCGTCGCGAGCACCATCGGCTGCACCGCGCCGAGCGCCAGTCCCAGCACCGCCGAACCGAGCATCAGCCCGAGCGTGCCCGGCAGCCACGCATAGACGATGAGCGTGAAGGTCGCGACCGCCATCGCGAGGCGCAACGCCTTCACGTCGTCGATCCGGTCGGCCCAGCGCACGATGGCCAGGCGGACCAGCGTCGCCGCCGCCGCGAAGCTGCCCAGCACCAGGCCGATGCTCGACGCCGACAGCCCCTTCGCATGGCCCACGACAGGCACGACGAAGCTGTGGGCGTCCCAGCACGACGACATCGCGACGTTGACGATCAGCAGGTTGCGCAGGCCGCGGTCCTTCAGCAGGTCCCATGCAGGCCGCGGTTTGACGCCGACGGCGGCGGGCGCGGGCGCATGACGCGGCACGCGGCACGCGATCGCCCAGGCCGCGAGCGGCAACAGCGTCGACAGCACCAGCGCGGCCGTGAATCCGGCCGTGTCGATGACGATGCCGGTGATGACCGGCGCGAACGCATTGGACAGCGCCGGACCGAGCGCCACCCAGCTGAACACGCGCTTGAGCTGCGAGGCGTCGCGCGCCATCAAGCCCGCCTCGCGCTGGATCGCCACGGCCGCGACCGCCACCGCGCCGCCGCACAGCAGACAGCCCAACGCCAGCAGCCAGATCCAGCCCAGCACCTGCGCGACCAGCGCCAGCACCGCGCCGGCGAAGGCCATCGCCACGCCGATGCCCACCGGGCGATGGAAGCCGTGGCGGTCCGCCAGCCGGCCGGCCCAGAGCGACAAGCCCAGCGGCGCGACGGCGAACAGGCTGAGCAGCACGCCGACGAAACCGCCGCCGTAGCCCTGGTGCAACACCCACAGCGTGGCCGCGACGCGCGTCGTCGCCATGCAGGCATGCACCGCGACGAGTGACGCGATCACGGCCACGAAACCGGCGCTCAGCCCGGTGTAGCCCTTCGCCGCCGACGCGTCATCGTTCATCCCGCGGCGCCTTCGTCCTCGAGCTCGGCATCGCCTCCGGTACCGATGCCGGCGTCGCCCACGGCACCGGCCCCCAGCTTCAGCACGCGCGCGGCCTGGTCCTCGGGCAGGGCCTCGACGGACTTCAGCTCGCGGGTCATGACGCGGGTGCGCCGCTCGGCGAGTTCGATGTTGTTGCTGGCCTCGTCGAGCTTCTTCTTCGTCTTGGCCAGCACGTCGCCGAACTTGCCGAACTCCGTCTTGACGGCACGCAGCACGTCCCACACCTCCGCGGAGCGCTTCTCCAGGGCCAGCGTGCGGAAGCCCATCTGCAGGCTGGACAGCGTCGCCAGCAGGGTCGTCGGGCCGACCAGCATCACCTTGTGCTCGCGCTGCAGGGCCTCGCTCAGGCCGGGACGGCGCAGCGCCTCGGCGTACAGGCCCTCGGTGGGCACGAAGAGCAACGCGAAGTCGGTCGTGTGCGGCGGGCCGAGGTACTTCTCCCGGATGCTCTTCGCCTCCAGCCGCAGCCGGGTCTCGATCGCACGGCCGGCCAGTTCCGCCGCGGGGGCGTCGGCGCGCTCCTGGGCGTCGAGCAGGCGCTCGTAGTCCTCGCGCGGGAACTTCGCGTCGATCGGCAGCCAGATCGGCTGGCCGTCGTCGCGCTGGCCCGGCAGCTTGAGCGCGAACTCGACGCGGGCGCCGGTGCCCGGCACGGTCTCGACGTTCGAGGCGAACTGCTCGGGCGTGAAGACCTGCTCCAGCAGCGCCGCCAGTTGCACCTCGCCGAAGATGCCCCGCGTCTTGACGTTGGTCAGCACGCGGTTCAGCGAACCGACATCGCGCGCCAGCGTCTGCATCTCGCCCAGGCCGCGGTAGACCTGCTCCAGCCGCTCCGCGACCTGCTTGAAGCTCTCGCCCAGGCGATGCTCCAGCGTGGCGTGCAGCTTCTCATCGACGGTCGCCCGCATCTGCTCGAGCTTCTTCTCGTTGTCCTGCTGGATCGCCTGCAGGCGCGCCTCGACGGTGCGGCGCGTCTCGGCCAGGCCGGCCTCGTTGCGCTGCGCCAGCGCCTGCAGCTGTTCGGTCAGCGCCGTCGTCATGCGGGACGCGGCGGCGTCCTGCGCCTCACGCGCGCGCGCCGCTTGCTGGGCCAGCGCCTGCTGGAACTGCGTCAGCGTCGCCAGCGTCTCCTGGCGCAGCCCGGCGTTGCCGCGGCTGAGCTCGTCGCGCAGCGCGCGCTCCAGGCGTTCGATGCGTTCGCCCGACTGCTGCATCAGCGGCGCCAGCGCCGCCGCGGTGTCGCCGTCCGAGGTCCGTCGCCGGGTGAGCAGCACCACGACGAGAAGGATCAGGATCAGCCCGGAGAGGGCCAGCTGCAGCAGGTCGGGAAAGGACATGCGTCCGATTCTCTCAGCGCTTCAGCACCTCGGGATTCAGCGCCGTCGGCGGCACGCCGCCGGTCAGCGCGGCGATCAGGTTGTCCACGGCCAGATCGCTCATCGCGCGACGCGTCGCGATCGTGGCGCTGGCGATGTGGGGCGTGAGCACGACGTTCGTGCAGGCGAGCAGCGCCGGGTGCACCGTCGGTTCGCCTTCGAACACGTCCAGGCCCGCGGCGGCGATGGTGCCGGCCTGGAGTTCGGCGGCCAGCGCCGCGTCGTCGACGACGCCGCCACGCGCGATGTTGGTCAGCGTCGCGGTCTTCTTCATCAGGCGCAGCTCGCGCTGGCCGATCAGGTGGTGCGAGGACGCGCTGTACGGCACGACGATGACCAGGTGGTCGGCGCGTTGCAGCAGCTCGTCCTTCTCGACCCACTGCGCGCCCAGCGGTCCTTCCTGGTCCGCCGGCAGCCGCGAGCGGTTGTGATACAGCACCGGCATGCCGAAGCCGAGATGCCCGCGCCGCGCGATCGCCGCGCCGATGCGGCCCATGCCGAGCACGCCCAGCGTCGCGCCATGGAGGTCGGCGCCGGCGAACATCGTCACCGACCATTGCTTCCATTCGCCGCGGCGCAGGAAGTGTTCGCTCTCGGTGATGCGGCGGGCCGTGGCCATCATCAGCGCGAAGCCGAAGTCGGCGGTGGTCTCGGTCAGCACGTCCGGCGCGTTGGTCACGACGACCCCGCGCGCGGTGCAGGCCGGCACGTCGATGTTGTTGTAGCCGACGGCCATCGTGCAGACGGCCTTCAGGTCGGGACAGGCGTCGAGCAGCGTCGCGTCGATCTTGTCGCCGCCGGCAATGTATGCGCCGGACTTGCCCTGCAGGCGCCGGATCAGCTCGTCCTGCGACCAGCCGGTGTCGCTGTCGTTGGTCTCGACCTCGAAGTGCGGGCGCAGCCGGTCGACGATGTCGTCGAAGGTCTTGCGGGCCACCAGGACGCTGGGCTTGCTCATGGGCGCATCTCCTTGCAGGGAAGCGCCAACTGTAGGCCGGACGGGCGCCGCGCCCGCTCGCGGATCGCCCACGAGTCCGTCGTGCCTCGCCGTCGGCTGGCGCGATTCAGCGCCGACGGGTCATTCGAGGAAGCGGGTGAACGACGCGACCGCATCGCGCTCGGTGACCAGCGTGTTCTCGACGGCCGCCGGATCCGCGTAGCCCAGGGACATGCCGCAGACCAGCTGCTGTTGCGGCGACAGGCCGAGTTCCTCCGCGATCACGCGGTGGAACTGGGTGAACGCCGCCTGCGGGCAGGTGTGCAGGCCGCGACCGCGGGCGGCGACCATGAGGTTCTGCAGGAACATGCCGTAATCCAGCCAGCTGCCCTGCTGCATCACGCGGTCGATGGTGAACATCAGGCCGACCGGCGCGTCGAAGAAGCGGTAGTTGCGGCCGTGCTGCTCGTGCATGCGCAGCTTGTCGCCCTTGGTGATGCCCAGCAGGCCGTACAGGTCCCAGCCGACCTTGCGGCGGCGGTCGATGTAGGGCGAGATCCACTCGCGCGGGTAGTAGGCGTACTCCTCGCCGTGGGTGGCGAGTTCCTCGGGATCGTCGTACGCCGCCTGGATGCGCGTGACCAGCCGGTCCTTGGCCGCGCCCGTCAGCACGTGGACCTGCCAGGGCTGCGTGTTCGTGCCCGACGGCGCGCGGGCCGCGACGGCCAGCAGCTCCTCGATCAGCGCGCGCGGCACCGGCGTCGGCAGGAACGCGCGCATCGAATGCCGCGTGACGATCGCGGCCTCGACGGCGGCGGACTGCTCGGGCGTGGGCGGGACGAAGGGATCGGGGAAGGAAGCGGGGAAGGTCATGGCATCTCCAGCGCGCTGAGCGCTTTCACGTAGGACTCGGGCAGTTGCGCCACCGGGCGTCGCGTCTGGCGATCGACATACACGTGGACGAAGTGACCGCGCGCCGCGCACAAGGGCTCGCCGTCGGCGAACAGGCCGATCTCGTAGCGGACGCTGGAGCGGCCGCGCCTGGCCACCCTCAAGCCGGCCTCCACATGCTGCGGGAAGGCCAGCGACGCGAAGAAGTTGCAGTGCGTCTCGATGACGAGGCCGATGACCTCGCCCTGGTGCAGGTCCAGCGCGCCCTGCTCGATCAGATAGCGGTTCACCGCCGTGTCGAACAGGCTGTAGTAGACGACGTTGTTCAGGTGGCCGTAGAGATCGTTGTCCATCCAGCGCGTCGGGACCGGCAGGAAGCGGGCGAAGGCCTCCCGCGGCTCGGGGGCCGGACGGGCCTCGGCGGCGGAAGCGGTGGTGTCGGCGGTCATGCGCCGATTCTTCCACCGCCGCGCGGGGTCAGGTGTCGCGCGGGCTACTGCCGGTCGACGTGGCGGGTGTCCGATTCAAGTCGGCGTGCCGCCAGCGCTCCCATGCACGCGCCGCGGCGTCCAGCGTCCGCATCTGCACATCGACGGTGACGTTCAGGTCCTCGCCGTAGCCGCCCGCCATGCTCAGCGCGACCGGGATGCGGCGATCGAACAGCGCCTCCAGCACGAGGTGGTCGCGGCGCAGCAGGCCGTCGGCACTGAGCTTGAGGCGGCCGAGCCGGTCGCCCTCGTGCGGGTCGGCGCCGGCAAGGTAGAAGGCCAGCCCGGGCGGCCAGTCCGCCATCCGTCGCCAGACCTCGGCGAGCGCCGCCTCCAGCGCGTCGAGGTAGACCGCGTCGCCGCAGGCGTCGGGCAGGCCGACGTCCAGGTCGCTGGACTCCTTGCGGAAGGGGAAGTTCTTGTCGCCGTGGATCGAGAGGGTGAACACGCTGTCGTCGTCGCGGAAGATGCTCGCCGTGCCGTTGCCCTGGTGGACGTCCAGGTCGACGACCAGCACGCGCAGTCCCCGCCCCCCGGGATGTCGACGGTGCCATTCGGCCTGCATCAGCCGCGCCGCGACGGCGACGTCGTTGAACACGCAAAAGCCGCTGCCCTTGTCCGCATACGCATGGTGCGTGCCGCCCGCCAGGCTGGCGGCGACGCCCTCCTCCAGGGCGGCGCACGCCGCGGCGATGGTCGCCCCCACGGAGCACATCGAGCGCCGCGGCAGCCCCGGCGCCCAGGGGAAGCCGATCTCGCGCTGCGCCGCCGCGCTCAGGGTGCCGTGCAGGACCGCGTCGATGTAGTCGGGCGTGTGGACCAGTGCCAGCGCCTCCGTCCCGGCAGCTTCCGCCACCTGGGGCCGCATCACGCCCGGGTTCCGCTCGACCCGCTCGCGCAGCATCTGGTACTTGGATTGCGGGAAGCGGTGACCTGGCGGCAGCGCCAGCGTCAAATGGTCGTAATGGAAGGCGAGCATGGTCCAACCCTAGCAGAGGGCCCGGAACCCCGCTCCGGCAGGCGTCCAGGGCGTCGTGAGAGCGCCGGTGGCCGAACTTTGCTGCAATGCACAAAAAGTGCTTGCAATCATCGGACGCGGTCCTATACTGATTACATGCTGCACCGCAACAAATGTGTGGCGACGGCGCTCAGCCCGCCGCGTTTTCCCCGGCTGACCTCATTCCTTAAGGAGATTTCGCATGCTGACTGCTGACCAAGTGCTCGACCAACAAAAGAACCTGCAAGCCTCGTGGTTCGGCCTGACCGCCAAGGCCTTCGAAGGCTATGAAAAGCTGGTCGAGCTGAACCTGCAGGTCGCCAAGACCGCGCTCGGCGAAGCCGCCGAAACCGCCCAGCAGGCGATCACGGTCAAGGATCCGCAAGAGCTGTGGGCCCTGCAGGCCGCGCTGCTGCAACCGTCGGCTGAAAAGGCCGTCGCCTACAGCCGCCACCTGTACGACATCGCGACGTCGACCTCCTCGGAGTTCGTCAAGCTGGCCGAGTCGCAAGTGGCTGACGCCCAGGTCAAGTTCGGCGCCGTCGTCGACAACGCGACCAAGAACGCACCGGCTGGCACGGAAAATGCTGTTGCTTTGGTGAAGTCGGCGGTCGCTGCGGCCAACAACGCTTACGAAACCCTGAACAAGGCCGCCAAGCAAGCCACCGACATCGCGGAATCCAACTTCAACGCCGTGACCAACACGGCGGTGAAGGCGACCCAGAACGCCACCCGCAGCGCCAAGCGCGCCACGGCCTGAGCGAACGAGTTGCCGTATCGGTTGTCTCCTCGGTACCCAAGGAAGTCAAGCTTCCCAAGTGCCCTTCAAGCCCAGCTTCATGCTGGGCTTTTTTTCGCCTGTACGGATCGGGATCGCCGCAGTCTCCGCGCGGCGCCTCTTCTGCCGCGCCCCACGGGGCGTCACGGGCACCGGGACGGTGCTCCGGCAATCGCCCAGGCGCCCGCGTGATGGGCGCGTGACCGGCGCGTGAGCCCGCGGGCTTCAGTCCGCGGCCGTCGATGACGCGGCCGGCGCGGGGGGGACGGTGGCGCCTGCGGCGAACCGCACATACTGGTCCGCCACGTCGCGCAGCACGCCCTGGACGGTGAACTCGCGCAGCGCCTCCCGATCGTAGAGCGGGTAGCGCGGCAGGCCGATCACCATCATCAGGTAGCCCATGGTCCGCACCGACATCTGGTCGCACATCGAGCGGATCGCGACCTCACCCGGCTCGAAGCCGTCGGGCGCGCAGGCGGCGACACGTTCCCGCATCAGCCCGAGCAGCCGGTTGTACACGGGCTGCTGGGCCTGGCCGATCTCCTCCAGCGTGCCGGTCTGCGTCAGCGACATGTAGATCATGCGGAACTGCTCCGGATGCCGCTCCCAGAAGTCGAGCAGGCAGCGCGTGTGCGCCTCCAGCACCTTGCGCGGCCCGCGCTGGTCCTTGGATGCATCCAGCAGTTCATCGGTCAGCGACTCGAACACCTCGATCCACAGGCCGTCCAGCAGCGCCTTCTTGCTCTCGAAGTAGCTGTAGATCGCCATCGTCGAGATGCCGAGCTCATGCGCCAGCCGGCGCATGCTGAGCGCTTCGACGCCTTCGTCGCGGTAGATCTTGCGCGCGCGCTCCAGCATCTCGCGCTTGAGCGCGGCCATCTCGGCCGGACCGCGCCGCAGCCGGGGCCGCTCGCGGTCGGGGTCCTGATCGTTGTTTCGCACGGCGTTCCTGTCTCTGAAGGTTATTGTCGGCGTACGTTATCTCACACCGGGGACCACGTTAAATACTCACGAACCCTGGTTGTTAAGCATCATTGCTAATCACGTACGCGTACGAAAATAGCTGCAAACGGCATGCCCGCGCCTCTTTTGCGGGTTCCTCCACCTGCAAAGAGTTCCTCATGCTCGACCGCCTGTCCGTGGGCGCCAAGCTCAGCCTGGCCTTTTCCTGCGTTCTCCTGATCACCGTGCTGCTGGGCGCCCTGGCCCTGTTCCAGCTGGGTCGCGTCAACGACACCGCCACCGACATGGCATCGAACTGGCTGCCCTCGTCCCGCGCCGCGCAGTCGATCAACCAGGAGGTCACGCGGCTGCGCACCCGGGAGTACCGGCTCCTGCTGACGGAGGGCAATGCACGCGCCACCTATGCCGAGAAGGTCGTGCAAGGCCGCCAGGGCATCGAACAGCGGCTGAAGGCCTACGAGCCGATGGTGTCGTCGCCCGCCGAGGGCGAGAAGCTGCGGCAGCTCCTTGGCCTGTGGGACGCGTACCGGGCGGACAACGTCAAGCTGGTCGAGGCCGCGCTGCACGGCGAGGACGACACGGCCAGGCGCCTGCTCGCCGTCGACAGCCTGCCGACGTACGAGGCCATGGGCAAGGCCGTGGACGATCTGGTCGAGATCAACACCGCCGGCGCCGCCGCGGCCGACGATCTGGGCGACCGGATCTACGCCCGCAGCCAGTGGATGATCGTCGGCATGACCCTGCTGGCCGTCGCGATCGGCGCGGCGCTGGGCCTGGCCATCACCCGCAAGATCACCCGGCCGCTGGCGGCCTCGGTCGTGATCGCCGAGGCGGTCGCTGCGGGCGATCTGACCCGCACGCTGCGCGTGCAAGGCCGCGACGAGGTGGCCCAATTGCAGACCGCGTTGATGCGCATGGTCGGTCAGCTGCAGTCCGTGGTGGCGCAGGTGCGCGACGGCGTGGAGTCGGTGTCGAGCGCCTCGTCGCAGATCGCCGTCGGCAACCAGGACCTGTCGGCGCGCACCGAGCAGACGGCGGCCAATCTGGAGGAGACCGCGTCGAGCATGGAACAGCTGACCGGCGCGGTCGGCCAGTCCGCCGACACGGCGCGGCAGGCCAACCAGCTGGCCGACAGCGCCGCCGCCGCGGCGACGCGCGGCGGCCACGTTGTCGGACAGGTCGTGTCGCGGATGCAGGAGATCAGCGCCTCCTCGATCCGCATCGCCGACATCATCGGCACCATCGACGGCATCGCGTTCCAGACCAACATCCTCGCCTTGAACGCGGCCGTCGAGGCGGCGCGCGCGGGCGAGCACGGCAAGGGCTTCGCCGTCGTGGCGTCGGAGGTCCGCACGCTGGCGCAGCGCAGCGCGGAGGCGGCCAAGGAAATCAAGACGCTGATCAACCGCTCGGTGGAGACGGTCGAGGCCGGCTCGTCGGACGTCGCCGAAGCGGGCCGCACGATGGACGAGATCGTCCATGGCGTGCGCCGCGTCACCGACCTGATGGCCGAGATCTCCGCCGCTGCCATCGAGCAGCGCGACGGCATTTCGCAAGTCAACCAGGCCGTCGCGAACCTGGACCAGATGACGCAGCAGAACGCCGCGCTGGTCGAGGAATCGACCGCCGCCTCCGGCTCGCTGCGCGAGCAGGCGCAGCGTCTGTCCGAGGTGGTGTCCGTGTTCAAGGTCGCCTGAACGCGAACGCTCCGCCTTCCTGCCCTCGCCGCGCGCGGGCGACGGAGATCCAGACACCGACGATGCAGCCTCTCCTCGCCTGCGGGAGAGGCGGGGGTGAGGGTTGGCATACTGGCGCCCCATGGCCACCCGCACCCCGATCTTCTTCGCCAGCGCCGCGGCGTTCCGCGCCTGGCTCGACGAGCATGCCGCCACGGCCACGGAGGTCCTGGTCGGCTTCCACAAGCGCGCGACCGGCGAGCCCAGCCTGGCCTGGCCCGAGTCGGTCGACGAGGCGCTGTGCCACGGCTGGATCGATGGCGTGCGTACCCGCATCGATGACAAGCGCTACAAGATCCGCTTCACGCCGCGCAAGGCGGTGTCGATCTGGAGCGCCGTGAACATCGGTCGCGCCGAGGCGCTGATCCAGGAAGGCCGGATGAAGCCCGCCGGCCTCGCGGCGTTCGAGCGCCGGCAGGAAGAGCGCTCGCGCGTCTACGCGTTCGAGCAACCCAAGGAACTGGTCGAGCTCTCGCCGTCGCACGAGGTCATCTTCATGCGCGACGCCAAGGCCTGGGCGTTCTTCCAGGCGCAGCCGGACGGCTACCGCCGCACCAGCATCTGGCACATCCTCAGCGCGAAGAAGCCCGAGACGCAGCTCGCCCGCCTGGACAAGCTGATCGAGGCGAGCGCGCGCGGCGAACGGCTCTGAGCCGTGCGACGGCGGCCCCGGTCCGCCACCGTCCCCGATCCGATCAGCGACACGGAGGCCGTGCCAAGGCGGCGCTCAGCGCGTCTTCGCCGCGATCTTCCTGCGGATCTCCGGCAGCATCGCCGTTGCCACCTCGCGCCCGAGCGCGATGGCGCGGCGGCGCGTGGTGAAGTCCGAGCCGCTGAAGCCGTCCAGCTTGGGCCGCAGCACGACGTCCGCGCCCTGCAGCTCGTACTGGTTGATCGACTTGCCCATGATCGAGAAGGTCTGCAGCAGCATGCGCATCGCGTCGCCGGGGATCTTGGGATCGGGCGGTTCGCCGATGTCGACGGCGATGACGAACTCGGCGCCCATCTGCTTGGCGAAACGCACCGGCACTGGCGCGACCAGGCCGCCGTCCACGTACTCGCGGTTGCCGATCTTGACCGGCTGGAACACCGCCGGCACCGCGCTCGACGCGCGCACCGCGGTGCCCACGTCGCCCTGCCGGAACAGGATCGGCGAGCCGTCGCCCAGGTCCGTCGCGACGATGCCCAGCGGCAGCGGCAACTGCTCCAGCCCGCGGTTGCCCGTCATCTGACGGACGTAGCGCGCCAGCGCCTCGCCGCGGATCAGGCCGCGCATCGGGAAGGTCCAGTCGGTGATGGCGCCCTCGTCCATCGCCTCCGCGACGGTCTGCAGTTCCTTGCCGGTCCGACCCGCCGCATACAGCGCGCCGACCAGGCTGCCGGCCGACGTGCCGCAGACGAGGTCGACCTTGATGCCGTTCTCCTCCATCACCTGGATCACGCCGATGTGCGCGAAGCCGCGCGCCGCGCCGCCGCCCAGCGCCAGGCCCACGCGCGGCGGCTTGGGAATGGGCTTGGGCGTGACGGGCGTCGGCAGTTCGGGGTCGGGTGTTGCCACGACCGGCGGCGTCGCCGAGGAGGTGGTGAGCGTCGAGCAGGCGCTCAGCGCGCTCAACCCCAGCGCGCCGGCGGCGGTCAGCCAGCGTCGGCGGGAAGGCAGCGCCGGCAGGGCGGGGACAGGCTTGGTATGGTCGCGGTCGTCTCGGGGCATGGCGCGGGATTCTAGGGAAGCTCTGTAGCAATGCTGTTGCAGCGCGCACGCACAATCGCGGCCCGAAATCAGGACCCGACATCGAGGCCGCCATCAGGGCCCGGAGCAGGAGAGCACATGAATGGAAAGAGCGCGCTGCGGCGCTGGACCGTGCGGAGCCTGGTCGGGCTGCCGTTCCTGCTGGTGGCGCTGGTCATCGCGACCTGGGCCTGCGTACGCGCCAGCCTGCCGCAGCTGGAGGGCGACGCCGAGATCCCCGGCCTGAGCGCGCCGGTCAGCCTGGGCCGCGACGCGCTGGGCACGCTGGTGGTCGAGGGCCGCACGCGACTGGACGTCGCTCGCGGGCTGGGTTTCGCGCATGCGCAGGAACGTTTCTTCGAGATGGACCTGACGCGCCGTTCTGCGGCCGGCGAGCTGTCCGCGCTGTTCGGCGCCAAGGCGCTGGAGCGCGACCGCGCCCGCCGCGTCCACCGCCTGCGCGCGCGGCTGACCGACCGCTTCGAAGGACTGTCCGGCGAGGACCGGCTGCTGCTGCTCGCATACACGGAGGGCGTCAACGCCGGCCTCCACGCGTTGCCGATGCGCCCCTGGCAGTACCTGCTGCTGCGCGCCAGGCCGCAGGACTGGACGCCGGTGGACTCCTTGCTGGTGATCTCGGAGATGTACTTCATGCTGCAGTCCGGCAGCTTCGAGGCGGGCTTCGACCGCGCGACGCTGCGCGAGCACGCCGGCGATGCGCTCTTCGACTGGCTCAGCCCGCGCGGCGGTCGCTGGGACGCGGCGCTCGACGGCAGCCAGTTGCCCTCGCCGCCGATGCCGACGCCGGAACAGCTCGACGTGAGCCAGGCCCGCGCCCCGGCGACGCCCGCCACGTCGGCCAGCGCACCCGCCAGCATCCCGGCGGGCACGCCGGCCAGCGCCCGCTCAAATGGAGAGTTGCCGGTCCTGGGCAGCAACCAGTGGGCGGTCGCCGGTTCCCGCTCCACGCATGGCGGCGCGATCCTGGCCGACGACATGCACCTGGGCCTGGGCGTGCCCAGCATCTGGTACCGCGCGCAGTTCCAGATCGGTGCCGGACCGGGCGGCCTGCGCGCGGCGGGCGTGACGCTGCCCGGCCTGCCGGCGCTGGTGGTGGGCTCCAACGGGGCCGTCGCCTGGGGATTCTCCAATGCCTACGGGCAATGGTTCGACTGGATCGAGGTCCCGCCCGATGCGAAGGTCTCGACGCGCACCGAAACGATCGAGGTCCACGGCGGTCCGGCGGTGACGCTGGACGTGAACGAGATCGACGACGCGCCGATCGTGACCGTCGACAGTGGACGCCGCTTCGCGCTGCACTGGATTGCGCACCAAGGGGCGGCCTACAACCTGGAACTCGACCGCATGCTGCAGGTGCGTCACGTCAGCGAGGCGCTGGCGCTCGCACAACGCGCCGGCATGCCGCACCAGAACCTGCTCGCCGCCGATCGCGATGGCCAGATCGGTTGGACCGTCGCCGGACGCCTGTGGGCGCAGCCGGCTCTGCCCGAGGGCTACGGCCGGTTCATCGCACCGTCGGCGATGCGGCGCGACTGGCTCGATCCGGATCGTGCGCCGCAGGTGCTCTCTCCTGCCCAGGGTCAGTTGTGGACCGCCAACAACCGCCAGCTCGACGGCGCGCCGGGCGAGCTGCTGGGCGACGGCGGCTTCGACCTGGGCGCGCGCGCGCAGCAGATCCGCGACCGGCTCTCGGCCCGGGAGAAGCATGACGAGGCCTCGATCGGCGCCATCCACCAGGACGACGAGGCGCGCTTCATGAAGACCTGGGCGGCGCGTCTGCTGGCGGCGTCCCGCACCGATGCCGGCGCCAATCCGACGCACCGCGCCTTCGTGCAGCTGCTGGAGAACTGGAACGGCCGCGCCGATGCGGATTCGGCGGCCTACCGGCTGGTGCGCCAGACGCGCCTGCGGGTGCTGGACACCTTGTGGGATGCGTGGACGCTGCCAGCGCTCGGCGAGCGGCAGCTCGACCCGGCACGGCGCATGCGCTGGCGCAACCAGTTCGAGTACAGCGCCGCGCGCGCCGTCGACGAACGGCCACCGCACCTGTTGCCGGCCGCGTTCGCGAGCTGGGATGCGCTGCTGCTGGCGCAACTGGACGGCGCGGCCCGCGAGATCGCGCCGGACGGCAACCTCGGCGGCGCCACCTGGGGCGCGCAGAACGCGAGTCGCATCCAGCATCCGCTGGCCAAGGCCATCCCGGCGTTGTCCCGCTGGCTCGACATGCCGTCGCTGCCGCAGAGCGGCGACAGCAACCTGCCCCATGTCGCCGGACCCGCGTTCGGACAGTCGGAACGGCTGGTCGTGTCGCCGGGCCGCGAGGAGCAGGGTTGGCTGTCGATGCCGGGCGGACAGAGCGGCCATCCGATGTCGCCGTTCTACGGCGCGGGACATCAGGACTGGGTCGAAGGCAAACCCACGCCACTGCTGGCCGGTCCCGTCGTCCATCGGATCACGGCGCATCGCGACTGAGCGGCGCGCATCCGGCCGGCCGCGCGCCGACAGAGGTCGGCACCGCCGTCCCGCACCGGCGTGACAGCCGTCAGCCGTCAGCCGTCAGCCGGCTTCACGTTGAACACCTGCCGCAGGTAGGCCAGGAAGGTCTGGTCCTCGCACATGGTCTTGCCGGGACTGTCCGAGAGCTTGGCCACCGGCTGACCGTTGACGTGGGTGAGCTTGATGACGATGTTCAGCGTCGGCAGGCCCACGTCGTTGCTGAGCTTGGTCCCGATGCCGAAGCCCAGCTGGACGCGGTCCGCGAAGTGCCGGTACAGCGCCAGCGCCTTGGGCATGTCGAGCGCGTCGGAGAACACCAGGCGCTTGGTGTTGGCGTCGATGCGCAGTTGGTCGTAGTGCGCCAAGGCCTTCTCGCCCCATTCGACCGGATCGCCCGAATCGTGGCGCAGTCCGTCGAACAGCTTGGCGAAGTAGAGATCGAAGTCGGCCAGGAACGCGTCCATACCGATGACGTCCGTCAGCGCGATGCCGAGGTCGCCGCGGTACTCCTGGACCCAGTCCTCGAGCGCGGCCTTCTGGTGGTCGCGCAGGCGCACGCCAGTGGCCTGGTAGGCCTGCAGGTACTCGTGCGCCATCGTGCCGATCGGCACCAGCTCGAGCTCCTTGGCCAGCAGCACGTTGGAGGTGCCGCGGAAGGTCTCCGGCAACTCGTCGCGCAGCGTGCGCAGGACCTCCTCGTGCCAGGCGCCGGAGAAACGCCGCCGCAGGCCGAAGTCGAAGAACTGGAACGGGTGGCGGCGCGGCGCCTCGTCGCGCGCGAAGGTCCGGATCGAGGCGATCTTCTCCGCCAGCCGTCGGCGCCCCTCCTCGATCGCGGCCGCCTGGTCGAAGCGACGGAAGTACAGCTCGTTGACCATCGCCAGCACGAAGATCTCGAAGGCCATGACGTGGACCTGCGGACCGCGCACGACGATGTCGAGCTTCTCGCCGTCCGCGCGCACCGTGATGAACGCGCGCTGGAAGCGGAAGATGCGCAGCAGGTCGATGAAGTCCGGCTTCATGAAGCGCAGGCCGCTCAGGTACTCCAGCTCGTCGGCGCGGAAGGTCAGCGCGCAGAGGTGGTCGATTTCGCGTTCCAGGTCCGCGACCAGCTCCGCCAGCGGGTACTGCGGCGTGTTGCGGCAGGCGAAGCGGTACTCGGCCTGCGCCTGCGGATAGCGATGCAGCATCGCCTGCCACATCGTGAACTTGTAGAGATCGGTCTCCAGCAGGCTGCGGATCACGGGGGCAGTGGCGTCGGGACGGCTCATGGGCGGGGACTGTACCCGGGGGCCGCGCGGCTCGGCGATGATCGCGACTTCGCCACACGCCGAGCCCGCCCTTCGTGCACGAGCCCCTCGCCCACCGCCGCAGCCTCGGCCTCCTTCGTCGCCTGTGCGCCGCGGCGTTGCTGCTGCTCGTCACGGCGGCGGTGCGCGCCCAGATCCCCATCGCCATCGACAAGCCGCCCGATGCCGCCACGGCGATGAAGCTGGTCTACGGGGGCAACACCTGGCGCCACGAACGCGCGGCAGCCTTCTTCGGCGGGCGATCGCCGACCCTGCGCGCGGAGATCCGCGAGGTCTTCCGCGCGCGTTACGTCGAATCGAACGTCGACAAGCTGATGCTGGTCTACCAGCTGACGCCCGGCCCGCGCGACCAGTTCCGCTGCGCGGCCTGCGTGCCGGCGCTCGGCGCCGCCGTGCTGGCCGCCGACGAGGCCGGCCGCTGGAAGCTCCGCGCCAAGGGCCTGCTGCTGATGCCGGGCGCGCCCGGCTCCGGCGACGAGGACCTGCAACTGCTGCAGATCGCCGACGAGCGCTGGATCCTGCGCAGCCGCCGCTACGACGTCGACCGCGGGCGCGAAAGCCGCACCGAACGGCTGGTGCTCGAGCGCGACGGCGAGATGCAGCTCGGCGCGGAACTCGGCTTCGACAACAAGCCCGGGCCGCTCGCCTGCGGCGCGAATGCGGCGCCGCAGACGTCGGGCGTCAGCGTGCTGAGCCCCGGACGCGGCCCGCGTGTCGAGATCGTGCTGCGCTTCAACGAGGGTGCGTGCAACGCGCTCCGCGCGGTGGTGCAGCGCACGCGCATGGAGCTGCGCGACGGCCGCTTCCAGCTCGAGCCGGATGCGCCCGAGCCGGACGACGACGATGCGCCGACGTCCGCCCGAAGCGTGGAGCCTCAGAGGCGCTGACGCGCCGACGCGCCGACGCGCTCAGGCCAGCTTGTACGTCTGCAGGTGGATGCTGGTCTCGGTCGCGCCGATGCCCTTGATCAGGCGCACGCGTTCCAGGATCTCGGCCAGCTCATTGAGGCTGTCCGCGCGCAGCTCGGCCAGCAGGTCCCAGCGTCCGTTGGTATCGAACAGTCCCGCCACGCCGGGCTCGCCGAGCAGGATGCCGACGACCTCGCGCGTGCGGTTGCCCTCCACGGCGATGCTCATCCACGCCGTGATGTGCGGCTGGACCACGTCGGCCCGCAGCTTCACCGTGTAGCCGACGATCTGCCCGCTGTCCTCCAGCCGCGTCAGCCGGTTGGTCACGGTTCCGCGCGAGACCTTCAGCTTGTGCGCCAGCGTCGCGATGCTGGCGCGGGCGTCCTGGCGCAGCAGCGCGATCAGTTGATGGTCGAGTGTGTCCATGTTGGTGCGCCGGCGGCCGCCTTGCGCGCGGACCGCCCTGGGTTAACCCGGATTTCACGGCATTTCGTCAGAGTTCGCTGACGAAATGCACAAGGCGCCTCGATTATTGATCAGTTCTCCGGCTTCCTGCTGACACGCCGATCCGAAGAATGGAGGCATTCCCACAGCCATGAGACTGCCGATGACGACCCGCCTCCTCCTCACGCCCGACGTCGCCCGCGTCGTCCGGCACGACGGCATCGCCCAGAGCTTCCAGACCCTCGCCCGCTACATCGCCGACGACTACGTCCGATGGAGCCAGTTCGACAAGAGCGCCCGTGTCGCCAACCACTCGGACGACGGCGTGATCGAGCTGATGCCGATCTCCGACGCCTCGCTCTACAGCTTCAAGTACGTCAACGGCCACCCCAAAAACCACCTCGTGGGCCTGCCCACCGTGATGGCTTTCGGCGTGCTCGCCGACGTCGCGACCGGCACGCCGCGGCTGCTGTCGGAGCTGACGCTCAGCACGGCGCTGCGCACCGCGGCCACCTCCGCGCTGGTCGCGCAACACCTGGCACGACCCGGCTCGCGCAAGATGGCCTTGATCGGCAACGGCGCGCAGAGCGAGTTCCAGGCGCTGGCCTTCCACCACCTGCTGGGCATCGATGAGATCCGCCTCTTCGACGTCGACCCGGCCGCGACCGACAAGCTCGTCCGTCACCTGTCGCGCATCGACGGGCTGACGCTGATCCGCTGCCGCGACACCGCCGAGGCCGTGCGCGGTGCCGACATCGTCACGACGGTGACGGCCGACAAGCGCAACGCGACCATCGTGACGCCCGACATGATCGAGCCCGGCATGCACGTGAACGGCGTGGGCGGCGATTGCCCCGGCAAGACCGAGCTGCATCGCGACGTCCTGGCACGAGCCAACGTGTTCGTCGAGTACGAGCCCCAGTCGCGCATCGAAGGCGACGTGCAACAGATGCCGGCGGACTTCGCGGTCACCGAGTTCTGGCGCGTGCTGCGCGGCGAGGCGGCCGGCCGGCGCAGCGCCGACGAGGTCACCGTCTTCGATTCGGTCGGCTTCGCGCTCGAGGACTTCGCGACGCTGCGCTGGTTGGGCGACCGCGCCGAGGCCCTCGGCCTGGGTCGCGAGCTCGCGCTGGTGCCCGAGATGGACGACCCGAAGGACCTGTTCGGCGAACTGGACCTGACGCCCGTCGCCGAGACCGCGACAGGCGTCCCGGCGGGCCTCCGGGCGGCCCTCTTAAACTGCGTCCCTCACCGGAAGGACGCATGGACTACGCCCCCCTCCTCAAGGAAATCGGCCGAGGCGCTCGTGGCGCCCGCGACCTGACGCGCGAGCAGGCACGCACGCTGTTCGCCGCGCTGCTGGACGGCACCGTGCCGGACCTGGAGCGCGGCGCCATCCTGATCGCGATGCGCATCAAGGGTGAGAGCCTCGATGAACTGCTGGGTTTCGTCGAGGCCATGCAGGCCGGCGCGGCCCGCGTGGACGCGCCAGACGGCCCCCGGACCGTCGTGCTGCCGACCTTCAATGGCGCACGCAAGCAGGCCAACCTGATGCCGCTGGTGGCGATGCTGCTGGCGCGCGACGGCATCCCGGTGCTGATCCACGGCCGGCACGACTTCGACAGCCGCATCAGTCCGTTCGAACTCTTCGAGGCCCTGCAACTTCCCGTCGCCCGGAACGTGACCGAAGCCGGCCAGCGCCTGGCTTCGCACCGCCTGGCGATCCTGCCGACCGACGTCCTTCATCCCGGCCTGGACGCCATGATGGCCTTGCGCCCCCGCATGGGCTTGCGCAACAGCAGCCACAGCGTCGCCAAGCTGCTGGATCCGCTGCCGGGTCGCAGCGTGCGCGTCGTCGCGGTGACCCATCCGGAATACGTGGACAGCATGGGCCAGGCGCTGCCGCGGCTCAGCGCCGACGACGGCCGCGCCCTCCTCATGCGGGCCAGCGAGGGCGAGGCTTACCTGCACCTCCGGCGCAAGGCCCACCTGCAAGGCTTCGCGAACGGGCAAGGCCTGGATCTCAACCCGGCAAGCAACGAGGATCTGGACTGGCCGCTCTCGACCGCCTGCGAGCCCGCCGCCAATGCCGCCTTCATCCGCGCGATCCTGGCCGGCACCGAGCCGCTGCCGCCGCGGATCGCCGATCAGATCGAGGCCCTGAGCCGGCTGGCGCGGGACTGAGCGCGGCCTGGCGCCGCCAATCCCGCCCCTCACCCTCCCTCTCCCCCGCCTCTGCGGGAGGAAATCAAGCCGAGTCCTGCCCTTTGCAGGATTCTTCATATGCTTATCTGGCCATAAGCAATCTACGAATTTGTAGTTCTCATATATATAAAGCGTTCATAGAGTGCAGACTCCCGGCCAGCCCTGGGCCAGCCGCGGTGTCAGTCGACGCGGCGGGGACCCCTGTGAAACCCGGCCGGGCCCTAGCTGACGCCATGTACGCCTATACCGATTTCGACCGCCAGTTCGTCCACGCCCGCGCGGCCCAGTTCCGCGACCAGCTCGAACGCCATCTGGCGGGTCAGCTTCCCGACGACGACTTCCGCGCGCTGCGCCTGCAGAACGGCTGGTACATCCAGCGCCATGCGCCGATGCTGCGCATCGCCGTGCCGTACGGGGTGCTGGACAGCCGCCAGTTGCGCCAGCTCGCGCGCATCGCCCGTGAGCATGACCGCGGCTACGGCCACTTCACCACGCGCCAGAACCTGCAGTTCAACTGGATCCCGCTGCCGCAGTCGGCCGATGTGATGGACCTGCTGGCCGATGTCGACATGCACGGCATCCAGACCAGCGGCAACTGCATCCGCAACATCACCAGCGACGTCACCGCCGGCGTGGCCGCGGACGAGCTGATCGATCCGCGCCCCTATGCCGAGGTGCTGCGCCAGTGGTCGACGCTGCATCCGGAATTCGCTTTCCTGCCGCGCAAGTTCAAGATCGCGATCTCCGGCGCGAAGGAAGACCGCGCCGCGATCGCATGGCACGACATCGGCCTGCAACTGCGCAAGAACGACGCCGGCGAGATCGGCTTCCAGGTCTTCGTCGGCGGCGGCATGGGCCGCACGCCGATCATCGGCCAGGAGATCAGCCCCTTCGTGCCGTGGCAGCACATCCTGCTGTACCTCGAGGCGATCGTGCGCACCTACAACCGCTTCGGCCGCCGCGACAACATGTACAAGGCGCGCATCAAGATCCTGGTGAAGGCCGAGGGCCAGGCCTACTTCGACGCGGTCAACGCCGAGTACCAGGCCATCCTGAGCGACGACACCGGCAGCCACGAACAGATCATCCCCGAGGCCGAACTGGCGCGCGTCGCCGCCAGCTTCGTCGAGCCGCAGGGCGTGACCCCGGTGCCGGGCGTCGACATCTTCGACGGCGCCTCGCCGGCCTACCGCCGCTGGCTGGAGCGCAACGTCCACGCGCACCGCGTCAGCGGCTACCGGTCGGTCACGCTGTCGCTCAAGCGCGTCGGCCTGCCGCCGGGCGACATCACCGACGCGCAGATGGACGCGGCCGCCGCGCTGTCCGACGCGTACAGCCACGGCGAGCTGCGCGTCTCTCACGACCAGAACCTGCTGCTGCCCTGGGTGCGCGAGAGCGACCTGCCCGCGCTCTTCGAGGCCGCCAAGGAACACGGTTTCGCCACGCCCAACATCGGCCTGCTGACCGACATGATCGTCTGCCCCGGCGGCGACTTCTGCGCGCTGGCCAACGCGCGCTCGATCCCGGTCGCGGCGGAGATCACCGACCGCTTCCAGGACCTGGACGAGCTCTGGGACATCGGCGACATCGACCTGCACATCAGCGGCTGCATCAACAGCTGCGGTCACCACCACAGCGGGCACATCGGCGTGCTCGGCGTCGACAAGGACGGCAGCGAGTGGTACCAGATCACGCTGGGGGGCTCGGACGGCTCGACGCTGTCGGGCACCGCGGTGCCGGGCAAGGTGATCGGTCCGTCCTTCGCCGCCGATGAGGCGGCCGACGCGGTCGAAGCCGTGATCGCCACCTACCGCCGCGAGCGCGAGGCCGGCGAACGCTTCCTCCAGACGGTCCGCCGCATCGGCCTGGACGCCTTCAAGCAGGCGACCAACGAGATCCGCCGCACCACCGCCAAGCACTGACCCCGAACACGGACCGCCGCCGCATCATGAAGTTCGTCTCCAAGGCCCAAGACCCCTGGCACACCTGCGCGGGCGAGGACGGCCCGCAGCCGCACCCCGCCGCCGCCGACCACAAGCTGCTGACGCTGGAGCAGTGGCACGCCGTGCGCGACACCTGGCCGGAAGGCCTGGCCACCGGCGTGATCCTGCCCAACGACATCGACGTGCTCGACCTGAAGACCGACCTGCCGCGCCTCGCGCTGGTCGTGCTGCAGTTCCCGAAGTGGGTCGACGGCCGCGCCTACAGCCAGGCGCATGTGCTGCGCTCGCGGCTGCGTTACGCCGGCGAGGTGCGCGCGACCGGCGAAGTCCTCGTCGACATGCTGCCGCTGCTGCAGCGCTGCGGCGTCGATGCGGTCCAGCTGCGCGGCGATCAGAACCAGGAAGCGGCCGAGCGCGCGCTCGGCTTCTTCCCCGGCCACTACCAGGCGGACGTCAACGAGACGCGCCCGCTGTTCGCCCGCCAGGGGCACAAGGCCGAGGCCTGAGCATGAGCGGCGAGCTGTCTTCGCTGGACTTCGCGCCGATCGGCGGCGCCTCCGGTACCCCGTCGAGCGGCGTGTCCGCGCTGCCCGGCGCCGCCGATGCGGGCGTCGGCTCGGCCATCGGCCTCTATGCCCGCAAGACCGCCGGCTTCGACGAACGCGTCGCGCGCACGGTCGAGGTCCTGAAGCAGGCCGCGGCGGACTTCGGTCCGGGCGCGCTGCAGTCGACCTCGCTGGGCGTCGAGGACATGGTCATCACCGATCTGATCGCGCGCCACGGCCTGCCCATCGCGCTGGCGACGCTGGACACCGGCAAGCTGCACGAGCAGACGCTGGCGCTGATCCCGCGCATCCATGAACGCTACGGCATCGCGGTGGAAGTCTTCGCGCCGGTGAACGAGCAGGTCGTCCACTTCGTCCGCGCCAACGGCGAGGAACCGATGTACCGCAGCGTCGACCTCCGCAAGGCTTGCTGCGGCGTGCGCAAGCTGGAGCCGCTGTCGCGCATGCTGGCCGGCCGCAGCGCGTGGATCACCGGCCTGCGCCGCGAGCAGAGCGCCAACCGCGCCGAGGTCCCGTTCCGCGAAACCGAAACGACTGGCGACGGCCAGGTCCGCACCAAGATCAATCCGCTGGCCGAGTGGACCTGGGCCGACGTCTGGTACTACGTGCAGCAGCACGTGGTCCCCTACAACCCGCTGCATGACCAGTTCATGCCCAGCATCGGCTGCGCGCCCTGCACCCGCGCGATCGCCGTCGGCGAGGACTTCCGCGCCGGCCGCTGGTGGTGGGAGGACTCCGCCAAGGAATGCGGCCTGCACACCACGCACGCCGAGCCTGACACCGCATCTGAACCCGAAGCGTCCCCCCCGACGTTGAACGCGACCTCCGGAGCCCCGGCATGAACGCCCCCGTGAACCTCGAACAACTGCTGCCGCTGGCGGACCACCGCCATCTGGACCACCTCGAAGAAGAGGCCATCTTCATCCTGCGCGAGGTGGCCGCCGCCTTCGAGCGCCCCGCCCTGCTGTTCTCGGGCGGCAAGGATTCGTGCGTCGTGCTGCGACTGGCCGAGAAGGCCTTCAAGCGCCGCATCGCCGGCAACGAGTTCGCCGGCAAGCTGCCCTTCCCGCTGGTCCATGTGGACACCGGCCACAACTTCCCGGAAGTGATCGAGTTCCGCGACCGCCGCGTCGAGGAAATGGGCGAGCGCCTGGTCGTCGGCCACCTGGAAGATTCCATCAAGAAGGGCACGATCCGCCTGGCGCATCCGCTGGAATCGCGCAACGGCCACCAGACGGTGACGCTGCTGGAGACGATCGAGGAACACCGCTTCGACGTGCTGATCGGCGGCGCCCGCCGCGACGAGGAGAAGGCGCGCGCCAAGGAGCGCATCTTCAGCCACCGCGACAGTTTCGGCCAATGGCAGCCGAAGGAGCAGCGGCCCGAGCTGTGGAACCTCTTCAACACCCGCATCCGTCCGGGCGAGCACTTCCGCGCCTTCCCGATCAGCAACTGGACCGAGCTGGATGTGTGGCTCTACATCGCCCGCGAGAACATCCCGCTGCCGTCGCTGTACTTCGCGCACGACCGCCAGGTGATCCGTCGCAAGGGCCTGCTGGTGCCGCTGACCGACGTGACCCCGCCCGAAGCCGGCGAGACCGTCGAGACGGCGCAGGTGCGTTTCCGCACCGTCGGCGACATGACCTGCACCTGCCCGGTCGAGAGCCCCGCCGCCAATGCCGCCGACATCGTCGCCGAGACGCTGTCGGTCACCGTGTCCGAGCGTGGTGCCACGCGCATGGACGACCGCACCTCGGATGCGTCGATGGAACGTCGCAAGAAGGAGGGCTACTTCTGAAATGACGCAGCCCCCACGTTCACTTCGTTCACTGCCCCCCGAGGGGGCGCGGGCCTCCTTTGGGGCGGCCCGGCAGGAGTCCCGATGACCGTCCTTCACAAGATTCAGCAATCCGACGTCGACACGACGCACCGCGCGCTGCGCTTCCTCACCGCCGGCAGCGTCGACGACGGCAAGAGCACGCTGATCGGGCGCCTGCTCTTCGACAGCCGCGCGATCCTCGCCGACCAGCTCGACACGCTGGCCAAGCGCGCCGCCGGCCAGCCGATCGATCTGAGCCTGCTGACCGACGGCCTCGAGGCCGAGCGCGAACAGGGCATCACGATCGACGTGGCCTACCGCTACTTCGCGACCAAGCAGCGCAAGTTCATCATTGCCGACGCGCCGGGCCATGAGCAGTACACGCGCAACATGGTCACCGCCGCCGCGGGCAGCGATGCCGCCGTGGTGCTGGTCGACGTGACCAAGCTGGACCTGTCGGTCGACGACGTCCCGCTCCTGCCGCAGACGCGCCGCCACAGCCTGCTCGCGCACCTGCTGCGCGTGCCGGGCATCGTCTTCGCGATCAACAAGATCGACGCCGCCGCGAATCCGGGCGACGCGTTCCGCAAGGTCTCGGCCGCGCTGGAGAAATTCGCGTCGGCCGCCGGCATCCGCGTGACTGCGATCGTGCCGGTCTCGGCGCTGCGCGGTGACAACGTGACGCAGCCGCTCAAAGCGGACTGGTACGACGGCCCGTCGCTGCTGCAGGTGCTGGAGTCGCTGCCGACGGTGCAGGAAACGGTCGAGGCGCCGCTGGCGCTGCCGGTCCAGTACGTGGCCAAGGACGGCGACGGCACCGGCAACAACCCGCGCGTGCTGTGGGGCCGGATCGCGCAAGGCCAGGTGCAGGTCGGCGATGAAGTGCAGATCCTGCCGAGCGGCCAGACCGCCATCGTGGGCGAGCTGCGCCGCGCTGGCGAGCCGGTGGCCGCCTCGGTCGCCGGCGAATCGGCCGGCCTGCTGCTGGACCGCCAGGTCGATGTCTCGCGCGGCGACTGGATCGTCGCCCCGGGCGCGGCCACGCCCCGGCGCACCTTCGAAGCCACCTTGGCCTGGCTCGACACCGAGCCCGCCGTCCTCGGCCGCAAGTACTGGGTGCGCCACGGCAACCGCTGGGTCCAGGCCCGCATCGCCGCCATCGACCACCGGCTCGACATCCAGACGCTGGCCGAGACCGAGGCGCATGAGCTGTCGGTCAACGAGATCGGCCACGTCACCATCGAGCTGCAGGCCGAGCTGCCGCTGCAGCCGTACGCGGACAACCGCGTCGGCGGCGCGCTGATCGTCGTGGATCCCACCAGCAACCGCACCAGCGGCGCGCTGCTGGTCCGCTGACCTCGTCCACCCCGAACGACCGCCAGGAGCCACCGCCATGGGACGTGTCCTCTTCGTCAGCGCCGGCCCCGGCGCCGCCGACCTGATCACGCTGCGCGGCGCGAGGGCGCTCGCGCTGGCGGACGTCGTGCTCTTCGACGCGCTCACCGACCCCGCGCTGCGCGACCTCGCGCCGCAGGCGAAGTGGCTCGACGTCGGCAAGCGCGGCTTCTGCCATTCCACCAAGCAGACGGCGATCAATGCCGCGCTGGTCCGCGAGGCCAAGGCGCATGACACCGTCGTCCGCCTGAAGGGCGGCGATGCCAGCGTCTTCGGTCGCCTCGAGGAGGAACTGCTGGCGCTGGCCGAAGCGGACATTCCGTACGAGATCGTCCCTGGCGTCACGGCCGCGATCGCGGCCGCGGCGCAGACCGGGCGCCCGCTCACGCGGCGCGGCGCGGGCCGCAGCGTCGCGCTGACGACCGCGATGACGCGCGAGGGCGAGCTCCAGGCCGGCAGGTCCGCCGACACCGAAGTCTTCTACATGGCCGGACAGCAGTTGGCCGCCCTCTCCCGCCGGCTGCTCGCCGCGGGCTGGGAGGCCGCGACGCCGGTGAGCGTCGTGTCGCGGGCGGGCTGCGCCGATGCGCTGTCCAGCGAGCACGAGGTGGCGTCGCTGGGCGCGGCGTCGATGCTGCACAAGGGGCGGCCGACGGTGGTGATCGTCGGGGCGGGCGCGGCCCCGCTGGCCGGGGCGCCGCGTGCCGATCTGGGCGATTACGCGACGCCGTCCTCACGCCAAGACCTTGAGCCGCGCGGGCCGGAATCCCTGGTCCAAACACCGAACGTTTAAAATCTCCCGTTTTCCGTCAGCGCGACCTCGCCGATAGCCAGGGGATCGCTGATTTTCGAGGGCCCCTCCGCCGGCCCCGCCACTAGAAGAGCCGCCATGACCCACGTCGTCACCGAAGCCTGCATTCGCTGCAAATACACCGATTGCGTCGATGTCTGTCCCGTCGACTGCTTCCGCGAAGGTCCGAACTTCCTGACCATCGACCCCGATGAATGCATCGACTGCGCGGTCTGCATCCCGGAGTGCCCGGTGAACGCGATCGTGCCGGAGGAAGACGTGCCCGGCGACCAGCAGATCATGATCAAGCTGAACGCCGACCTGGCGAAGAAGTGGCCCAGCATCACCAAGCGCAAGGCCCCGCTCCCGGACGCCGAGGAGTGGAAGGACAAGACGGGCAAGATCGATCAGCTGGTCCGCTGACCGATCCCCTCATCCCGCGGCGTCGGACCCTGCCGGCGGCCGCCCCACACAAGAATGGAAACGCAAGTGACTGAAGCGACCTCCGCCCCGCACGCGGGCGTGATCGAGACCGATGCCGTCATCGTCGGCGCGGGCCCGGTGGGCCTGTTCCAGGTGTTCGAACTGGGCCTGCTCGAGATCAAGGCCCACATCATCGATTCGCTGGCCTATCCCGGCGGCCAATGCATCGAGCTGTACCCGGACAAGCCGATCTACGACATCCCGGCGCTGCCGGTGGTGACGGGCAAGGAGCTGACCGACAACCTGATGAAGCAGATCGAGCCGTTCGGCGCGACCTTCCATCTGGGCCAGGAGGTCACGACGGTCGAGAAGCAGGACGACGGGCGTTTCTTCGTCGCGACCAGCAAGGGCACGCAGTTCCTGACCAAGACCATCTTCATCGCGGGCGGCGTGGGCTCGTTCCAGCCCCGCACGCTGAAGATCGAGGGCATCGACAAGTTCGAGGGCTCGCAGGTCCATTACCGCGTGCGCAACCCGTCGCAGTTCGCGGGCAAGAACCTGGTGATCATCGGCGGCGGCGACTCGGCGCTGGACTGGGCGCTGAACTTCTGCGCGGCCAATGACGATGGCAATCCGCACAAGGCGGAGAGCGTGATCCTGGTGCACCGTCGCGACGGCTTCCGGGCCGCGCCGGCCTCGGTGGCCAAGATGAAAGAGCTGTGCGACGCCTACGAGATGCAGTTCATCGTCGGCCAGGTCAGCGACCTGGACGAGGGCGAGGATTCGTTGAAGGGCCTGAAGGTCACGGGCGCGGACGGCGTGACGCGCATCGTGCCGGCGGATCAGGTGCTGGTGTTCTTCGGCCTGTCGCCGAAGCTGGGCCCGATCGCCGAATGGGGTCTGGCGCTGGAGAAGAAGCAGATCCAGGTCGACACCGAGAAGTTCCAGACCAGCGTGCCGGGCATCTTCGCGGTGGGTGACATCAACACCTACCCGGGCAAGAAGAAGCTGATCCTGTCGGGCTTCCACGAGGCCGCGCTGGCCGCGTTCGGCGCGATGCCGATCATCAACCCGGACAAGCGCGTGCACCTGCAGTACACGACCACCAGCCCGAAGCTGCACAAGGTGCTGGGCGTCGAGACGCCGAATTTCGACTGAGTCCCACCTCGCAGGACCGCAGGTCCCCGACAGAAAGAAAGCCCGCCTGGCGATGCCTGCGGGCTTTTTCCTTTGTTGTTGCTTGACAGCGCACGGTCGATCCAGCGCGCGATCGAGTGAGCGGGCGCGCCGTGAAGGCACGCCGCTCTCGATCAGGCCTGCGGACCTTCAATCGCCGGCTTCGCGGCGTGCGGCAACGCGCCACTGCCCTGCGAGAGCATGCCGGCCAGCGACTGCGCAACGCCGGTGATGCCTTCGTTGGACAGCCCCGCGTCCTTCATCACCGCGTCGACGATGGGCTTGGCGATCTGGTACTGCAGCGCCGAGTTCATGACCTGTTCGGGGAAGGTCGCGCCGCCGGCCGCGCCATGGGCGCCCTGGCCGTTTGCCGCGCCTATGCCGTCGCCGCCCGCACCCGGCATGCCGTTGACCTGGAAGATGCGGATCGAGTCGATCTTCTCCATCGGACGCACGGCCTGCTCCAGGATGTTGGGCAGCTGCTGCAGCAGCATCGTGCGGACCTGCAGGTCGATCTGAGCGGCAGACAAGGTGTTCAGCGCTTCGTTGATCGCGCGGCGACCTTCGGCCTCCGCCAGCGCCGCGGCCTGCTTGGCCGTGGCTTCGATGGTCAGCGCCTCGGCGCGGTCCAACGCGGCCTCCTTCTCGGCGGAGGCCGACACGCGGACCGCGATGGCCAGTTGTTCGGCTTCCTTCGAGGCCTCGATCAGCTGGATGCTCTTTTCCCGCTCCGCCACCGCGACCTGACGCGCCGTGTTCACGAGTTCCTCTGCTTTCACGGCCTCGGAGCGCGCCAGGTTGGCGGCCGCGTCCGCGTCGGACTGCTCGCGCGACTTCGTCGCGATCGCGATCTGCGTGTCCTGACGCGCCATCTCGACCTGCTTGCGCTGCTCGGCGCGCTGCATCTCGGTCTTGCGCTCCAATTCGATCTCGCGGGTCTGGAGGACCAGATTCTTTTCGATCTCCGCCGACTTGATCTCGCGATCGGCTTCGATGCGCTTCTGGCTCACCTGACGTTCGGCCTCGATCTTGGCGGCTTCGGCCTGGCGGCCGCGCTCGGCCTGCTGCGACGCGATCAACGCGACCTGCTCGGCGCGGGTGATCTCGATCTCACGCTGCTGCGCCAGGCTCGCGAACTCTTGATCCTTGTCGATCGTCAGCTTCTGGCGCGTGGCGTCCAGGTTCTTGGTCCGGACCTGCACCTCGGTGTCCTGCTCGACGTCGTTGCGCTGCTTGCGGCGCGCCTCGGTCTGCTCGGTCAACCGCGTCAGGCCCTCCGCATCGAAGGCGTTGTTCGGGTTGAAGAACTGCTTGTCCGTCTGGTCCAGGCTGGTCAACGAGACCGACTCCAGTTCCAGGCCGTTCTTCTCCAGGTCTTCGGCGACGGCGTTCTGCACGGCCTGCACGAAGTCGCGGCGCTTGTCCTGCAGCTCCTGGATCGACATCGTCGCGGCGGTCGCGCGCAGCGAGTCGACGAACTTGTCTTCGACCAGCGCCTTGAGCTCGTTCGGGCTCAGCGTGCGGGCACCCAGCGTCTGGGCGGCGATGCTCACGGCTTCCTCCGTCTGCTTCACCCGGACGAAGAACGCGGCGGTCACGTCGACGCGCATGCGGTCACGGGTGATCAAGCTCTCGCGCTCGCGACGCACGACCTCGAGCTTGAGCGTGTTCATGTTGACCAGCACGCGCTCGTGGAAGACCGGCAGCACGATGGCGCCGCCGTCCATGATCACTTTCTGGCCGCCGAGACCGGTACGGACGAAGGCGGTTTCCTTCGTCGAGCGCTTGTAGAGGCGCGCGAAGATGATGCCGATCGTGAGCAGCGCCAGCAGGGCGATGCCGGAGATGACCAGCAGCTCGATCAGGTTGTCCATGGACTGTTTGCTCCCTCGATGAAACTTTGAATTCGGGTGGGCCGGTGGATCCGGCGCTCTGGAACGGAGGAACGTGCCGGGCGTTCGTTGCGGCGGGCGACGGTCTACATCAGCGTCGGATGCGGGTTGTGGATGCAGCGGTAGAAGGCGCCGACCTTGCTGACGATGAGCACCTGCACGCCTTCCTCGAAGACCTCGTCGTCGACATCGGGCTCGACCATCAGGTAGTGCGAACGACCGTGCACGTCCTTGACCCTGGCCTGCGCGGCAAGGCCGCGGCGGGCGGCGCCGGCAACGACGACACCGACCCGGCCGACGAGGCTCTGCTCGCTGATGGCGCTGGTCTCGTCCTGCGGAATGATGTGCGCGATCAGCGCGCCCAGGCCGCGGACGGTGGCCAGTCCGGCGGGCACGGCGGCGATGCCGGCGGCGGCGGCCGGCAGGTAGCCGCCGAAGAGCCCGTTCATCACGACCTGCAGGCTGTAGCCGAAGACCGTGTAGCCGGTCAGGAAAAGCAGCAGCAGCACGAGCGCCGGCACCTTGCCCAGATGCAGCCAGCCGAGCACGCGGTCGAGTGCGCTGTCGCCATGGATGTCGGGCAGCCAGTCGTCGATCAGGTTGCTCGGGCTGAACGAGATCAGCATGCCCGCGCCCTCGACGAGCGCGACACCGACGATCAGCGCGAACCCGATGCCGAACGGCAGGTTCTGCGGCGCGGTGAACAGGCTCATGACTTCGTGGCCTTCAGTTGCGCCATGCGCTCGGCGATCTTGTTGTCGCGGACGAGGTCGTCCAGCTCCTTGAGCTGGGCGGCCTGCTGCAGGCTGTTCTGGCGCGCGGTGCCGGCCAGGCCCGTCTGGCGTTCGTAGACGCGGTCGAAGGCGTCGGTGACCTTGCCGATGCGGTGGGCGGCACCGGCGGCGGCGCCGACGCCCGCAGGAGCCGTCACGGTGGCGGCAGCGGCAGCGCGGCTCCTGCGGAATTCGGCGAGCGCGTCCTGCATCTCGCGCTTCTTCGCAAGCAAGGCGGCGACGAAGCCGGTCAGCTCGTTTTCCTGGCGGGCGTGCTCGGCGAGCGTGGTCTCCAGCACGGGCAGTTGCGCCTCGATGTCGAGCTGACGAGCGACCGCGGCGCGGGCGAGGTCTTCGCGGCCGGCGGTCATCGCCTCGTCGATCTGCGACGACAGCGACGCGTGCAGCTGGTTGAGGTTGGCGTGCTGGCGCTGGGACAGATGCCGGTTGGCGGAAACGGTGCCCAGCTCGTGACGCACGTCGTCGATCACGGCATCGGCCTCGCGGATCGACTGCTCCATCGTGGCCTCGGGAGCCTGGTCCTCGATGCGATCAAGGAGGGCATGGACGCCGCCGGCGATCACGCGGCCGACGCGGGTCTTCAGGGAGTCGGTCATCTCAGTTGCCTTTCGGGAGCGGAGCGGATTGCAGGGGATGGGCGAGTTCGAGCGTGTTGCCCAGGTGACGGCGCACGACCTGCGGGTCGTAGGCGGAGGCGGTGAGCGGCGTACCCTGTCTGAGCAGCGTTTCACTCAGCGCGGAGGCGCGGCGCACCAGCGCTTCCTCAAACTTGCGGGCCTCGTCGGCGTCGGCGGGCGCCTGGCTGATGGCCAGCGCGAGCGCGCCCACGAAGTGGTCGAGCAGCAGGCTGACGACTTCGGAATGCTGGCCGGAATCGTTCTCGACCCGGACCAGCGACTCACGGAGCCGCGCCGTCAGGTCGCGGGTCCAGGCATGGGCGGTCACGTAGTCGAAGGCGCCGTCGTGCTGCCGCTTGAGCTGGCCGAGCAGCACGCGGAGCTTGTCGCTGTTGGTGGCCGCGCCTTCGACCTGCAGCTGCGACAGCCAGAAGTAGAGGTCGCTCGGGACGCGGGCCGACAGGGGCTCCATGGTGGGGGGCGAACTGCTCGGAGTCATGTCGAGGGCCGGAAAGCGTTGGGACGAGTCCAGTGTATTCATCTGAATTCACTCGTCAACAATCGAGTTCAGTCGCATTTTCTGGCGACCCCTCAGATTTTTCCGAAGTCCTCTTTCCGCTCCGAGAGCGGAGTGGACCGGGCGAGGTCGCGGCAGTCAATCACCCTCCCCCATTGGTGGGAGGCGCAAGCTTGTGATTGGTCAATGCAGGGGTGGAACAAGAAGGGGACGATGCCTACGCCAACGATCACCTCCCACCGCATTTCCATATCCGCGCCAACGACGGCAGCAAGGCAGTTGTGGCCATCAGGGATCTGAAAGTGATCGCGGGAAACGTGCCCCGCGCTGCCTTGTCGGAAGCGCTGGCCTGGGCAGAGACCAAGCGGCCCTTGCTAATGAAGGCATGGAAGGAACTGAATTCATGAAGACACCGCAGTTCACTCTGACCAGCGTCGCGCCGACGCCACGGGCGTCGTTGCTCCTGACTTTCGCCGACGGGGAGAAGTTCGAGGTCGATCTGGTCGACGTCATCACGAAGCTTCGCTCTCTCGAACCGTTGAAGGATCAGACTCTCTTCATGAAAGCGCGCCTGGGTGAGTTCGACGACACCGTCGTCTGGGACGAGGATGGCGCGTTGGAACTCGCGGCCGACAACCTTCGCGCGATGGGCATCGAACAGACGGGCGGCATCTCCCACGAGTTCATCGTCAGTTGGATGTACGAGAACGGGCTGGATCTGGAGACTGCGGCCATCGCCTTGGGGATGTCGTGTCGCATGGTCGCGTACTACCGCAGCGGGGCGAAGGCTGTTCCTCGGACCGTGGCATTGGCCTGCCTCGGTTGGCGGGCGATGAAGCTGGGCCAGGTCGACGATCGATTCGCGCTGGCCGCGTGAGCTCACGCGGCCAGCCTAGATCCCCGAGCCCCTCACCGGATGCCAGAGAATCCCCGCCAGACCCGCGTTATGCGGGCATTTCTTGTGAGGGAGAAAAGACCGATGCCATCCACATTCAACGGGACCGGGACGAAGTACGTCGGCGAACGCGAGCACGATCGCGGCGGCCGATACATCACGACGAAGTGGATCGTCCTCCTCGGACTGCCACTGGTGCCACTCAGCTCATGGCGCGTCTTTCCGCCCCATGATGGCGCCCCGCAGGATCACTCGCATCTGCTCAGCAGCGGCGCCAGCCTCACGGGACAATCCGTGGCCGCAGAGCCCGTGCCGCTGAACTGCCGACAGGTGTTGAACGTCTATGCGATCGTGATCCCGGTGATCGCGTTCCTGGTCTGGACGTTCTTCCGCCTGCTCCCGGGCGGCATCAAGTTTTAAGCCATCTGCTGTCGAAACACCCATTACCCCGAGCTCGGCCCACATGCCAATGGCTGGCACGCCCCCAACAGGACTGAAAGCACAACGCCCGGCACGGGCCGGGCGTTTGTGGGGAGCGTCAGGGGCTGTGTCAGCCGATGGCTTGCTCCATCGCTACAGCGCAACCGTCAGGGCTTACTGGGCCGAAGCGATCTGGACGGCGTCGGCCGACGTGTCGCGGCGGCCGGTGATGTACACGGTCGGCAGCTGTTCGCGCTTGACGGTGATGACCACCGGATCCAGCGTGACGATCGAGGCGCGCAGCTCGCGCTGACCTTCGGCGTGGGCGATGCCCAGGCCGAGCACCACGGCGGTCACGGCGCCGAAGAGGACAGCCTTGACGGTGGTTTCGGTGGCGGAAGCGATGTGGAAGCGGTCGGTGGTCATGTCGTTCTCCTGAAGGGGTTTGCTGTGTCGATGGAGTCAGTGTCGTCATCGACCCGGCTGCTTGCGAGCGTCAGGAGACGAAGCTGCGCGGCGGCGGCGTGAACTGCATCAGCGGCGGACAAACGGAAAGCGCCATCGGGCGCCTTCAGTGGGAAACGCCGCCAGGACCTGCGTCCTGACGGCGTCGATCGGGGCGGGTTCAAGACTCAGCGGGCGGACACGCCTTCGACGACGGCGCCCTTGCCTTCCTTGGCAGCGAAGCGCTGCACCAGCTCGGCGTACTTCGGCGAGGACTTCAGCGCCGCGTAGCGCGCTTCAGCCTGGGCGCGTTGGTTGGCGTTCAGGGCGAAGTCCTCGGTACGGTCCACGGCGGCCAAACCGGATTCACGATAGATCGCCAGGTCGGCCAGAACTTCGGCACGGCTCTTCTGGGTCTGCGTGATCGGGTCGAGGTGGCTGTAGCTCTGCGCGAAGGCCGGCACGGCAGCGGCGGACAGGGCGATCAGGGCGGTGGCGATCAGGGTCTTGGCGGTCATGATGGTTTCCTTTGAGAGAGCGTCGGATCGGGGTGTCTGGGGTCTTTGGCCGGCGTCGTTTGCCGATGACTGAAGGTTAGGTGCGGGCCCCGTTTGGATAAACGATCCCCGTCGCAATGGGCCGTTGTGATCGCCGCAACAATCGCCCGCGCTCAACCGCGCCGGTACGTCAGGTCGGGCCAGTGGCCGGCGAATCGCTGGTGCTGGAGCGTGGCGCCGATCAGGGCGTGTACCCTTGTCATCGATAACCTTCACCATGGCATCCGACTTGGACGACGATCAACACCCTTGGGACGCACTCTCCGACGAGGAACTGGCGTCAATGCGCGCGCTGACACCTGCCGAGGCGTCTCAGGTGGATGCGCTGTTGCTGGCCGCATCCAGCACCAGATGGCAGAAGGTCGCTCGTGTCATCGCCACGGTGATGAACGACTTCGAACGGAGGTTCCCGGATATGCCGTTTGAGTTCCTGAGTTATCGCGTGCAAGAGCTCGGAGGCCTTGGGACGCTGGAGGTCGCCGGCGCCCCCTTCAGGCCAAGATACTCGGAGATCCGGCTACATCAGCCTGCGGGTGGCGCCAGCGAGTGACGCCCGTGAAATCCATCGACACCCTGCTCCAGCAGGTTGAGAGCACGGATGCCGGCGTTCGCCATGTGGCGGCGCTCGAACTGATGGACCGCGGCGACGCGCGAGCGGTCCCCGTCCTGTGGAGGGCCATCAATCGGCCAGAGAACGTTAACCATCGCGGCACGCTGGTCCATGCGTTGTCGGCCTTCGATCAGTCGGAGCACCTGGAATCGCTCGTGTCTCTCGCCCTCACGGGGAACTTTGAAGTCTCCATGGGGGCTTTCGCCATTCTTGAGGACAACACGGCCCCCACTGGATCGCTGGAGCGCATACGCGCGCAGCTGGCGCAGCATCCCGTCGAAAGCCTGACTCAAGAGCACCACGTCGAGGCCCTTGAAGCCCTGCTGGAACTTCTCCAGACCGAGTAGACAAGCTTCCGGTAGTCAGAAAGCAAAACGCCCGGCACGGGCCGGGCGTTGGGGGAGCGTCAGCCAGGGGCTTGCTCCATCGATACAGCTCAACCGTCAGCGCTTACTGGGCGGAAGCGACCTGGATGGCATCAGCCGACATATCGCGGCGGCCAGTGATATAGACAGTCGGCAGCTGTTCGCGCTTGACGCTGATCACCACCGGATCCAGCGTGACGATCGAGGCGCGCATCTCGCGTTGCCCTTGCGCATGAGCCATCCCGAGACCCAGGGCCAGCGCCGCGATGGCACCGAAGGCGACGGCCTTGACGGTGGTGCTGGTGGCGGAAGTGATGGCGAGGCGGGTGGCGTTCATGTCGATCTCCTGAAGGGGTTGGCTGTGTCGATGGAGTCAGTGTCGTCATCGACCCGGATGCTTGCGAGCGCAAGGAGACGAAGCTGCGCGGCGGCGGCGTGAACTGCATCTGCGGCGGACAAACGGACAGCGCCATCGGACGCTCTCAATGAGAAACGCCGCCAGGACCTGCGTCCGGGCGGCGCTGCGGGGGGCTGGATCGAGGCTCAGCGGGCGGACACGCCTTCCGTGACGGCGCCCTTGCCTTCCTCGGCAGCGAAGCGCTGCACCAGTTCGGCGTACTTCGGCGAGGACTTCAGCGCCGCGTAGCGGGCTTCAGCCTGGGCGCGTTGGTTGGCGCTCAGGGCGAAGTCCTCGGTACGGTCCACGGCGGCCAGGCCGGATTCACGATAGATCTCCAGATCGGCCAGCACTTCGGCGCGGCTCTTCTGGCTCTGCGTGATCGGATCGAGGTGGCTGTAGCTCTGCGCGAAGGCCGGCAGGGCGGCGGCAGACAGGGCGATCAGAGCGGTAGCGATCAGGGTCTTGGCGGTCATGATGGTTTCCTTTGAGAGAGCGTTGGATCAGGGTGTCTGGGGTCTTGGGCCGGCTTCGTTTGCCGATGACTGAAGGTTAGGCGCGGGCCTCGTCTGGATAAACGGGCCGCGTCGGAACGGGCCGTTGTGATCGCCGCAACAATCGCCGGCACAAAGCAAGACGCCCGGCATTGCCGGGCGTCTTGCATGGGAGCGAACCGAAGGGCGTCAGTCCGTGGATCGCTCCACCGATACAGCGCGACCTGGGACGTTCACTCGGCCGAGGCGACTTGCGTGTCGACCGCGTCGGCGCTGCGACGGCCGGTGATGTAGACCGTGGGCAGCTGTTCGCGCTTCACGGTGATCACTACCGGATCCAGCGTGACGATCGACGCACGCATCTCGCGCTGCCCTTGTGCATGAGCGATCCCGAGGCCCAGAGCCAGCGCCGCGATGGCACCGAAGGCGACGGCCTTGACAGTGGTGCTGGTGGCGGAAGTGATGCTGAGGCGGGTGGCGTTCATGTCGATCTCCTGAAGGGGTTGGCTGTGTCGATGGAGTCAGTGTCGTCATCGGGGCCCCGCCTTTCGAGCGGCAGGAGACGAAGCTGCACGGCGGCGGCGTGAACTGCATGGGCGGCGGACAAACGGGAACGGCCCTCGGCGCGCGACAGGCCTGGCCGTCGATGCGGGCAGTGATGCTCGACTAGAATCACCACCACTCGCCAGCCCGTCCGGCGAGTTTCGCTAGGGGTGCTGCGCCATCGATCCGTCGACGGCGCGGCTGAGAAAGTCCCTTTGAACCTGTTCTGAAGCCACCGGCAACGGTGGACTTCGATGCCGCCCTCGGGCGGCAGAGGTAATCCTCGCGCAGGGAAGCATGCCTTCGACACGCCTCGTGTCCCGCACGCCGCCTTCTCATCGGCGTGTCCGGTTTGCCGACCTGCCATCGCATTTCTGGCTTCGGCACATCGATGGCAACTTCGTCCGCTCTGAATTCCTTCCCGCTGCATCGGCTCGCGATCGCGCTGATCGCCGGCGGCGTCTCGGTCCATGCCGTTGCGCAGTCGACGACCTCGCCCGCCGCTCCGGCCAACGCGTCGGCCAATCCAGCCACCAACGCATCGACGACCTCCCCCGCCCTGCCCAGCGTCGTCGTCAAGGGCGCATCCGAAGCGTCTGTCATGGTGGGCGGCTTCGGCGACACGCCGGTCGCGAAGCTCCCGATCCAGACGAGCATCGTCACCGCCGAGCAGCTCACCGATCGCGGCCTGTTCAGCCTCGCCGGACTCACGTTGCTCGACGCGAGCGTGGGCAACTCGTACAACTCGGCGGGCTACGTCTCGTATCTGAAGATCCGCGGCTACGACCTCGACAACCGTTTCAACTTCCGACGCGACGGCCTGCCGATCAACGCCGAGACCGCCCTGTCGCTGGCCAACAAGAGCAGCCTCGAAGTCATCAAGGGCACGACCGGCATCCAGGCCGGCACCAGTGCCCCGGGCGGCCTGGTCAACCTGGTCGTGAAGCGCCCGACGGTGGAGCTCACCAGCGTGCGCCTGGGCGTCAGCGAACGCGGCACGATCGAATCCGCGATGGACTGGAGCCGCCGCTTCGGCGACGGTCACGGCAACGACAAGGCCTTCGGCCTGCGCGTCAACATCGAGGCCGCCAAGCTGCGCCCTGAGCTGCGCGATGCCGACGGCAACCGCTGGATGATGGCCGTCGCCGGCGACTGGCGCGTCACGCGCGACACGCTGGTCGAGGCGGAAGTCGAGATCAGCCGCCAGTCCCAGCCGAGCCAGCCCGGCTTCAGCCTGCTCGGCGACAAGCTGCCCGACGCGAAGTCCATCGACCCGCGCATCAACCTGAACAACCAGTCGTGGAGCCAACCGGTGGTCTTCGAGGGCCGCACCGCTTCGCTGCGCGTGCAGCATCAGCTGAACGCGGATTGGAAGCTGCAGGCGCACGCGGCGATCCAGCGGCTGGTGAACGATGACCGCCTCGCCTATCCGTTTGGCTGCACCGCAGGCGACGGCACGTATTACCCGAGCACCTACTGCCCCGACGGCACCTTCGATCAATACGACTTCCGCAGCGACAACGAGCATCGCAACAGCGATGCACTCGACCTGTCGGCGCAAGGGAAGCTGAGCCTGCTGGGCATCGAGCACCAGGTGTCGACGGGCGTGCTGTTCTCGCGCTACAAGAGCCGGCTGCAGGGCCAGGCCTACAACTGGGCGGGCACCGGCAACATCTGGGGCACGCTGCCCACGGTGGCCGATCCGACGCTGGGTTCGACCAACACGGACCGCACCGAGCGCAGCACCGAGTTCTACTTCCGCGACGCGATGCAGTTCAGCGCGCGATGGCAGGGCTGGCTGGGTGTGCGGCACACGCGTCTGGATCGCGAGTCGTTCAAGGTGAACGTGCCCGCCGGCGAGAGCGACGAAGCGACGAGCTATCGCCAGTCGGTCACGACGCCGTGGCTCGGCGTGAGCTACGCGATCGACTCGCAGTTGCTCGCCTATGCGAGCTGGGGCGAAGGCGTCGAATCGGCGGTCGCGCCCAACCTGCCGATCTACGTGAATGCGGGCCGGCCGCTGGCGGCGATCCGCAGCAAGCAATGGGAGATCGGTCTGAAGTCGGGCAGCCGCACGGTGGACTGGTCGATCAACTACTTCGACATCAGCAAGCCGGCGACGAACGATGTGCCGGTCGTGGTGGCCGGCGAGGACAGACTCGAGAGCCGCATCGACGGCAAGCAGAACCATCGTGGCGTGGAAGCCCAGGCCGACCTGAAGTGGACGGGCGGCGGCCTGATGGTGAGCGGCATGAAGCTGCACGCGCGCCGCGACGGCAGCGCGGACGCGACGCTCAACGGCCTGAAGCCGACGAACGTGCCGGAGACGGTGCTGAAGCTGCAGGCGCGGCACAGCGCGGGCGTGCCAGGTCTTGAGCTGCTGGCGGGCGTGGTCTACGAGGGCAAGCGGATGGTGGTGCCGGACAACTCGGTGGCGATCCCGAGCTGGACGCGACTGGACCTGGGCGCGCGCTACGAGCAGAACGTCGGACGGCAACTGCTGATCTGGCGAGTGGGCGTGGACAACGTGACGGACCGTCGCGCGTGGCGCGAGTCGCCGTACCAGTACGGTCACGTCTATCTGTACCCGCTCGCCAATCGCACGTGGCGCGCATCGGTGGAGTGGGTCTTGTGAGGGTCTGATTTTTCTGTGTATACTCTTAGGCTCTGATCCCCGATAGCTCAGTCGGTAGAGCGCCGGACTGTTAATCCGTAGGTCCCTGGTTCGAGCCCAGGTCGGGGAGCCAAGATCAGACAACGAAGGTCTTCGGACCTTCGTTTTATTTCAGCCGGTGTCCGACCGAAGACGCTGGCCCAAGAATTCAGATCGATTGGATCTGAGCAGACTTTTCCTCGATAGCTCAGTCGGTAGAGCGCCGGACTGTTAATCCGTAGGTCCCTGGTTCGAGCCCAGGTCGAGGAGCCAAAATTGAAGCCCCATTCGCGCAAGCGAGTGGGGCTTTTTCTTTGCACCGACGGACATTCCGGTCCCAGGTCAGGAAGCGAGCAGTGAAGGCCCATTCGACAAGGCAGTCGTCGGGGCCTTCCCTCTGGCCCGTCCAAGCACGCCCAGACCGATCAGGCCGACCATCCAGAGCAGCATCGTGGCCGGTTCTGGCACGGCAACTGGAATCGGCACAGTCAGATCAGGCCCGACGATGCGGCCGAAATCGACCGGCAGATTCTCCGGACCGGCGTTGGCGCCGGAATAGATGAAGAAGTTGTTGGCCGTCCCCGTGTCGGGCGCATGGGTCGTGCTGAATGAAAACGTCATCAGCTTTCCGGGGTCCGTTTCGGGCGTCAAAGTCACCCACATCCAGAACGAGCCCGCGACCTCAATGCCCGGCTGCGTCCAGCCGCCGACTGCAAGGTAGAGGTCCCAACCCGCCGGCTCAGTATGCGATACCCAACGCGGCGCGTCATGGCTGGGCGTGCTGTTCGAGAGCACGCCGAACTCATGGAACCCGCCCGACGGAAGCTGGCTGGTGTCGAGGACATAGGTGTAGGTGTACAGCCCCGTCAATTGGCTGAACGTGACGTCTCCAGTCACGGCCGGCGCCGACTGCGCGGCACCGCTCAACCAGGCGAGACACAGGATCAACAGACGCATCAGTTTCATTGCGATCTCCCATTGGGTCGGAGCTGAAGCTTGTCCACGCGACGGGCTGGACGCAAGGCACGCGCACCGGAATTTCCAGCGACAGGGGCAGGCACGCCAACGCGAATGTCGATGAGGGAAGATCGTCGGGACACCATCGGCAACATCTCAGGTCAACTGCAGCGTGCATCGGTGCGTTCGATTCGTTTCAGGGAGACTTCATATGAAAAAGATCCGGCCAACCTTCATCGGCGTGCTGCTCGGCGTCTGCGCCGCGATGGGCGCCCACGCCCAGGTCTGGAAATGCACCGTCGACGGCAAGACCCACTACTCGGACCAGCCGTGCGCGGCGAAGGGCGAGCAGATGAAGCCGCAATCGCTGCAAAGCAATGTCATTGATACGTCGGCGGACCGTGCGGCTGCAGAGCGTTCCAGAGCAGCGGCTGAACAACAGCAGGCCAACGCGCCTCAGGCTTCAGCACCGACCGTTCCGTCCAACTACTGCCCCTCCGATCGCGACATCGCCGCGATGGAGACCAAGGCCAGTTCCATCTCGCTGAGCGCGGACGCCAAGCGCTTCGTCCAGGACGAGATCCGACGCGCGCGCCAATGCCAGAAGGGCCAGGGCAACTACACCGCCTCCGACTGGAACGTGAGCAAGCAGGCCGTCGACGCGCAGAGCAGCCTGACCGGCGGTGCCGACGCACGCCGTCGCGCCGAGGCGATGCACAGCGCCGCCAACGCCAGCGAGGGCGACCGCATCGCGCGTCAGCGCGAAGTCGACGACCGCAACGCGCAACGCCGGCCGAACCAGCAACAACCGCTGCGCGATCGCTGAAGGTGTTGGACACTCCGCCAAACTCCAGGGAGAGGCCGAGTGGACACCACCGACATCCGCACCGATGCCAAGGTCGCCGTCCTCGTCGACTGCGACAACACCACGCCGGAGATCCTCGAGCACGCCTTGAGCGTCGTCGCCCAGTTCGGGCGCGTGATCATCCGGCGCGGTTACGGGAATCACACGACGCTCGCGAACAAGTGGCAGGAGGCGCTGGTGCGCCTCGCTTTCACGCCCTGCCTGCAGTACCAGTACGCGGCGGGCAAGAACACCGCAGACATCGCACTCGCGCTCGATGCCATCGAGGCGCTCTTCGACCGACGCGCGGACACCTTCTGCATCGTCACCAGCGATTCGGACTTCGCCTATCTCTGCCGCAAGCTGCGAGAGCGCGGATCGACCGTGCTCATCGTGGGCGAGGCGAAGACGCCGGCGGCGCTCCGCAACGCCAGCGACCAATTTTTCCAATGGGCGCCGCCCGAGGTCGTCGCACCCGCCGTTGCGGGGCCTGCGGCGGCCAAGCCGGCAGCACCTGCAGCAGCGTCCAAGCCCAAGCAACGACCGAAGGCACTGGTCAACGCCGTCAAGCTGATGGCGGCTGATACCCCCGATGGCCGCGTCCATGTCGGAACGCTGGGCTCCTATCTGCGCCGCACTGATCCTGGCTTCTCACCCCAGACGTTCGGGCACTCCGGTCTGGTCAGCATGCTGAAGACCTACGACTTGCTGAATGTGCGGCAAGAACCCGGTGGCCACTGGACCGTCGCGCTCGCCGCCGGCAACAACGCCGCATGACGGCTCAATGCGTCAACCGGCTCTTCCGCCAAGCCAGGTAGCTGCCCAGTTCCGGGAACGGCAGGAAGCCCTCGTCATCGGGATCCGCGGGGACTTCGCAGACTTCCACCAGGTCGACGTCCGTCGCCGCGGCCTTCTCTCCCAGCGCGGTGTCCAGGATCAGCAGCAGCCCGTTGGCGAACTCCTCTTCCTGGTCGTCGTTGAAGCCTTGCACGGCAACGCGCAGGCCGAGCACCTCCGGCGAATCAGGATCCACGAGCGGCTCGAACCACATGTCTTCCGGGTTCAGTTCCAAGCCTCGATAGCCGATGCTGAAGCCGAAGCCCATCGGCGGCTTCAACGGCACTGCCGTCCATCCCGGCAACTCCGGCGCCACCGAGACCATCGCCTCGACCAGCGGGAACAGCTCCCAGTCGCCCTGAGCGGTGATGACGAACTCGCGGTCCTTGTCGCCGGCCGCCGAGACCTCGAACCACAGGCCTTCGTTCAACGCTTGAAGACGTTCCAGCAACTCGTCCCAGAACGGGTCGTCCGGTGATTCCATGGCATCCAGGTCTGACTGGCGCGACACCAGCCAGGTCCAGAAGGCATTGATCTGTTGAGGGTTGAGGTCGACGTCGAGGTGGTCTTGCATGCGAGGCTCCAATCGGCGCGATTGTGCGTCGGCCTTCAACGTCTTCGCGTCAACAGCCCCCGCCACCGCTCCCAATCCTTGGTCACCGGCGGCAATGCCAGCACGAACAGCACCGTCGCCAGCGGCACCACGCACACGAACCCGAGGTATTTGAACCCCAGCGCCCCCGCGCCGCCGCCGAGCACGAACGCCGCCAGCAAGCCGCCCGCGCGTTTCGCGCGCAGCCGGTCATGCCGCACCGCCGCGCGCTTCACCGACGGCTGCCGGTTCCAATAGAGCATCTTGCCGAGCTCCATCCCGAGGTCGGTGATGTTCCCCGTCATGTGGGTGGTGCGGATGCTCCCCCCCGAGGTCTTCGATCCCACCGCGTTCTGCAGTCCCATGATGAACGCCAGCAGCAGCACCGTCAGCGGCACCGCGAACGGCGTGTGCCACGTGAGCGTGATCGCGCCCATCAGCCCGAACGGGAACAGCAGCGCCGCCTCCAGCATCAGCGGCAGCGCATAGACGCTGCGCAGGCCGTGCTGCCGCGCCCAGTTCACCAGCACCGCACACACCGCCGCCCCGGCCAGGAAGGCCAGGATCGCCCCCAGCGCGTTCAGCACCAAGGTCCCCTGCCCCATCACCGCGCCGTCCGCCAGCTGCGAGGCGAAGCCCGTCATGTGCGAGGTGTAGCGCTGCAGGATCAGGAACCCGCCCGCGTTCACCGCCCCGGCGTTGAACGCGAGCAGCAACCCCAGCGCCTGGTTCGTGGACGGCGCGCGATGGCGGCTCGTCAGGTGCAGCAGTCGCCTCACGGCGCCTCCCGATGTCGATCAGAGTGCGGCCCATGATACGGGTCGCCCCCGGGCTCGTCCTCCGGGGCGTCGGCCCGCCTCAGCGCGAGGCCTGCGGTGCCAGCGGAAGGTTGGTCACCTGCACCGTATCGAGGAAGGTCCCCGCCTTCGAGGTAGGCATGAACGACAGCGAGTCCTTGCCGGCCTCGAATATCGCGATGAGCAGTGCCCCGCCGGCGGCGCCCGCCTTGTCGGTGCTGTAGTTGAAGTAGTAATAGATCATCGGCCGCTCGTTGATCCGGTCACGCGGCACCCAGATGCCGCCCTCGAACGGCCCCATGACGGCGTTGTGCGCGTATTGCCGGACGCACGCGCCGGGCCCTCGATAGAACGACCCCTTCTCGTTGCGCGCCTCGAGACGGTAGATCCCCTTGGCCAGGCCTTCCCGCCATGCGACGCCGCCGAAGGCTCCCCGTTGCTCCACATACTCGACGTCTTCGTCGAATCTCACGTACTCGTCCGACGTGACCTTCTCGAGCTTCTCGGTATGCCTGTCGAAAGTGGCGGCACAGCCGGTCAGCGTGACGACAAGCGCGCACAGCAGCGCAGCGGCGATTCGCATGTGGTTCCTCCCCGGGGACGTTCTGATGGGTTCTTCGCGCGGCGAGTCTATCGCGCGCCACGAAGCCCGTCCTCAGGGCATCGACGGCTGTCCGTCGAGCTTCGCCCCGTACTTCGTCAGCGTCTTGTGCAGACGCCCGAAGTCGATCGGCTTGACGAAGTAGTCGTCGAAGATCAGATCCTCGGCGGACTCGAAGTCCGTGTTCAGCGGCGTGCCGCTGACCGCGATCGCGATCAGCGCCGGCAGGCTCAGCTTCAGCCGCCCCGTCAGGTGCCGGCCGTCGGCGTCGGGCATGTCGATGTCGGTGATCAGGATGTCGGGCTCCCACTTCAGCCCGATGCCGATCGCCTCCAGCCCGCTGCGTGCGACCCGCAACTCGAAGTGGTAGACGGTGAGCAGTTCGCGCAGGAGATCGAGCGAGTCCGGCTGGTCATCGGCGACCAGGACCTTGAGGCGTTCCGACATGGCTTGGAAGGAATGGCAGTTGAGCGGCAAGAGCAAGCGGCGGGCCCGGGCGAATGCCGAGGCGGGAATCGCGGCGCATTCTTCCACCAGACGCGTACGGGAGTAGGATCATCGGGTTCTTGAAAGCGCTTTCCCATGAAGAGAAAGAAGCCCCTCCTACCGACGTCCAGCGAGGTCACGCTGGGCATGGTGGCCACCGCCAGCGGCGTCTCGCCGAGCACCGTGTCGCGCGTCCTCAGCGGCAGCGCGCAGGTGAGCTCGGACAAGGCCGAGCGCGTCCGGCGCGCGATCGACGCGCTGGGCTTCGTCCCCAACACCATCGCCCGCGCGCTCGCGGACGGCCGGACGTTCAACGTCGGGCTGCTCGCGCAGTACTTCGAGAGCCCGTTCTACGCGCTGATGCTGCGCGGCATCGAGGAAGTGCTGACGCCCGCGGGCTACGGTCTCGTCGTGGCGAGCGGACACTGGCAGCCGGATGAGGAGCAGCGCTGCATCGCCTCGCTGCGATCGCGGCGCGTGGACGGAATCATCGTGTTGACCGGTGGCCTGAGCGATGAGTTCCTCGCCGCGCTCGCGCGGGAGTTGCCCGTCGTCGTGACCGGTCGCGCGCTGCAGGCGGACGGGCTTCATGCGTTGAAGACGGACGACCTCGAAGGCGCGCGCGTGGCGACGCGGCATCTGATCGAGCGGGGCCACACGCGCATTGCCTTCATCAGCGGCGATCCGGCGCACGCGGATTCGTCGGAGCGCGAGCGCGGCTACCGCGCGGCCCTCGCCGAAGCGGGGCTCGCCGTCGACGAATCCCTGATCGGCGGCGGGAACTACTGCGAAGTCGGCGGCGCCGCGGCGATGACGCGGATGCTCGACCACGGCACGCAGTTCACGGCGGTGTTCGCCGCCAACGACCAGATGGCGGCCGGCGCCGCGCGCGTGCTGCACAGCCGCGGCTTCCGCGTGCCGGAGGACGTCTCGCTCGTCGGCTACGACGATCTCCTGAACACCGCGCATGCGAGCCCACCGCGCACGACGGTCGACGTCCACATCGCCGAACTCGGCCGGCGCGCAGCCTCCGCGATGCTGGATCTACTGCGGACCGGGGGCTCGACGATCGAGCCGCCGATGCCGCAGCTGATCGTGCGGGAGTCGACCCGGCGCTTGCCGTCAACGACGGCCAGCGTCTGTTGATCGAATCAGGAACTGACCCCTTCTCGCCTTGCTTTTCGTCAACTGCCCGTCACAAAACCTCGGCAGAATGCAATGCATCCGAGACAACAACCGGCTGCACTACTGGGCAGAGAGCTGGAACCCGTCACCAGCGTCACGGATACCCTCTTCAGAAACAAAGCCACCCGATGGGTGGCTTTTTTCGTTGGGCGTCAGAATCGCATCACTGCGCGGACAGCCGCCAGATGCGCCGGCCAAAGAGCGCCACCATGATCGGTCCGAAGGCGAGGCTCACCACGAGCAGTTTCCAGTTCGCATCGAAGTGCCCATCGATGACAACGCCAATCGCCACAAACAGGCCGAAGAAGAGCATCGACAGTCCGAACGAGAAGAGCAAGAGAAACCGCCGCGGTCCGGCGGCCCGCAACTTCTCGAAGTCCAACAAATCAAGCATAGGGCCTCCTATAGGCTTGGAAAGAGGGGGCGCGCCCTCCCTCGACGGCGCGCCCGGGACTCCGGTCAATGCGCCTGATGCGCGACCCAGTAGTGGTATACCGCGCCGCCGGCAGCACCAATTGCAGCGCCGCCCAGGAATCCGATCGGCGTCCCACCGGTCACCGCGAATCCGGCAAAGCCGCCGGCAAGTGCACCCTTGCCGATATCGCTCAGCAAGGCATCAGAGATGCCCCCGGCGACCAGTTCCAGTTCTTCGAGCGTGAGTTCACGCATTTCCATTTTGGTTGACTCCAAAGCAAAGGATGGAGGAAGGAGCGGCCATCTACCGCGCCGTCCGGATTCGCTCGCGACCGGTCAGCGAGCACCTTCAATGTGCCGAAGAGGTTCCACCCAGCCAATCGCATGTATCAGTAGATTGCATTGACGCCTTCCACCTATCGAAGGCGGATAACACTGAAAGTGGTTGGTCGAACGCCAGCTAAGACCTGTATCTGCGGGGTTTCCACCTAGTCGCGTCGCGCCCGCCCATCACCTTGGGTAAAGAACTTTGAAAGTCCGCGCTCGCCTCCGTCACGAAACGTACAGCGTGCGATCCTTTCGACCAAGCCGCGACGCATCGCCCTGCGCATCGTCCGCGACACCCTCACCACCTTCCGCGCCACCGTCCCAGCCATCGCCAGATCGGGCCGCGCTTGCTCCTGCCATTGCTTCCGATGACAAGCACCCGCCGACCTGCCCTGCATCCGCTCTCCTTCGCCTTGATGCTGGGCCTGAGTTCCTCCGCCTGGTCCCAGGCCACCCCGCCCACCACCCCGCCCGCGAAAGCACCCGCGCCCGTCCCTGAGCGCTCGCGCCCCGCGGCGCCGCCGTCCGCCCCCAGGCAAGCCGACAACCCCACGCAGCTCGACCGCGTCGAGGTCCAGGGCACCTCGCGCGACGACGACCAGCGTCGCGCCTCCACCGCCTCGAAGATCATCATCGGCCGCGAGGAGATCGAACGCTACGGCGACGCCACCATCGGCGAGGTGCTCAAGCGCCTGCCCGGCGTCACCACCGGCGGCCGCCCCGGCCGCGGCGGCGAGGTCCGCATGCGCGGCATGGGCGGCGGCTACACCCAGATCCTCGTCAACGGCGAACGCATGCCGCCGGGCTTCTCGCTCGACGAGCTCCCGCCCGAACAGATCGAACGCATCGAGGTCATGCGCGCCCCCACCGCCGAATTCGGCGCGCGCGCCATCGCCGGCACCATCAACGTCGTCCTGCGCGAAGCCATCCAGCGACGGCTCAACGAGGTCCGCCTCGCCACCACCTTCGAGCGCGACCACGTCACCCCGAACTTCAATTGGACCCGCAACGACAAGATCGGCGACAACGGCGACGCCTACAACTTCACCGTCAACGCGATGCAGCACAAGCGGCTGGACGACATCGACTCGCAGTCGTTCACGCAGCGCTTCGACCCGACCACCGGCGCGCCTCAGAGCCAGACCCTGCTGCAGACCCGCGGACAGACCGCCGACGAGCGCAAGTCGCTCAACATGACCGGCCGCCTGCAGCTGCGCCTGGACGGCGGCGACACCATCGCCCTGCAGCCCTTCGTGATGGTCAACCGCGGCAGCGGCGGCAGCAGCTCCCGGCAGACCCAGTCCGCCGTGCCGGACGAGAACGCCTTCGAACGCATCAAGTACGACACCGCGACGAACGACAGCACCAGCCGCTCCGCCATGGCGCGTCTGAACCTGCAGTGGAACAAGCGCATCGACGAGCGCACCCGCATGGAAACGCGCCTCGGCGCCGGGCGCATGACGATGAACAGCAGCGCCCATCGCGAGGAAGACCTCGACGCCACGCCCGGCGTCTTCTATCGCACGCAGGACGACACGACCAGGAGCCGCGACACGCAGTGGAGCGTCAACCTCAAGCTCACGCACCAGATGGACAACGAGCACAGCCTCGTCGCCGGCGTGGAAGGCGAAGGCACCGAGCGCACCCAGACGCGCGGCTGCTACGAGGTCTTCGGGCAGACCATGAGCGGCAACAACTGCGCCTTCCTCGCCGACTTCGGCGAGAACGTCAGCGCCTCCACGCGCCGCCTGGCCGTCTACGGGCAGGACGAGTGGAGCGTCGGCAAGCAGTGGGGCTTCTATGCCGGCCTGCGCTGGGAAGGCATCCAGACCGACAGCACCAACAACCAGGGGCCGGTGAAGAACACCTCCAGCGTCCTCACGCCGCTGCTGCACGGCGTCTACAAGATCGACGAGAAGAGCCGCGAGCAGATCCGCGCCAGCCTCACGCGCAGCTACAAGGCGCCCAACCTGAACGACGTCATCGGCCGGCTCAGCATCAACAACCAGTTCACGTGCCAGCCGCCGGACGTGCTCTGCGGCCCCAACCTGATCAACTACCCGGACCGCTTCGGCAACCCCGACCTGAAGCCGGAGATGGCCACCGGTGTCGAGATCGGTTACGAGAAATACCTTTCGAAGGGCGGCCTGCTCAGCGCCAATGTCTTCTACCGCCGCATCACCGACCTGATCCGCAGCCAGGCGCAACTCGAGACGGTGCCCTACGCCACCGAGCAGCGCTGGGTCATCCGGCCGCGCAACATCGGCAACGCCAAGACCTACGGCGTCGAGCTCGAGGCCAAGTTCCGTCTCGACGAGTACCTGACCGACGCACTCCCGGTCAACGTGCGCAGCAACCTCTCGCTGTTCCATTCGGCCGTGGACGGCATCCCCGGTCCCAACAACAAGCTGGACCAGCAGCCGCGCTACACGGCCAACCTGGGCGCCGACTACCGGCTGCGCTCGGTACCGCTGACGCTGGGCGCCTCGCTGAACTACACGCCGACGACGCTGCTGCAGCAGAGCGACCAGGTGCTCAACGACATCGACAAGAAGCGCGTCATCGACCTCTCCGCGATGTGGACCTTCTCGCCCACCGTGGCCATGCGCGTGGCCGCCAGCAACCTCGTCCCCTTGACCTACGGCAACGGCAGCATCGCCACGACGCCGGGCCGCATCGTCACCAGCGAGAGCACCGGCCGCAGCTTCACCGTGTGGACGGTGCGCCTCGAACTGAAGGTCTGAGGACGCAAAAAAGGCTGCCCGGTGAGGGGCAGCCTGAAAGATGCGGAGCGAGAGGGCCTCCGCGAGGGCGACGGGGCTGCAGGTGCCAGCCCCAAGGAGTCAACTTGTCAGCGGCGGGCCTGGCCTTGGGTCAGGTCTTGCGCCTGGCTCAGGAACTTGCCGCCGATTGCATGGCTGGCGGGTGCCCACACGGTGGCGCCGACGCCCAGCACCAGCAGGGCCAGGACCGTCCATGTCAGCGGCGAGGTGCGACGGCGGGCGATCGGACGCGGCGGCCGCGAGGCCATGCGGGCGGGGCGCAACTGCGATGGCAGCTTGAATTCCTGCAGGCGCTGCAGCCGCACCGCCTGTTTGCTGCCGTCACTTCTGGACACAACCTCGAAGCTCAGGCGCTCGCCTTCCTGGGGTGTCTGGCCGTCCATCGGAAAGGCCGACACATGCACGAACAGGGCATCACCGCCCTGCGCCGGCTTGAGCATCCCGTGACCGCGCTCGGCATACCAGCTGTCCAACGTGCCTTCGAATCGCATGATCTGATCCCCCATCGTGTAGAAGCCCGACGAGCCCCGCAAGCTTGTGGCCTGCTCGGGCGTCCTGGACCGGGCGCTTCTTTCTCTGTCTGGACAAAAAGGCCCGGCACTTGGCCGGGCGCTTTCTGCTGCTGGGGGCATCCTGCCTATGCCGGGGCGAAGCCCGGCAACAGCCTGTAAACCGTGCAACTTCACACGGTTTTAATTCTTCAAGCCGGGCTTCAGGTACTTGTCGAGGAACTCGAGCATCTTCTGGTTGGCCTCGATCTGGTTCTTCTTCTTGGAGAACCCGTGGCCCTCGTCGTCGAAGACCACGTACTCGACCGGCACGCCGTTCTTCTTCACCGCGTCGACGATCTCATCGCTTTCCGGCTTGATGACGCGCGGGTCGTTCTTGCCCTGGATCACCAGCAGCGGCTTGCGGATCTCCTTGGCATGGAACAGCGGCGAGGTCGCGACCAGGAAATCCTTGTCCTTCACCGGATCGCCGATCTCCAGGTACAGCGCCTTGCGGAAGCTTTCCCAGTACGGCGGGATCGACTCCAGCGTGCGCAGCCAGTTGGACACGCCGAAGATGTCGATGCCGACCTTGAAGGCCTCCGGCCGGAAGGCCATCGCCGCCAGCGTCATGTAGCCGCCGTAGCTGCCGCCCATGATGCCGATGCGCTCGGGATCGATGACGCCGGTTCCGGCAAGGTAGGTCTTGGCCTCGATGCAGTCCCACAGCGGCTCGCGGCCGTGCTTGCCGTCGTCCGCGGTGAAGAAGGTCTTGCCGTAGCCGGAGCTGCCGCGGTTGTTGATGCCCAGCACCGCATAGCCGTGGTTGACCAGGTACTGCACCATCGCCGAGTAGCCGCGCGTGGTCTGTCCGCCCGGGCCGCCGTGCACCATCACGACGGCCGGCACCTTGTGGGTCGGCGACGCCTCCTTCGGCTCGTAGTAGACCGAGGGGATGACCATCCCGTCGAAGGAGCGGAAGCGCACGATGCGGCCCTCGACGAGCTCCTCCGGATCGATGTCCTTGGACAGCGTGCGCGTCAGCTGCTTGACCTGCTTCGTGCCGAAGTCGTAGACGTAGAGATTGCTCGGCGAGCGGTCGCCGTTCAGGTAGAACGCCATGCGCTGGCTGCTCTTCGAGAAGGTCACGCCGCGCAGCTCGCCGCCGGGCAGCTTGGGCAGCACGACCGGCTTGCCGTCGGCGGTCTGCACGATGCGCAGTTCCAGGCTGGCATCGGCGTTGACGCCGGTCACGCGGTACCGGCCGTCGCGCGAGTAGCTGCTGTAGACGATGTCCCAGTCCGCCTTCTCCAGATCGCGCTTCTGGCCCGAGGCCAGGTCGTAGGCGATCAGGCGCTGGAACTCGGAGCCCTCGTTGGACAGGATCAGCAGCGTCTTCGACTCCGGATCGAAATCCGTCGTGCTGAACGAGGCCACGCCCTGGTGCGGCGTCAGGTGCTTGGTCTCCTTCGACTGCGTGTCGTACAGGTAGACGTCCGAATCCGCCGTCGTGTTGGTCTTGCCCAGCGCCACCCAGCGGCCGTCGCCGCTGACGTCGAACACCGCGTTGCCGTCGTTGTTCTGGTAGATCAGCGTGCGCGCGTAGGTCTTGGCGTCGTAGCGGTAGACGTCGATGTAGCGCGCGTCGCGCTCGTTGGTCGTGACGAAGAAGGCGTCGCCGTCGCGGCTCCAGCCGGAGAAGCCGGCCTTGACCTTGTCGCCGGGGGTCAGGTCGCGCTCGCTGCCGTCGAGCTCGCGCACGATCAGGTGGTTGTTCTCGTTGCCGCCCTGGTCGCGCGTGAACAGCACGCGGTCGTCGTTGCGGAAATAGCTGACCGCGTAGTGGCTCTCCGTCGTGGACTGGGTCAGCGCCACCGGCTCGCCGCCGTCGACGGACTGGCTGTAGACGTTGAAGATCCCGGTCGCATTGCTGCTGAACAGGATGCGGCGCTCGTCCTGCGAGAACGACGCGCCGCGGACGGACGTCGTCGCCATGAACTGCTCGATCGTGTAGGGCTTGGCCGGTCGCGGCTGCGAGGGTCTGGCCTGCGCCTTGGCGGTCGCGGCGGTCGCCGGGGTCTTCGCGACCTTCTCCGTCGCGGCCTGCACCGGCATCGCCGCCATCGCGCCCAGCGCCAGGCACAGCGCCGTCAGCGCCACACGCGGCGCGCCCATCGGGGACAACTTCGTCATCGGGGATCTCCTCTCCTGATCGGTCCCGGGGACGTCCCGGGAACCCCCGACTGTAGGCATCAGGGTCAGGATTTGACTATCCCGGGATCCACGCGCTGCGCGCTGCCGCGACAGGACGCATGCCGGCGCGACGAACGGCGGGCCGCGGCCTTCTCAGGGCCGGCGATAGCGCGGCACGCCCGCGACGTAGCTCGCCACCAGGTTGCGGTCGTCCGACAGCGTCATCCAGGCGAAAGCGCGCTCATGCGGATCGCGCGCCAGCGCCATGCGGGCCTCCGCCACCGGTCCGGCGGCCCAGTCCCAGATGCAGACGTCGGCCAGGGTCTTCGCGCCGAAGTGGCCCAGTTCGTCCGACAGCCCCAGCGCCTCGGCGGCCCCGAGCGTCGCGGCATGCAGCCCCGCCCAGGCGGTCAGGCGCTGGCCGTTGAGCGCCTGCACCTTGTAGCCGTCCGCCAGCGTGCGCTGCGCCGAGAGCGAGGTCCCGCCGCCCACGTCGCTGGCCGCGCTCACGCGCACGCCGGCGGCGAGCGCGCCGGGCCAGTCGAACAGCCCGCTGCCCAGGAAGAGGTTGGACGACGGGCAGTGCGCGATGTGCGCGCCCGTGCGCGCGATCACGCGGCGGTCCTCGTCGTCCAGCCAGATGCCGTGCGCCAGCACCGCGCGCGGATGCAGCAGGCCGACGCGGTCGTAGACGTCGAGGTAGCTGCGCGCTTCGGGGAAGAGCTTGGCGACCCACTCGACCTCGCCGCGGTTCTCGGCCACGTGGGTCTGCATGTAGAGGCTGGCATCGGCGCGGCACAACGCGCCGGCCATCGCGAGTTGCTCCGGCGTGCTCGTCGGCGCGAAGCGCACCGTCACGGCATAGGACAGGCGTCCGCGCTGGTGGTGCTTCGCGATCAGGTCGAGACAGTCGCGCTCGGCCTGCACGACATCGTCGCGCAGCGCCTCCGGCGCGTTGCGGTCCATCAGCACCTTGCCGGTGATGAGGCGCATGCCGCGCTCGGCGGCGGCATCGAACAGTGCATCGGCCGAGACCTTGTGCACCGTCGGATAAACCACAGCCGAGGTCGTGCCGTGCGCCAGCAGCGCGTCGAGGAACCGGCCCGCGCCCACGTGCGCGACCTCAGGGTCCATGTAGCGCTGTTCCGCCGGGAAGGTGTAGGTGTTGAGCCAGTCCAGCAGCTCCGTGCCGTAGGACGCGATCACGTCCAGCTGCGGGCTGTGCACGTGCGTGTCCACGAAGCCCGGCAGGATCAGCCGGCCGCTGTGGTCATGGCGGACCCAGCCCTCGCCCGGGTCCTCGGGCTGCGCGCCGACGATGCGACCGTCCTCGATCAGCAGCCAGTGATCCGGACGGAAGCGCACGGCGGGGTCGTCCACGCGCGCCCATTGCGGCGCGGCGGTGAAGTCCAGCAGGTCGCCCTTCAGGGCCAGGCGTGCGGGAGCGGCGGATCGGTCGGTCGTCATGCGTTCAGAGGAAAGGGATTCAGGAACATCACTTCACGAGCTCGCGCGCGACTTCGCGCACCTGCTCGCGCAGCCAGCGCAGGGGCGCGCTGTTGTGGCTGACGTCGTGCCACAGCTGGTAGTACGTCATCGGCGGGAACGCCACCGGGCAACGCAACACCGTCACCGGCAACTGGTCCAGGTAGCGGTTGCAGAACAGCCGGCCGGTGGTCAGCACCAGCAAGCTGCGCGCCACCATCTGCGGCAGCTGTCCGAAATGAGCGCAGCGCACCGCGATGCGGCGCTCCAGGCCGAGCGAGGCCAGGTGCTGCTCGATCACGCCCGGCTGGCCGCGGCTCAGCGGCATCGGCGCCAGGTGCTGGCAGTCGAGGTAGCGCTCCTGCGTCCAGGCGCGCGGTGCCATCCGCGCCGCGGGATGATCGTTGCTGACCAAGCAGACGACCTCGTCCACCAGCAGCCGGCCCATGTGGAGCTCGCCGGGCGGCTCCAGCCAGTTGCCGATCACCAGGTCCACCTCGCCGCGGGCAAGCGAGGTCCGGTAGTCGAAATCGGCGTTCAGCGGCTGCAGGTCGAGCTGCACGCCCGGCGCGAGGCGCTGCAGGTGCGCCACCAGCATCGGCAGGAACAGCGGGTCGAGGTAGTCGCTGGCCGCGACGCGCAGCCGCAGCTCGGCGGTCGCTGGATCGAAGCCGGACTTGCGCAACCGCGCGCCGAACAGCTCGTCCGCCTCGCGCAGCAGGCGCTCGGCGGGCGCGAGGAGCTCCAGCGCGGTCGCCGTCGGCGTCATGCCGGCGCCGCTGCGCACCAGCAGCGGATCGCCCGTCAAGGTGCGCAGACGCCGCAGCTGCGCGCTCAAGGCGGGCTGCGTGCTGCCGAGCCGCATGGCGGCCCTGGACACACTGCGCTCGGAAATCAAGGTATGCAGGACCCGCACCAGAAGAAGGTCGATCTTGTCGAAGTTCAGCGCTTCCGCCATGGCCGATGGCATATAGATGTCATAAGCCCCATCGTATAACCATAGCGACGTCGGAGGAGTACCGTTCCGGTTAATTGCATCCGGCCTCGCCTGCTGCGAACCTCGCCCGCTTCTTGCTTGCCAGCCAGCGCCCTTTCCAGCGCATCAGCCCTATTCCCGTCCATGACCGATCCCCGCCCGATCCGCTTCTTCCACCAGGGCCGGCTGCAGTCCGTCACCGGGCTGCCGCCGACCACCACGGTGCTGCAGTACCTGCGCGAGCACGCCCGCTGCGCCGGCACCAAGGAAGGCTGCGCCGAAGGCGACTGCGGCGCCTGCACGGTGCTGGTCGGCGAGCTGGATGCGGACGGCAGGGCCGTCGAGCTGCGCAACGTCAACGCCTGCATCCAGTTCCTGCCGATGCTCGATGGCAAGGCGCTGCTGACGGTCGAGGACCTCGGCGACAGCGCCGACCTGAACCCGGTCCAGCAGGCGCTGGTCGACTGCCACGGCTCGCAATGCGGGTTCTGCACGCCCGGCTTCGCGATGACGATGCAGGCGATCTATGAGCGGCACCAGGCCTGCGGCACGCGGCCGGGGCGTCAGGCGCTCGCCGACGACCTGTCGGGCAACCTGTGCCGTTGCACCGGCTACCGGCCGATCCTGGACGCGGGCGAGCGCATGTTCGATGCGCCGGCGCGCACGATCGATCGCGCGCCGATCGTCGAAGCGCTGCGTGTGCTGGCCGAGGATCCGCCGCTCCGTTACGAAGCGCCCTCGCGCGCCGGTTCGCCGCAGCGTGTCTTCGCGCCGCGCTCGATCGATGAATTCGCCGCGCTGCGCGAATCGATGCCGCAGGCGCGGCTCGTCGCCGGCGCAACCGACGTCGGCCTGTGGGTCAACAAGCAGCAGCGCGAGCTCGGCGACGTGATCCTCACGGGTCGTGTCGAAGAACTCCGGCATATCGACACGGTCACGGTGCAGGAGAGCACCACGCTGCGCATCGGCGCGGCGGTTCCGCTGGAAGACGCCTGGTCCGCGCTGACCGCGCGCGTGCCCGCCCTGCGCGAGCTGTGGCTGCGCTTCGCGTCGCCGCCGGTGCGGCACGCCGGCACGCTGGGCGGCAACATCGCCAACGGCTCGCCCATCGGGGACGGCGCGCCGGCCTTGATCGCGATGGGCGCGCGCATCGTGCTGCGCCGCGGCGCGACGCGGCGCTCGCTGCCGCTCGAGGACTTCTATCTCGACTACATGAAGAACGCGCTCGAGCCCGGAGAGTTCGTCGAAGCGCTCGAGGTCCCCACCCCGCCGCCCGGCACGCGGCTGCGCGGCTACAAGCTCGCCAAGCGCTACGACAGCGACATCTCCGCCGTCTGCGCGGTGCTGAGCCTGCGGCTCGAGGACGGCGTCGTGCGCGATGCCCGCTTCGCGTTCGGCGGCATGGCCGCGATCGTCAAGCGCGCGGCGAAGGCCGAGGCCGCCGTGACCGGCCGCGCCTGGGACGAGGCCGCCTCGAGCGACGCGGCCGCGGCGCTGCGCGAGGACTTCAAACCGATGACCGACCTGCGCGCCAGCGCGAGCTACCGCGAGCGCACCGCCGCGAACCTGATCCGGCGGTTCTGGCTGGAGACCCGCGCCAACGCGCCCGTCGCGGCCGAGTCGGCCAGCGTCTGGCAGGCCGTCAACCTGCAGCGGAGCGTCGCATGAACAAGCCCTCGGAACTGCCGGTCGGCTTCGACGTCGACGCACCGGCGCCAGCCCTGCGGCCGCAGGTCGGCATCAGCCGCGCGCACGAGGCGGCTCACCTGCACGTCAGCGGCGAAGCCACCTACATCGACGACATCGCCGAAGCGCAGGGCACCCTGCACGCGGCGCTGGGGCTGTCGCCGGTGGCGCACGGGACGCTCGTCTCCATCGATGTCGACCTGCTGCGCCGCCAGCCGGGTGTCGTGGCGGTGCTGACCGCCGCCGACATCCCCGCCGAGAACAACTGCGGCCCCCTGCTCCACGACGATCCGATCCTCGCCGACGGCGAGCTGCGCTACGTCGGCCAGCCGGTCTACGCGGTGATCGCCACCGACCGCGAGCTCGCGCGCCGCGCCGCCGCGATGGCGAAGCAGGCCGTCGTCAGCACACCGCTGCCGGCGGTGCTGACCGCGCGCGAGGCCCATGCCATCGGCCAATACGTCATTCCGCCGATGCACCTGGCACGCGGCGACGCACAGACGGCGCTGGCTGCCGCGCCGCACCGGCTCGACGGCGAATGGGCGGTCGGCGGGCAGGAGCAGTTCTACCTGGAAGGCCAGATCAGCTACGCGCTGCCGCAGGAGAACCAGGCGCTGCTGATCCACTGCTCGACGCAGCATCCGTCGGAGATGCAGCAGCTGGTCGCGCATGCGATGGGCTGGCAGGCGCACCAGGTCACGGTGCAGTGCCGGCGCATGGGCGGCGGCTTCGGCGGCAAGGAATCGCAGTCGGCGCTCTTCGCCTGCGTCGCCGCGATCGCGGCGCACAAGCTGCGCCGGCCGGTCAAGCTGCGCGTGGACCGCGACGACGACTTCCTCGTCACCGGCCGCCGTCACGGCTTCGACTACCGCTGGTCGGTCGGCTTCGACGACGAGGGCCGGATCCTCGGCGCCGAGATCGACCTGATCTCCAACTGCGGCCACAGCGCCGACCTGTCGGGACCGGTGATGGCGCGCGCGCTGTGCCACTTCGACAACGCCTACTGGCTGCCGAACGTGTCGATGCACGGCTACGCCGCGAAGACGAACACGCAGAGCAACACGGCCTTCCGCGGCTTCGGCGGCCCTCAGGGCGCGCTCGCGATCGAGATGATCCTCGACGGCGTCGCGCGGCGGCTGGGGCTGGATCCGCTCACGGTGCGGCAGCGCAACTTCTATCGCGACGGCCGGGACGTCACGCCCTACGGACAGCGCGTCGAGGACAACCAGATCCAACGGCTGACGGACCAGTTGGTCGAGACCTCCGGGTACCACGCGCGACGCGCGGAGATCGCCGCATTCAACGCGGCCAACCCCGTGCTCAAGCGCGGGCTGGCGCTGACGCCGGTGAAGTTCGGCATCTCGTTCAACGTCGTTCACCTGAATCAGGCCGGCGCGCTGGTGCACGTCTACACGGACGGCTCGGTGCTGGTGAACCACGGCGGCACGGAGATGGGCCAGGGGCTCAACACCAAGGTCGCGCAGGTGGTGGCCCACGAGCTCGGCGTTCCGGCCTCGCAGGTGCGCGCGAGCGCGACCGACACGAGCAAGGTTGCCAACACCTCGGCGACGGCGGCGTCGACCGGCTCAGACCTCAACGGCAAGGCCGCTCAGGATGCGGCGCGCAAGATCAAGCAGCGCTTGAAGCCGCTGGCGGCGCGGCTGCTCGGCTGCGATGAGGAGGCGCTCGTCTTCGACGGCGGCGAGGTGCGCGTCGACGAAGATGCCGATGGCAACGGCGACGGACATCGCGAGGGACTCGACGGGCCGAAGGCGATCAGCTTCAAGGAGCTCGTCGCCAAGGCCTACCTGGAGCGCATCCAGCTCTGGAGCGACGGCTTCTACGCAACGCCTGGCCTGCACTGGGACCGCGCCAAGCTGCAGGGCCGCCCGTTCTACTACTACGCCTTCGGCGCGGCGGTGACGGAGGTGCTCGTCGACACGCTGACGGGCGAGTCACGCGTGCTGCGCGCGGACGTGCTGCACGACGTCGGCAAGTCGCTGAACCCGGCGCTGGACATCGGGCAGGTCGAAGGCGCGTTCGTGCAGGGCCAGGGCTGGCTCACCAGCGAGGAGCTGGTGTGGCATCCGCAGTCGGGGTTGCTGCTGACGCACGCGCCGAGCACCTACAAGATCCCGACGGCCAACGACATGCCGCAGGACTTCCGCGTCGCGCTCTACGACGCGCCGAACGCGGCGGACAGCATCCACCGATCGAAGGCGGTCGGCGAACCGCCGCTGCTGCTGCCGTTCTCGGTGCTGCTGGCGATCAAGGACGCGGTCGCGGCCTGCGGGCCGGCGCGCTGCGATCCGCCGCTGCGGGCGCCGGCGACGCCGGAGGCGGTGCTGGATGCGGTTGAGGCGGTGCTGCGAGCAGTCTCTCCACGCCATGCAGTTCCCCGATGAATCTGCCGCTGGCGGCATCGACGACCGAGATTGACGCTTCGCGGCCGGTTTCATCCATTTGAACGTCGGCGAAGAAAGCGCGGACATTCTAGCGAACCAAATAAATAATTATTCAGCGACTACTTCCCAGATCCGGAAAAACCTTCCGCTGGACGCTCTGCACCGCACGCCAAAACCAACTCAGACGAAATGCTCTGCAGAATCGGCTCCAATATTATTCGGATATTTTCAGGCTCAGAAGAACCCTTGCCAAACGCAGTGATTCGAAGTCCGGACGACGTATCGCGCTGAATTCGACCAGCCAACATCTCAGTAGTTGCACCCAGCGGAATTACAAAGTCCACAATATCGGTCTTCTCAAAATACTTATCAATCTTTTCAATTGGAACTTTGGCAAGAGCCACGCGCGCGCACTGAGGGTAAGAATCAACCGAAACTTCGACATGAAGTTCGCGGCTCCACAAGACATCCCCGCAAGCGACAATGGATACGGTAACACCCAGCATGAGCAGGGCGCGGCCAATTGTTTTATTACTCGAAATCATCATAGACTCCCGGTCAGCGAGGCCGAGCCCCATCGACGAGTGTACCCGGCACTATTGTTGTCGGAATTCTTGGAAAACCCGCGCCCCTCAGAATTCGACCCGCCGCAACAGTACAATTATTATCATAGAGATTGTAAGCAGGCGGCTGCAATCTAATTTGACTCAGCTGCCGGGCTACTGATTCCGCTTGAGCAACCGTAGCTGGCAGCACCACCGCTCGCGTAGGACCATCACGCTGCCACTCGGCGTCATTCAATAGAGCACCCCGGGAATTATTCCCGAGCAACAGGCTATTAATAGAGGCATTTTGACTGTAAAAACCAAGGGACGGACCACCATTTACTCCCAATCCCACGTGGCCATAATCACCGCCGTAGAGATACAGGGTCACCGAAATATCATATGGCCCCATTCCAGGATTATCCAGCCCACGGAAATCAACTCCACCAACCGGATTTGCCGCCACATACGTATAGGCATTCACACCTCCGAGGAGACCGATCGGATCGCTCTGGATATACCGCCCCACCGACGCGTCGTAATACCTATTCCAGTTCTGCCACAGCCCCGTCTCCGCGTCGTAATACTGACCCGGGAATCCGACATTCATCCCGCCGATGGCATCGACAACGACGCTGCGATCGAACGCCGCGTTGTTGGCCCGCCAGACCACGTTGCCCGATGAACCCGTCAGCACTTCAGGTCGGCCGAGATGGTCGTTGTGGCTCGCATAGAACTGGCCGTCGCGCGAAATCCCCAGCAGTTGCCCAGCAGCCCAGAGGTAGATCGTCGTCTGCGGTCCGATCTCGGCGAGCAGCTCGCCGCCCGGTCCGTAGAAGTAGCGCGTCTGCCCCGCCGCGCTGGTCTTCATGACGCGCTGGTTCAGCCCGTTGTTCAGGTACTGCCCGATCGTCACGCCACTGATCGTCGCGCTGTTGAGCCGATTGAACGCGTCATAGCCGTAGCCTCGGCTCCCATCCCAGCGCGACTCGCTGGAGAGGTTGCCCACCGCGTCGTACGAGAAGTTCCGCCAGTTGGCGCCACCCACGCTCATCAAGCGATTGCTGTCCGACGCCAGGCCGTAGCTCGTCGACGTCCCCGCTCGGATCAGCAAGGTCCTGTTGTCGACGTTGTCCACCGCGATGGTCTGATCGTCGCCGGACTTGCCGACCGACGTCAGCCGGTCATTCGCGTCGTAGCCGAACGCGCTCGTCTGCGCCGAGTACACCGAGTCGGTGATCTGCGAGATGTTCTCTCCGAGATGGCCGTAGCCGAGGTTGTGTACGCCCGGACTTTCCAAGCGCTGCAGCAACCCATCGGCGTCCCACGTCTCCATGCGTGGCAGGCCGTTCCCGAATCGCCAGGCATACGGGCGGTCCGTCGCCGGCTGGTAGAGGAAGTTGCTCGCCACCGTCGACCACGGCACCGTCGGCGTGCCCAGCACCGCGCTCAAGCGCCCATACGCGTCGTACTGGTAGCTCACGCTCACGCCCGTCGGATACGTCATGCCGGTCACGCGACCTGCGTTGTCGTAGCTGTAGGACGTCGAGTAGGACTGCCCCGCAATCGTCACGGTCTGCGACGCCAGCTGCCCATCGGGGTTGTAGGCGAAGCTTGTCTGGCCGGACAGGTCGTTCATCTGCGTCAGATGACCCTTGCCGTTGGCGCCACCGTCATAGGTGAACGATTCGACCTGACCGCCCGAGGAGCGGCTCGTCATGCGCCCGACCGCGTCCCAGCCATAGGTCCAGACCTGCCCGTTGGCGCGCGACTCGCTGCTGAGCCGCCCCGCACCGTCGTAGGCATAGGTCGTCACGCCCGTGTCCGGGCTGTTCAACGACACGCGCTGGCCGAGCCCGTTGTAGCCATAGCGGGTCGTCAGTCCGCGCGGGTCCTGCACCGACTGCAGGTTGCCAGCCGGGTCGTAGCTGAACTGCGTGATCCCCGAATCAGGTGCGGTGATGCGCGTGACGCGGTCCACCGCGTCGTAATCCATGTGCGTCGTGTGACCCGAGCTCGTGCTCGTCAGCAGGTTGCCGTTGTTGTCGTAGCTGAAGGTCTGCCGCGCGTTGACGCCGTCGCTCCAGAGCGTCGCGGTGGTGCGTCCGAGGCTGTCGTACTGCGACGATGTCGCGAAGCTCCCCGTGCCGCCGACGACCGGCGTCCCGCCGCTGGATGCCGGCGTGTTGCGCGCGGAACTCGTCGTGCTCGACAACGGCGGCACCGCCACTGCCGTGTGCACGTACTCGCCGCGCACGTTGCCGACATCGGAAAGCCGCATCGACGCCGTGTACCGCCACCGCCGCGCTGATCCATCCGGATAGCTGGCATCCGTCATCAGCCGATCGGCGTTGTAGGCGTAGGTCGTTGTGCGGGCGACGCCGTTGATCGTCGTCGTGGACGTGGTCACGTTGCTCTTGGCGTCGTAGACGAGGTCCGTCGCAACGCCGTTGGCATCGACGACGTGAGACGGAAGCCCGCGACCGTTGTGGCCCGAGTAGCTCCACTGCCGCCCCACCGGGTCGGTGACCGACGTGAGGTTGCCCGCGGCGTCGAAGAGCCAGGTGGTCGTGGCACTGCCGCCCGGCAGGGTCTGCGTGACCGTCTTGCCCGTCAGCACGGCGGACGCGGAATACGTGTAGCCGAAGGTCGTCGTTCGCGTTCCGCCGTTGACGAGGTCCGTGGTCACGATCGACTGCACGTTGTTCAGCGCGTTGCCCGTCGTGAAGTAGGTGTAGTCAATGCGGTACAGCGACGCGCCGTTCGCATCCTTGAAGAGCGAGCTCGCGAGCAGGTCGCCGTTCCAGGCGTTGACCTGCGTGCTCGCCGAAGTCGTGCCCACCGCCGTCGTGAGCTGCAGCAGCTTGCCAGCCGCGTCGTAGCTGTAGTCGTCCTTGTTGCCGTTCCAGTCGAGCGTGTAGTCCGTCCAGCCGTTGGCGTCGTAGGCCGTCGTCGCCGCGGCGGCCGGGCAGGACGAGGTCGGCTGGCGCGAGACCGATGTCAGCTTCTTCCCGCCCTGCAGCGAGGCGAAGGTGTAGACCGTGCTCTGCCCCCGCGCGTCGGTGACCGTCGTGGTGTTGGTGCCGTAGCTGAAGCTGTCGCGCTCCTCGTCACCGGTCAGCCCGCTGAACTGCACACGCTTGTCCGCGTAATAGCCGTAGGTGCTGTAGCGCACGCCGTTGATCGCGATGCCGGTCAGCAGCTTGGCATCGATCGCACCCGCTTCGTAGAAGTAGGTCCGGACGTCGGGCGCGCCGCTGGGCGCGGTGACCGTCGACAACATGCCTTGCGCGTCGTAGCCGTAGGTCCAGATGTTGCCGTCCTGGTCCTTGGCCTGCGTCACCGCGCTGGCAGCGTTATAGGTGAAGTCGATGTAATGCCCGGCGGCATTGGCAATGCGCGACGGCGAGGTCGAGCCCGAGAACGGGTAGGTGTAGGTCACCAGCGGCGAGCTGCCGCGGGTGGTGATGCTGCGGATCGTGTAGGTGTTGTTGTAGAAGTAGCTGACGCCATCCATGTTGATGACGAAGGACCAGTCGCGCGGAACGATCGTGAGCTTGCCCATCGCCGACGAGCCGCTCACGTAATAGACCATGTTGTTGGTCGGATCCGGCGTGAACGTGTAGCTCGCGCCGTCGGGCCGCGTGAAGCGGATCGAGCTCGGGACGCACTTGCCCGGGTAGTCGGCATTCTTGTTGCAGGCGCCCAGCGGTGTCAGCGGCGCGTAGTCGTAACTCGACGTCCACTTCGGACCGAACATGCCCGGCGTGCTGGAGAAGCTGCGATAGGTGCGGCTCAAGCCCAGTCCATAGGAACCGTTGGCGACGATGTCCTGCTCGACCTTGAACTTCTCGCCGGTGGCGATCATCACCGGCTTGTCGGTCGTCGGGGTGTCGCAAGGGCTGTCGGTGCCGCCGTTCGATCCCGCCGGCTTTTCCTTGTTGCCCTTGAGCGGAGAGCCGGCATCACCGCCGAGCGGCGGGACGTTCTGAATCAGCCCCTGATCGACCGAGATGTACTTGATGTAGCCGATCGTCTTCCAGTTGTTGATGCTCGGCGACAACGTGACCTTGTTCTGGCCATCGTCCAGTTTGGGGTGTGGATCGCCGTCGTCATTGGCTGCGTAGGCAACGCCATGCAGACCTGCCGCCAACAGGACGAGCAGTCCAATCGCTGATTTCACGCTCTCTCCCTGATGCGCGTTTTTGTGTGGGAGACGCTATCAGCGGGTCTTCGGGCACTCCTCCTGGGATACCCGCAAGACCTGATACGGCGCATTCAACAATCGCTCGCGTCGTAACGGGAACTTCATTCGCGCTGGCGTGCGCCCGATCCGTCGCGGCCGTTCAGCGGAACAACTGTCCGTTCAACACGATCCGCGCTGTCCTCACGAACAGCACCGCCAACGCCACGCTCAACGCGCCGAGCAGCGCGATCGCCAGCCCCTGGAGCGGCAGTCCGCCTGCGTGATGCGCGTACTTCAGCCCCGCGCTCGCCAGCGCCGCGATCGGGAAGCTGATCCCCCACCACGCCGGTGAGAACGCGATGCTCCGACGGAACACCTTCGGCGCGATCACGAGGAACAGGAACAGCCCGAAGTAGAAAAGCACCGCCGCGAACCGATCGACGCCACCGACGATGTTGGTGTACGCGAGGAAGCCCACCTCGAACGGCGCGACCAGCATCATCAACGACGGCGTCACCCCCGGCGCCAGCGGATCGCGGTGGACGAGGCGGCTCACGATCATCACGAACAGCACCGGCGCCAGCATGGCGCCGAGCGCGCCGGCGATCAGGTTCATCTCCGGCGCCCACGCCATGGGCATGTCGCGGCCCGTGACCGCGATGTCGAGCGTCGCCACGCCGGAAAGCAGCCACGCGGGCATGACGAGCGCGGACTCCAGCTGGCCCTTCAGCAGCCGCGAGACCGCGATGAACGCGAGCGTGAACGCACCCAGCCCGCCGAGCGTCCACAGCGCATGGGCCGTCGTCGGGCTGTAGGGCTCGATCAGCGACGACAGCAGCAGCAGCGAGATCGCGATCGTGCCGAAGAAGTTGCCGCCCACCGGGTGGTGGAACTCCGCGCGCACGGCGTCCGGATGCTTCGCCAGCTTCGCCAGATAACCCGCTGCCATCAGCACGAACACGGCGACCGCGAGCGCGCCGACCGCCTCGCCGATGAACGCGGGCACGTCGAGGTTGCGGTGCGCGAGGCGCCAGGCCAGCGCCAGGCCGGACAAGCCCATCACGGACGCGAAGAGGTTCACCGGCAGGTGACGGATCGAGGCGCCGGCGTGAGCGGAAGACGCCGACGGGCCCGGCAGGCTCGGCGTCACGGACATGGGCGGGGGCATGGGAGGCGAGGCGTGCATGGCGGGCGTCCTTGGCTGAATTTGCGTGTGCTGTTATTTTCTGCCAAGCTCCCTGGGACGTGCCCATCCACGGCACGGCGTTTCCTGCCAATCACCGGGCATTCACCGCCATGCGCATCGCCATCCTCGCCTTCCCCCGCTTCCAGCTGCTCGACGTCGCCGGACCTGCCGATGTCTTCGCGGAAGCGTCCCAGCAGCTCGGCGATGCCAAGGCGTATCAGGTGAGCGTCATCAGCACGGACGCGGGCCTGCTCCGCAGCAGCAGCGGACTGCGCATGGCGGTCGACGCGACGGTGGCGACGCATCGCGGGCGCATCGATACGCTGCTCGTCGCGGGCAGCCCCCGGCGCGACGACATGGCGATCGACGAGGACCTGCGGCGTTGGCTGCAACGCCAGGCGCGCACGGCGCGTCGCTACGGCTCGGTGTGCACAGGCGCCTTTGCGCTGGCCTCCGCAGGCCTCCTGGACGGCAAACGCGTGGCAACGCACTGGAACTCGTCCGACCGTCTCGCGGCCGAGCATCCGGACGCCTGCGTCGAGCCCGACGCGATCTACGTGAAGGACGGGAATCTCTTCACCTCGGCGGGCGTGACCGCGGGCATGGACCTGGCGCTCGCGATGGTCGAGGACGACCACGGACGAGAGCTCGCACTGCGCGTCGCGCGCCAGCTGGTGATGTTCCTGAAGCGCCCCGGTGGACAGAGCCAGTTCAGCGCCCATCTGGCCGCGCAGACGGCGGAGCGCTCCGACGTGAGCACGATCCAGGACTACGTGCTCGCCCATCTGCGCGCGGACCTGTCCATCCCGGCGCTCGCGCGCCGCGCGGGCATGAGCGAGCGCACCTTCGCGCGCGTGTTCCGCAGCGAGACGGGCACGACACCCGCGGAGTTCGTCGAGAACGCCCGCATCGATGCCGCGCGCCGCATGGCGGAGGACTCCGACCTGCCGGCGAAGCGCCTGGCCAACGCGGTCGGCTACGCGAACGTGGACGGCTTCCGGCGGGCGTTCAGCCGAAGGCTGGGGTTGAGCCTGGTCGAGTACCGCAAGCGCTTCACCTAGGCCCGCTGGGCGCGTTGGCGCGTCTACTCCCTGGCCGGTGGCTGCGGCGCCAGATATCCCGCCAGCAGGAACAGCGCCCCCATGCCGAGCAGGCTGCCGACGATGCCCATCGGCGAGAGGGCCAGGCTGCCCAGCGACAGCAGCAGCTTCACCGCCGAGCCCGCCAGGACGACGGCCGAGACCTGCCAGGCCAGGCGGCGACCGCTGCGCGTGCTCAGGAACAGGAAGCCCACGCCAACGGCGGCCAACGCCACCGGCAGCAGGTAGCTGTTCCACGCGAGCTCGAACGCGAGTTGCGGCGGATCCGTGAGGCCACGGACGACGACGTAGCCCATCGCCACGCCCGCCGCCGAAGCGGCGACGCTGCGGACCTGCGCGGGCACGCCCTCGCCGAGCTTCCACCAGGTGACCAGCGCGGCATAGAACGACGCTGCCGCCATCACCCATTCCAGACTGTTCGTGCCGACATGGGGCCAAGCCGCCAGCACCAGCGGGACCGGCGATCCCAGCAGCGCCGCGTGCGCCACGCTGTAGGGCGTGACGTAGAACGCCTTGGCCGCCGGCGCATCGACCCTCAGTCCAAGCAGCACATGCGCGAAGGCGGCGGTACCCGCGACCGCGAGCAAGGCGATCAGCGCCCAACTGCTGTTGAAGATGAAGGCCACGAGCGCCGGCAGCAGATGCGCCAGCCAGAGCAGCGCCTTCGCGCGCTCGGCCGCGCCGGGGCTGAGCGTCCTGCGCAACGACCTCAACGCCACCACCGCGCCGAAGACCACCGGCGTCACCAGTGCGCCGAGCGTCAGACTTCGCGGCGCTTCCCGCGCCACCGTCAGCGTGAGCAGCCATCCCAGCGCCAGGACGGCCGCGTAGATCGTCGGCACGAATCCGACGCCAGCGTTCTTCGAATCCTCCGCATGCTTCGCGGAGGACACGTGCATCGCATCACCGGCGTCGTCCGACGCGAGCGACGCGACCGACGATCGGCCCAGCACATGCGCCAGCGCGGTCGCTCCGAGCATGATCAGCGTGAACACGGGCAGGAGGCGGAAATCGAGCCCGGCATACCGATACGAGAACGCCGCGGCGGCCGAGACCGTCACGGCCGCCGCGAGCGCCGCGTCCACCGCCCTGCCCTCGCGCTGCATGCGCAGGGACATGGCAAGACCTGCCACCAGCAGCAGCGCGGCCGGCCACAGCGCCGGCACGTCCATCACGGCGACGGCGCCCACGGCGAAGAGCACGCGCGCCAGCACGCGCCGGATGACGGACTGCGCGCGCGTCGTCAGCATCAGGATGGCGCCTTCGGCGAAGAGGCCGAAGCTCGCGACCGAACGCGCGAGGTCGCCCTGCACCAGTCCGGCGGCGACGCTCAGCGCGCTCAGCACCCAGGCGGTCTCGCGCAGCGCCTGCTGCCGGAACACCCTGAGCCCGATGAAGGCGAGAACCGCCGCCGTGACGACAGCGACGACCATGAAGGGGGTCGGCGCCAGCAGCCAGCTCTCCAGCGCGATGAACACGACGGTGGTCGTCGAGAAGCAGGCGCTCAGGATCGGGATCTCGCGCGCCGGTGGCGAGGACACATCGCCGCTCGCCAACGCGACGGGACTGTGTCGTTGCGCCCAGGCCAGGGCCCAGCCGGCGAACTGCGCGACGTAGGCCAGCAGCAGCGCCTGCTGCTGCCATGCGGGCAGCGCGGGCTCGTGGTTCGCGCCTGCATAGGCCAGCGAGGCCAGGCCCGTCGCGCAAACATGCGCGTGGATGCCGATTTCCTGCCAGCGGCGCGACAGGCTCACCCACAGTGCGAAGGCCGTGACGATGAGGCCATAGCCGAGGTTGAAGAGCAGCCCGGCGTGGCCGTACATCGCCAGCAGCGGCGCCGCGTAGGCGCCCAGGAAGCCGACGCCGGCCAGCACCTTCGCATCCTCCTTCAGCGCGCGGTACACCAGCACGCCGGAGATCGCGGTGAAGAGCACCAGCGCGATGGTCGGTGAGATGACTTCGTAGCCCGACGCGCCGACATAGGTCGCCAGGAAGCCGATGGCCGCCGCCCCGCCCTGCACGACCTGACCCCAGAGCCCGTTGCGCGCGCTCAGCTTGATGCCGGCGAAACCGAGCGCCGCCGCCGCGGCCCAGCCCAGCGACACCTTGGCCAGCGGCGACAGCAGATGGCCCCACTCGATGGAGCGGAAGAGCACGACGAAGCCCAGCAGCAGCAGGACGATCCCGGCGACGGCGAAGAGGTTCTTGCGCAGCAGGTCGAAGAAGGCGACCTGCCATGACGGCGTGGCGGACGGAGCCGGCGATGCCAGCGCGGCTCGCGCTGCTGCTGGCGGGCGTGCCGGGGCCGTCGTCGATGTCACCGCCGCCGCGGGCACGGATGCAGGCCCGACGGGCACGGACACCGGCTCATCGGGCGCGTGCGCCGCCGGCGCCTGCGGCGCGTCGACGGGGTGAGGCGTTGGCGGCACGCCCTGATGCGACATCGGCACGGCTGCAGTTGCCGTCGCGGCGGCGATCGGCGATGTCGCCGCAGGGAGCGCGGCCGGCTGCTTCGGCACCGGGGCCGCCCCCTGTGACGATGGTGCCGCGTCGGCGGATGCGGACAGCGGACGCGCAGCGTCCTGTCCCGCGAGGCGCTCCTCCAGGACCCGGACGCGCCGCTTCACATTGGTGAGCTGCCACCACAGATAGCCCAGGGCGGCGAGCAGGCAGAAAGCTTCGAAGGAGTCCATGTCGCGCGCGGCCGGAGCAGGTCGGGAGAAGGACCGCAGTGTCTTTCAGGGGCACGCCGCGTCAATGGACGAAAGTCCTGGGTATCTTGAGGCGATACCGGCAGGCTCGGTCACCGGAACGAGAACGCCCCGCGGATGCGGGGCGTCGAGGGAGCGTGCGCCCCGATCAGGCGCAGCGCTCAGGCCCGTCGTGGGCCGATCGAGTGGCGCTTCAACGCGCCGACTCGATCCGCTGCGCGTTCAAGCCATCCGACACGATGAACTCGAAGCGGCCGCCGGCCGGCAGTTCATGCGTGTCCAGCGTCGCTTCACCGCCCTGCAGGTCCTGCGCCAGGTTCAGGCGGCGGGTGCCGTCCGTCCAGGTCACGCTCAGGAACGGCGCGGACTCCGCATCCCAGCGCAGCGTGGCCTTGCCGCCGGCTTCCTTCACCGTCACCTGCGCGCGGCTGCCGCCGGCCGCCAGCGACTTCGCACGGGCGTTGCTCACCTTCGCCTGGGCCTGCGCCAGCGTCACGCCGTCCTTGATCACGCTGATGCTGGCGATGTTGTCGACCTTGGGCACCAGCACGCTGAAGTGCTGGTTGTCGCCGTCATGGTCCAGCGCCATCGCCGTGAAGGCCTGGTCCTGGATCTGGCCGCCCGTCGTCTGCACGCGCAGCACGTACGGGCCGGAGGCCGCGTCAGGCTTGGCGAACAGCGCCTTCACCGGGTTGATCTCGACCTGACGGCCGTTGATGCTGCCGCTCACCAGCAGCACGTCCTGCGCCACCGCCTTGGCCTCGGCCGCCTGCGCCTTGGCCGTGTCGGCCGGCGTCAGGAAGGTCTGCATGATGCGGTAGTTGTAGTCCGAGAACACCGTGCCGCCGCAGTAGCTCATGATGTCGTGGCGGTCCGTCGGGCGCGGGTCGTAGAACGTGTTCGTGTCCGACAGGTAGCTCCAGATGTAGCGGCCCGGCTTGCCCAGGTTGGCGTCCGGGTACGGGTACTTCGGATCCGGCGATCCGGCGCCGCCGCAGGCCGCGTGCGGCAGCGAGAAGTTGTGGCCCAGCTCGTGCGCGACGACGTCGCGCACCGTGTCCGGATTGCTCGGCATGTCGAAGCCGACCGCCGAGTTGCCCGGCACGTAGCCCAGACCCGCCAGGCCCCAGGTGCGCTTCGGGATGAAGCCGAAGTAGTAGTCGTGACGGGCCGCGCCCTCGATGCGGTGCAGGTCGGCGAGCTCGCCCAGGATCTTGCCGAAGGCGTCGCTCCACTGCGCGTCGGTGCTCGGCAGCGTGGTGACCTTGCTCGACACGAAGGCCGGGTGCGATTGCAGCGTGACCGTCGACACCGGGAACAGCGCGCGCAGATGTGCGCTCTGGTCCGTCGGCAACTGGCCCGTCGTGCCGGCGATGCGCACCGGGATCGGCACGAAACGCATCGGCGTGCCGCCGCCCACGCGCGGCGTGAAGCTCTGCGCCGCGGCGCCGGCGACGGTCACCGTCACCTTCAGGCCGTTCTTCACCAGCTCGGCCGGCACGGTGACGGTGTAGGCGTCGTCGAAGGACTGCGTGTCCGACACCGTCGTGGGCAGGCCGCGGCGCGGTGCCGCCAGCACCAGGTCGCGGCTGCTGCCGTCGACGGTGTTGTCGACACGCACGAGGCCTGTCGGCGCGGCGGTGCCGGCCGGCGCGGTCACGTTGACCTTCAGCAGCGCCGGCTTGTTGGCGACCAGCACCAGCTGGTTGTCCGTGCTGCCGTAGAGCATGGACTGCGCGAATTGCACGGAGGCCAGCGTCACGTTCGACGCCACCACCTTCGTGACGCGCATCGACGAGACCGCGTCATTGAGGCTGACCGCGGTCAGGTTGGCGTTGTCCGCCGTCAGCGTCACCGAGCGGCCGCCGAAGTTGATGTCGGCGAAGAGCTCGACCTTGAAGCCCGCGGGCACGCGGATGGACGAGATGCGGTCGTTCCAGGTCGGGCCGATCCAGCTCGTCGTGGTGCTGCGGCACAGGCCGGCGCCGGCGTAGTTGGCGTTCTCGTAGAAGCAGACCTGCGGATCGGCCGCCGCCGTGACGGCGCCCGCGGACGCGGTGCCGCCGCCATTCTGCTGAGCCGCGGACACCAGGGCGCCGGCGCCATCGCTGCCGCCCCCGCAACCGACGAGCACGCCGGCCAGGGCGAGCGACAGGGCCAGCGGATGCAGGCGGAGAGCGCCGTCCTGGCGCGCGGTGGTGATCGTCATGGAATCCGTCCTTTGGAGGTAGGCGGCGGATTATTCGGAGCGCCCTGCGCACGCCGTGCAACGGGTCGCGCCGATTGGTAAGCGGGCGCAAGCAGGTTTCCAGCGTTTCGCGCTTTACAAGGCGGACACGGGCCCGCACGAACGTGGAACGGCGCAACGCCTCGTTGCACTCGATACGGAACGCGCGTCGCCGATTCAGGGACAACCATGAAAGCGATTTCACGAAACGCCACAGAATCGCGGGCGATCGACCGAGGCCGCGCGGAGGTCGCGCAAGCCCGGCCGGTCCTTCAACCCCAAGGGAGCTTGCGATGACACTGTCCGAATCGTTCCGCCGTCCTGTCCTCACCGGCCTGCTGGCCGCGCTCGCCTTGTGCGGCGTCGCGTCCAGCGCCCTCGCCCAGACCAAGGTGGTCGGCTACATCCCGGGCTGGAAGGGCCTGCGCGCCGTGGCCGACCGCACCGACCTGACCAAGCTCACCCACGTGAACCTTGCCTTCGCGAATCCGTCGGGCAGCGGCGCCTTCCTCAGCAACGGCAATCCGACCTGCATGGACGCCTCCGCCGCCGACATCCAGTACGTCGTGCAGAAGGCCCATGCGGCCGGCGCGAAGGTGCTGATCTCGGTGGCCGGCGGCGCGATCCCCGGCTGCTCCGGCAACTGGCAGACGCTGCTGCAGCCGGGCAACCGCGCGGCCACGGTCAACGGCCTGGCGCAGTTCGTGAACACCTTCGGGCTGGACGGCGCGGACATCGACATCGAAGGCGGCGTGCTGACCGCCATCGACCGCGCCGGCAACTACACGCCCTTCATCCAGGCCTTGCGCGCCGCGCTGCCCGGCAAGCTGATCACCGCGGCCACGGCCAGCTACGAAGGCGGGATGATCCCGGTCTCCTCGATCCCGCACTTCGACTTCGTGACCATCATGTCCTACGACAACGTGGGACCGAGCTGGGGTCAGGTCGGCACGGAGCACTCGTCGTATTCGCTCGCGCAGAAGGACGTCGCGACCTGGCAGTCGCGCGGCCTGCCCAAGGAGAAGCTGGTGCTGGGCGTGCCGTTCTACGGCTACGGCTTCAACGGCTACGCGTCGGACTACGGCTTCAACGACATCGTCAACCAGTTCGGCGCGGCGGCGGCGCAGAAAGACCTGGTCGGCACGCTGTGCGCCAGCTGCGGCTACATCACCTACAACGGCATCCCGACGATCAAGGCCAAGACACGGCTGGCGCTGCAGCAGGGCTCGGGCGTGATGATCTGGGAGCTGTCGCAGGACGGCACCGGCGCCAACAGCCTGCTGAGCGCGATCCGCGCCGAGATCGGCGGCACCACGCCGCCGACGACGAGCCGCCTGATCGAGGCCGAGAGCTTCACCAGCCAGAGCGGCGTGCAGACCGAAGCCTGCAGCGAAGGCGGCAGCAACGTCGGCTGGATCGACACCGGCGACTGGATGGCCTACGCCAACGTCAACTTCCCGACCAGCGGCAGCTATCGCGTCGAGTACCGCGTCGCCAGCCCGAGCGGCGCACGGCTCTCGCTGGATCTGAACGCCGGCAGCATCCAGCTCGGCCAGGTCGCGATCCCGGCCACCGGCGGCTGGCAGAACTGGACCACGGTGTCGCACACCGTGAACGTCAACGCCGGCACCTATGCGCTCGGCGTCTACGCGCCGGCCAGCGGGTGGAACCTGAACTGGGTGCGGATCACGAAGCTGTGAGCGCGCGCTGACAGACCGCCGGGATGACTCCCTCTCCCGCTTGCGGGAGAGGGAGAGGGAGTAAGCGTGCCGCGTCGCGCGCGCATCAGCGCCGCATCAGCGCCGCATCAGGAATCCCGGCCGTTGTAGTGCGTGACCGGGATGCTTTCCAGCTCGATGCCTTCGAGGCAGCGGACGTTGATCGCCGCCATCGCGTTGCCCTTCGGGTCCGTGCCCTCGGCATACGGGTGGATCCCGCAGACCGTGCAGAAGCGGTGCTTGATCGCGTGCTTGTTGAAGAGGTAGGTGGCGGCCGCCGACTCGTCGGTCTTCAAGCGGAACTGCGCGCGCGGCACGAACCACAGCAGCGAGCCCTTGCGCTGGCACATCGAGCAGTTGCACGACATCGCGCCGTCGATCTCGCCGTCCACCTCGTAAGCCACGCGGCTGCAGTGGCAGCTTCCCTGGTAGGTCGTCATGCCGTCTCCAAATCTTTTCCTGGATCTTGAAGCGGCCGACCTTACCTCAGCGCCGCGTCACTTGAGCATCAGCTCGACGTCCTGTCCCGGATCCCCGCAGCCGTCCAGGCGCAGGCGCAGGAAGTCGAGGTCCAGGTGGAGATGCTCGACCAGCTCGGGCACCGCGGTCGTGAGTGCGTCGATGCGGTCGACGTCCTGGTCGCAGGCGTCGGCGACCACCTCGGCCAGGTGCAGGATCGCGGCGAGCATCGAGAACGGCCGCACGTCCAGCGGCGCGTTCGTGTCCTTGAAGGCCTCGACCAGATCCGCCGGGAAGTGCCAGTGCGCCGCGAGCGCCGCCGTCACGTCGGCATGGGTGCAGCCGAAGCGGTGCGACTCCAGCGAGAAGCGGCTGCCGGGCTCGCCCGCGTGGGCTTCGACGTCGGCGACCTGGTCGGGCTCGCTCATCGCCATCATCAGCTGGCCCGTGCGCAGCATCAGGCCCGCGAGGTAGGCGGCGTCCGCGTCGCCCTGCAGCAGCTTGGCCAGCAGCCGCGCATGCCCGGCCGTGCGCACGCTGTGCCGCCAGAAGCGTTGGCGGTCGAGGCCCTTCACGTCGGGGAAGGTGCCGGACAGGCTGGCCGCCATCGCGAGGTTGCGCAGCGTCTCCAGCCCCAGCGCCATCGCCGCGTCCTGCAGCGTGCTGATCGTGTGCGACGGGCTGTAGCGCGCCGAGTTGGCCAGGCGCAGCACCTTGGCCGCGAGCGTCGAATCCTTGCCGATCAGCTCGGCGATCTGCCCGAGCGAGACGCCGTCGTCGTCCAGGCTGCGCAGCAGCTTGCGTCCGACCTCGGGCATCACGGGGAGGCTGGCGTGCCCCCCGAGGAAACGTTCCGCGCTGGAACCGGCAGTGGTCACGGCAGTCAGGGGGGTCACGCTGGCGATCGTCACATTGGCCTCCTCAGGACGTAACGACAAGTGTGGCAGCGAGTCTAAGCCGCTCAGCGACCGCGCGCCAGCGCCAGCAACTCGACCCGGTCCAGCAGCCCGATGCGGTAGCCCTGGACCGCCAGCACGCCGCGATCGGCGAGCTGCCGCAGCGTGCGCGACAGCGTCTCCGGCGAGATCGACAGCTGCGCCGCCACGTCGCGCTTGCGCTCGCTGAACTGCACTTCCCCGGCGGCGCCGGCCTGCGCCAGCAGCCAGGCGGCCACGCGACCGGTGGCGTCCTTCATCGTCAGGCCGCGGATCGCGTCCTGCGCGTCCCGCAGCTGCGTGGCGACCGCCCGCACCAGCGCCTCCAGCACCAGCGGCTGCGAGCGCAGCCACATCGCCGCGACGGACATCGGCCAGACCATCACCACCGCCGACGCGGAGACGACGCTGACGTCCTCCTCGTAGCGGCCCTCGAGCCAGGCGGTGTGCAGGTCCAGCCACAGCGGGCCGGTCAGCGGCGCGCGCGCGGCGACCTTGCCCTCGCACAGCGCCAGCATGGCCACCGCGGCATCGCCGCGGCGGATCGCCAGCTCGCCGGCCTTGCAGCGGCGCAACTGCGTCATGGCGGCCAGCGCGGACCAGCTCTCGCCGTCCAGCAGCACGTCGCCCAGCAGCACGCGCCAGGGGATCGGATGGCCGGGCCCGGGAACGAGTCCGGCGCCGGCAGGGGGAAAAGCAACATCGCTGGGGTCAGCGGATCCGTCGGGATCAGACGTCAGATGGGCGATCACGGGCACTCTCGGAAACCGGAAATGCCGGACTGTCCTCGCCCTGAACGGAAATTGCCTTGAGGCGCGTCAACATCCGTTCAATTTCCCCCGTCGATTCGCTCGATGGGGGGATATCTGTGAAACGCCTCAGCGGATCAGCAGCGCGCGGAAGTCGTTGACGTTGGTCTGTGTCGGCCCGGTGATCAGCAGGTCGCCCAGGGCCTCGAACAGCGCGTAGCCGTTGTTGGCCGCCAGCAGGTCCGCCGGCTTCAGGCCGAGCGCGCGGGCGCGCTCCAGGGTGCTGGGGCTGAGGAAGGCCCCCGCGTTGTCCTCGACGCCGTCGATGCCGTCGGTGTCCGCGGCCAGGCCCCAGACCTCCGGCTGCCCGTCCAGCGCGATCGCGCAGCCGAGCACGAACTCGCCGGCGCGCCCGCCGCGTCCCGGCTGCGGCACCAGCGTCACCGTCGTCTCGCCCCCGGACAGGATCAGGCAGGGCTTGGCGAAGGGCTCGCCGTGCCGCGCGACCGAGCGCGCCAGCGCCGCATGCACGCGGCCGACCTCGCGCGACTCGCCTTCGATCTCGTCGGAGAGCACATGCGCGGTGATGCCGAGCGCGCGGGCCGCTTCGGCGGCCGCCAGCAGGCTCTGGCGCGGCGCGGCGATGATGCGCTGCTCATGACCGTCGAAGCAGGGATCGCCGGGCTTGGGCGTCTCCCACTCGCCGCGTTCCAGTGCGTCGACGGCGAGCTGCGGCAGCGCGATGCGGTAGCGGCGGCAGATCGCCAGCGCCTCCGCGCAGGTGCTCGCGTCGGGCACGGTCGGGCCGGAGGCGATCACCTGCGGATCGTCGCCCGGCACGTCGGAGATCATCAGCGTCAGCACCTTGGCCGGCGCGCAGGCGGCGGCCAGCCGCCCGCCCTTGATGCCGCTGAGGTGCTTGCGCACGCAGTTCATCTCGACGATGTTGGCGCCGCTGGCCAGCAGCGCGCGGTTGACCGCCTGCTTGTCGGCCAGCGTCAGCCCCGGCGCCGGCAGCGGCATCAGCGCCGAGCCGCCACCCGAGATCAGGCAGATCACCTGATCGTCGACGGTGGGGTTGAAGTCGCGCACCTTCTGCATCATCCGGGCCGCGGCGCGCTCGCCGGCGGCGTCGGGCACCGGGTGCGCGGCCTCGACCATCTCGATGCGGCGCGGCCGGTAGTCCGGCGGAATGTGGCCGTAACGCGTGATCACCAGCCCGGTCATGGGCGCGCTCACCGGCCAGGCGGCCTCGAACGCCTGCGCCATCGATCCGCCGCCCTTGCCCGCGCCGATCACCAGCGTCCGGCCCTTCGGCGGCGGCGGCAGGTGGCTGGCGAGGATCTTGCCCGGCAGCGCCCGATCCACCGCCACGCGGTAGAGATGCTTGAGCAGCGCGCGGGGATCCGCGAGCAGGGCCTCAGCCGCCGGCGATCCGGCGACCGGCGAGTCCGGACCGGGCGAACCGGGGCCCGACGTCGGGGAGGCCGAGGCGGCCGGGGAAGCGGCCGGGGAAGCGGAATCGTCGTGGGGCTGGCTCATGACCGGCGATTGTGGAGACCTGTCCCCTCAGCCGGCGTCCGTAGTGCTACCGACCTCGTGGTTGGCCAGCACTTCCAGCGCCCGCACCAGCGCCGAGTGGTCGAGCTGGTCCCAGCCCTGCGCTGCGGCGGCCTGCATCAGCTGGGCGGTGTTGGCCGTGTTGGGCAACGCCACGCTCATCGCCTTGGCGCTCTGCAGCGCGAGGTTCAGGTCCTTCTGGTGCAGCGCGATCCGGAAGCCCGGGTTGAAGGTGCGCTTGATCATGCGCTCGCCGTGCACCTCGAGGATGCGGCTGGAGGCGAAGCCGCCCATCAGCGCCTCGCGCACCTTGGCCGGATCGGCGCCGGCCCTGGACGCGAAGACCAGCGCCTCGCTCACGGCGGCGATGTTCAGCGCCACGATGATCTGGTTGGCCACCTTGGTGGTCTGGCCCGCACCCGCGCCGCCGACCAGCGTGATGTTCTTGCCCATCAGCTCGAACAGCGGCTTGATGCGCGCGAAGGTCGCTTCCTTGCCGCCGACCATGATGGACAGCGTGCCGGCCTTGGCGCCGACCTCGCCGCCGGAGACCGGCGCGTCGAGCCACTCGGCGCCGAGCGCCTCGATGCGCGCCGCGAAGTCCTTGGTCGCGATCGGCGAGATCGAGCTCATGTCCACGACCGTCTTGCCCGCGCCCTTGCCGCCGGCGAACGCGGCGGCGATGCCGCCTTCGCCGAACAGCACGCGTTCGACGTCCGGCGTGTCCGGGACCATCGTGAAGATCACCTCGGCCTGCTGCGCGACTTCCGTGGCGCTGTCGCAGACGGTGACACCGACGGCGGCGACGTCCTCGCGGACCTGGGAACGGGTGTGGACGAACAGCTGATGTCCGCCTTGCGCGAGACGCACCGCCATGGGCGCGCCCATGATGCCCAGGCCGATGAAACCGATCTTGATGCTCATTGCCATTGCTCCTGAATCAATCCTTGAACTTGTCACGCAGGCCCTGCGTCGCGGCGCGGAAGACCCCGAGGTCGCTGCCGACGGCGACGAAGGTCGCGCCCTGCTCGATATAGCGGCGCGCGTCGGCCTCGACCGGCGCGAGGATGCCGACGGGCTTGCCGGCCGCCTTGCACGCGGCGTAGATCGTCGCCATCGCCGCCTGCACGTCGGGGTGCTGCGGGTTGCCCAGGTGGCCGTAGCCGGCCGCCAGGTCGGACGGGCCGATGAACACGGCGTCCACGCCCGCCACCGCCGCGATGTCCGCGACCGCGGCCACGCCCGCCGGGCTCTCGATCTGGACGATCACGGCGATCTGCTCGTTGATGCCCTGGAAGTAGCCCGGCACCGTGCCATAGCGGTTGTTGCGCTGCGAGACCGACACGCCGCGGATGCCCTGCGGCGGATAACGCGTCGCGGCGACGGCGCGCGCCGCCTCCTCGGCGGTCTCGACGAAGGGGATCAGCAGGTTGGAGAAGCCCGCGTCGAGCAGGCGCTTGATCTCGACGGCGTTGTTGCTGCTCGGCCGCACGACCGGCGCGCTGACGCTGTCCTTCAATGCCATCAGCTGCGGCACGAAGCTGCTGACCTCGTTGGGCGAATGCTCGCCGTCGAGCAGCAGCCAGTCGAAACCGGCCACGCCCAGCACCTCGGTGCTGATCGGACTGGCGAGCGAGCACCAGCAGCCGATCAGGCGTTCGCCCGCGATCAGGCGTTGCCGCAGCGTGTTGGGGAAGGCAGAGTAAGGCGTGGTCGGCGTCGGCATGGCAGGGATCCTCGGGTCGAGATCAAACGGGATCAATCGAGCGGCAATCGAGCAGAAATCGATGCATCAGTCGCGGCTCGATCGCGGGTCAATCGCGGGTCAATCGAGCTTGAGCCCGCTCTTGCTCACGACACCCGCCCACTTCTTGCGCTCGGCGTTGAAGAAGGTGTCCATCTCGGCGGGGTTCATCGTGCTGACCTCGGCGCCCTGCGCGGCCAGACGCGCGCGGACTTCCGGCGAGCGGATGATGCTGATCAGCGCGGCCGACAGCTTGTCGATGTTGGCCTTGGGCATGTTGGCCGGGGCCAGGATGCCTTGCCAGGTGCCGGACTCGAAGCCGGTGGCGCCCTGCTCGGCCAGCGTCGGCACGTTGGGCAGCAGCGGCACGCGGGTCGCCTTGCTGACGCCGATGACCTTGAGCTTGTTCTGCTGCACGAAGGGCAGCGTCGCGAGCATGCCGTTCATCAGCACCTGCGTCTGGCCGGCGATGGTGTCGGTGACGGCCTGCGAGCCGCCCTTGTACGGGATGTATTCCCACTTGGCGCCGGTCAGGTTGGCGACCTGGAAGCCGGCCAGGTGCGGCGCGCTGCCCATCGCGGTGACGGCGAAGTCGATCTTGGACTTCTTGGACAGCTCGACCAGTTCCTTCAGGTTGTTGGCCGGCACCGACGGATGGACGACCAGCATGTGCGGCGAGTAGGCCAGCATCGCCACGCCCTTCAGGTCCTTGGACGGGTCGAAGGCGAGCTTGGTGTACAGCGACGGGCTGATGGCCAGCGCGCTGACGTCGCACAGCATGATGGTGTAGCCGTCGTTGGCCTTGGCGGTCTGGTCGGCGCCCATGTTGCCGCTGGCGCCGGGCTTGTTCTCGACGATGACGGTCTGCTTGAGCGCTTCGCCGAGCATCGGCGAAATGATGCGGGCGATGATGTCCGAGGAACCGCCCGGCGTGTACGGGACGATGATCTTCAGCGGCTTGCTGGGCCAGGCGGCCTGCGCGAAGGCGCTCGGGGCCACACCTGCCACCGCGGCGACGGCGGCCGCGGCGATCAGCGCGCGGCGGGTGATGGGGGACGTCTTCTTGTGTTCGTGCATGTCTCTCTCCGGGTGTCGTTCGGGGGGATCGTTCAGCGGACCATGCAGGGTCGCTTGGGATCGAACTTCCAGTTGGGGATCAGGTGCTGCATGGCGATGGCGTCGTCGCGCGCGCCCAGGCCGTGCTGCAGGTAAAGCTGGTGGGCGGCGTCGACGGCCTTCATGTCGAGCGTGACGCCCAGGCCGGGCGCGGTCGGCACGGCGACTTCGCCGTCCACGATCTGCAGCGGCTTCTCGGTCAGGAACTGGCCGTCCTGCCAGATCCAGTGCGTGTCGATCGCGGTGAGGCGACCCGGCGCGGCGGCGGCGGCATGCGTGAACATCGCCAGCGACACGTCGAAGTGGTTGTTGGAATGCGAGCCCCAGGTCAGGCCGAAGTCGCGGCAGGTCTGCGCGACGCGGACCGCGCCCGACATGGTCCAGAAGTGCGGATCGGCCAGCGGGATGTCGACCGACTGCAGGCTCAGCGCGTGGGTGAACTGGCGCCAGTCGGTGGCGACCATGTTGGTGGCCGTCGGCAGGCCGGTGGCGCGACGGAACTCGGCCATCACCTCGCGGCCGGAGAAACCTTCCTCGGCGCCGCAGGGATCCTCGGCATAGGCGAGCACGCCGCCCAGGTCGCGCAGCAGGCGGATCGCGTCCTTCAACAGCCAGCCGCCGTTGGGATCGAGCGTGACGCGCGCCTCGGGGAAGCGCGCCTTCAGCGCCTGGATGGCCTCGACCTCTTCCTCGCCGCGCAGCACGCCGCCCTTGAGCTTGAAGTCCTTGAAGCCGTAACGCGCCTGCGCCGCGGCGGCCTGCTCGACGATGGTCTCCGGCGTCATCGCGACGTGGTGGCGGACCTTCAGCCAGGCGTCGGCGGCGGCATCGCTGCCGGCCTCGTCCTCGGGGGTCTTGTAGGCCAGGCCGGTCTTCGTGCGGTCGCCGACGAAGAACAGGTAGCCCAGCATCGCGACGCTGTCGCGCTGCTTGCCTTCGCCGAGCAGCTCGCAGACCGGCACGCCGAGGTGCTGGCCCAACAGGTCCAGCAGCGCGCATTCGACGGCGGTGAGCACGTGGATCGTGGTCCGCAGGTCGAAGGTCTGCAGGCCGCGACCGCCGCTGTCGAGGCCCTTGAACTTCTCGCGGACCTGCGCCAGCAGCGCGTTCCACTTCGCGACCGGCTGGCCGACGAGCAGCTCGCCGGCCTGTTCGAGCGTCTTGCGGATGGGCTCGCCGCCGGGGATCTCGGCGATGCCGACGTGGCCGGCGTCGTCCTCGAGGATCAGCAGGTTGCGGGTGAAGAACGGCGCGTGGGCGCCGCTCAGGTTCATGAGCATGCCGTCGCGGCCGGCGACCGGGATCGCGCGGGCGGAGGTGACGATGGGACTGCTTGCGCTCACGCGGAACTCCTGGTCGGTCTGCGGGGATCGGACGACACGATCCGACAATGGGATCAATCGGCGGTGATCTTGCGGGTCTCGATGACCTGCTTCCAGCGCGCGAACTCGGTCTTCTGGAAGGCCTGCGCCTGGTCGGGCGTGTTGGCGACGGTCTCGATGCCGATGTCGGAGAACTTCTGCTTCACCGACGGGTCGTGCAGCGCGGCGACGATGTCCTTCTGCAGCTGCGCGCGCACGGCGGGCGGCAGGCCCCGGGGCGCGGCCACGCCTTGCCAGGAGTAGACGTCCGCGCCCTTGATGCCGGACTCGGACAGCGTGGGCACGTTGGGCAGCACGGCGGAGCGCTTGTCGCCGGTCACGGCCAGCGCGCGCAGCTTGCCGCCGAGGATGTGCGGCAGCACCGCGTTGATGTTCTGGAAGGACGCGTCGACCTGGGCGCCCAGCAGATCGCTGATCGCCGGCGCGCCGCCCTTGTAGGGGACGTGGAGGCCGTTGGTGCCGGTCTGCAGCCAGAACAGCTCGGCGGTCAGATGGTCGGAGGAGCCGTTGCCCGACGAGGCGAAGCTCATCTTGCCCGGGTCCTTCTTGAGCGTGTCGACGACGTCCTTGACGCTCTTCAGCGGCGAGGCGGCGGGCACGACCAGCACGTTGGGCGCCTGGATGGCGACGGTCAGCAGGTCGATGTCCTTGAGGGCGTCGTACTGGACGGCCTTGAGCAGATGCGGCGCGATCACGAACGGCCCGAGCGAGGACACGAGCAGCGTGTAGCCGTCGGGCGCGGCGCGCCTGACCTGCGAGGTGCCGAGCGTGCCCGTGGCGCCGGGGCGGTTGTCGACGATGACGGTCTGGCCCCACTTCTTCTGCAGCTCGGCGCCCATGGCGCGGGCCAGCATGTCGGTGGAACCGCCGGCGGGGAACGGGACGACGATGGTCACCGGTCGATCGGGGAAGCCGCTGGCGTGGGCCAGGCCGGCCGCGAAGGTGGAGAGAACGGCGGCGCCGAGGGCGGCACCGGCTTTGACGGCCAGGCGGCGGGTCAGAACGGTCATGGTTTGTCTCCGGGGAAGGAACCGTGGAAACCGCTCTTGGTGCGACGCCGGGACTCAACCCGTCGACGATTTGGCGGTCTTGTTGTCAGTCATCATACAAGTTGAGTCGAGCGGATGACAAGGCGGCATCAATCGCTCATCGATGAGGGAAAACACGCAGAACTACCGATTGCGGTCAACGAACAACCCATAAAAACTATGGGAAGAACGCAACACCGCTTTCGCGCCGCCACCTCGGACGCGTCTAGGATTCAACCCATAAAAATTATGGGGAGCAATCAGGCGCGAAGGCACGACTGACGTGACGTTCAAGAAGCAGACTCGGGACCAGCTGGAGCGACATATCCGTCAGACCGCAGGAGATGTCCACAACATCGTCATCACTGGACATGCGTTTTCAAGGATGCGTCAGCGCGGCGTGTTGGCGCGCGAGGTGTTCGCATGTCTTCAGACGGGTCGCATCGACCTGCCGCCGGAAGAGGACATGAAGACCGGTCGGTTGATCTGCCGCATGCAACGGTATGGGACCGCGCGAAACCTGGCGGTTTGCGTCGGTCTGGACGACGACGACCCCAAGCTGCTGGTCATCACGGTGATCGTTTAGAGGAATCCGACCATGTATCAATACCGGGAATGCGGACTCGACAATGTCTGGCTCGAGAACGGCTACGAGGTGGTGGACACCCCGTACGGAAAAGGCGTGTCCGTGAAGGCCGCCGACAAGCTTCTTGACCAGATCGCCGTTCACCTCGTGCGCAAGCCGTCGCGCCTGACGGGCAAGGAGTTCCGCTTCCTGCGCGTGGAGCTCGGCCTCTCCCAAGCCGCCCTCGCCAAGGTGCAGGGCGTCAGCGAGCAGAACATCAGCCTCTGGGAACGTCGGGGCAAGGTGCCCAAGGCGAACGACACCGTGCTGCGCATGTGCTACGTCGCGCATGCGGCAGGCGACGACCTCGTGAAGTCGGCGCTCGACCGCATCATGACCGTCGAGCGCCTCGTCCATCAGAAGATCGTCGCCACCGCCGGCCGGGCGGGCTGGCGGTTCAAGGTCGAGGAAACGGAACAGGGAACGAGCGAGGCGGCTGTCGAAGCCTGACCCCAGGGCTTGCTGGGACCCGCTCAGCGCTTGTCCTGCAACGCCAACGCCGCGCGCCGGCGACGTTCGCGGCTGTTGGCCAGGTGCGTCCGCATGGCGGCGCGGGCGGCCTCGGTGTCGCGCGCGGCGATCGCGTCGAGGATGCTCTCGTGCTCCGCGTTCACGCGCAGCAGGTAGTCGCGCTGCGCCACGGGGTCCTCGTCGCCAGCGGCCGCCAGGCTCGCCAGGCGCGCGCGCGGGATGCTCGGCGCGCCCAGCGTCGCCATCAGCTGCTCGAAGTGCGGGTTGCCGGTCGCGCGGGCAATCTCGAGGTGGAACTGGAAGTCCGAGGCCACCGCGTCGCGGCCCGCCAGCGCCGCCTCCGCGAAGGCCGACAGCGCGGCCCGCATGTTCAGCAGGTGCGCGTCGGTGCGCCGCTGCGCGGCCAGCGCCGCCGCCTCGGTCTCGATGCCGATCCGCAGCTCCAGCACCGCGACGACATCGTGCAATGTCGCCATCTGCTCCGCGCCGATCCGGAACGGCCCGCCCTCCCCCAGCCCCAGGACGAAGGTCCCGATGCCGTGCCGGGTCTCGACCAGCCCCGCCGCCTGCATCTTCGAGATCGCCTCCCGGACCACCGTCCGGCTGACCTCGAACTCGGCCATGATCGCCGCCTCGGTCGGCAGCTTGTCGCCGTTGGCGAGCGCACCCGCACGGATCCGGTCCTCCAGCGCACGGACAAGTCCGAGTGCCAGCGATTTCGGGCGGGAACGGGTCAACGAAGCATTCATCACAGGGTCAGTTGTACGACAACATAGGCCTCAACGACAACCGCGTTATCGCGGTGTCGCGCCGATGCAGCGTGTCTTTCGAAAGGAGGCGACAGGACTCGCCCCCGGGAGCGGGGAAGCGAGAAGCGGGTTGGGATTGTCCCGGACCCGGCCGCGCTGAGTGCGTCAGGCGGCGTCCAGCGGGAACGCCGTGCAACCCAGGCGGGCCGAAATGTCCCGGCTGGCCGCCTGCAGCATCGCCACGACCTCGGGCGCCTTGGCGTCGTCGTAGCGGAAGGTCGGGAAGCTGACGCTCATGCCGGCGATCGGCTGGCCCAGCCGGTCGAAGATCGGCACGCCCAGGCAGCGGATGTGATCGTCGAATTCCTCGCGGTCCTCGCCGAAGCCCTGGCGCTTCACCCGCTCGAGTTCGGCCTGGAAGGCCGCCGGCTCGGTGATGGTCTTGTCGCGGAAGCGCTGGAACTCGGCCCCCGCCAGCACGCGCGCCCGGCGCTCCGGATGCTCCCAGGCCATCAGCACCTTGCCGATCGCCGTGCAGTGCAAGGGCGCGCGCCGCCCGATGCGCGAGTACATGCCCAGCATGTGCTTCGAATCGACCTTGTGGACGTAGATGATCTCGCTGTCGATCAGCGTGCCCAGGTGCACCGTCTCGCCGGTGGCGTCGGCCAGCATCTGCATGTGGTGCTTGGACAGGTCGACCAGGTCCGGATACTGCAGCGCCCTCGCGCCGATCTCGAAGACCTTCATCGCCAGGCCGTAGCGCTCGCTGTCGGTCTCCTGGCGCACGTAGCCCAGCGTCTTCATCGTCTGCAGGAAGCGGTAGACCGTCGCCTTGGGCATCGCCAGCCGCACGGACAGCTCCGAGATGCCGGTGTCGCTGCGTTCCGACAAGGCCTGCAGGATGGCAAAGACCTTGAGCACCGCGGCCACGGACTCGGGCTGCTGCTTGCCATCGTTCAGTTCGTCATCCATGCGCAAGGTGTTCTTGGAAAGGGAAGATTTCACCACAGCCGGCCCGTCCCCGCGCCCGCGCGAACCCGTGCCGCCACCTCGCCCGCAAGCTCGATGGGCAGCCGGTACGGCGGCGTCCAGCCGGCCTCGCCGACGACAGCCTTGTCAGGGTTCGCGGCACGCAGCCAGCGCACCGGATCGATCGGCGCGCCGTTGAAGTTCGAACCTCGATCCTCGAAGCGCTCGCCCTTGAGCAGACGCACGACGCGCTCCGGGCCGATGCCGGCCGCGGCCTCCCAGGCGTTGGCCTCGCTCAGCACCTGCGATTCGATGCCGACCCCGATCGAGTAAGCATAGGGATAGTCCCCGCCGGCGGCGGCGACATAGAGGTTGTTGGCGACGTGCACCTGCCCGTAGCGCACGCGCGGCGTGCGCTCCTTCACCTGATCCCAGAGGTTGTGGTGCAGCGTCACGCGCAGGTGGCCGCGATCGTCGCGATGGCCGTCGCCGCCGCCGATCAGCATCGTCTTGTCGTGGCGGCGGAACACGTTCCAGGACACGGTCACGAAGTCCGAGCGGCGCGTGATGTCGAGCAGCCCGTCGTGCCGCTGCAGGCGCTGGCCCAGCGCCACTGGCTCGCGCGGATCGGGTCGTTCGCCGTCGTCGAAGGCGCAGTGGTCGATCCACACCTGCGTGGCCTCGCGCAGCGAGACGGTGTCGTACTCGGAGTTCCACTCGCCGTGGCCGTTGTCGTTCGGGTCCCAGGCAGGGAAGAAATCGTAGGCATCGGAGAAACGCAGGTTGCGCAGGATCACCTGCGACACCTTGTCCAGCATCAGCGAGCCGCCGTCGAAGCCGGCGTCAGGCGTGACACCGACGATCGTCGTGTTCGACGGCACCTTGATCACGACCTGCGCGGCCTGCTTCTTCACGGAGCGCCTGCGGGCCTCCTCCAGCGGACCCTCGGGCGCGCGACGGCCCCAGGTCGCGGGATCGTACTGGCGCACGAAGGCGTCGAAGTCGAAGGCGGGATCGCGGAAGTCCTCGAAGCCCAGGCGCCGGCCCGTGGCATCCGCCGCGAGGTCGATGCGCGCGGCGAGCGCGATCAGCTTGGGCGTGTCGCCGAGCGCGAGCGCCGCATCGAGCTCCGCGCGCGTGCGCACGACTCGGATCGCGTCGATCTTCGCCTGCGCGCCGCCAAGGGTGCCGCCGTTCATCGACGCCCAGCCGTCTCCCGGCGCGATCGTGTCGAACGCCGCGGCGGGCGGCGCGACCGGCAGCGCGACGTTGCGGTATTCGGCCATGCGGTTGGCGGCCTCGCCGGTGGCGCTGAACGGGCGGCGCGATGTGGATGCCGACCACGGCGCGAGGTGCGGCCCCAGCAGGCTGTCCCGGATCACCGCCTGACCGTTCGGCACGGTCAGCGACGCGCGCCATTCACCTCGCGCGATGCCGCGATCCCAGGCGCGACCCAGGCTGATGCTGCCCGCCGTGACGCCCGGCTCAGCGACCCAACGCGAACGCTGAATCAGGAACCCGCGCGACTGCGCGTTGGGCGTGCTGGGCGCGATCACGTGTCCGCCGTGGCCCGGCACGCGACGACCGGCGCGGCTGACGATCAGGCTGTCGTCGATGACCAGCGTCGCGCCGCCGAAGATGAAGTCGACATCGCCGCGGATCTCGCTGGCATGCACGAACACGCGGGCCGGAAGGGCGGCGCCTGCGGCGGTCTCCGTGCCGACGGCGCCGCGTTCCGCATAGAACGTGTCCTGATGCCCGATGAGGCGGACCCGTTCCAGCTGGAGGCGATCGCCGCGCGTCATCAGCGCGACGGCCTGCGCGCCGCCGCTCTCGCCGACGCCGGCGGGATAGCCCTGCCCATCGCGCACGCGGTCCATCGCATCGTTGGCGATCGTCAGTTGCGCGAGCTGCACGTCATCGCTGAACAGCATCACGCTCGCGCTTCCGGGGGTGCCGTGCGTGTCCGCGTCGCGCAGCGGCATGCAGCGATGCGCCGCCGTGCCACGCGGCTTGGACAGCGCGTTGTAGCGCCCCTCGACGATCACGACCTGCGACGGGTCGCCCGCGCCGTAGAGCGTGAACGGCGCCTTGTCCTGGATGCAGAGCGGCTCGCGATACGTGCCGGGCTTCACGAGCACGTAGGCGCGTGGCGCCGATGCCGCGCCTGACGCCCTCGCGGGCAGCGCGTCGATCGCGGCCTGCACCGTGCGGTGCGTGCCGCTGCCGTCGGCGGCGACGACGAAGGTCGGCGTCCAGCGCGAAGGATCGAGCGGCACAGGCTGCCAGTCGCCGAGGTAGGCGGCCACCGTGGCCGTGGCCGCCTGCGCATCGGTGAGCTGGGGACGTTCCTGGACGGGCACACCCGGTGCCGCTGCGTGGATCGCTTCCGGGCCGGCCATCGGCTGTGCCGCACCGGCGCCGCCGGACAGCGCCGCCAGGCTCACACCCGCCGCCACGACCACCGACCGGACTCGCATCAGAGGTCCGCCAAGTACAGCGCGGGTTCGCCCTCGGCGTCCGCGCTGAAGAGCACCTGCTTCTCATCCGGCGTGAACGACGGATGCGGATGCGTGACCTGCCGGTTGCCCTTGTAGACGCGCCACGAGCTGTCGTGCCGCGCGACGCGGCGCTCGGTGCCCGCCTTCAGGTCGAAGAGATGCAGGAATGGATCCGTCGCGATCTGGTGGCTGCCGGTGTCGGCGACGTCGGCCGGCGAATCGCAGCCGTCGCCGATCAGCAGCGTGCCGTCCTGGTTGCTCATCAGGTGCGAGCACGGCGGCATCCGCGTCAGGCGCTTCGATGCGAGCGTCACCGGATCGAGCGAGCAGATCCAGCGGTCGCGCTGTCCCTTCAGGTAAGAGACATAGATCATCGCGGAGCCGTCCGGCACCCAGAACTCGTGGGTGCAGCTTTCGCCCGGATCGTGGCGGCGGCCGCAGCGGACGTTGCGGCCGTCCTCGTCGATGAACCACATGCGCGCATCGACGAGGTCGTGCGGCCCCTCGTGGCAATACGCGACGGTGTGGTCGTCGCCGGGCCGGTACTGCGGATGGCCCAGCCAGCCCTGCTGCTCGAGGATCACCTCGCGCGCGCCGGTCGCCAGGTCGATGCGGATCAGGCGGCAGCGCGGCTTCGCATGGAACATCTGATGGAACTTCTGCCAGTCGCTGAGCGGGAACCAGTCGCTCGCGGCGATCTCGATGCCGACCATCTTCGTGCAGGCCGTGTTCGCGACCCAGGTGCCGTAGCCGACCCAGCCCTCCGGCACGGTGTAGACGACCTCCTCGCCCAGATCCCGCATGGACAGGCGGATCAACTGCCGCTCCGCGCGGACGAAGTAGAGATGCCGGTCGTCCGGGCTGAGGAAACCGCCGAAGGTGTTCTCACCCGGCTGGTCGGTGAGCTGCGTCGCCACCTGCGTCTTCAGGTCGAGCAGGTGGTAGTTCCAGCTGGTGCCCGGCCCGAACTCGGCGCCGAAGATCAGCTGGGCCCCGTCGTTGGTGAAGCACTTCTGATAGAAGTAGTTGCGATGGCAGGTCACGTCGGTGGGCGTCAGCCGGGTGACGCGCGCGCCGGTGTCCGGATCCTCGCGGGTGACGAAGTGGAGCTGTCGTTCGTTGGCTTTCATGATGGCTTTTCACTTGATCCGTTGCAGCAAGGCCTGACCCTCGGTGACCAGACGGCGCGCGGCGTCGACGTCGCTGGTCTTGTTGTAGGCGACGGTCTCGAAGACCTCGCGCATGAACTTGTGCAGCCGTGCGTGCTCGAACAAGGGCGCCGGACGCTTGAGCCGGCCCGACTCGCGCTGCAGCTTGATCTGCTCGTGCGCCGCGACCTCGAGCGGCGGCAGCTTGCCGGCGGCCTTCAACTGCTCGTAGGGGCCGCGCGCCGACGGCAGGCCGCGCGTGCGACCGAGCAGCGCCGCGGCCTCGGGGTCCGTCAGCAGGAAGTTGACGAGCCTGGCGGCCATCTCCGCGCGGCCGTTCTTCTCGGCATGGCGGCTGACCGCGTACATCACGGTGGGACGTCCGAACATGCCGCTGTCGCGCGCGCCCGGCAGCGTCGGGAACTCGCCGAGCACCAGCTTCTGCTGCTTGTCCAGCGTCGACGCCCGCAGCGCGATGACCGAGTCCCAGGTGTAGTTGCCGGCCCAGCGGCCGACGACCCAGTCGGGCTGCTGCTCGGTCGGCTTCTCGGCGCCGCCCAGGCTCGCGCGCAGCGGCAGCGGCGTCGCGACATGGTCCGTGACCAGCCGCTTGTAGGTGCGCACCCAGTCGAGCGCCGCGCCTTCGCTCATCGCCACGCGCGGCTGCGCCGGATCGACGTAGGCCGTGCCGTGCCGCTGCTGCACCCAGGCCTGGGACAACAGCATCATGTCGTAGAGCTCGCCGTCGAGCGGGTAGGCGTCCTCGCCGAGGATCCGACGGAATGCCGGCCCCGTCGCGAAGAGTTCATCCCAGGTCTTCGGCAGCGCGAGGCCGGCGCGATCGAACGCCGCCTGGTTCCACAGCATCACGCGCGCGCTGAAGGACACCGGCAGCGCGTTCAGCTTGCCGGCGACGTCGCCGTAGGCGAGGTCCTCGCGGTCGAACTGCGCGAGGTCCATCAGCCCCGCATGCCGGTTCAGATCCGCGAAGCCGTTGCCCCGCTTGCTGAACATCGCCATCCAGGCCCAGTTGATCTGCATGACCTCGGGCTCGGAGCCGCCGGCGATCTGCGTCGTCAGCCGCTCCAGGTAGCCGTTGAAGCCCATGTACTCCGCCTTCACGCGCACGCCATGGCGGCGCTCGAAGAGCGCGAGCGCCTTCAGCGTCGCCTCGTGCCGGCCCGCGCCGCCCCACCAGGCAAAGCGCAGCACGGTGGGCTTGTCCTGTGCGCGCACCGGCGCGGTCAGCGCCGCGGTCACGCCCGCGGTCGCCGCGATCGCGGCCGACCCCGCGGCGATGCCGAGCAGCTGTCGTCGTGGCAGGCTCATGCGTCGCTTCCAGAGGACGACGACGAGGTCGCGGAGGTCGACAGCAGATTCAGGCCGCTCGTCGCGTCGAACAGGTGGCAGGCCGAGATCTGCAGGTGCAGCGTCAAGGCGTCGCCGCGGGCGAGGCCGTTCAGCGCCACGGCCTGCTCCGCGGGCACGCGCGCGGTGATCGGCAGCGGACCGAGCTCGGCGTGCAGGTAGACCTCCGACCCCATGTGCTCGGTGAAGCGCAGACGCGCGCCGACGGCGACGCTGTCGCCCTGCGCGCGCGGCGCGAGGCCGATGTGCTCGGGCCGCAGACCGAAGGTCACCGCGCCGTCCGCCAGGCGCGGCAGCGCGGCGACGCCCGCCGACTTCTCCGCCGGCAACGGCAGCCGCGCGCCGCCGACCTCGACGGCCAGGCCGACGTCGGTCGCGACCAGCCGGGCGTCCAGCAGGTTCATTTCCGGCGAGCCGATGAAGCTCGCCACGAAGGCATTCGCCGGCCGATCGTAGAGCGCCGTCGGCGTGTCGACCTGCTGGATCACGCCGTCCTTGAGCACGCAGATGCGCTCACCCATCGTCATCGCCTCGACCTGGTCGTGGGTGACGTAGACGGTCGTGGCCGGCTGGCGGCTCTCGCGCAAGGTGCGATGCAGTTCGGTCAGCCGCACGCGCATCGCGGCGCGCAGCTTGGCGTCGAGGTTGGACAGCGGCTCGTCGAAGAGGAACACGTCCGGCTTCTTCACGATCGCGCGCCCCACCGCGACGCGCTGCGCCTGGCCGCCGGACAGCTGCTTCGGATAACGGTCCAGCAGATGCTCCATCTCCAGCAGGCCCGCGGCGTGGCGCACGCGCTGGTCCAGCTCCGCCTTCGGCGTGCCGGCCAGCTTCAGGCCGAAGGCCAGGTTGTCGTAGACCTTCATGTGCGGGTACAGCGCGTAGTTCTGGAACACCATCGCGATGCCGCGCTGCTTGGGCGGCAGCGCGTTGACGGCGCGGTCGCCGATGCGCAGCTCGCCGCCGGTGATGCTCTCCAGCCCCGCGATCATCCGCAGCAGCGTCGACTTCGCGCAGCCCGACGGGCCGACGAAGACCATGAACTCGCCGTCCCGCACTTCCAGGTCCACCCCGTGCACGGCCTTGAAGCCGTTCGGGTACACCTTCTCGATCTTGTTGAGGCTCAGTCTTGCCACGATGCTTGTCTCCAGCTCTCGTACTTCGTTGCATCGAGCGGTGTCGGGCCGCCCTCTGGGCCCCTCCCACTCCATGTCCCCCGCCCGCTCCGCGGGCTCCTCCTAATACTTCCGTGGGAGGGGCCCAGAGGGCGTCCCGACGCGCAGTACCGAGCACTCATCCTTTCACCCCGGAGGAGGTGGCGCCTTCGATGAAGTGCTTCTGCGCCGCGAAGAACACCGCCACCGACGGGATCAGCGCCACCACCGAGATCGCGATGACGTTGGCCCACTCGACCTCCTCGGTCGCGCCGATGCTCATCTTCAGCGCGAGGGAGACGGGGTACTTCTCGACCGAGGCGAGGTAGATCAGCGGGCCCATGAAGTCGTTCATCGTCCAGATGAACTGGAAGACGACCACGGAGATGATGGCCGGCTTGAGCAGCGGCACGATGATGTGCCACAGCAGCTGCAGCGCGTTGCAGCCGTCGATCTGCGCGGCCTCTTCCATGTCGCGCGGGATGCCGCGCAGGAACTGCACCAGCATGAACACGAAGAAGGTGTCCGTCGCGAAGGCCGAGGGCACGATCAGCGGCAGGTAGGAGTCGAGCCAGCCGATCTCGCGGAACACCAGGTATTGCGGCAGCCGCAGCACGATCAGCGGCAGCATCATCGTGGCGATCATGATGCTGAACAGCGTCTTGCGGCCCCAGAACTCGAAGCGCGCGAAGGCGTAGGCCACCAGCACGCAGGAGATCACCGTCACGATGATGCGCGGGATGGTGATCAGGAAGCTGTTCAGGAAGTAGGTCGCGAAGGTGTACTCGGTGCTGGTCTTCCAGCCTTTGGCGTAGGCGTCGAAGTCGAAGCGCTCGGGCCAGAAGCCGGCGGAGCTGAAGATCTCCGCGTTGCTCTTGAAGGAGGCGCCGATCAGCCACAGCAGCGGGTAGAGCATCACGATGGCGACCGCGGCCAGCGCGAGGTAGCGCAGCGTGCGGTTGCCGCGGTCGCGGCCCAGGATCAGGGTGGGCGCATTGCCACTACCGCGGCCCTCACCCCCGCCCTCTCCCGCCAGCGGGAGAGGGAGTGACGGTCCACCGCGGGCGGTCACGGGATGGCGGCTCATCGCTTGGTCTCCTTCTCGCCGGAGTAGAAGACCCAGTACTTCGAGCTCCAGAACGACAGCGCCGCCAGGCCGCCGACCAGGGCGAACAGCACCCAGGACAGGGCCGCGCCGTAGCCGAGGTTGAAGAAGCGGAAGCTCTGGTCGTAGATGTACAGCGCCAGCACGTAGGTCGAGTGCAGCGGGCCGCCCTCGGTGATCATGTACGGGCCGTTGAACTCCTGGAACGCGTGCACCATCTGCATGATCACGTTGAAGAAGATCACCGGCGTGATCAGCGGCACGGTGATCTTCCAGAACTGCTGCATCTTGCTGGCGCCGTCGCACTCGGCGGCCTCGTAGAGCGAGATCGACACGTTCTGCAGCGCCGCCAGGAAGATCACCATCGCCGAGCCGAACTGCCACGTGAACAGCAGCACGATGGTCCACATCGAGTAGTGCTCGTCGGCGAGCCACGCGATCGGCTCGATGCCGAGCTTGATCAGCACCAGGTTGACGAGCCCGTTGCGCGCGAAGACGAAGCGCCACAGCACCGCCACCGCGATCGAGCCGCCGAGGATGGACGGGATGTAGAACGCGGCGCGGAAGAAGTTGATGCCGCGCAGCTTGAAGTTCAGCACGTGCGCGATGAAGAGCGCGAAGCCCACGCGCAGCGGCACCGCCAGCAGCGCGAAGAGCAGCGTCACGCCCAGCGACTTGCGGAACAGCGGATCCGCGGTGGCGAGCTCCTCATAGTTCCGCAGCCCGACGAAGGTCGGCGGATCGATCAGGTCGTACTGCGTGAAGCTGAGCGCGAAGCTCATCACGAAAGGGAAAAGCTTGAACAGCAGCACGCCCAGCACGAATGGCAGGACGAACAGAAAGCCCAGCTTCTTGTTCTCGTACATATGTCTCCCCCCCTACGCGCTGCGCGCGCCCCCTCGAGGGGGCGAGCTCGATGACCCGGCAGAGCCGGTCCATGAGCTCCGCTTGGTTGGACCGGGCGCGTAGGTGATGGTGTAGCCGTCGGGACGGCCGTCCTACAGGGTTATCGAGCCAACCAGCCGCCGTCCACGGCGACGGTGTAGCCGTTGACATAGTCCGAGGCCTTGGAGGCGAGGAACACGACCGGTCCGGCGAGATCGTCCGGGCTGCCCCAGCGACCGGCCGGGATGCGGTCGAGGATCGCGGCGTTGCGCGTCTCGTCCTGGCGCAGCGCGGCGGTGTTGTTGGTCGCCATGTAGCCGGGCGCGATCGCGTTGACGTTGATGCCGTGCGAGGCCCACTCGTTGGCCATCAGCCGGGTGATGCCCATCACGCCGCTCTTGCTGGCCGTGTACGACGGCACCCGCACGCCGCCCTGGAAGGACAGCATCGACGCGACGTTGATGATCTTGCCGCCGCCGCCCTGTGCCAGGTATTGCTTCGCGACCGCCTGCGAGAAGAAGAACACCGTCTTCAGGTTGAGGTCGACGACGTCGTCCCAGTCCTTCTCGCTGAAGCGGATCGCGTCCTCGCGCCGGATGATGCCGGCGTTGTTGACCAGGATGTCGACGCGGCCGGTGAGCGACTTGGCCTCGGCCACGAGGCCCTCGATGCAGCTGATGTCGCCCAGGTTGGCGCGCAGGTCGAGGAAGCGGCGCCCCAGGCGCTCGACCTCGGTACGCGTCTCCGCCGGGTCGGACACGTTGACGCCGACGATGTGCGCGCCGGCCTGCGCCAGCGCGACCGCCATCCCCTGCCCCAGGCCGGTGTTGCAGCCCGAGACGATGGCCACGCGGCCGTCCAGTTGGAAGTTGTCCAGGATCATGTGATTCGTTCCGTTGATTGCCGTGACACCACGATCCGCGCTCAGCGCAGCGTCGTCATCGGCACGTGGTCCATGTCCTTGAACACCTGGTTCTCGCCGACCATGCCCCAGATGAAGGTGTAGGCCTGCGTGCCGACGCCGGAGTGGATGGACCAGCTCGGGCTGATGACCGCCTGCTCGTTGCGCACGACCAGGTGGCGGGTCTGCGTCGGCTCGCCCAGCATGTGGAACACCACCGCGTCGGACTTCATGTCGAAGTAGAAGTACACCTCCATGCGGCGGTCGTGCTGGTGGCAGGGCATCGTGTTCCAGAGGCTGCCCGGCTCCAGCTGCGTCATGCCCATCAGCAGCTGGCAGGTCGGCAGCACGTCGGGCACCAGGAACTTGTGGATGGTGCGGCGGTTGCTGGTCTCGGGCGAGCCCAGCGTCTCCGGCGACGCCTCGGCCAGCGTGACCTTGCGCGTCGGATACGCGGTGTGCGCCGGCGCGCAGTTGAAGTAGAGCTTGGCCGGGTTCGTCGCGTCGACGCTCTTGAACTCGACGATCTTCGCGCCCTGTCCGATGTAGAGCGCCTCGCGCGGGCCGACGTCGTATTGCGTGTCGTCGACGAAGACGCGCGCCGCCCCGCCGATGTTGATCAGGCCCAGCTCGCGCCGCTGCAGGAAGTAGTCGGTGCCGGTGTGCTTTCCCAGCTCCGCCGAGAAGGTCACCGGCTTGCTCACCGGCATGATCCCGCCGACGATGATCCGGTCGATCTGGCTGTAGGTCAGCGTCGCCTCGTCGGGCTTGAACAGGTCCTCCACCAGGAACTGGCGGCGCAGGCCTTCGGTGTCCAGCGTGCGGGCGTGTTCACTGTGGATGGGTTGGCGGATTTCCATGTCTCGTCTCCTGACTGTCCGGGGCTGTGTGCAGGGCTTCGTTGGCTCTGATGGGATCGCAGCGTACGGGTCTGCGGACTTTCCCGGAACTATGGTTTCTATGTAGTGAACCGCTGTTTCAATTTTTCGTGACGTCGTTATAGTTGCTCGCAACGACGGCCGAGAACCGTCCTGAATCCAGGAGACGCCCCGATGACCAGCCCGTATTTCCTGAACGACGCCGAGCCGTGGACCGAACTCGGCGACGGCATCCGCCGCAAGATCGTCGGCCACACGCCGGAGCTGATGTCGGTGCTGGTGCAGTTCGACCAGGGCGCCATCGGCACGCCGCATGCGCACGACGCGCATGACCAGATCGCGTTCGTGATCAGCGGCTCGTTCGAATGCGACGTCGGCGGCGTGAAGCGCGTGCTCAAGCCGGGCGACGCCTTCGTCGCGCCGCGGCTGACGACGCACGGCGTCGTCGCGCTGGAGGCCGGCAGCACGCTGCTGGACCAGTTCTCGCCGCGGCGCGAGGACTACCTCTAGCCCTCGCCGTCCCCGCAGTTCCCCAGGGTCCGCGCGCGGCGCGGATCGCATCCGCAGTACCGAGGTGGCGATCGCACTGCAGCGATGGCCGCTCCCGCCCTGCCGGCGCCCTGCGTGCGCCCGCGACCGACCGATGCCGCGAGAGCGACGGGCCACGATCCCGTGCCCGCGGCCAGAAGAACCTTGGAGACAACGTCATGCCCCACCGTATTGGGACTCGCCTCGGGACGTCCACGTCCGACCGCCCGCGTCGAGCACAGCGCATCCAGCCCGCGTCCGCGACGTCGCCGACGCCTCGCCTGACCCGCCTCGCCGCCTGCCTGCTGGGCACGGCCACCCTGTCGCTGCCCGCGTGGAGCCAGGACCAGGCCGCGCCCGCGCCGGCCGCCGCCGCTTCTGCCGCTGCCCCCGCGCCGGCGCCCGCGACGCCCCCCGCGGCCGCCTCTCCCGCGCCCGACAAGGCGCTGGACACGGTGGTCATCACCGGCATCCGCGCCTCGCTGGAGAGCGCGCTGAACGCCAAGCGCCAGGACCGCGGCATCGTCGACGTGATCAAGGCCGAGGACATCGCCAAGTTCCCCGACACCAACCTGGCCGAATCGCTGCAGCGCATCCCGGGCGTCGTGATCGACCGCGACGCCGGCGAAGGCCGCAACATCACCGTGCGCGGCCTGGGCGCGGACTTCACGCGCGTGCGCATCAACGGCATCGAGGCGCTGGCCACGACCGGCGGCACCGACAGCTCCGGCGGCGCGAACCGCTCGCGCGGTTTCGACTTCAACGTCTTCGCCGCCGAGCTCTTCAACACGATCACCGTGCGCAAGAGCAGCTCGGCCGAAGTGGACGAGGGCTCGCTCGGCGCGACCGTGGACCTCCAGGCCGCGCGGCCCTTCGACTTCAACAAGCGCGTCGTCGCCGCCTCGGTGAAGGCCCGCTACAACGACCTGGCGCGCGAGACCGACCCGCGCGCGGCCTTCCTGCTCAGCGACGTGTTCCTGGACAAGAAGCTCGGCGTGCTGGTGTCGGGCGCGTACTCCAAGCGCCGGCTCTTCGAGGAAGGTTTCTCGACGGTGCGCTGGGACAACGGCGCGTCTTCCGGCGGCTGGTGCTCGCCGCAAGGCGTGACCCCGGCGAATCCGACGACCACCGCCACGAACTGCGGCCCCGCCGCGCAGGGCGTGCCGCGCCTGCCCGCGTCGGCGGGCGCGACCGCGGCCTACAACGCGGCCAGCAGCGCCGACAACTTCCACCCTCGCCTGCCGCGCTACGGCCGCTTGTCGCATGACCAGGACCGGCTCGGCCTGACCGGCTCGATCCAGTTCCGTCCGACGGACCGCACGCTGCTGACCTTCGACATGCTGTATTCGAAGCTCGACGCGACGCGGCGGGAGGACTTCCTCGAGGCGATCTCGTTCAGCCGCACGGCCAGCCAGGGCGGCAAGCCGCAGACCAGCGTGGTCGAGGCGCAGTACGCGCCCAACGGCGCGCTGCAGTACGGCGTGTTCAACGGCGTCGACATCCGCGCCGAGTCGCGCTACGACGAGCTGACGACCACCTTCCGCCAGCCGAGCCTGACGCTGGAGCAGGACATCACCGACCACCTCAAGCTCAATGCCAAGGTGGGCCGGGCGGATTCCAAGTTCCGCAACCCGGTGCAGACGACGGTGACGCTGGACGCGCTGAACGTCAACGGCTACACGCTGGACTTCCGCGACAACGACCGGCTGCCGGTCATCAAGTACCCCTTCGATCCGACCGCGCAGAACGGCGCGCTGCAGATCGTCGGCGTGCCGCAGGTCACGACGGGCACGCAGCCGACGACGGTCACCAACACGACCACCAGCGAGATCCGCATCCGGCCGCAGGGCGCCAACAACGTCAACGACATCGCCCACCTGGACCTGGCCTGGGAAGTGATGCCGGACACGCTGACGCTGAAGGCTGGTTTCGACTACAAGAAGTACAGCTTCGACACCTTCGAATTCCGGCGCGTCAACCAGAACGACACGATCTTCTCGCCGGCGGCGGGATCGGGCGTGCTGACGAAGATGCTGACCGGCTTCGGCCGCGGCCTGAGCCTGCCGGCGGGAACGCCCACCTCGTGGGTCATTCCCGACCTCAACGCGATCGCGGCGGCCTACGACATCTACTGCAACTGCATCAAGAGCGGTCCCGCGGGCGGCCCGGGCGACTACACGTTGTCCTCGACCACCAACGGCAACGCGCGCGGCAACAACCGCGCGGTGGTCGAGAAGGACACCGGCGGCTTCGTGCAGGCGGACTTCGAAGGTCGCCTGCTCGGCCTGCGCCTGCAGGGCAACGTCGGCGTGCGCTACGTCGTGACCGAGCAGGACGCCACCGGCTACCTGGCCACCGGCGGCGGCACCGAGGTCGTGATCGGACAGAAGTACAAGGACTGGCTGCCGGCGCTCAACGTCTCGGCCAACCTGACCAAGGACCTGATCGCGCGCTTCGCCGCGGCCAAGGTGATGGCGCGTCCGCAGCTCGGCAACCTGAATCCGGGCGGCACGATCAGCACGACCGGCACGCTGTCGATCACCACCGGCAACCCGTACCTGAAGCCCTTCCGCGCGAAGACCTTCGACGGCAGCCTGGAGTGGTACTTCGGCCGCAACGCCTTCATCGGCGTGGGCCTGTTCCAGAAGAACATCGACACCTACATCCAGAGCCTGCGCACCAACGCGCCGTACAACCAGACGGGACTGCCGCTGTCGCTGCTGCCGTCCAACTTCACCGGCGAGGAAGTGTTCCAGCTCACGACGCCGATCAACACCCCCGGAGGCAAGCTGCGCGGCATCGAGCTGAACTACCAGCAGCCGTTCACCTTCCTGCCGAGCTGGGGGAAGAACTTCGGCACGGTGCTCAACTACACCTACGTGAAGTCCAAGATCACCTACCTGATCTCGCCGACCAGCAACACGACCATCACGGACGACCTGCTCAACATGTCGCCCAAGTCGTGGAACGCGACGCTGTACTACGACGACAACATCTTCAGCGCACGGGTGTCGGCGTCCAAGCGCTCGTCGTTCCTGACCCGGGTGCCGGGGCAGAACAACAACGACGTCGAAGGGAAGAACGCCTCGCTCAACGTGGATGCGTCGATCTCGTACAAGGTCAACGACAACCTCACGATCACGCTCGAGGGCGTCAACCTGACCAACGAGGCGAACGACCAGTTCATCTCCCGGGCGCGCAACAGTCCCGTGGTCTATCACGTGACAGGGCGGGAGTTCCTGCTGGGGGCGAGCTACAAGTTCTGAGCTTGCCTGCTTGACTGCGTGAGGCGGAGCGCCGACGCTTCGCTCCGTTCCTCTCGCAGCACCGTGGAGGATTCGCGAACGACTGCGGAGGACGAGCGCCGCCTCTCCACGAGGCATGGGGGATCCCTCCTGGACCCCCAAGCCTCATTCCGGTCGCATCACCTCGGAGAACTCATGAAGAAGTCATGGCTCGCGGCGCTCGTCCTTGTGGCCGGCGCCGCGCATGCGCAGAACACGGCGTCCTCGTTGCGCGTGATCCTCGTCGGCGATTCGACGATGGCCACGAAGAGCGGCTACGGCGACGCGCTCTGCGCACGCTTCAAACCCGAGGTCACCTGCCTCAATGTCGCCAAGGGCGGGCGCAGCACGAAGAGCTTCCGCGCCGAAGGCCTCTGGGGTCAGGTCTTGACGCTGCTGCGTGATCGACCGCCGGGTCAGGCCGACGTGGTGCTGATGCAGTTCGGCCACAACGACCAGCCCGGCAAGCCGGGCCGCTCCACGGACCTGCAGACCGAATTCCCCGTGAACCTGGCCGGCTACATCGCCGACGTCGCGCCGACCGGTGCGCGTCTGGTGATGCTCACGCCGCTCACGCGCCGGAGCTTCGATGCGCAGGGCAGGCTCGAGAACACCCTGCGCCCCTGGGCCGACGCGACGATCCGCGTCAGCACCGAGCATCAGGTCCCGTTGATCGACTTGAACGCGATCAGCCACGCGGCGGTGCAGACGATGGGCGAGACCGAGGCCGACACACTCGCGATGGCGCCGAAGCCGATCGATGCGCCTGCGCAGGCCGCCTCCTCGCCCGAGCGCGCGGGCGCCGCGAATCCCGTCTTCGACCGCACGCACCTGGGCGCCAAGGGCGCGCAGGTGTTCTCGGCGATGGTCGCCGAGCAATTGGTCGTCGTGATGCCGGAGCTCAAGCGCTGGATGCGCTGAGCGCGACGTTCGAGACCTCCAACGCAGACTTCAGCGCGACTCGGCGCGGAGTCGGCCCGGACCCGGCGCGGATTCAGAGCAGATCTGCCATCGCCTCGGCGGGAATGATCGCGCCGGGGTGACCGATCACGCGCGCCGCCACCCGGTTCCCATGCGCCGCCGCGCTCACGGCATCCTGCCCCGACAGCCGACGCGCCAGATAGCCGCCCGCGAAGGAGTCACCGGCCGCCGTCGTGTCGACGACGCGCTCCACCCATTGCGTCGGCGCTTCGAGCCACACGCCCCGTCCCTCCCCCTCTCCCGCTTGCGGGAGAGGGCTGGGGTGAGGGCCAGCGACCTGCGCAGGCCGCCCTTGCGCGTCGGCAGCACGAACGAGCGTCGATGAAGCGCCGCGCTTGATCAGCACTTCGGGTGTCGACAAGGCCTTCGCATGAGCAATGGCCGCGTCGAGGTCCGGCAGGTCCATCAGCGCCTGATGATCGTCCGCCGTCACGAGCGCGATCGTGGCGAGCGAGAAGGCCCGCTCGAACTCGACACGCGCCGCATGCCGGTCCGCCCACAGGCGAGGCCGGTAGTTGTTGTCGAAGACGACATGAGCGCCGCGCTCGCGCATCGCGGCCATCAATGCATAGAGCCGTTCCCGCCCCGCCGGCGGCAGGATCGCGAGCGTGATGCCGCTGAGGTAGAGCGCGTCGAAGTCTTCCGCGTGCGCCTCCAGCGGCGTGCGTTCGACCTCGAAGTACGCCTTCGCCGCGGCGGTGTCGCGCCAGTAGTGGAAGCTGCGCTCGCCGCGACCGTCGACCTCGATCATGTAGAGCCCCGGCATGCGGCCCGCAAGGCGCCGTACCAGGCGCGTGTCGATGCCCTGCTCGCGCCAGCGATCGAGCAGGCCGGCGCTGAGACCGTCGTCGCCGAGGGCCGTCGCATACGCCACCTCCAGGCCAGCCGCGGCCCCGCAGCGGCGCAGATAGACGGCGGTGTTGAACGTGTCCCCGCCGTAGCCCAGCGTCATCGCGCCGAAGGCCTCGCCCTTGAGCTCCAGCATGCATTCGCCGATCACGGCCACGCGCGTTGTCATCGAGTCGTCCCCTCTTCCACCGTCTCCGGCCCATGCGTCATTCCACTTTTGAAACGACGTTCCGGATTTTGGTTTCAGAGCGCGGGAACCACCACCGGGGTGACCCGAAGGTCGATGCATCGAGCGCTCCGAACTGCTCCCGTCAGTACTTAGCGCCGCCCGGCCGGCGACAGCCGCCATTGACGACACGTCGCGGTGTCGAGCGCGACCACGCGACCCTCGTCGTCGAAGAACATCCAGGTGCCTCGGAAGTGGCGTGCCCGCGGCGGCTTGTCGGATCGCCACGGCCAGTGGGCGTGCAGGCGCCCGGTCTCGTAGCAGACCAGTTCGACGCGGGCCGGACCCGGGAGCTCTTCGACCCCCCTCCCATCCAGACAGGTGGCTATCCATGGGCCGCCGAAGCCGATGGTCCAACGCGCCTCATCCAGCAGGACGGGGAACTGCCGCTTGGCATCCGTCGGGTCCTGCGGCTGCAGACACGACAGGTCGTCGCCATCGGTGAATGCGTACAGGTCGATCAGCCTGCCGTCGTTGATCGCCACGCGCTGCGTCGGGATGCCGCGCTTCGCCGGCATCAGCGGCTGCAGGGTGTCGCGGCGAGCCAGGCGACGTGTCGGCAGGCTGTAGACCCAGAGCTCATCGGCCAACCGGGCCCCATCGCCCGCGACCCACCATTGCTCGAGATCCTCGCGCGTGTCCACGGCCATGACCCGTCCCGGCAGGTCCGCGACCTGCCACAGCACGTCGCCGAGCATCGGCGACGACACGTCCAGCACGCGGACGCGCGTGTCCGTCGAGGTCGTCCAGGTCTCGCCGTCGAACTGGGGCGAGTAGGCATGGAAGGTGTGCGTACCCAGGTCGATGACGCGATCCTGCGGCACGATCAAGCGGGTCACGCGCCACTCGTCGACGCGGCGTCGGGCCAGCAGCAGCGCGGAGCCGCCATCGAAGGCGCCTACCAGACGATCCGCCGGCACCGGCAGATGCGCGCGACGCCGGCCTTGCGCGTCCAGGCGCACCACACCCGATTCACCGAGCGCCAGCAGCCATTCGCCGTCCGGCAACGGCAGCGCGTCGAACACGGCCAGCCCGCAGGCCTCGGGCGTCTCGCCGGCCAGGGGCTCGTTGCGCTGATGCAGCGGCTGCGGCGTCCGGTCGATCGACGAGCCCTTGATCGCGGGCAGATCCGCAGTGAACGCGGCATCGCCGACCAGGCGCGAGAAGCGCGTGACGTCATCAACGCTCAGCAGCGGATGCGCCAGGCGCGACTGGTCTTCGAGCAAGGGGCCGATCAGGCGCAGCGCGATGCGCCTCGACTCCGGCACGAGGCCGGTGAACGTCAGCAACTCATGGGCCATCGCGGCGCGCTCGACCGAGCACCCGGGCGTGAAGATCCAGCGGTCCACTGCGTCCTGCTGAAGCGCCAAGGTCTGCGGCCATCCCTGCACGCGCCAGATCAAGGCATACGCCGTCTCGGCTCCGCCGGCGGCCTCCATGGTCGCGAGCCAGGCCGCCGCCCTTTCGCGCTCGTCGGCCGCCGGCCAGATCGTGCGGACCGCCGCGCGGAACTCGCCGCGCTGCGCCAGCGATTCCGCCCATTCGATGCGCAACCGGCGCCCGATGTCGGGCCAGTTCCTTTCCAGTTCGACGACGGCCACCCCGAACGCGCGGTCGCGCCGCGCCACGCGCACGGCCTGACGCCAATCCCCGGCCAACGCGTAGTAGCGCACGATCACCGATGGCGACAGGTCCCAGCTCAGCGCCAGCTCCGCCGCCTTGGCGAACTGCTTCTGACGTTCCAGTAGGTCGAGCGCGCTCTGCTTCTCGTTGAGCAGGACCGCGAGCACGTAGGCCGCCTCGTCGAAGCGGCCTTGCGCCTCCAGGCGTTCAGCCGTCTTGCGATAGAGCTGGCGCAGGTGCGCGAGCAGCGCGTCCCCGCCGAAGAACGCGGTGCCGCCATGGGGCGTCGTGTTCAGCGACAGGTCCTGTCGCGGCCCCAACAGGAAGCCCGGTCCGCGTGAGAGATCCCGCAGCGCGTCGCCACCCAGCGGCGGCGCATGCCGCAACGCCTCCTTGAGCTGGTCGTCGTCGAACATGCGCATCACGCGACGCATGTAGGCCGCGTTGCGTACACCAATCAGCGACATCAGGCCGGTCGTGGCCGACAGGCGCGCCGCCCACCGGCGCCAGGCCTGCGGACGGAAGTCGGCGCGGCGCAGACGCTCCCGCAGGCCGCCCGCCTGCGTGCCGCCCTTGCCGCCCGCCGCGGTCTTCGCGCCCCCGGTGCCTCCGGTCTTGCCGGCGCGAGCGCGTGCGGCCGGCCGGTACTGTCGATCGGCCCCGGACGACAGCACCGCCAGCAGCACCATCACGACGATGGCGATGAACAGGAGCACGAACCAGAAGCTCGCGCCGTCGTCAGACCCGGGTCGAGGTCGCATATCCGACGCGATTCGCAGCACGGCGATCACGCCGAACATCATCAGCACGTTGCGCCCGGTCGACCACCCGCCCGAGCCCTCCCCGCCGGCGCTTGACGGCGCAGGGCCTTCCGCACCGTGTATCGGCGCGTCCTTGGCCACGCGACGTTCTCCCACGCGCCGCATGGCCTCGAGCATATCGAGCGTGGCCGGCGCGATCTCCCCCGGCACGTCCGGACCCAGCACCTCGCGCAGGTCGCGCGGCGCCACGACCAGTCGCGCCTCCGGCGCAGGGAGCGTCAGGTCGAAGGTCCTGATCAATGGCACGTCCACGTCGATCCATTCGGACGGATCAGCGCGCCGCGACTCGGCGAAACGCAGCACGCGCAGGCGTCCGCCCTCGGCCAGCCAGGCAGCGGCACGGCCCGGGCCGACGCCATCGCCGATCTGCATCCATTCCTCATCCGTCACCGCCGCGCTGCACAGCACGCCGTGCTGGCGCCGCAGCGGCCAGGCGCCGAGCGCGCCGCAGTCCATCCAGCGGGCCGACGGCCAGCACAGCAGATCGCCGTCGTCGAAGCGGTACAGCGACGCGCCGTCGCGCCAGTGTTCCAGCACCGCGCGGCGCCGCGCCGCTTCATCCAGCCAACCGGCCGGCCACCACAGCGCATCGACCGGCTGGCGTCCCGCCAGCACCGGTTGGCGAATGTCCGCACCCGCGCTCATGGCGTCGGCTCCTTCTGCTCACCGGCCACGTCGTCGCGGGACACCATCAGCAACTGGCCGTCTGTTCCGTCCAGCACGAGCAGTTCGCGGTCCCGCGTCAGCACGGCGACGCGGCCCGTCTCCGCGCACACCTCAGCCTGCACGATGTCGGCGTTGGCGCTGAACAGCGGCCGCAGGCCGCTCGATGACAGGCGCGCCACGGTGCGCCGGCCACTGCCCAGCACGATCAGTGCCGCAGACGCTTCGTCGCACGGCGGGGCCAGCCCGATCGCCGTAGCGCCGTCGCGCAGCGCCAAGGTCGCGGTGGGCAAATCCGGGCGCTGGCCCGGACGGAACAGGTGCATCCCGGGCAAGGCCCAGCACAGGTGCCAGGTCTCCTCCGGCTTGCGGTGCACCCGGACCGCCAGGGCCGCCGGCATCGACGACTGGCCGCTGCCTCGATCCGGGCGCACTGCCAGCAGCGCGCGATCGGCCGTCCCCGCCGCCTGCAGCATCGACGTGCCGACCAGTTGTCGGGTCCGCAGTCCCACCCATCCCAGCCACACCTGCCCCTCCGCCAGGTAGGCCACCAGCGCCGAGGTGGACGTCACGCTCGTCAGTGCGATCACGTCGTAACCGATGGCGCGCAGCGGCGCGTCCTTCGGTCCCGGCGCCGCCGGCCAGAACGACAGGCGCCGGGTGCTGTCGACCAGCAGCAGTGCCGACTCGCTGGCGTCCGTCAGCTGCGCCATCGGCAGCCACCGGGCCGTGCCGGGGACATGGACGAACACGTCGGTCGGGTCCAGCTGGCGATGGACGAAGCGTTTCACCTGCCAGCCGTGGAAGCGGCGCTGCTCCCCATACTGGATCAGCGCGTGCGCGTTCAGGCCGCTGAGGCCGAAGGCCACGGGATGCGCGTTCACGGCCCATTGCGGCGCGCGGCGCTGCACGGGCCGGCTCGATCCCGGCGGTGGAACGGTGAAGATCAGCGCCGTGTGCGATCCCGCCACGCCCGGCACGAGGACCGAGCCGCCGCCGCGCGAGAACACCGGCGGGTGTGTCAGGGCCATGGCGGGCGCCTTGGCGCGCGGCGGCGCGCGTTTGCCCGAGCCCTGGGGACGCGGCCCGTTCAGTGGCGCGACCGGCACCGGCGTCTTGAAGTCCGCCCGCATCAACCGTGCGGCGAGACGTTCTTCGGGTAGCGGCAACGTGGTCCGCCGCGTCACGCCGGACGCGGCGAAGACCACGTCCAGTTGCGTCGACGTCCACTGCAATCGGAAGTTCAGCACCCGCTCGCTGCCGGCGGGCGCGGCCAGGTCCGGCGTCGGCGCGCCGATCCACCAGAGTTCGGCCTCGGAGAGGTGCGGGCCCGGCGCACCGTTCTCGTCGCGCGACTCGCCCATCATGGACAACACGCCGCGCCACGCGTCTCGATCCACTTCGGAGGCGGGCGCCAGCGTGCGCGAGCTCATCAGCCGGACGAGGTCGGCGCTGCGCGCCGCGCCATGCAGCGCGCCCGGTTGCTGCACGATGCCCCAATGCAGGGTCCCACCGAGCTCCGCGGCACGGCGCGCGAGCAGCACCCATGCGGCCAGATGCGCCAGCCGCGGCGCTCCCAACTGCAAGGGCCCGGCATCGAACAACGCGACCACTGCGCGATCCGTCGGCATCGCCTTCAACGCAGGCGCCAGGAACAGGTGCTCCGACGCGGCCGCACGGCGCAGGAACTCCTCCGGCAACTCGTCGGCCAGCAGCCACTCGGTCGTCAGCAGCCGGTCGTAGGGACCGCGCGATCGCAGATCGCCGAGGCCCTCGGGCTCCATGTCGGCGCGTCCTGATCGCGCCTGCACCGGGCCAGCCAGGTCCTGCAGGCGGCGCACGAGATCGCCAAGCGTTTCCGCCAGCGCCGGGTCGAACCAGCCCAGCCAGTTGCGCCAGCGGTGCAGCGGCGACGGCAGCGCCATGGGCGCGCTCATGTCGAGGGCACCTCCACCGCCAGTTCCGCGGCAATCGCCACCTCGATCTCCCAGCGCGCCGCGAGCAGGCGCAGCGTGGCGTCGTCGGCCGGCTGCGCGCGATCCAGCGGCAACGCGATTTCCGGTGACGGCCACAGCAACAGCGGCGAGCGCGGATGGCGCCGCCGCAGCGCGCGCAACACCAGCTCGGGATCGAGATCCAGCGTCGCGTGCGTGGGCAGCCAGAGCATCGTCGCGCGCGCGCTCGGCGCGGCGTAACGCACGCCGTCGACCCAGGGCACGACGGCGGTGTTGCCCAGCACGACGAGCCAGTCCTCGGCGGCGGTCAACCGCAGGCCCTCGCGCCGTGTCGGCGTCAAGCCGGCCAGCCGGGTCAGCAAGGCCCGGCTCGCCGCGCCCTGCGCGACGGCGGCCTGCGGGCGCACCGCCGCGTCCTCTGCCGGCGGCCGCCACGCCCAGCGGCGCGGTGCCACGGCCCGGTCCGCCTCGGTCATTGCAGCGTCGCGCCGCCCGCGGGCGCGCTGTCGTCGCGCACGCGCGCCAGCAATTGCCCGCGGACAGCCCCGAGTTCCGCAGGCAGTTGCTCCACCGCGAAATTGGCGTCGATCTCGCGCAGCACGCCCTCGATCGCCGCGCGCTCGGGGTTGGCCGTCACCTCCAGGCAGGCCTGGGCCTGTGCGAGCAGACGCCCGACCCGCGACAGCGGCTGCATCGCGGCTTCCTCGACGGCGAATCGCAGGTGCGGGTGCTCCGCCTGCGCGAACAGGTCCTTCAACACGTCGCGCGCCTGCAGCTGCGCCTGCTGCGTGGGCAGCACATAGCGCAGCGGCCAGAGGTCAGCCGGCGCGGCTTCCAGCCGGCCCGCCAGCACGGCCGCCGCTGCGATCAAGCGCTGCGCCTTGACGATGCGGCGGTCCGACAGCCGCAAGCCGGCGGCCCGCAGCTGGCGGATCGCATCGGCGAGCGCGGGACGCACCGTGTCCATGCGGACCTCTCGCAGTTGACGGCTCAGAAGGTCCAGATGGGCCATGGCGCCGACGCCGTCAACGGTCTGAAAGTCGCTGCGCCAGCCGCCTTGCAGCAGCGCCTCGAGCTGCTCGTCAGGCACCGGCTCGACGAAGGCGTGGAGCAGGAAGCGGTCGGCGAAGGCGGCGAGCGCCTCGTCCTCGGGCAAAGCGTTGGCGGCGCCGACGCAGACACGCAGCGGGCAGGCGAGCTGGGTGTGGCCGCGCCGGAAGCGGCGTTCGTTGAGCACGCCCAGCAGCGTGTTGAGGATCGCCGTCGAGCCGAGAAACACCTCGTCGAGGAAGGCGACATCCGCCTCGGGCAGCATGCCGGTGACGTCGGTCTCGACCGTGCCTTCGCGCAGCTTGCGCAGGTCGACGGGGCCGAAGAGTTCGGTGGGCTCGGTGAAACGGCCCAGCAGGTATTCGAAGTAGCGACCGCCCAAGGCCTGCGCGACGCGTCGCACGACGGCACTCTTGCCGGTGCCTGGCGGTCCGACGACCAGCAGATGTTCCTGCGCCACGGCGGCGAGGACGATCAACTCGGCCAGCGGCTCACGGCCGACGAGGCCGACCGTGGCGGCATGCAGGGCGGCGCGCAGCTCGCGCGCGGCATCGGAGATGGCGGTCATGACAAGGCGGCTCTGCGGCCGGGTTCGGTGCATTCCCGGCTCGACGCGCACGTCCTCCCTCCGGGGCTGTCCTGGATTATGGCGACTCGTCGCCCGCCTCCGTGTGACGTGCCTCGTCAGCGGACGATCGCCACGATGGCTCCCGCAGTTTCGGCCGCTGAGGCTGTTCCCTCAGTTCGCGCAACACGGGCAGATCCCGCGCCTCGACCTGCACCGAATGCTCCGCAACAGGGCGTCGGTCGACGACAGGCTTGGGGTGGCGGAAGAAGAACATGGCGCCCACATCGAGACGCGCCGCGGCGCTTCAAGCGAGGGGAATCCCTCGCCGCTCACTGCTGCTGGACGCGCATCCACTGCACCGATTCGGTGTCACCCCAGTCGACGCAGCCATTGGTGCCGGTGATGAGCACGGGCTTGTTGGCCGCAAAGGCCATTAGTGCATTGGCCGCCATGGCCTTGCCCTCAGGCGTGGTGATCCGGATCACGAAGCGGCGCGAGCCGTTGGTTTCAGTGCCGCAAGCGGGCGCGCCGCTCGGCGCTGTGTCCATGTAGAGGAAGAGCCCATGCGCCTGACTCTCCGTCGCGGTGATCCGTCCGTAGACGGTCCCCGCCCAGGATGCGACGGGCAGAAGAAATGCGAATGCCGCGACGGCGGCGGATCGGAGCAGTGCGGATGCCATGGTGTGATCTCCCTCTTTGAGCAACGTTGTGAACGACTTTCCGGTCGTGCCTGTTTCGGCGGAGCCGGATGTTAGTCGTTGCCGATGTCGCGCGCCTGCTTCTGCCCGCGTGCCTGCTTCTGCCCGCGTGCCTTCAACGCGCCTTGAACCACCGCCCCAACGCCGCCCGTTCCTCATCGGTGATGCCGGTCGCGTTGTTCAGCGGCATGGTCTTCTGCACCACGACCTGCTGGTAGATCTCGGCCGCGTGCTGCTCGATCATCTGCGGCTCGTGGAACTGGATCCGCTTGGGCGCCAGTGCCGCGTTGTGGCACGCCAGGCAGCGCGCATTGACGATCGTCCTGACCTGCTCGAAGGTGACCTTCGACGGATCACCACCCACGCCCGCCGCGCCGGGGTCAGGTGTTGCCGAAGAAGACACCGTCGGTGCGGCCGTGACCGGCACCGTCGCCGGCTGCGGCGCCAGCCACGCGATCAGCACGGCGAGCAGCATGACCACCGCCACCAGCAGCGGCCACGCGTCGATGCCCTTGTGGCGCTTCACGAACCAGGTCCGCACCAGCGCGCCCGTCAGCATCAGCATCACCAGCACCAGCCAGCTGTGCGCGTGGCTGTACAGCATGCCGTAGTGGTTGGACAGCATCGCGATCAGCACCGGCAGCGTGAAGTAGGTGTTGTGCACGCTGCGCTGCTTGCCGCGCTGGCCGTGGACCGGGTCCACCGGCCGCCCCGCCCGCATGTCCGCGATCACCTGCTTCTGGCCCGGGATGATCCAGAAGAAGACGTTCGCGCTCATCATCGTGGCGATCATCGCGCCCGTGATCAGGAAGGCCGCACGACCCGCGAAGAGCTGGCACGCGCCCCAGGCCGCGCCGACGACCGCCACCGCGATCAGGCCGAGCACCACGCCGTCGTTGCCGATCGAGCCGTCGGCCTTGCGGCCGAAGCGCCGGCAGATCTGGTCGTAGACCAGCCAGCCGCCCGCGAGGAAACCGAGCGCACCGGCCACGGCCGCGGGCGCGCTCCAGTCGAAGACGCGCTTGTCGATCAGGTAGGTGTCCGCGTTGAAGAGGTACAGCAGCGCGAAGAGCGCGAAGCCGCTCATCCACGTCCAGTAGCTCTCCCAGTAGAACCAGTGCAGGTGCTGCGGCAGGTTGGCCGGCGCGACCATGTACTTCTGCGGGTTGTAGAAGCCGCCGCCGTGCACCGCCCACAACTCGCCGTCCACGCCCTTGGACTTGAGGTCCTCGGCCTGCGGCTTGAGCAGGTGGTTGTCCAACCAGACGAAATAGAACGAGGCGCCGATCCAGGCGATGGCCACGATCACGTGCAGCCAGCGCAGCAGCAGATTGGCCCAGTCAAGCAGGTAGCTGTCCATCAACGAACGTCGAGCAAGATCCGGACCACCACTGCGGGCGCTGTGAACCGGCAAGCGTCGCGCTGAGAAAGTCGGGGCGCCGCGGCGACGTCTAGGGGCGAAGTGTATACAGTCTTGGACGCGGACTGCGACGGCCGCCGGCCTCACCCCTGCCCTCTCCCGCAAGCGGGAGAGGGAGCCAGAAGAGCTCGTCCATCGCTTGTGCCAGATGGCTGCATTGCCCCCTCTTCCGCAAGCGGGAGAGGAGCCTTACAGCGGCTCGGTCGGCTCCTGCATCGCCTGCGCCACGACCGACAGGGCCACCATCTCCGGCTGCTTGCCGGGGATGCCGGGAATGCCGATGGGGCAGGTCACGTGCGCCAGCTCGGCGGGCGTGAATCCGCGCGCCTCCAGCCGGTGGCGGAAGGTCGCCCACTTGCTCTTGCTGCCGATCAGGCCGATGTACGGGAGATCGCGCGACTCGCGCTGGCGCTTCAGGCAACTGGCGAGGATGTCGAGGTCCTCGGCATGGCTGAAGCTCATGATCAGCACGTGCGAGCCTGGGGCCAGCATCGGCACCGCGCCCTGCACGGGCTCGGAGTGCTCGGCGCGGACGTTGTCCGGCAGCGGGTCCGGGAACACCCCCTCGCGACTGTCGATCCAGTGCACCGTCGCCGGCAGCTTCGCCAGCAGGTCGACGATCGCCCGGCCCACGTGACCGCCGCCGAACAGCGCGATACGCCGCCATTCGCGCTGATCGCCCAGGCGATCGGCCAGTCCGGCGATCGACTGCGCATCCAGCCATTCGAAGGCCAGCCAGACGACACCGCCGCAGCATTGCCCCAGCGAGGGTCCGAGCGCGAAGCGCTGGCGCAGCTCCATCACCCGTCCCGACGCCAGCGCAGCCCGCGCCTTGGCGATCGCGTCGAATTCGAGCTGTCCGCCGCCGATCGTGTTCAGGACGTCGGAGGCGGTCACGGCCATCCATGCGCCCACCTCCCGCGGCCCGCTGCCCTGCAGCTCGTCGACGCGCACCAACACCGCCGGCTCGCGCGCGAGTCTCAGGGCCAATGTCTGCCAGGACCGCATGCGAGGACCTCAGCTGCCCCGGTAGGTCGAGTACGACCAGGGGCTCGCCAGCAGCGGCACGTGGTAGTGCGCGCCGGGGTCGGCAATGCCGAAGTCCAGCGGCACCTCGTCCAGGAAAGCCGGCTCCGGCAGCGTCACGAGGCGGCTGCGGAAGTACTCGGCCACCGCGAAGACCAGCCGGTAGCGCCCGACCTGCAGCGCCGCGCCGTCGAGCAGCGGCCCGTCCGCGCGGCCGTCGGCGTTCAGCGTCAGCGCCTGCAGCAGGCGCGGCTCGCCGGACTCGATCCGGTACAGCCGGACGGCCATGCCCGCGGCCGGGCTGCCGTGCATCGTGTCGAGGACGTGAGTCGTGAGCTTGCCCATCGGCGCCTTCGTTGAAAAGGGGAATGAAAGTACAAAGTGTATACACTTGCGAACACCATGAACGCCCGGGACATCGATGCCAGCGCTTCCGTCACCGGACGCATCACCGCCGCCATCACGCAGGCGATCGTCGAGCGGCGGCTGATGCCGGGCACCAAGCTGGTGGAGCAGCAGCTGGCGGACATCTTCGACTGCTCGCGCACGCTGGTTCGGCAGGCGCTGAACCAGCTCAGTCGCGATCGGCTCGTGCGGCTGGAACCGGCGCGCGGCGCCTTCGTCGCGCAACCCAGCGTCGAGGAAGCGCGCCAGGTCTTCGAGGTGCGCAAGATGCTCGAGGCCGCGATGCTGGCCGACCTCTGCCAGCGCATCACCCCCGCGCAGATCAAGCAGCTGCGCGCCCATCTGAAGCAGGAACGCGAGGCCGTCGCACGCACCGACGTCCCCGGCCGCACGCGGCTGCTGGCGGACTTCCACGTCGTGCTCGCCCGCATGCAGGGCAACGAGGTGCTGGCGCAGCTGCTCACCGACCTGCTCTCACGCAGCTCGCTGATCGCGCTGATGTACCAGAGCTCCCATTCCGCCGCCGAGTCGCAGGCCGAGCACGATGCCATCGTCGATGCGCTGGAGGCCCGCGACAAGCGCGCGGCGCTGAAGCTGCTCGATGCCCACCTCGGCAACGTCGAGGCCAACCTGCGGCTCGATCCGCGTGTGCAGGACCTGAAGTCGGTCCTTCAACGCTGATCGCGCCGCCCTCCTCCGACTCCTCCGACACCTCCACCCAACCCGTCGCATGACACCCGTCGCATGAAGCCCGTTGTCTCTCCCGGTTATCCCCGCGACCTCATCGGCTACGGCGAGCATCCGCCGCACGCGCAGTGGCCGGGCCAGGCGCGCATCGCCGTGCAGTTCGTCCTCAACTACGAGGAAGGCGGCGAGAACTCCGTGCTGCACGGCGACGCCGGCAGCGAGCAGTTCCTGTCCGAGATGTTCAACCCGCCGGCCTTCCCCGCGCGCCACCTGAGCATGGAAGGCATCTACGAATACGGCTCGCGTGCCGGCGTGTGGCGGCTGCTGCGCGAGTTCGAGAAACGCGCGCTGCCGCTGACGGTCTTCGGCGTGTCGATGGCGTTGGAGCGGCATCCGGAGCTGACGAAGGCCTTCGTCGAGCTGAATCACGAGATCGCGTGCCACGGCTGGCGATGGATCCATTACCAGGGCGTCGATGAATCCATCGAGCGCCAGCACATGGACATCGGCATGGACATCATCCAGCAGCTGACCGGCGAGCGGCCGTCGGGCTGGTACACCGGCCGCGACAGCCCCCACACGCGCCGGCTGGTGGCCGATTTCGGCGGCTTCGAGTACGACAGCGACTACTACGGCGACGACCTGCCGTTCTGGCTCAACGTCCGCAAGACCGACGGCGCGCTGACACCGCATCTGGTCGTGCCCTACACGCTGGACTGCAACGACATGCGCTTCGCGCTGCCGCAGGGCTTCAGCCATGGCGATGAGTTCTTCGAGTACCTGCGCGACACCTTCGACGTGCTCTACGCCGAGGGCGCCGAGTCGCCCAAGATGATGAGCATCGGCATGCATTGCCGGCTGCTCGGCCGACCGGGCCGGATGCGCGCGCTGCAGCGTTTCCTCGATCACGTCGAGAAGCACGACCGTGTCTGGGTCGCCCGCCGCGTCGACATCGCCCGCCACTGGCGCGCCACGCATCCGTTCGATGCGGACCAGGCCTTCGTGTGGGGCTGAATCGCTGAGCATCCGATGAGCACCTCTTCGCCAACACTTCCGCCCTCGCCGTCCCTGTCCCTCGCCGCGCTGGACGCGGCCGGTGAGGACGCCTTCGTCGCGCTGCTGGACGGCGTCTACGAGCACTCGCCGTGGATCGCGCGACGCGCCTTCGCCCGGCGTCCCGCAGGCGGCTTCCCGAGCCTCGCGACGCTGAAGCATGCGATGGCGACCGTCGTGCGCGAGGCCGCGCTCGACGAGCAGCTCGGCCTGATCCGAGCGCATCCGGAACTCGCCGGCAAGGCGATGGTGGCGCAGGCCTTGACCGCCGAGTCCACGAACGAGCAGAGCCGTGCCGGCCTCACGAACTGCTCGCCGGAGGAGTTCGCGCGCCTGCAGCAACTGAACGCGGACTACAACGCGCGCTTCGGCTGGCCCTTCATCCTCGCCGTGCGCGGCCCGCGCGGCGATGGCCTGACGCGACAGCAGATCATCGAGACCTTCGCGCGGCGCCTGAACGCGCACCCGGACATCGAGCGCGCCGAGTGCCTGCGCAACATCCATCGCATCGCGGAGATCCGGCTCAACGACAAGTTCGGCGTGGCGCCGACCCTGGGCAACCAGGTCTGGGACTGGGCGGAGTCGCTGGCGCGGTTCTCCGATCTCGGCTTCGCGGAGAACGGCCAGCTCACCGTCCTGTACCTGACCGACGCCCATCGCGCCGCGGCGGCGCAACTCGCCGACTGGATGCGCGAGTGCGGTTTCGACGAGGTCGGCATCGACGCGGTCGGCAACGTCGTCGGCGTCTATCACGGCGAACACCACGGCCAGGCCGACGAGCCTCCTCGGCTGCTCACCGGCAGCCACTACGACACCGTGCGCAACGGCGGCAAGTACGACGGTCGGCTCGGCATCCTCGTGCCGATGGCCTGCGTGCGCGAGCTCAAGCGCCAAGGGCGCCGGCTCAAGCACGGCCTCGAGGTGATCGGATTCTCCGAAGAGGAAGGCCAGCGCTACAAGGCGACCTTCCTCGGCTCCAGCGCGCTGGTCGGCCGCTTCGATCCTGCGTGGCTGGATCAGGCCGATGCCGACGGCGTCGTGCTGCGCGACCTGATGCGCGACGCCGGCCTGCCCGGCACGATGGCGGCGATCCAGGCCTTGAAGCGGGATCCGGCGCGCTACCTCGGTTTCATCGAGGTGCACATCGAACAGGGGCCCGTGCTCAACGAGCTCGACCTGCCGCTGGGCATCGTCACCTCGATCAACGGCAGCATCCGCTACGTCGGCGAAGTGCGCGGGCTCGCCTCGCACGCCGGCACGACGCCGATGGACCGCCGCCGCGATGCCGCCGCCGCGGTCGCGGAGTTGATCCTCCACGTCGAGGAACGCGCGGGCGCGGTGCCCGAGGTCGTCGGCACCGTCGGGCAGCTGCAGGTGCCCAACGGGTCCATCAACGTGATCCCGGGCCGCTGCCGATTCAGCCTCGACCTGCGCGCGACGACCGATGCGGCGCGCGACGCGCTCGACGCCGACGTGCGCGCCCGTCTCGCCGAGATCTGCGAGCGCCGCGGCGTCAGCTTCACGCTGGAACGCACCGAGGCCGCCGCCGCCGCGCCGAGCGATGCGGCGTGGCAGGCGCGTTGGGAGGCAGCCGTCGACACGCTCGGTCTGCCGGTGCACCGCATGCCCTCGGGCGCCGGCCACGACGCGATGAAGCTCCATCAAGCGATGCCGCAGGCCATGCTGTTCCAGCGCGGACTGAACCTCGGCATCAGCCACAACCCGCTCGAAGCGATCAGCAACGACGACACCGAACTCTGCGTGCAGGCCTTCCTCGCGCTGCTCGACCGGCTGTGAACGCCGCCCGATCTCCTGGAACAGACCTCCCATGACCGCTTCCGCACCCACCTCCTCCCAGATCGCCTACGACACGCTCGACGCGTGGATCGACGCCCACTTCGACGAACAAGTCCGCTACCTGCAGGCGCTGGTGCGCGTGCCCACCGACACGCCGCCCGGCAACAACGCGCCGCATGCCGAGCGCACGGCCGAGCTGCTCGCCGAGATGGGCTACGTCGCCGAGAAGCACCCGGTGCCCCAGGCGCAGGTGCGCGAGTACGGGCTGGAATCGCTGACCAACCTGATCGTCCGCCGCCGCTTCGGCGCTGAAGGCAGCGGCCCGGTGATCGCCCTGAACGCGCACGGCGACGTGGTGCCGCCCGGGGATGGCTGGACGCACGACCCGTACGGCGGCGAAGTGGTCGACGGCCAGCTCTTCGGGCGCGCGTCGGCCGTCAGCAAGAGTGACTTCTCGACCTACACCTTCGCGCTGCGCGCAGTGGAAGCATTGGCCGCGCAAGGCGCAGCACTCAAGGGCGGCGTCGAACTGCACTTCACCTACGACGAGGAATTCGGCGGCGAGCTCGGCCCCGGCTGGCTGCTGCAACAGGGGCTGACGAAGCCCGATCTGCTGCTTGCTGCCGGCTTCAGCTACCAGGTGGTCACTGCGCACAACGGCTGCCTGCAGATGGAGGTCACGGTTCACGGCAAGATGGCGCATGCCGCGATCCCGGACACCGGCATCGATGCGCTGCAGGGCGCGGTCGTGATCCTGAACGCGCTCTACGCGCGCAACGTCGCGTACCGCGAGGTCACGTCGAAGGTCGAGGGCATCCAGCATCCTTACCTGAACGTGGGCCGCATCGAGGGCGGCACGAACACCAATGTCGTGCCGGGCAAGGTCACGTTGAAGCTGGATCGCCGGATGATTCCGGAAGAGGATCCGATCGTCGTCGAGGCGGAGATCCGGGACACCATCGCGACGGCTGCGGCCTCGTTCCCTGGCATCACGCTCGACGTGAAGCGCCTGCTGCTGGCGCGCGCGCTCAAGCCGCTACCGGGCAATCAACCGCTGGTCGACGCATTGCAGCGTCATGGCGAGGCGGTCTTCGACGAGCCGATCCCGACCTCGGGCACGCCGCTGTACACCGATGTGCGTCTCTACGGCGAGCACGGCATTCCTGCGGCGATTTATGGTGCGGGTCCTCGCACCGTGCTGGAGTCGCATGCCAAGCGTTCGGACGAGCGAGTCGACTTGGACGACCTGCGCCGCGCGACGAAGGTTGTCGCGCGCACCCTCTTCGATCTCTTGAGTCCGACCTGAGTCCGCGACTCGTCGAACGCGAAGCGGGCATGGCCGGGGCCGGCGGCGAAGCCGAGCGTTCAAGACTGACTTGAGCGCCGTCTGTTTGAGTGCAGTGAGCCGCAGGTGAACGGAACGAGTTGGCGCGCCAAGCGAGGCGTGAGCCGCCGGCCCCGGCCATGCCTGCTTCGCGCGCTCCCCCTAGAATGCCCTGCGTGATGCACCCGCAATCCCCCCCTGTCTTCGCCCGCTGGATGACCGTCCTGGTCTTCTGGCTGGCGGCGCTGCTGCCTGCGGCGTCGATGGGTGCGCAGGCGTTGAACGGGGATTTGGCGCCTTGGACGCAGATCTGCCGCTCCAGCGTCGTCGGCCCTCGCGCTGCCGAGTTGCGCGCGGGGTTGGCGGACAGCGGCGTCGACGACCAGGACCATGCGTTGTTCCAGCACTGCGCGTTCTGCCACCTGCACCAGGACGTGCTGCCGCTGCCGCCGGTGCCGGGGGTGCTGCCGCTGCGCACCGAGCTGCGCCACGGCCTGCCGGAGCGCTTCTACAGCGCCGCGGTCACCGCGCACGCCTGGCGCAGCGCGCCGGCCCGTGCGCCTCCTCTGACGGTCTGAAGTTTGCCGCGCCGGCTTGCGCCGGTGCTCCTTCATTCCGTTGGAGTTTCTTTCCATGCACAGCATTTCCCGTGCGCGCCGGCTGAGAGCCGGTGCGCTGACGGTGCTGGCGTCCGCTTCCGCTGCCGCGTCCACGATCGTGTACGCCGCGGAGGACGCCGACGTCCGCGCTCTTTCCCTGGGCATCGTCCGTGTCGACGGTGCCGCGCCGACCTCGCTCCCGAGCCGCATTCCCACGACGATGGAGGGCGTCACCGGCGAGGCCATCGCCCGCGACATCAATGCCACCGATGCCGAGGACGCGCTCAAGTATCTGCCCAGCCTGCTGGTGCGCAAGCGCTACATCGGCGACTACAACCATGCCGTGCTGTCGACGCGCGCGTCGGGCACCGGCAACAGCGCGCGCTCGCTGGTTTATGCGGACGGCATCCTGCTGTCCAACCTGCTGGGCAACGGCGCGACCTTCGCCCCGCGGTGGGGCCTCGTGTCGCCGGAGGAGATCGCCCGCGTCGACGTGATGTACGGGCCGTTCTCGGCGGCGTATTCGGGCAATGCGGTCGGTGCCGTCGTCGACTACCAGACGCGCATGCCGACGCGTTTCGAGGCGCACGCGCGGGTGGGCTACAGCCATCAGCCGAATGATCTCTACGGCCACAAGCGCGACTACGACGCGAAGCAGGCGAGCGCCTCGATCGGCAGTGCGGACGGCGCGTTCTCGTGGTGGCTGCACGCCGGCCGCACCGACAGCGAGGGCCAGCCGCAGACCTTCGCGAACAGGACCCTGAGCTCGGCCGCGCCAGCGTCCGGCGCGGTGCCGGTCTCGGGCGCGGTGGCAGGGCTCAACCGCGCCAACCAGCCGTGGCTGCTGCTGGGCAGCGGCACGCAATACGACACGGTGCAGGACCAGGCAAAGCTGAAGCTCGCCTACGACATCGATCCCAGCCTGCGGGCGATGTATGTCTTCGGGCTGTGGAGCAACAACTCCGACGGCCGCTCGCAGAGCTTCCTGACGGACGCGAACGGGCGGACGATCGATCACCGTTCCGGCGGCGGCATCACCCAGCCGGTCAGCATCGACGGCAAGGGCTATTCGCTGAGCGCGAGCGACTTCCCGCAGACGCGCGACGAGCTTGAGCACCGCATGCATGCGATCTCGCTGAAGCGCCGCGTGCGCGACGGGCTCGGCTGGGAGGTCTCGGGCAGCCTGTACGACTACCTCGCCGACCGCTCGCGCGCCTACGCGCCGACGAGCGCAGCCCCCGACGCCGGGCGGCTCACCGACCAGGCGGGCACCGGGTGGAACACGCTGTCGGGGAAGCTCACCTGGACGCCCGACGGCAGCGATCACACGATCGATGCGGGCGTGTCGCAGGAGCGCTATCGGCTGCGCACGCGGGTCTCCGCGTTGGCGGATTGGCGAGATGGCGATGCCGGCGCGCTGACCTCGCGCTTCGAGGGTGACACGCGCGTGCGGGCCGTCTTCGCCCAGGACGCCTGGGCCTTCGCGCCCGACTGGACCGCGGTGCTGGGCCTGCGCGGCGAGCACTGGCAGTCGTTCGAAGGCGTCACGCAGTCGACGACGAACCTGCAAAACCACCCGTCACGCGCGCAGACCGCGTGGTCGCCGAAGGCGGCGCTGTCGTACGGACTGAGCGATCAGTGGGTGATCAAGGCCAGCACCGGCCGCGCGGTGCGCTTCCCGACGGTCAGCGAGCTGTTCCAGGGCGGCTTCAACGCCGCGGGACAGTTCATCAACAACGATCCCAACCTGAAGGCCGAGCGCAGCTGGACCAGCGAGCTCAGCGCCGAATGGACCGGCAAGGATCGCGACGCGCTGCGGGTCACGCTCTTCCACGAGGACAGCCGCGATGCGCTGTATTCGCAGCTGAACGTCGCGACCAATGCGAACACGGTGCAGAACATCGACCGCATCCGGACGCGGGGCGTCGAGCTCAGCGGAACGGCGGGACTGCCTCGGCGCGTGAGCCTGACGGGCAGCGTGACCTTCGCCGATTCAATCATCCTGGCCAACGCCGGCTATGCGACGGTGCCCGGCGACACGATCGGCAAGTGGCAGCCGCGCGTGCCGCGCTGGCGCGCCACGATGCTCGCGCAGTGGCAGGCACGCGACGACCTGAGCCTGAGCCTCGGCGCGCGCTACAGCGGCAAGCAGTTCAGCACGCTCGACAACAGCGATGTGAACGGCTTCGCCTACATGGCGGCGAGCAAGTACTTCACCGTCGACGTGCGGGCCCAGTGGCGGATCGACAGGCAGTGGACGCTCGCGGCCGGCGTCGACAACCTCAACAACTACCAGTACTGGAACTTCCATCCGTATCCGGGGCGGACCTTCCAGGTGGAGGCGAGGTGGGACTACTAACCTGATCGCGGGGGCGGCCACAGCCGAGCCACGTGCACCACGTGCACGATCCAGATGACCGCCCCGACGCGTCGGTAGTAGATGCGGTAGTTGCGCTGGAACGTGAACTCCAACATCCCCGTCGCATCCGATCGCGTCCCGATGCCAGGCTTCGCCGCGAGAGTGCCGAACGTCTTTCGGAACAACCTGCCGTACCGCTCTGCGGCTGGCGGGTTGTCCGCACGGATTCGATTGAGGATGACAGCCAGGTCTTGGATCGCTGGGGGCAAAAGCTTGAAGCTCAAGGCTCTTGCGGTGAACCCTTGTCCACCGTCCCATAGTTGTCGTCCAGGAACTTGTCGAGTTCCTCCTCGGAGATCAGTTCGCCACGAATGCCTTGGAGCAGGCTCGCCTCCACGGCTCGATACGCGACGGTACGCGGATTGGTGGGGTCCGCAAACTCCGGAGAGTTCCGGAACAGCATCTCGCGGATCATCTGGTCGACCAGATCGTCCAACTTGAAGTGGACCTCCGCGGCGAACGCTTCCAACTGCTGCTTGAGCTCCGGATCGATACGGACGGTCAAGGTATTGGGGTTGGTGTCGGTCATAGGCGGACTGAAGTCGATGCGCTTTAGGACAGCGTTCATTCTGCACCTGCACTTTCCAATGAAGGGGGATGCGGGATTCTGAGAACGATCCGGCACCGCGGCATTCGAGCCAAAGGCCAAAACAACCAGGACAAGTCAGTCGTCCGCGAAAGACGATCACTTTGAGCCACCGTCGCCGCGATGGATTCGATGAAGTTCGTCCACCCCGTACTTCCCCGCCCTGACCAAAGGCACCCCACGGACAGCGGGGCACAATTCCCGCCCACCGCCCCGAACGGCCACGAGCCGCGCGGGGCGGCTTCCCGACTCCAGGAGCACATCGCATGCATTCCCGTCTTTCGTTGACCGCCGCGCTGGTGGTCGGGCTCGGCGCCGCGACGGCCGCCACCGCGCAAACCGCCTCGGCCCCCGCCACGACCTCCGCCAATGCGTCGGCCGCCTCGCAGGGCCTGACCTACCCGGTCACCCGCAAGGTCGACCAGACCGACAACTACCACGGCACCACCGTCGCCGATCCCTACCGCTGGCTCGAGGACGACAACAGCGCCGACACCAAGGCCTGGGTCCAGGCCGAGAACGCGGTCACCGACAAGTTCCTCGCCGCGATGCCGCAGCGCCTGCCCGCGCGCAAGCTCTACACCGACCTCTACAACTTCGAGAAGTTCGGCGTCCCCTACAAGGAAGGCGGCCGCTACTTCTGGACCCGCAACAACGGCCTGCAGCAGCAGGCGGTGCTCTACACCGCACGCAGCCTGAAGGACACGCCGCAGGTCGCGCTCGACCCCAACACGCTGTCCAAGGACGGCACCGTGGCCCTGACGGGCAGCGTCGTGTCCAAGGACGGCCGCCTGCTGGCCTACGGCACCGCCGGCGCCGGCTCCGACTGGCAGACCTGGAAGGTCCGCGACCTCGACACCGGCAAGGACCTGGACGACACCATCGAGTGGGTCAAGTTCTCCGGCGCGTCCTGGACGCCGGACGGCAAGGGCTTCTTCTATTCGCGCTACGACGCGCCCAAGGAAGGCGCGGCCCTGACCGGCGCCAACTACTTCCAGAAGGTCTACTACCACCGCCTGGGCACGCCGCAGTCCGCCGACACGCTGGTCGTGGAGAACCCGGCCGAGAAGGAATGGGGCTTCAACGTCGACGTCACCGACGACGGCCGCCTCGGACTGATCAACGTGTGGAAGGGCTCCGCCCGCAAGAACGGCCTGATGCTGCTGCCGCTGGACGGCAAGGGCGGCTACGCCGGCGCCAAGCCGGTGCCGCTGACCGTCAGCTTCGACGCGGAGTACGCGCCCGTCGTGCTGGACGGCCAGCGCCTGATCGTCAAGACCGACAAGGACGCGCCGCGCGGCCGCCTGATCGCGATCGACCTGGACAAGGACTGGACGGCCAAGGATCCGAAGACCTGGACCACGCTGGTGCCCGAGACCAAGGACGCGCTGAACGCCGCCAACGGCGTCGGCGGCCAGCTGGTGCTGAGCTACCTGCAGGACGCCGCCACGCTGGTGCGCGTGCACGCCCCCAGCGGCAAGCATGTGCGCGACATCCAGCTGCCCGGCGTCGGCACCGCCGCCGGCTTCGGCGGCAAGTGGAACGACCCGGAGACCTTCTTCAGCTACACCAGCCTGACCACGCCCGGCGAGATCTGGCGCCTGGACGCGAAGACCGGCAAGGCCGAGCTGTTCAAGCGCGCGCAGACCGCGTTCGACGCGAGCGAATTCGAGAGCAAGCGCGTCTTCGTCACCAGCAAGGACGGCACCAGGCTGCCGATCTTCATCGCCCACCGCAAGGGCCTGAAGCTGGACGGCAGCAACCCGACGCTGCTCTACGGCTACGGCGGCTTCAACGTGCCGATGACGCCGGGCTACGGCGTCACCGCCGCGACCTGGATGAAGATGGGCGGCGTCTACGTGCTGGCCGTGCTGCGCGGCGGCGGCGAGTACGGCGCCGCCTGGCACGAAGCCGGCACCAAGGCCAAGAAGCAGAACGTCTTCGACGACTTCATCGCCGCCGGCGAGTACCTGGTGTCCAGCAAGTACACGCAGCCCGCGAAGCTCGCCATCAACGGCGGCTCCAACGGCGGCCTGCTGGTGGGGGCGGTCGTGAACCAGCGTCCGGACCTGTTCGGCGCCGCCGTGCCGCAGGTCGGCGTGATGGACATGCTGCGCTTCCACAAGTTCACCATCGGCTGGGCATGGACCTCGGACTACGGCAGCTCGGAGAACGCCGCCGACTTCCAGTGGCTGAAGGCCTATTCGCCGCTGCACACGATCAAGAGCGGCGCGCGTTATCCGGCCATCCTGGTGACCACCGGCGACCATGACGACCGCGTCGTCCCGGCCCACAGCTTCAAGTACACCGCGACGCTGCAGGCCGCCGACACCGGCCCCGCGCCCAAGCTGATCCGCATCGAGACGCAGGCCGGCCACGGCGCCGGCAAGCCGACCTCCAAGATCATCGAGGAGCGCGCGGACATCCTGGCCTTCATCGCGAACACGTTCGGGATGGACGTCAAGTGATGCGCGTGATGCACGTGATGAGCGACCTGCGCGAGATGCCCGACAGGGCGACGCGCTGACCCGTCGGTGCGCTTGCGCGCACCGGACCGGATCATCTTCAGGCCCGGCCCGTCTCGTACGCGCCGGGCTTGTCGTTGGTGGACCCGACTTTGATCGAACCGAGGGGTCTCGGACGACAACTGATCCTTCCAACCATCGCCTCCGACGTCGACATGCCTCCCAGGTGCCCTGGCGCCCGCCGATTCCCTGAAGACCCGGAAATGGACGAAAAAACCGGCCACTTGTTTGGCCGGATTTGCGCCCTGTTCTTTCCTTCTCGGCTTTTATGGCTGCGGCGATGATGCGAAGCATGACGACACGCCGCACGCCCGCCTCCCCGCAGTCCACGCCCCCGCGTCCCTGCCCCGGAAAGCCAGCCCCGGCGCCGGTCCCGCCCCCGCGGACCTGAGTTCTCACGATCCACGCGTCCAGGCCGCGTCCCTTCGCGGGTCGCCTCATGGCCGGCGCGCAAGCGCTCCCCATTCGCCACGCCGCAGCGCCACGCCCTCAGCAGTCAGGGCGTTCAGGCGGCGTCACAGCGCCCTTGCCCGGCCTCTCCACGAGGGGCCGGGCTTTTTTTCGTCTCTTCGGCGTCGGGCAACCGGATGTCCTCGGTGAACCGGCGACGAACAGCGTCGACTGACACTCTTTCGTCACGCCGAGACTGCCATGTACTTGCCCCCCGTCGCCCCCCTTCTCCCCGCGTCCTTGCCCGACTCCGAAGTCGACTTGAACGCGGCCCGCCAATCGTTCCTGGCAGCGCTCAAAGCCGGCGACGCGCCATCACTCAGCGCCTCGCTGCAGGCGCTGCACGCATCGCCCGTCGAGCTCGCCCGACTCTTGAAAGAGCCGTCCGGTCACCATCGTCAGAGCGCACTGCGTGGGGCCATGGCGAACGGCCACGAAGCATCGGTGCAGTTGCTGCTCTCCGCCGCCGGCGTGCTCCGGAAGGACAAGGCGATCGGGGTCGAGGACGAACGCAAGTTGCTGACCGAGGCAATGAGCAACGAGGCGCTCGACCATCCGGAGGTCTTCGCGCCCTGGCTGCAGGCGCTCAAGCTGGCCGTCGATGGCGGCCGCATGAACGCCAGGGAGGCCAAGCAGGCCCTGCTGCCGACCAGCTTGAGATATCACGCCGACATCCGGACATGGGCGGGGGATCCGGGGAAGGCCGATCGCCTGCGTCAGTGGGGCACGCTGATCTCGCAGGCGCAGGCCACCGGCCTGATCACCGCGAAGGAAGCTCGGACAGTGCTGCAGGGCCCCTACAACACGGCGTTGAGGACCATGCTGGAGCGAAGCAACAAACCCGAGGCGCTGGCGGCCTACATGGATGCACAAGCCATCGTGGCCGCCAAGGGCTGACCCGGTTCGCTCAGCGCTTCTCCAGCGCATACGCGCGTACATGGTCGCCGGGCTTCGTCCCGGTCGACCCGTGGCCGCCCGCAATGACCAGCACGTACTGCCGCCCGTCCGCGCCCAGGTAGGTCATCGGCGTGGCCTGGCCGCCGGCGGGCAGGCGGCTTTCCCACAGCACGCGGCCGTCGTTGACGTCGTAGGCGCGGACATAGTCGTCCATGCTGCCTGACAGGAAGGCCACGCCGCCGGCCGTCATCATCGGTCCGCCCAGGCTCGGCACGCCGAGCTTGAACGGCACCGGCACCGGCGACAGATCGCGCACGGTCCCGTTGCGATGGCGCCAGACGACCTTGCCCTCGTTCAGGTCGACACCGGCCACCGTGCCCCACGGCGGCGCCTGGCACGGGATGCCCAGCGGCGAGGTGAAGGGCTTCATCTTCGCGGCGAACGGCGCGCCGAAGTTCTCGTTGAGCGCCGGCAGCGCGCCCTTGGGCGGCCCGCCGTCCTGCACCAGCAGCGAGGTGTCGTCGCGCCGCGGCACCAGCGTCGAGGTGAAGCCCAGGATCGCCGGCGTCGTGAACGCGATGCCGCGCACCGGATCGACGGCGATGCTGCCCCAGTTGAAGACGCCGAAGTTGCCCGGGTTGATCAGCGAGCCCTGCTCCGACGGCGGCGTGAAGCGGCCCTCGTAGCGCAGCCTGTGGAAGGCGATGTGGCACCAGAGCTGGTCGAACATCGACACGCCCCACATGTCGCGCTCGCGCAGCGCCGGCGGGTTGAACGAGATCGCCGACACCGGCTGCGTCGGCGCGCTGAAGTCGCCCGCCGCCGCGCCCTGCGGCGCCGGCGTCTCGGTCACCGGGAACACCGGCTTGCCGTCGCGGCGGTCCAGCACGAAGAGCTCGCCCTGCTTGGTCGGCTGCACGAGCGCGGGCACGCGCCGGCCCTTCACCGTCAGGTCCACCAGCACCGGCTGCGCGGGCACGTCGTAGTCCCACAGGTCGTGATGCACGGTCTGGAAGACCCAGCGCACCTGCCCCGTCGCGAGGTCCAGCGCCACCACCGACGACGAGTGCCTCTCCACCGCCGCGGAGCGCTTGCCGCCCCACTGGTCGGGCGGCTGGTTGCCCATCGGCAGGTAGACCAGGCCGAGCGACTCGTCGACGCTGGCCACCGACCAGCTGTTGGGCGAGTTGGCCGTGTAGGTCTGCCCGGCCGCGATCGGCGCGGTGGCGTCGGGGTTGGCGGAATCCCAGTTCCAGACCAGCGCGCCGGTCTCGATGTCATAGGCGCGGATCACGCCGGACTGCTCCTTCGTCGACGCGTTGTCGAGCACCGTGCCGCCGACGATCACCAGCTTGCGGGTCACCACCACCGGCGAGGTCGAGTAGTAGGCGCCCGGCTTGGCGTTGGGCATGCCGGCCATCAGGCTGACCGCGCCTTGCCGCCCGAACGAGGGGCAGGTCTTGCCCGTCGCGGGATCCAGGGCGATCAGCCGCGCATCGGCGGTGGGCATGAAGAGCTTGGCCGCGCAGGCGGCGGGCTGCGCCCCGGCCGCGGCCATCGTGTCCGCCGGCGGCTGGTAGGACAGGCCGCGGCAGGTCAGATGCTGCAGCGCCAGCTGTCCGCGCACCTGCGGATCGAAGCGCCACAGCTCGCGGCCCGTGGTCGCGTCGAGCGCCAGCACCGTCTGGTGGGGCGTGCAAAGGAAGAGCCGCTCGCCGACCTTCAGGGGCGTGACCTCGAAGGTGGTCTCCACGGGGTCGCCGGGCCGGCCGCGGACATCGCCGGTGCGGAAGTCCCAGGCCAGCTTGAGATCGCCGACATTGGCCGGCGTGATCTGCGCCAGCGGCGACCAGCGCTGGCCGAAGCCGGTGCGGCCGTAGGCGTGCCACTCCCCGTCGGGCACCGATGCCGCGCCGGAGGCCGGCACCCCGGGCGGACGCGCGGCGCCGTTGGCCGGCATCGTGCCTTCGACGGCATGAAGGTCGCGTGTCCACGACGTCAACGCGACGACAACGAAAATCCCGAGCACCACCGCGAGCGCGAGCGCCGGCGGACTGCGCCAGGCGACGCGTCGGAGATCGTCGACGGGCAGATGACGGCGCATCGTCGGCACCAGCGCGAGCAACACCGCGCCGAGGATGAAGGGCACGCCGATGCGCGCGCCCAGCGGCCACCAGTCCAGGCCCACTTCCCATAGGCTCCACACGAGCGTGGCGAGGAAGTAGAGCGCATAACCGAGCACCGCCTCGCGCAGCCGCCCCCACATCAACGCGCCGATGACGGCCCAGGCCAGTCCCGACAACGCGTAATACCAGCTGCCGCCGAGCGAGGCCAGCAGGCCGCCCGCGGCGAGCATGACGAAGCCGAGGATCAGCAGCGCGGCGCCGAGGACGCGGGCCAGCCAGGGGACGGGAGCGGGGGACGGTGCAAGGAGGTTGGACATCGAGTCGCCTGGAGCGCCGCAAGCACGGCCATGGCCCCGCATGGCAAGTTTCATTCCGGCAACTTCGCGAACCGTCCCGGGCGCTTGCACACCCAGGACTCATGACCTTTCCTTCTTCGTCTTCCTGGGCGCCCAGCGTCCAGACCTCTTACAGCTTCGAACCGGCGTTCTTCGACAGCAAGCACGCCGAGGAGAGCAGGCTGGACGGCGCCCGGGCCGATGGCCTCGATGCCGGACCCGCGCCGGCGTATGCCCCGCCGCCGCCGCCGAATTCAGAAATCAGCGAGTTCAAGCCGATGCTGAAGAGGCAGAACCGCGAGTTCCTCGAGAGTCCCGAAGGCCATCGCGCACGGGAGGAATGGCTGACGGCGATCACGGCGGTCCTCGAGTTCACCGGGAAACATCGCCTGACGGCGGCCACGACGGAACTGTCGCATCTGCTCGCGTTCCGCAAGAAGCACGCGGGGCCGAAGCCCCAAGGGGAGATCGAGCTCTATCGACCCGAGTGCAAGCAGGCCCTGGAAGCGGTGGTCCGTCATCTCGGCAACGAAGACATCAGCCTGCTGCACCGCTGCCAGACGCTGCTGCGCATCGAGGGACTCAAAGAGTGTCCGCAGCGCCACGCCTCGGAGCTCAAACGGGCGGCGCTGCGGCTCGCGGGGCTGGCCGGCGGGCTCGGCGCCTCGGTCTGGTCCGCGTTCTCCGACGTGGCCCTCGTTCATCTGAGGGAGCTGCTGCGCGGCGAAGCCAGGCTCGCGCACCATGATCTCTCGACCCCCCACGCGCTGGACCCCTTCGCCGCCGCCTTGCGCCTGCCGGGCTTCTCGCTGGCGTCGGAGTTGACCGACACCTTCATCATCGACGTCCGCGCCCATGCGGACGAGATCAGGCGTTGCGCCGACGCCCTGGCGCAGCGCATGGACATGACGACGATCGCGGAGCATCTCGCCGACGACTGTCTGATGGAAGTCGGCCAGAAGCTGGAGGACGAACTGAAGGGGGCCACGCTCGCCGTGTGGGAGGACCTCGACCACTGGCCCCTGCTGGAAAAGGCCCTGGAAGCGTTCGTCCCGCGCTTCGGCGATCTGCATGTCCACCAGGTCGCGGCGCTGGACGACGAGGGCGATCTCACAGGCGGCCTGACCGACGATCCGCGCCTCCTGGCCATCGGCATCCGCCACAACATGGCGGAACAGCACATCGCCCCGCCCCCGCAGGAGCAGGTGCTCCAGGAGCGTCGCGTCCACGGCAAGCGCGAACGCATCGTGCTGTTCGAAGGCCGATGGCCGTACATCGCGCTCGACGACGGAACCGGAGAGGAATTGAATCCGCCGCGACGCTTCCTGAATCGCCAGGAGATCGACGCGCTGCTCCGGCCCACCGGGCTGCCGCGCGGGCTCGACGCACGGACCCGGCAGGCGCTGAGGGCATTCGCCGACTCGTCGTCGGCGGCGCGATCAGACCCGGAGGCGACGCGTGAGCGCGTCGCCGCCTGCCCCACCGCCGCGGGCCTCGAGACCGTGATCGAGCGCCAGGGACTGGACGACCTGACACTGGCCTCGTGGCTGAGCCAGGCCGCGCCGAATTGGGAAGCCGACGCCTTGGACCACGCGCTGCATCTGCTGCTCCGCGGACACGGGGGCGCTCCGCTCGCAGCGCTGCTGGCGTCCTGGGACGCCGAGGGTTTCACCGACAGCTGGCAGCGTCAGTTGCACGAGCAGGCGGTGCGCGACCGGTCGTTGAACACCGAGGCGCGGGTCCGGGGCGGGGACGGGGTCGAGGACGGCGACGCGGAGGTCGTCGACCGCCCCTCGCCGCAACGCCAGTTGATCGGCCGCTTCGCGAAACAACTCGGACGCACCGTTCCCCTTTTCCCCGCGCGCGTTGGACTGGTCCGTTTCAAGAATGCCTATCCGTTGGGCAGCGATCGATCCAGGGTCGGCGGACCCGCCTGGGATGACCTGATCTCAGCGCTGCAGTCGCTGCGCAGCGGGCCTGGACGCCGATTGACGGCGCCGCTGCTCAACGAGTCCGCTGGCTTGTCCGACGCGCTGGAAACGACGTTCTACCAAGGCGGTCCGGAGCGTCTGCTGGTGGAACTCGCCCTGATCCGTCGGCTCTCGATCCAGCTCGAGCTGAGCGCCGAGGAGACCGCCGCCCTGCTGCAGGTCAGCGGCACCGCCCAATACCCGGTGCCGTCACCGCTCATGAGCGCCGCGCTGATCGCGGGGAAGCCCTTCCTGGTGGACAGCCTGTTCAAGTGGGCGACCGCCATGGTGCGGGAGGAGCGGCTCGACAGTGCCGCGGCTCGGCGCATCCTGCTGGCCGACGCACGGGAAGCGGAGCAGGTCGTGTCCACCGTCAAGGAGCCGCATGTGCACGCGGCCTTGACCCGTTACCTCTGCGGATTGGATACCGCGTGCGCGGCGGGCGTACTGCGGCCGGTGGATCTGCTGTCCGCCGCCGGGTATCCCAAGGGCACTCCCTGCACCTTGCTGCGCGCCGCCGCGGCGCGCGGCGGCGGCGAGGCCGACCTCCAGGCCTGGCGCGCGTCGCTCCCGGGCCTGCTGGCCGCTCAGACGGGCTCGAGCCTGCCTTCCACGCGCAGCAACGTCTCCAGCGCCTGACTGCGCAGGCCGTAGAAGCGCTTGATCTCGTCGAGCTGCGCCAGCAGCTCCGCGCGCCGCGCCGGGGTCGGGTCTTGCGGGCGCTTCACGGCCAGCACCATCTTGTTCTTGCTGGTGTGCTCCAGCGCGATGAACTCGATCACCTGCGTGTCGTAGCCCATCAGCTCCAGCAGCAGCGCCCGCAGCGAATCGGTCACCATCTCCGCCTCCTGGCCGAGGTGGATGCCGTGCTGCAGCAGTGGCCGCAGCGCGGCCGGCGTCGTCATCTGCGGCCGGATCTCCTTGTGGCAGCACGGGGCGCACATGATGATGCGCGCGCCGCTGCGCAGGCCGAAGTGCATCGCGTAGTCGGTCGCGATGTCGCAGGCATGCAGCGCGACCATCACGTCCAGCGGCTGGTCGCCGCGTTCGCGCACGTCGCCGTGCTCGAAGCTCAGGCCCTCGAGCCCGTGACGCGCCGCCGCCGCGTTGCCCAGCGCCACCATGTCCTGCTTGAGCTCGACGCCCTGCACCCGCGGTGCCAGGCCTTGCGCGCGCAGCCAGTCGTGCATGGCGAAGGTCAGGTAGCCCTTGCCCGAGCCGAAGTCGGCCAGCCGCACGGGCGTGCCGGGTTCGTCCAGCCCGGCCTTGCGGACCGCCGCGCCGAAGATCTCGATGAACTTGTTGATCTGCTTCCACTTGCGCGCCATCGCCGGCACCAGCGTGGGCTGGCCCTTGAGCTCGTGCGTGACGCCGAGGTCGCGCCAGAACGGGCTGCCGGTCGACAACTCCCGGGGCTTGGCGCGGTCATGCCCGCCGGGCGCCGTCGCGCCGTTCGAGCCGTCCGCGTCCGCCTCGGCATCGCTGCCGTCGGCCGCGGCGGGCGCGCCCGCACCCGCCTTCTTCCCCACTTGCAACAGCGGCTTGCCCTTGCGGCTGAAGCGCAGTTGCACCTCCTCGCCGAGCGTGTCCAGATGCGCCTGCTGGAAGTCGCGCCCCAGCAGGCCGTCGATCAGCGCGAGGCCTTCGTCCAGCGGATGGTTCTTGGTGACGTCCTTCGTCTTGTGCCGCCACAGGAAGCTCAACGCGCGCTCGCCGCGCAGCTCGATGTCGCGCACGGTCAGCCGTTCGAGCGAGGCGTCCTCGCCCTCGTGACGGTTCAGCAGCAGGCGCTGGAAACGGCGCTCCGCCAGCGCGGTGCGCAGCAGGCGGAGGAAGCGTTCGCGCGCGTCGGACGGCGCGGCGCCGGCATCGGGGGCAATCAGGGAACTGAACATCGGCGGTCCTGGGGCAATCCGTGATTGTCCCGCCAAAGCCGGATGACCGCCGGGCGACCCGTTGCCGACCAGGAAACCGTTCCGGGATGGCGATGCACACAGCCGGATGCTCGAACTTGTTCTTCACCAGCCCGCCGCCGATGCGGGACCGCTCGATTTCGGTTTCCGGCGCGAGGTCTTTGCCGACGATCCTCCGGCCGTCGACGTCCTGGCCGCGGCGGCCGCTGGCGAGCCGGTCTACGGCCCGGAGGATCGCCACGCCTTCGAGGCCTTCCGCCAGAGCGAGGACGGGCGCCGCGCGACCACGCAGATGATGCACTGCCTCGAAACGATGGCGCGTTATGCCCGCGATCGCGGCGAAGACCCGATCGCGACGGACATCCATCGCCTGGTGGTGGTTCTGACGTCGCCGACGCCCGACGCGCTCCAGCGCATCTATCTGCCGGACCTCTTCACCCGCGGCAAGCGGTCCCTGGAGCTGATCGCCGCCATGCTCGGCTGGCTGGAGGCCCGCGGCGACGATCGCCGGTCGGGCGCCCTGCGGTGCCTGCGGCGACTGGGCGAGGGCCTTCGCAACTGCGGTGGCCGGACCGTGGGGGAACTGATCGATGCCGAGTACGGGATGCGGCAACTGTGCGACGGTCTGAAGAACGCCGTCCAGCGCGTGTGCCGGAACACGGCGAAGGCCGCGATCGTGCAGGCACTCGCCAGCGGCGGATCGGCGTCGGATCAGTACCAGACGAATCCGCATGTGGTGCTTCAATTCGAGAAACGGATCGGTCTGCCTTGGGCGTACGCGCCCGACAACGATCCCTGGTTCCGCGAACCCGACGATTTCCCGCAGCGGGTCCGGGACTGCCGCAATGCCGTGCGGCAGTCGGTGACGCCGGCTTCCGTCGCGCGAACGCTCGCCCACGAGTGCATGGGCAAGGTGCGTCGCTCGCTGTGCAAATGGACGGACGCGACGTCGACCCTGGAGGGCGAGGACTGGCCCACGCTGGATCGCACGGTGCGCAAGGCCGGCAGTCGTTTCGGCAAGCTGGAGGCGCGCCGCTTCGTGCGCGGCGACGGCGTCCTGGAGCCGCTGGTCCTCACCGACGACCCGCAGGCCGTGATGTCGAACATCCGCAAGAACCTGGTCAAGGATCGCCTGGTGGAAGAGAAGGCCGACCTGACGGTGTGGCAGGAAGACGCCGACGCCACGCGATGGGCGCTGGTGCTGAAGCAGGGCGATGTTCCGTCGGTGATCGAGGAGGACGACGACGGCCCTCGCGAGCGCACGCCGCGGCCCGCCGACGTCCTCCGGGTGCTGCGCGAGGCGGCCTCGTCCGGCGCGCTCGACCTGCCCGCCGCGGGACAGGCGCCCGTCGCGAGGCCTCTGTCGGATCCGAAGATCCTCATGCGGGTGATCGACGGCGTCATCGCCGTCCAGACCACCCCGCCCGAGACCTGGGAGTCGGCCTGGCTGGTGGTGCCGGGCGTCCTCTCCCAGGTGTGCGCGTCGCTGGAGGACGAGGCCGCCGCGCGACTGCTCGGGGATGTCGCCGGACGGGCCGATGCGGCGGGGTCCGGGCTCACCTGTCGCGCGTTGGAGACCGCACTCCACCGGCGACTTCCGGCCGCGGCGCTCGGCCTGATCGGCGCCATGGACCTCGAGAACCTGCGCGCCGCGTGGCCGCTGGTCCTGCCGCATCTGCCGCAGGCGCTGCGGGAGGGGAACGATGCGTTCGCGGACGCGTGCCTGGCGGCGCTGGATCGCCTCCGCGCCGCGGCCGACGGGGTCCGCTGGACGCCATGCCGCAAGGCGTTGAATGACTTCCGGCGCGGCCTGCTCGCGCGCTGGACCGCCCGCGCGACGCTGCCGCCATGGCCCGACGCCGTGTTGCAGCGTCTGGGGACCTTGCATCGCGAGGGCCTGCTGTCCGGACCGGTGATCGTGGCGCTGCTGCACGCCGACGTGCGACTGGGTGCCTTCCTGGACTTCTCCCGCTTACAGACCAGCCCCGAGCCCCTGCGCCAGGTGCTGGCCTGCCTGGCGCGCGCCGGTGACGAACTGGCCCTGTCGCCGCAGGACATGCGCACCTTGCTGCGCCCGACGCCCGACGAGCCCGGCGACCCGGGCGGCCTCGGCGGCCGCCCCGCGACCTCGCCGCTGTGCAGCGCCGTGATGCACGGCCAGCGGGCTCACGTGTCCACCTTCCTGTCCTGGATGACGCAGCACGCGAGCGCCCCCTGGATGCCGCCGATCCAGGCCCTGGCGCTGCCGGACGAGGTGCTGGTGCCGCGGGTCAACCGGTCGGCGGTGATCGCCGGGGCGCTGAAGGCCTATCTGGAAGGGCTGGTCACGCTCCATCAGCAAGGCCATCTGTCCGCGCACGGACTGGCACGGCTGGTCCGCGTGCCGCCCGTCGGCACGCCGGACGGCCTGCCGACGGGACAGGGTCTCGAACTGGTCCGCCGCGCCGTGGCGACCGCCGGCGAAGACGGGCCGTGCGCAGCCGTTCTGCGGGAATGGCGCAGGCTGGCCGCCCAGCAACTGGCGGGCATGCCGCCGCTCATGGACGGTGCCGCGGCCGACAGCGCTCGCCCGGCGTCGCTGGCCGTTGGCGGCGCGCCCAGGAACGGCCCTGAAACGGACGCACCGACGGCGAACGGACCGGAGGCGGTGCTGCCCGACTCCAGGCGATGGACACCGCCGCAACTGGAGGAACAACTGGTCCACCGTTTCCGGCAGGGCTACCTGGGCGTCGATGAATTGAGCGAGAGGCTGTCCCTGTCCCTGTCCTCGACCGCTGCGCGCGCCGCCGGCATGGGCGCACTCGACGCTGAGCGGGGTCTTGGCCTGCTCAAGCGGCTCCAAGCGGAGGGCCTGTTCTCGCTCGACCAATGCATCGCGTTGATCAAGCCGGACGAGTGGAAGAAGGAGGCGATGAGCGGCCGCAGGGCGTCCGTCCTGCGCGCCTACTTCGACCTGGTGGCGCAGCTCGCCGCCAGGCACGGCCGCGTTGTCGATGTCGACGGCCTCCTGCACGTCCAGTCCTTTGACGTCTCGGTAACGCTGGCGGGTTATTGCCGGCAGCTCGGCAAGGCCCCGTCCCCCTCGTTCAACCTGGCGCTGGACAGCGCGTTGCTGGCGCGTCAGCGCGGCTGGATCGATTCGACGCAGTTGTCCAGGCATCTCGCCGCGACCCATCACAGGACGGACGACTCCGTACTGCTGCTGTTGCTCGACACGACGCGTCAGACGGCTGCGCCGGCCGACGCCGCCGATGACGCCGCAGCCGCTGAAGCGCAGGCGATCGGGGACAACGGTCTGCGCGACTGGCTGGACCGTCTGGGCACCGCCGAGGCCGGACGATGGCTGAGCAGCGGCGAAGTCGTCGAGCTGCTCGGGATGGCGCACCGCACGCGCGGGGCGACGTCGATGTACAAGGCGATGACGCAGGGGAGCGCGCGACGGCTGTCCATCCTCTTCGACTGGCTGGTGACGGCCACGACGACGAACCAGGTCCTGGCGCGTCGGCTTGTCCCCATCGTCCAGGGAAGGAACGACGCCCTGGACCGCCACGGCGCCTTCGAGGCCTTGCGCCTGGGCCGCGTGGACACGCTGACGGCCTGGCTGGCCGGCATCCGGCGACTGCGCGAGGCGGACCGCCTGTCCAACGGGGACTATGTGACCCTGCTGGTGGCCGATGCCGACGGCGACCGACGCGCGATCGAGGCGGCCTCCGATGGCTCCCTCGCCGCCGACGACCTGCGCCCACGCGCCTGCGCGGCGCTGTTGCGCGAGGCCGCGGAAGAAGCCCGGTCCCGCGGCTGGATCGATGCCGACGAGTGGCAGGAAATCGTGGCCCCGCTCGACACGCCTGGGCTGATCAGCCTGACTTGATGGACCGGGGCGCAGGACGCCGGGGCCTGCCGGGCTCGCGGGAGCGCGGCGGACGCTGCGATCGTCCCGCCAATGCGGCGGGCCCGCGCCACTGATCGGGCCATGCAACCGTCCTCTCCCTCGGCATTTCCGTTCGGTTTCGATGCGACGCTCTTCGACCCCGACGACGATGCGCCGTCCGGCGCCCGCCGCTCCGGACATGCCGGGCACATCGACGCGAGCGCCGTGGCCGACATCGTGGACTACGACGGCCCCTGCGACGCCTCGGGGCGTCTGCCGCCGGAGTTCCTCGCGTTCCGTGCCGGCCCCGACTGGCCGCGCGCGCGGGCGCAGATGCAGGCCTCCATCGCGGCGCTCCAGGCGTTCGCGCGTCGGCATCCCGTGGCGCCGGAACCCTTGGGGGTCTTCCACCAGCACCTGATGGACAACGACGGGGCCTTCTACGAGTCCTACCTGCCCCAGCTCTTCGGACGGGGCAAACGCCTGCTCGCGGCATGCGTCGAGGGCTTGTCGAACGAGGATCTCCCGGCCAGGGAACGGTGCGGGATCTTCCGCCGGATGGTCGCCGGCATGGGCCTGTGCGGGATGCGCATCGTCGACGACTTCGCGCGCGCCCGGGCCGCGCTGGACCTGCTGCGCGACGGCAGCCTGCGCCGCCGGACCGGCGCCGCGATCCGGGGCATCCTGGAGCAGGAAGCCCGCTGGGCGGAGCACCGCACCCCGTACCGGCCGGGGCAGCAGCGGACGACGTCGCTGGAGGTCCACCTGGTCGCCGCCGCCATCGAGGAACTCCGGCTGGGCGGGCGCGCGCCGCGCAGGGACGATGTGTTCACCCCGCACGACGGACGTGTCGCGGACCTGGTCGAACCGCTGCGGGAACGTCTGGCGACAACGCTGACGCCGATGCGCGTGGCGCGGCACCTGGCGGAAGAATGCGTGTCGCGCGTGTCGGCGGACCTCGCGGGCTGGCTGGGTGACCAGCCATTGGATCTGAGGTCCGGAACACGGAAGGAGGACGACGGCCACACCTCGCATTGCGCGCGTCTCTCGATGCTGGTGCAGGGGCTGGAGGCGGCGTACGGGCCGCTCACGATGGACGCCTTCGTCCGGACGGACAGCGACGGCGCGATGACGCTCCACCGCGATGCCACGCTCGTGGGCGCCCAGATCCGCCGCAACCTCGCCAGGCAAGACCTGACCCTGCCGATGCGCGAGCGTTCGCTCCATGAGTGGCCCGGCACGGGCGGTCCGCGTCGCCTGGTCCTGCTGGACGACGACCTGGCGGTGGTGAGCGCGCAGACGGGAGACGCGCCGGTGGACACCTTGCCCGAGGCGCGCCATCTCCGCCGCGTGGAGCGCGCGGGCCTGCTGGGGAGCCCGTCGACCGCCGACCCTGGCGGACGCCTCGATGCCCCCGCGCGAGCCGCCCTGCTCGAGGTCGTGCTGCGGCATGCCCCCGTGGACGAGATCACCCGCCTGCCGGCCCTCTGGTTCGCCCGCGTGGAGGACGCCCTCGCGATGGCGCGGCGGCTCGGAGACGACCGCTTCCGATGCTGGTGCAAGCTCCGGTGGGAGGACACGCTGCCCGTCGAGGCCGCGCGGATGCTGATCGCCGTGGCCGAGTCGCGGGGGGACGTCGAGCTCATCGTCTCCCTGCTGAAGAACGTGGGCGCGCAGCGAAGCCTCCAGCTCTGGCACAACGGCGCCGTGCTGCCTCATTACCTCGCCCAGCTCGCGCGGGGCCAGGATCCGGTGGCGGAGGCCTACCTGGATTCGCTGGCGACCGCGCTGCCCCTGCTCGACGCACCCACGGTCGCCATGCTGCTGCTGGCGGTTCGCGCCGAAGGGTCGGCCCGGCCACTGCTGCAGGCGGCCGGCCCGACCGTCCTCGACCGCTACCTGACACTGGTGGAAGCGGCGGCCCGGGAGAACAAGGCGCGCGATCCCGCATTGGCCGCGGCGCTGTTCAGCGCGCCCCGGGACCGGCCGCACTGGCTGCGCGTCCTGATGACGCAGGGCGCGCAGGTCTCTCGGCTGGCGACGATCCTGGGCACCTTGGGGCGCCTCCATCAACGTGGGTATCTGGACAGGGCGCTGATCGGACAACTGCTGATCGAGCCGGAGGCGTTCCGGGACGACACGGGGGACGGCTCCTTGCAAGCCACCCCGGCACGCCGCGCCTGGCCCTTGTGCGAGGGCATGGCGGGCGACCACGATGCCTCGGTCCTGGCGGTGCTCGGCTGCCTGCTGGCGCTGTGCCGGCCGGACGCCGGCGATGGCGTGTGGCTCCAGCGGATGTTGCGCGCGTCGGAGGGCGGAGCCGGGACCACCGCCCTGGTGCAGGGGCTGTCTCACGGCGCCACGACGGCGCTGGCCTTCTATCTGCAGGCGGTCACCGTCGCGCTGGGCCGGCGGCTGCTGTCGCTGCCGCAGGCCATCGATCTGCTGCGCATCGAACCGCCACCGGACGGCGACGGCACCGGTGCCCTGGCCCTCGCGCTGCGCCAGGGTCACCTGGGCACGGTCGAGCTCTACTGGCAGCGCATCCTCGAGATGCATGCGCGGGGAATCCTCCCCGCGGATCAGGTCCGCCCCCTGCTGCGGGCGGAGAGCGCCGGCGGCGTGCCGGCGCTCGCGGAAGCCTTCGAACATCGGATCCCCGGCGCCCTCGACCGGTACATGGCCCTGGTGCAGACCGCCGTGGTCGGCTCGGAGCCGATGTCGGCGCAGCAGCTCGGCTGGCTGGATCTGCGCGACGCCGGGGGCCGTCTGTTCTGGCCGCCGCCCGGCATCAGTCCGACCGACGGCTGGCCGATGCTCAAGCGCTACCTGCGAGGCCTGCGCGCGCTCGTCGAAGACCGGCGCTTGTCCCCGCCGCAACTGCGCTCGCTGCTGGCGACTCGGTCCGCCGACGCCCCCTCGCTGCTGGGCCGGCTGATGAGCCTCGAGGATCGCTCGATGCTGACGCAGTGTCTGGACGAACTCATGTCATGGCCGCGGAGATCGGACCGCCATGTGCCGGCGCTGGCGGCCGTGCTCGACATCGACGAACTGGACGACCTCGCCACGACGGCGGTGCGCTACCCCGGTCTCCCCGAAGTGCTGCAGGCGCTGGTCTCTGCCGTCTCACAGCGGTGGATCGACCGCGCGACGCTGCGCCTGCGTCTGGAGGGCCGGCACGGAACGCGCCCACCGTTGGCGCTCGCCTTCGAACGCAACCGGCCCGATGTGATCGAGGCCGTCGCCAGGGCGACGCTGCGTGCCGGACGCGAAGCCCGGTTGTCTCAGCCGCTCGTGCGGCGCCTGCTCGAAGCGGGATCCGCGTCCGACGGCGCCGGCGCGCATGTCGCCTTCGCGCGTGGATACGACGAGGCGTTGACCGTGTGGCTGGACGCGGTCCTGCAGGCGCGCGCCGACAAGCTGCTGGACGACGGCGACCTGCGGGAACTGCTCATCGCCTATGGCGCGGATGAGCGCCCCGGTCGCGACGCGGCATCGGAGGGCGGTCATGCCCGCTGCCTCGAGGTCTGGCGCGAGGCCTTGCGGCGGAGCGCCCGGCGCGGGTGGCTCAGTGCCGACGACCTGGCGGCGCTCGATCCGGCGCAGGCGCCGCCTGAGGCCTGATCCGCTCCGCGGTGCAGGGGACCGCCCGGAGCGACGCGCCCGTCATCGTTCCGCGAGCTTGGACGTCCCCAGGGCCGAGCGGGCGCTTTCCAGGGCCTGCGCGACGTCAGGCACGCCCAGGCGCCGGCACAGTTCCTCCAGCCGCACGCGATAGGCCGCGTCCCCCAGGCCGAGCGCCCGGGCCTGTTGGTCCGGCGCGGGTTCGCCGAGCAGGCCGAACAGCAGCTCCGCGTCCGACAGCGGCAGGTCCAGCGCCTTGGCCAGGGTCGCCAGGCTCGCGGCCTCGTCGGCCTCGTGGAGCACCAGCAGCCAGTGTCCGTCGCCGATGACGGCGGCGTCCGCCATCATCAGCGTGAAGCTCAGGCGCTGCCGCGGCGCCCCCGACGGCGGCGCGATCGTCAGCGACGAGGGCGGCGCGCCCGCGCGCCGACGCAGCGCCTCGCGATGCAGCCAGGCCAGCACCTCCGGCGGCAGACGCGCGTGCTCCGACCAGGGCGGCGGGAAGTACGCCGCCATCAGGGCGCGCGCCTGCGGCGTCTGCCACGCGCAATGGCCGTCGCGTTCCCGCACGGTCATGCTGGCCGTGGGCCGGCGCGGCGCCGCGGGTCCCGCCGCGGGCGCGGGGTGCAGCAGGCGTTCGACGCGCGCGAGCAGTTCGCTCAACCGCACGGGCTTGACGAGGCACTCCGCGGCCCCCGCCGCCAGCAGGGCGCCGAGCCGCAGGGGATCGCGCGGGCGGCTCAGCGTCAGCACCGGGACACCACCGCCGCCCAGGCGACGCAGCAACTCCAGCGGACCGTCGCCGGGCAGCTCCGGCAGCTCCATGTCCATGATCACCAGCGCCGGTCCCGCGCCCAGACCTTGCATCGCGGCGATCGCATCCGCCGCGCGCAGGAGCTCATAACCGCTCTCCTCCAGCACCGCCGCGAGCGGCTGCACGGCCAGCGACTGGACGACCAGGAGTCGCGCCGGCGCGGTGGTGCGCGGAAGGGGCAGGTCGGCGGGCGGCGGCATGGGCATGGCCTTCACCATACAAGTCCCGTGCCCGCCTCTCAAGACGCCGCCGTCGCGGGAAAGACGCGGAGCCGAAGCCGCGAACTCCGGGGCGATCGCCCCCGTCCCGCGACGATCGGCGCCGCGAGCGCTGACGCACAATGGCCGGCGCCATGGACGATACCCCCGCCTCGCCCGACATCGATCCGACCGCCCCGCCCACCGGCGGGGCCGCCGCGCCTGTCCCCGCGCCCGCCGCCCCCGCGGCGCCGTGGGAAGGGCCGTCGCCCGATGTCGTCGCCTGGCTGCTGGTGAACTGGCACAACAAGCATCCGCTGGCGCGCCGGCTCGCCATCGCCGACGTCCACACGGTCGGCGCCGTGGCCCTGCCCTTCATGGCGCAGGCGCTGCCCAAGGAGCCCAGCCTCGAGGGCGGCACGCCCGCCGAGGCGGCGCCCTCCCCGCCCCGTCGCCGCCTGCCCTGGCAGCGCAAGGCCGCGGGCGCGGGGCCGCGGCCTGCGTGGATCGACGAATTCATTCCCGGCCTGAAGACCGCGGCGGTCGCCACGATGGCCCTGGACAACGGCTTCACCACCGCGCCCGACGAGTTGCCGCTGCGCCGCGTCGACATCGACGAACGGGCGCTGGCCGCCGACGCGAACCAGCCTGGTGCGTGGCCGATGGAATTGGTGCTGCTGAGCGCCGCTTTCGATGCAGGTCCGGCGCGGCGACGCGTGCTCGTGGGGCGTCGCGACCAGGTGCTGGGACAACGCGCGCTGGATCCGGCGCGGCTGGGCGTGGCCGGCAGCGTGGCGGCCTTGGTGCTGATCGCGGCGATCTGGGCCCTGTGGCCCTCGTCGAAGCCCTCCAAGGAGGCGCTGGCCGCGCTGGCGGCCGCCGAAGCGGCCTCCGCCGCATCCGCCGCCCAGGCCGCCTCGGCAGCCGCCCTGGCTGCCGCGGCCGGTCAGGCGGCGCTGGCCGCGCAAGCCGCCGCCGCATCTGCATCTGCATCCGCATCCGCCGTCACGGCCACCGAGCCGGCTTCGGCCGCGAGCGCTTCGGCCTCCGCGCCGGCGCAGAGCCCCGCCGCCTCGACGCCCGCCGGGGCGATCCCCAACATCCGTCCGACGCTACAGGGCGCCGTCGAACGCGCCGCAGGTGAGAAGCCGCCGGCACCGGCAACGACGGCACCCTCAGGGCCGGCGGGTGCAACGGCCGCTGCCGATCCGGCCCGGCCGGGCGCCTCCGCCCCGACGTCCGAAACCGAGCGCCGCGTGAGCGTCGACGCCGGGCTGACCAGTCTCATGAGGCGCGACGCCGCGCCCGGCGCCAAGCTGGTGGCGCTGGTGGGCCAGCCGCACAAGGACAAGGCCGACGCCGAAGCACAACTGGCGCGCATGCGTGAGATGATCGGCGCCACGCTCGGCGGCCGCACGGTCCCGAACGGCGAGGTCTTCCAGACCAAGGACGGCTGGCGCGCGGCCGTGTGGCCCTTCGGCAGCCGAGAGGAAGCGCAACTGATCAACGCCACGCTGCTGGCCCGCGGGATCCGCGGGACCCGGGCCGTCGACTTCTGATCGGGCCCCTCAGGGGCCCTCAGGGCGCCTCAGGACCGCTCGGGATCCCACGCGCCCTGGAGCCTCAGGACAGCCAGGACACTCAGGACCGGTAGTCGGCGTTGATCGTCACGTACTCGTGGCTGAAGTCGCAGGTCCAGACCGTGGTCTGGGCCGATCCGCGGTTCAGGCCCACGCGCACGGTGATCTCGCTCTGCTTCATGACGCGCTGACCGTCCTCTTCCTTGTACTCGGGGCGGCGGCCGCCCTGCGTGACCACGTGGACGTCGTCCAGGTGCAGGTCGATCAGGCTCTGGTCGAGGTCGTCGATGCCGGCATAACCGACCGCCGCCAGGATGCGGCCCAGGTTGGGGTCGCTGGCGAAGAAGGCGGTCTTGACCAGCGGCGAGTGCGCGATCGCATAGGCGGCCTTGCGGCACTCGGCCTCGTCCCTGCCGCCCTCGATCACCACCGAGATGAACTTGGTCGCGCCCTCGCCGTCGCGCACGATGGCCTGCGCCAGCTGCTGCGACACCGCCACGACCGCGTCGCGCAGCGCGCGGCCTTCGGCGCTGGTCAGCGAGGTGATCGGGGCGTGGCCGGCCTGATGCGTCGCGATCAGCACGAACGAGTCGTTCGTCGACGTGTCGCCGTCGATCGTGATGCGGTTGAAGGACAGGTCCGCCGCTTCCTTGACCAGCGGCTGCAGCAGCTCCGGCGCCAGGACCGCGTCGGTCGCGACGAAGCCCAGCATCGTCGCCATGTTCGGACGGATCATGCCGGCGCCCTTGGAGACGCCCGAGATCGTCACGGTCCTGCCGCCGATCGAGACCTGCTTCGAACAGGCCTTGGGCAGCGTGTCCGTGGTCATGATGCCGGCGGCGGCCTCGGCCCAGTTGTCGGCCTTCAGCGCGGCGATCGCGGCCGGGAGGCCCGCGATGATGCGGTCGACCGGCAGCGTCTCCATGATCACGCCGGTCGAGAACGGCAGCACCTGCCGCGCATCGAGCTGGAGTTCGGCGGCGAGCGCGTCGCAGGTCTGGCGCGCACGGGCCAGGCCGTCCGCGCCGGTGCCGGCGTTGGCATTGCCGGTGTTGATCACGATCGCGCGGATCGCGCTGCCGGCGGCGAGGTGCTCGCGGCAGACCTGGACCGGCGCGGCGCAGAAGCGGTTGGCGGTGAACACGCCCGCGACGCTGGCGCCCTCGTCGAGCGCGATCACGGTCAGGTCGCGGCGATTGGCCTTGCGCACCCCCGCCATCGTGACGCCGAGGCGGACGCCGGGCACGGGCAGCAAGGCTTGCGGATCGGGAGCGGTCAGGTTGACGGGCATGGCAGGGCGAAGAAGGTAAGGAGAGACGATGTCCGGACAGATGCGTTCGGGATGAGATCAATCGACAGCATCAGTGCACGGAATTGTAGAAGGGCCCACTGATCCCAGTCTCTGACATGACTGCCAAAGGCCTACCCGATGTTCAAGCTCCCGTTGCCGGATGCCTCTCTGCTCGTGACGCCGCCTTATCGTGAAGCGTCCGCGCCGCCGGATGAACCTCCGGGTTACGCCAGTGCCTGCCTCGACGCGGTGTTGGCCGAGGCGCGCGCAGCCCGCTTGGACGAGGACGCCATCGTGCGCCGGCTCACCGACTGGCAGCGTCCCGGATCGCCTGCCATGATCGTCCAGTGGATGCAGGACGGCGACAGCGCGGCGGCGGGGCATTGGTACCGCACCTTGTCGGAATTGCGCGCGTGCCGCGCCATCGGCGATGGCAGCTTCATGCAATTGCTGGCCGGGCGCGGCGCGGAGTCGGGTCGCTCATCGACGGAACGCGGGCTCTTTCACGTGCTGGCGTCGACGGCTCCCCGCTCACTCGTCGCCATGCACATGGATGCGTGCATGGACGCGAAACGCGAGAAGCACTGGCTGAATGAATCGGACATGGCAACGGTGCTCATCGGTTCGCCGCAATGCGGCACGCTGCTTCAGGACGTCATCCGCGGTCGTTGCTCCGCCGATGCCTTCGATGCCTTTCTGACAGAGATGCGCCGCTGCAACAACTGGACATTCGGCCTGCGCAGCGAACAAGTCGCCACCCTGATGCTCGGAAAAGGTCCTCAAGGTACGACGCTCGACGCGGCGTTCGATCATCCCGAAGCGAAGCTCCTAGGCGCTTACATGAGTCATCTGCTGGGCTTGCATGGCCATCACCTCAAGCGATGCCGCGACCAGCGCGTCTACAGCAATGGCCTGTTGGACATCGACGCGCCGCAGTATCTGAGCTTGGCACTGCCATCCGATACCGCATCGAACGCTCCCTTGCGTGAAGCATTCCGATCGGGGAAAGGCGCCCACCTCAGCCTCTACTTCAAGCGGCTCTTCGATGCCGCCAAACACCACGAGTTGCCCGTTGACGGCCTGCGGGAGGCATTCAGCCGCTGCTTGCCACGCGGCTGGTCCATGGACGAACTGGCCCAGCGTCAGCCCGCCTGCCACGCGCTGCTGATCAAGTGCATCGATCGCGCCCTGTTGCAGGGATGGCTGAGTCACAGGGAAGCGACGGATCTGAAAACCACCGGCCGGGCGGCACCGATGCAGACGCGCAGTTCGTGGGACCGCGTCCCGCCGTCTCCGGTCGCGCCGAAGGAACGCTCCACCGCCACCGCCACCGCCACCGCCACCGCTGCCGCTCCAGCGCGACAGGCCGCGCACAGTCGTCAGGCGAGGCGCAGCAACCTGCTCAGTTGCTTCGTCGGTCGTCGCACCTGATCAGGACTGGCGGCGGCGGCGTCCGAGCATCGCCGTCACCAACACGAGTCCGCCGATGAACATCGCGTAGCTCTGCGGTTCCGGCACGGCGCTGGCCGGCAGCACGTTGAAGGTGCCCGAGTAGCTCGCGGCAATGCCGTTGGTGCCGGCCGCCAGGTTGCCGCCGGCGTAGCCCTTGACGATCAGCGTGTAGTCGCCGGCGACGAGCTTGCTGGGCAGGCTGGCGCTGATCCAGCTGGTGCCATTGCCGTCGCCGTCCGGCGCACCGATGGACAGCGCCTGGCCGTTCAGCGTGGCTTCGCTGAAGCTGATCTGCTGCGACTGACCCGAGTACACGGTGATCAGCGACGCATCGACCCAGCCATTGCCGGTGAAGCTGAAGTGGAAGGTGTCGACGAAGCTGCCGACCTCGGTGTGGATCGCGAACGGTGCCGCGGTCAGGCCCGCGCCCGCGCCGGCCAACGGGACGTTCTGGGTCAGGTCCACCGCCTGGGCGCCGGTCGCGGCCACGGCCAGCAGCGCTGCCGCGGCACCGCCACGGACCAGGGCTTGCCGACGGCGCGCCACGATCAGGCCGCCGCCCAGCAGCGCCAGCACGGCCAGCGCCAGCGTGCCCGGCTCGGGGACCTGCGTGACGTTGAGCGTGCCGGAGTAGCTCGCGCTGATCGGCGTGCCCGCCGCCAGGCCCTGCCCGGCGTAGCCGCGCACGGTCAGCACCAGCGGCCCGCTCAGGCGCGCATCGGGCAGCGCGGCGATCTCGAGCGCGTTCCTGTAGCCGCCCATCGTCGAGCGCGTGAAGTTGTAGGTCGCGCCGTTGAGCACCGCGCTGACGAAGTTGATGTCGAACGCGGCCGACATGCCGATCGTTGTCAGGCTGGCGTTGACCATGCCCCAGCGATCGATGCCGGTGAAGGTGAAGGTGTCGACGAACTCTCCGGCCGTCGAATGCACGATGCTGAAGCCCGCCGTCTTGGTATCGGCGCTCGCGCCCTGCTGGAGCGCGACGGACTGGGCCGCGGTCACCGGCGCGGCCAGCGCGGTGGAAGCGGCGGCAGCGGTCAGGATGGCAGCGGCGAAGAGACGGGTCGTGAGCTTCATGGCGATGCGGTCCGGGGACCTCGGAGACCCGCGGCGGCAGGTCGATGCGGCGGACTCTATCGAGGGGGTGCCGTACGGTGTCCCCCGCGCCACGGGGGGAGCGACGCGCGTGCGCGCCGTTCCCGTGAGAAAGCGCACAGGGCGGACACGCCGCGTCCGCCGGGCGCCACGCACGATCCACGACGCCTCACGCAAGGACTGACCCCGGCACGGTGCCGCTGCACGGTCCTTTGCCGCACGCCCGGCGGATCCCCGAGCGGATCCCGACCGGAAACGACGACGGCGCCCCGAAGGGCGCCGTCGATTGGGGGGAGAAGCGACCGATCAGGCCAGCTTGCCGTGGCAGCTCTTGAACTTCTTGCCGCTGCCGCACGGGCAGGGGTCGTTGCGGCCGACGTGGCCCCATTCGGCGGGCACGGCTTCGGTACCGCCCGCGATCGGCGCCGCGTCCTGCGACACCGACCCGTCCTCGTTCGGATGCGTGTAGGTCACGTTGCCGACGCTCTCGGCGCGCTGTTCGATCGCTTCGGCGGCGGCGGAGGCCTCCTCCTGCGACTGGATGCGCACATTCAGCAGCACGCGCGTCACTTCCAGCTTCACCGCGTCCAGCAGTTGCGAGAACAGCTCGAAGGCCTCGCGCTTGTATTCCTGCTTCGGGTTCTTCTGGGCGTAACCGCGCAGGTGGATGCCCTGGCGCAGGTAGTCCAGCGAGGCCAGATGCTCGCGCCAGTGCTGGTCGATGCTCTGCAGCAGCACCATGCGCATGAACGGCGTGAACTGCTCCAGGCCGACCCGGTCCAGCTTGTCCTGGAAGGACGCGTCGCCCGCCTTCAGCACGGCGTCCAGCACGTCCTCGTCGGTCAGCGTCTCGCTCTTCTTGAGCATCTCGGCCAGCGGCACCTCGAGCTTCCACTCGTCGCGCAGCACGCGCTCCAGCGCGGCCAGGTCCCACTGCTCTTCCAGCGATTCCTCGGGGACGAAGCCGCGGACCACGTCCGTCAGCGTGCCCTTGCGCAGGTGGGTGATCTGCTCCAGCACTTCCTGCGCCTCGAGGATCTCGTTGCGCTGCTGGTAGATGACCTTGCGCTGGTCGTTCGACACGTCGTCGTACTCGAGCAGCTGCTTGCGGATGTCGAAGTTGCGGGCCTCGACCTTGCGCTGCGCGCTCTCGATGGAACGCGTGACGATGCCGGCCTCGATCGCCTCGCCTTCCGGCATCTTGAGCCGGTCCATGATCGCGCGGACACGGTCGCCGGCGAAGATGCGCATCAGCTGGTCGTCCAGCGACAGGTAGAAGCGCGACGAGCCCGGATCGCCCTGGCGACCGGAACGGCCCCGCAGCTGGTTGTCGATGCGGCGGCTCTCATGACGTTCGGTCGAGATCACGCGCAGGCCGCCCGCGGCCTTCACCTGCTCGTGCAGCTTCTGCCACTCGGCCTTCAGCGCGGCGATCTTCGCCTGCTTGTCGGACTCCGACAGCGACTCGTCGTTCTCGATGGCGACGACGTCCTTCTCGATGCTGCCGCCCAGCACGATGTCGGTGCCGCGGCCGGCCATGTTGGTCGCGATCGTGATCACGCCCGGACGACCGGCCTGCGTGATGATGTCGGCCTCTCTGGCGTGCTGCTTGGCGTTCAGCACCTGATGCGGCAGCTTGGCCTTGGTCAGCAGCTCGGCGACCTTCTCGGAGTTCTCGATCGAGGTCGTGCCCACCAGCACCGGCTGGCCGCGCTCGTGGCAGTCGCGCACGTCCTGCGTGACGGCGTCGTACTTCTCCTTGGTCGTCTTGTAGACCAGGTCCAGCTCGTCCTTGCGCACCGTCGGGCGGTTCGGCGGGATCACCACGGTCTCGAGGCCGTAGATCTCCTGGAACTCGTAGGCCTCGGTGTCGGCCGTGCCGGTCATGCCCGACAGCTTGCCGTACATGCGGAAGTAATTCTGGAAGGTGACCGAGGCCAGCGTCTGGTTCTCGGCCTGGATCTGCACGCCTTCCTTGGCCTCGACAGCCTGGTGCAGGCCGTCGCTCCAGCGGCGGCCGGTCATCAGGCGGCCGGTGAACTCGTCGACGATGATGACCTCGCCGTTCTGCACGACGTAGTTGGTATCGCGGTGATACACGTGGTGTGCGCGCAGCGACGCGTACAGGTGGTGCATCAGCGTGATGTTGGCGGCGTCGTACAGCGACGCGCCCTCGGCCAGCAGGCCGGCCTGGCTCAGCAGGCGCTCGGCGTTCTCGTGACCGTCCTCGGTCAGGTAGATCTGGTGCGACTTCTCGTCGACGGTGAAGTCGCCCGGCTCGATCACGCCCTCGCCGGTGCGGGGATCCAGTTCGCCGACCTGGCGCTTCAACTGCGGCGACACCGCGTTGATCGCCACGTACATCTGGGTGTGGTCCTCGGCCTGGCCGGAGATGATCAGCGGGGTGCGCGCCTCGTCGATCAGGATCGAGTCCACCTCGTCGACGATCGCGTAGGCCAGACTGCGCTGCACGCGGTCGCGGACCTCGTAGACCATGTTGTCGCGCAGGTGGTCGAAGCCGTACTCGTTGTTGGTGCCGTAGGTGACGTCGGCGCCGTAGGCGGCCTGCTTCTCGTCGCGCGGCAGGCCGGAGTAGTTGATGCCCACGGTCAGGCCGAGGAAGCGGTACAGGCGACCCATCCATTCGGCGTCGCGGCGGGCCAGGTAGTCGTTGACCGTCACGACGTGCACGCCCTTGCCGGTCAGCGCGTTCAGGTAGACCGGCAGCGTCGCCATCAGCGTCTTGCCTTCGCCGGTGCGCATTTCAGCGATCTTGCCGGCGTTCAGGACCATGCCGCCGATCAGCTGCACGTCGAAGTGACGCATCTTGAGGACGCGCTTGCTGCCCTCGCGGCAGACGGCGAACGCCTCCGGCAGGATGTCGTCGACGGTCTCGCCGTTGGCGATGCGCTGCTTGAACTCCTCGGTCTTCGCGCGCAACTGGTCGTCGCTCAGGCCCTCGAACTGCGGTTCCAGCGCATTGATGCGCTCGACGTCCTTGCGATAGGTCTTGAGCAGGCGCTCGTTGCGACTGCCGAAAATCTGGGTCAAAAGCTTGGGCAACATGCGGCTTTTTGAAGTTCTGTGGAAGGCCCGGTCGACCGGGCCTGGACGCCCGGCGGACCGCCTCGTGGGCGGCCTGATGAGGGCAGCGCCGCGCGACCGGTGCACATGAGGACGGGAGCCTCGGGTTGCAAGCGTCTGCGCGGAGAAAAACCGGCGGAGTTTAGCACCGGGCCCCTGGCGGCACCGGGCGGCGGCCACCGCCCCGGACCGGCGGCGGACTCCGGGTTTCCGAGCGGCGGCACTACACTGACGCCCCATGGCCACCCGCTATCTGCCCCCCCGCGCCAAGCCCGATGCGCCCGATCCGCTGGACTTCGGCCGGGCCATGTCGCAGAACGGCATGCTGGCGCGCCTGGGGAACCAGCTGGCGCTGTCGCGGCGGCATCTGGCGGCGGTGAGCGTGGCGCTGCCGGGCGCGATGAAGCGCTTCGTGCAGGCCGGCACGCTCGACGAGCAAGGCTGGACCCTGGTGGCCGACAACGCCGCCATCGCGGCCAAGCTGCGGCACCTGCAGCCCACCCTGCTGCGCCTGCTGCGCGAGGAAGGCCTGTTGCTGGAAGGCGAACTGCGGATCCGCGTCAGGCAATCCTGATCCGCCCGCCTTTCCCGCCGCCTGCCTTTCCAACCTCACTTCGCTCAACAAAAGGAAAGGGACCGCCGAGGCGGTCCCTTGTCGTTCCCCCGCGTCGGGGTCAGGCCTTGCGACGCAGACGGCGCGCGCCGCCCAGGCCAGCCAGGGCGATGACGGCCAGAGCCAGCGAGGCCGGTTCCGGCACATCGTTCTGCTGGGCGCCTTCGACGTTCAGGATGTCGAAGGCCCACAGCGCGTTGCGCTCACGGCCGCCGGCATCGCAGAACACGCCGTTGGCGCACTTGCCGTTCAGAAAGTTGGGGTTGCCGTCATAGGTGAAGCCGTTGGCCAGGTTGGGGCCGAGGGCGAAGTTGTCGAACTGCATGACGGCGACCGTGTAGACCCCGGCGCCCAGGGTGAGGTCCAGGCAGGTGTCCCAACGCATGCCGCCCGCCGGATCGGGATTCACCGCGGCGCCACCGCAGGTGCCGGGCGTGCTGCTGGTGGCATCGTCGTTCTGGCCGACCAGCACGCCGCTGGCGTTGAACAGCGCCAGGATCGGGTCGAAGCCGCCGGCGGCGACCACGTTGCCGTTGGACTGCGTGCCGCCCGCGTAGCTGTAGGTGATCAGACGGACCGCCGACGAGCCGTTCGCCGTGAAGGTGAAGGTCTGGACGTCGTTGGCCTGCGCGAAGCTGCCGGCGAACGAGAAGTTGGTCGGCGCCGCATGCGCGACGACAGAGATGCCAAGGGCTGCGACGGCGGCCAGGGCGGCGACACCACGACGGAACAAGCTGTGCATGAAGTTTCCCGTGAGAGCCGGTGCAAGGAGGTGACCGGCATGTTGAACACGGGGGCGGCCACAGCAAAGGCTATGCCACGACTGATTTCCTTTTGAAATCAATAACGTACATGCGGTTACGCGAGTAACGTCACACAAGTGTCAAGCGCGGCGACACCGCCTTTTGGGGGTGCTCGGGCTCAAGGTGCGAAGGCGAAAAGACCGAAGCCCCGGCTCGTCGGTCGACGAAACGGGGCTTCGGGGCAGGCTGTCGCCTGTGTGTTCGATGGTGCCGGCTATCGGATTCGAACTGATGACCTACCGCTTACAAGGCGGTTGCTCTACCAACTGAGCTAAGCCGGCACTAGGAAACTGGAGCGCCGCAGAAGCTGCGGCGCGAGCTGCATTCTAGACGCAGCTTCGAGAGGTCCGGAGCAAAAAACCGCGCCTTCCCTCTCGACTCGCCCCCCGCACTTGGACGGGGTTCGGATGATCACTTGATGCGCTTGAGCGCCGGGCGACCGCCCGACGGACCCGCGCCCGGATCGTCGTCGTCGGACGGTGTCGCCGCCGCCGGTGCGACCGGCTCCGGCTTGGACTCGCCTTGCGGCGCACCGCCGTTGACGTCGGATGCCAGACGCAGACCTCGCGGCGCGCTCGGCGCGGGCTGACGCGTGGCGGCATCTTCCGGATTCGGCGGCGGGAAGGCCATGCCCTGGCCGTTCTCGCGCGCATAGATCGCCACCACGTGATCGACCGGCACGATGATCTCGCGCGCCACGCCACCGAACCGGGCCTTGAACTGGATCAGTTCATTGCCCAGGTCCAGGTTGCTGGTCGCGTCGAAACCGACGTTGAGCACGATCTCGTTGTTGCTGACGTACTCCAGCGGCACCTGCACCGTGCGATCCACGTGAACCGCGACATAGGGCGTGAACCCGTTGTCGGTGCACCATTCGTGCAGGGCGCGGATCAGGTACGGCCGCGTCGAGCTGGCGGCGAGACCGCCGCCGTCCTTGCTGTCATCCATGGGAGCCAGTGTATTACTTGCGCATCACCTTCTCGGACGGCGTCAGCGCCTCGATGTAGGCCGGACGCGAGAAGATCCGTTCCGCGTACTTGAGCAGCGGCACGGCGTTCTTCGACATGTCGATGCCGTAGTAATCCAGGCGCCACAGCAGCGGGGCGATCGCGACGTCCAGCATCGAGAAGTCGTCGCCCAGCATGTACTTGTTCTTCAGGAAGATCGGCGCCAGCTGCGTCAGGCGGTCGCGGATCTGCGAACGCGCCTTTTCCAGCTGCTTCTCGGTCGGCTTGACCGTCTGGCCGCGGTTCTCCAGCACGTTGACGTGGGCGAACAGCTCCTTCTCGAAGTTGAACAGGAACAGGCGCACGCGGGCGCGGGCCACCGGGTCGCCGGGCATCAGCTGCGGATGCGGGAAGCGCTCGTCGATGTACTCGTTGATGATGTGCGACTCATACAGGATGAGGTCGCGTTCCACGAGGATGGGCACCTCGTTGTACGGGTTCATCAGCGCGATGTCTTCGGGCTTGGCGAACAGGTCGACGTCACGGATCTCGAAGTCCATGCCCTTCTCGAACAGCACGAACCGGCAACGGTGCGAGTAGGGGCAAGTGGTTCCGGAATAAAGCACCATCATGGCAGTGGACTCCTGATCGAAGCCTCTCGGCTTCATCGATTTCTACAAACAACACAGTTCAACGCCAGCGCGGTCAAAGACCGAACAGACAAACGACAACGCAGTGGGAGCCTGTTCGGCGCCCCACTGCGCTTGAGGACCCGGCCTTCGGCCGAGTCATCGGTTCTTACTTGATGTCCTTCCAGAAGGAGGCATTCAAGCGCCAGGCGAACACGGTGAACCCCAGCAGGAACAGCACCACGATGATCCCGAGCCGGAAACGCGTCCCTTGCGCCGGTTCACCCATCCACTGGAGATAGGCGACCAGGTCGGCAACGGACTCGTCGTATTGCTGCGGCGTCATCGTCCCGGGCGTCACCTGTACGAAGTCCTTGAAGACATGCGTGACCTTGCTCGGGTCATGCGGGTCTTTTTCTTCCTCGAACCTGGCGGTGCGGACGCCCTGGAGCTCCCACAGCACATGCGGCATGGCAACGCTGGGGAAAGCGAGATTATTCCATCCCGTGGCCTTGGTTTCGTCGCGGTAGTATTTTCTGAGGTAGGTATAGAGGTAATCAGCCCCTGTTCCCTTGGCGCCGTCGGCCCGCGAACGGGCGATCACGGTGAGGTCCGGCGGCAGTGCGCCGAACCATTCCTTGGCCTGTTTCGGGTCCAGCGAGACCTTCATCGTCTCGCCCACCTTCTCTCCGGCGAACAGCAGGTTGCCCTTGATCTGCTCGTCGGTCAGGCCGATGTCCTTCAGCCGGTTGTAGCGCATGAAGTTCGCGCTGTGGCAGTTCAGGCAGTAGTTGACGAAGATCTTGGCCCCATGCTGCAGCGCGGCCAGATCGTTCATCTTCGACGTCGGGAAACGGTCCCACTCGATGCCGCCCTCAGACGCGAGCGCCGTCGACGTCAGACCCGCGCCCAGGCACAGCGACGTCAGCAGCGTGGCGATGATTTTCTTCATTCGTTCGACTCCGTGACGTTGGCGGTTCAGTGCGGGTGAAACGTGACGCGATCGGGCACCGGCTTGAACTGGCCGGCCTTGCTCCACCACGGCATCAGCAGGAAGAAGCCGAAGTAGTACAGCGTGCCGATCTGCGACACGATCGTTCCCGCATCCGACGGCGGCTTGACGCCCAGGTAGCCCAGCACAAGGAAGAGCAGCACGAAGATGCCGTAGAGGTACTTGTGCCAGTCGGGCCGGTAGCGGATCGACTTGACCGGGCTGTGATCCAGCCAGGGCAGGAAGAACAGGATGATGACCGCGCCGCCCATGACGACCACGCCCCAGAACTTCGCGTCGAAGGTCAGCAGCAGCGCGATGCCGACCACCGCGCCGACCACGACGATCCCCTTGCCCAGGACCGAGAGTCCGCCGCGCAGCAGCGTGATGATCGCCGACAGCGCGATCACGCCGCACAGCACCTGCACCATCACGTCGGTCGTGGCGCGCAGCATCGAATAGAACGGCGTGAAGTACCACACCGGCGCGATATGCGGCGGCGTCTTCAGCGGGTCGGCGGGGATGAAGTTGTTGTACTCCAGGAAGTAGCCGCCCAGTTCCGGCGCGAAGAAGATCACCGCCGAGAAGGCCATCAGGAACAGGCCCACGCCGAAGATGTCGTGCACCGTGTAGTACGGATGGAACGGGATGCCGTCCAGCGGATGGCCGTCCGGTCCCTTCTTCGCCTTGATCTCCACGCCGTCCGGGTTGTTCGAGCCCACCTCGTGCAGCGCGATGATGTGCGCGACGACCAGCCCCAGCAGCACCAGCGGCACCGCGATCACGTGGAAGCTGAAGAAGCGGTTCAGCGTCGCGTCCCCGACCACGTAGTCGCCGCGGATCAGCAGCGCCAGGTCGTTGCCGACGAAGGGCACGGCGGCGAACAGGTTCACGATCACCTGCGCGCCCCAGTAGGACATCTGGCCCCACGGCAGCAGGTAGCCCATGAAGGCCTCGGCCATCAGGCACAGGAAGATCGCGCAGCCGAAGATCCACACCAGTTCGCGCGGCTTGCGGTACGAGCCGTACAGCAGCCCGCGGAACATGTGCAGGTAGACGACGACGAAGAACGCCGACGCGCCCGTCGAATGCATGTAGCGGATCAGCCATCCCCAGGGGACGTCCCGCATGATGTATTCGACCGACGCGAACGCGAGCGTCGAGTCCGGCTTGTAGTGCATCACCAGGAAGATCCCGGTGACGATCTGGATCACCAGCACCAGCAGCGCCAGCGAGCCGAAGATGTACCACCAGTTGAAGTTCTTCGGAGCGTAGTACTCCGACATGTGCTCCTTGTAGAGCTTGGACGCGGGGAACCGGTTGTCCACCCAGGTCATCAGCTTGACGCCCAAGGGGGCTCCGGCGGGTGCTTCCTTGAATTCAGCCATGTGTTGTCTGCCTCGGTCCTGTTCCTGGGGAGTTAGGCTTTCTTGTCTTCACCGATCAACAGCCGGGTGTCGGACAGGAACGCGTACGGCGGCACCTCGAGGTTGTCGGGCGCGGGCTTGTTCTTGAAGACGCGACCGGCCATGTCGAAGGTCGAGCCGTGGCAGGGGCAGAGGAAACCGCCGTGCCAGTTGTCCGGCAGCGAGGGCTGCGGACCGGACTGGAACTTGTCGCTGGGCGAGCAGCCGAGGTGGCTGCAGATGCCCACCACGACCAGGTACTCCGGCTTGAGGGAGCGCCATTCGTTCTTCGCGTACTCCGGGATGGGGAACGCCTTGCGATCGGACTGCGGGTCGGCCAGTTCCGGATCGTTGCCTTTGAGCGCGTCGAGCTGCTCCTTGGTCCGGCGGACGATCCACACCGGCTTGCCACGCCATTCGACGGTCAGCTTCTGACCGGGGGCGAGGCCGCCGATGTCCACCTCGACGGCGGCACCGGCCGCCTTGGCGCGCTCGCTCGGAGCGAAGGTACTGACGAACGGGACGGCGGTGGCCACGCCGCCTACTGCTCCCGCGCAACCGGTGGCGATCAGCCAGGTGCGCTTGCCTTGGTCCACTTGTGGGTCACTCATGAGGGTCCTTACAGGGAACTTCTGATCAGGGGCAACCAAAGATTCTAGGTAAGAAAGTGCCGGTCCGCCCCTAGGCGCTCTACCGATGTGCATCGGTGCACCACGTTGACATTTGTCGTGGTGCAAACGCCGTTAGGATGCTTGCCCGGAGGCGGAGGGCGCCCCCGGGAAAGCGCTTGGTAGTTGGCGCCTTCGCACACGTGGAGCACAAGGAGCAAGCGATGGGTTTTTTGACCGAATTCCGTGAGTTCGCCGTCAAGGGCAACGTGATGGACCTCGCCGTGGGCGTGATCATCGGCGCCGCCTTCGGAAAGATCGTCGACTCGGTGGTCAAGGACCTCATCATGCCGATCGTCGGCAAGGCGGTCGGCGGACTGGACTTCAGCAGCTACTTCATCACCCTGTCGGACCCGCCGGCCAACTACGCGGGGCCGATGACCTACGAGGCCCTCACCAAGGCGGGCGTGCCGCTCTTCGCCTACGGCAACTTCCTGACGGTGCTGTTGAACTTCATCATCCTGGCCTTCATCATCTTCATCATGGTGAAGCAGGTGAACCGCCTGAAGCGCGACACCCCCGCAGCGCCGGCGGAACCCGCCGCGACGCCGGAAGACATCCAGCTGCTGCGCGAGATCCGCGACGCGCTGAGGCGTGACAAAGCGTAAAGCTGCTCTCATTCGTCACCTTTTGCGCACAAGCCGGGTGAGCCCCACCCGGACGGGGGATGGCCATCGCCGATACTTGGCGTGTGGTGCGGTCACCACAATGTGCTCGATGCCTCGATGAACCGTCTGAACCCCCACGTCGACGCTGCGCTCCAACGCGTACGCCTCGCGGCGGAACAAGCCGCGGAACGCGGCGCTGAAGGTCTCGGTCTCGCCGCCCTGTCCTCTGGACAGGCCAAGCGGCGGGATGCGCTGCTGTCCGCGCAATTCCTCTTCCGCAAGCACCAGGCCCTGTTCTCCCAGCGCTTCGACCAGTCGATGCGCCAGCAGGCGGCTGAAACGCCGGGCGCCGGGTCCGCCCCGACCACCGCGTCGCGCGCGGCGCCCAAGGCGACGCAGTGGGACGAGCTCTCGCTGATGGACGACGACCAGGTCAACACGATGGTCGCGACCGACCGGATCGGCCTGGCGCTCGGTCACCAGAGCGAGTGGGAGCTGCGCGAGGTCAATTCCTACATGGGCGACATCCCCGGCATCGCCGAGGACCGCCACCCGCTGCGCCCGCAGGCGATCGCGCAGGCGCTGATCGAGGGCGTCAACGCCGTCACCGACGATCCGGACACGCGCCAGGTCCTGACCGACGAACTCACCCGGGCGCTGGCGCTGGAGATGCGCGCCTGCTATGCCGACATCGCCGGCCTGTTCCGCAGCCGCGGCCTGCGTCCCCAGGACCTGCGCGTGCGGGCGACGGCGGGAACCTCGCGGGGTCAGTCCTTGCATGGCGGCACGACATCCGGCGTGCCGCTGCACGACAGCCGCTACGCCACCCTGCCCGGCGCGCTGCATCCCGCCGTCCACGGCAGCCGCGCGGGCGGTCTGCACAGCATGGCCGGCGGATTCCACGGCGGCAGCCACGAAGGCTACGCAACGACCGGCGGCGGTCCTGCCGGTGGCGGCATGGGCGGATGGTCGGTCGATCCGCAACTGATGGACCTGATGCGGCGGCTGGCCATGAGCCCGTCCGTCGGCATGCCCGTGACCGGCAGCGGCGCGCTGCCCGTGAACAGCCAATGGCAGGGCTGGGACGGCGATCCCGGCAGTTATGTCGAGGGCGGCCCGATCGTGCTGCCGCCCAACCTGATCCACCTGCACCGCGACGAACTGCGGCAGGCGGCCAGCGGCTCGCTCGATCACATGGTGATCGACGTCGTCGCCGGCCTGTTCGACCAGATCCTGTCCGACGCCAAGCTGCCGCCGCTGATGGCGCAGCAGATCGCGCGACTGCAGCTCCCGGTGCTGCGCGCGGCGCTGGGGGATCGCTCCTTCTTCTCTTCGCGCCGGCACCCGGTGCGACGGCTGGTCAATCGCATCGCGACACTGGCCGCCGCCTACGACGACTTCACCGAAGATCCCGGCAAGTCCTACCTGACGCTGGTGCGCGACCTGATCCAGGACGTCGTCAGCGGCGACTTCGACCGGATGGAGCTGTACGAGTCCAAGCTGGGCCAGCTCGAACAGTTCATCCAGGACCAGACCGCCCAGACGCTGAAGTCGCAGGGCGACACGGCGGCCTTGCTGGAGCGCAAGGAGACCGAGCTCCGCTTGCAGCGCCGCTACATGCAGCAGCTGCAGCAGGCGATGTCCAGCGTGGACATGCGCGATTTCCTGCGCGACTTCCTGACCCAGACCTGGAGCGAGGTCCTGGTGCACGCCTCGCGCCATCCGGACCTGGACGCGGCCCTGGTCGAGCGGCTGCGCAACATGGGTCGCGACCTGGTCCTGTCGGTCCAGCCGAAGACGACACCGCAGCAGCGACAAGGCTTCCTGGCCTCGCTGCCGGTGCTGATGCGCACGCTCAACGAGGGCCTGGACCTGGTCCGCTGGCCCGAGCCGGACCGCAAGAAATTCTTCGCCGAGCTGCTGCCGGCGCATGCCGATTCACTGAAGGGACAAGCCCTCAGCCCGCTCGAATACAACCTGCTGGCCAAGCAGCTGGAGTCCGTCTTCGGCATGGCGCCTCCGCGCGAGCAGGACCTGCCCGCGGCCGGTTCGACGCCGCTGGACCTCGACCTGAGCGAGAAGCTCTCCGATGAGGAAGCCAAGCGGCTCGGCCTGATGGAGGACGAGCACGTCGACTGGGACGGGCATGTCGACATCGACCTCGACCTCGGCGCCGACGAACACCAGCCGCTGCAGGCGGTGGACATCAGCATCGACGGCCTGCCCGCCGCGGAGGAGGCCCCTTCCCCGCCCACGGGCGAGCTGCTGATCGACCACCTGCAGATCGGCACCGCCTACCGGATGCACCGCGACGGCGACTGGATCAAGGTGCGGCTCGCCCACATCAGCGCCACGCGCAGCTTCTTCATCTTCACCCACGGGACGAAGCACCAGGAGACGCTGACGATGACCTCGCGCATGCTGCACAAGCTGTGCGAGGCCGGCCGGCTGCGGGCGTTCGAACACGCCCACCTGCTGGAGCGCGCCACGGCGCGCGCGCGTCAGCAGCTGGCGGCGCTCGGCGCCAAGCACTGACGCCGGGCTGAATCCGGATTGAATCCGGACTGAGGCTCAGCCCGCCAGCGCGCGGGCCATGCGGATCGCCGCGGACATGCTCGACGGGTCCGCGCGGCCCGTCCCGGCGATGTCGAAGGCGGTGCCGTGATCGGGACTCGTCCGTACCAGCGGCAGGCCCAGCGTCACGTTGACGCCCTCTTCCACGCCGAGGTACTTCACCGGGATCAACCCCTGGTCGTGCGTCATCGCGACCACCACGTCGAACTCGCCCGGATGCTTGGGCGGTGCATGGCGCGCCCGCATGAACACCGTGTCCGGCGCGAACGGACCGCGCGCATCGATGCCCAGCGTGCGCGCCTGCTCGATCGCCGGGACGATGTGCTCGATCTCCTCGCCGCCGAACAGACCGCCCTCCCCGGCATGCGGGTTCAGGCCCGCCACCGCGATGCGCGGCGCGGCGATGCCCGCGCGACGCAGCGCGGCATCGGCGACGCGGATCGTCTGCAGCACACGGCCCGTGGTGATCTGATCGACCGCCTGCCGCAGTGCCACGTGGATGGTCACCAGCACGACGCGAAGCTCCTCGTTGGCGAGCATCATCCGCACCGGCGGAAGCCGACCGTCCGGATCCGCGCACAGCGCCTGGAGCAGCTCGGTGTGGCCGGGATGATCGATGCCCGCGGCATGCAGGGCTTCCTTGTGGATCGGCGCCGTCACCAGCGCGCGGGATCGTCCCGCACGTTGCTCCTGCGTGGCGGCGACGATGCAGCGCGCCGCCGCGGCGCCGGCGGCGGCGCTCACCCGGCCCAGCGGCTGCGCAAGCAGATCGCCCGGCAATCCCGACGGCTGCCACACGGGCAGGCAATCGGGGGGAGCCGGATCGTCGGCGCGCTCAAGCACCGCCACCGGCAAACGCAAACCCACGAAGCCCAGCGCCCGTCGGAAGACCTCGACGTCGCCGACCAGACGCAGGTCTGCCCCGCGATCCTTCGACCAGGCCGCGACGGCGATCTCGGGGCCGATGCCGCAGGCATCGCCCATCGTCAGCAGCAACGGGCGGGAACTCTGGATGACGGTGCTCATGCGGGGTTCGGGATGTCGATGAAGCGGTATTGCAGGCCCAGCTGTTCGGCCACCTGACGGCCCAACGCCTGCACGCCGTAGCGTTCGGTCGCATGGTGTCCGGCGGCGATGAACGCGACACCGGTCTCGGCCGCGTAATGCGCCTGCGGCTCGGAGATCTCGCCGGTGATGAACACGTCCGCGCCCGCGGCGATCGCGGCCTCGAAGTAGCCCTGCGCCCCGCCGGTGCACCAGGCGACTCGCTTGAGCGGACGACCATCCCCGGCGGCCTGGATCGTCGCGCGGCCGAGCCGCTGCTCGACATGGGCGCTCAGCGCATCCAGCGACTCGAACGCCGTCGGCAGCGCGCCGATGCAGCCCAGATCCTGGTCGCCGAACCGGCCCTCGGCGGCCCAGCCCAGATGTTTCGCGAGTTGCGCGTTGTTGCCGAGTTCCGGATGCGCATCCAGCGGCAGGTGGTAGGCGAACAAGTTGACCTCGTGGGTCAGCAGCCGCGACAGGCGCTGCTTCATCCAGCCGGTGACGCGACCGTCCTGGCCGCGCCAGAACAGGCCGTGGTGGACCAGGATCGCATCGGCGCCGGACTCGATGGCGGCGTCGATCAGCGCGAGGCTCGCGGTGACCCCGCACACCAGTTGCCGGATCTGGTCGCGGCCCTCGACCTGAAGACCGTTCGGCCCATAATCCTTGAAGCGCGTGGGCTCCAGCGTGGCGGCGAGCAGCCGCTCCAGCTCCGTGCGATGTGCCATGACAGGATCTCTCTTGCGTCAAACCTGGCTGATTTTCTCCCAGGCCACCACGGTGGCGCTGGCCGGCTATTTCGTCGTGTCGACGCTCAAGCCCGAATGGTTGCACGAGGCCCCCCGGATCGTGCCCACGCTGCCAGCCGCCGCGGGCGCGCCGCCGCGCGCGTCGGTCCAGTTCAGCTTCGCCGCGGCGGCGCAGGCGGCGTCGCCCGCGGTCGTCGCGGTGCTGGCCAACAAGCCCGCGCCCAGCCAGCGCGAGATCGACGCCGATCCCTGGCTGCGTTTCCACTTCGGCAAGCGGCCGCAGCAGCAGCGCCCGCAGACGGGCCTGGGCTCCGGCGTGATCGTCTCGCCCGAAGGCTATGTGCTGACCAACAACCATGTCGTCGCCGGTGCGACCGAGATCCGCGTGCAGCTCGCCGACGGCCGCGACACGCCGGCGCGCCTGGTCGGCACCGATCCGGAAACCGACCTGGCCGTCCTGCGCATCACGCTGCCGGCGCCGCTGCCGGTGATCCATCCCGGCAAGGCCGGCGAGCTGCAGGTCGGCGACGTGGTGCTGGCCATCGGCAATCCGTTCAACGTCGGCCAGACCGTCACCTCCGGCATCATCAGCGCGCTGGGCCGCACCCAGCTCGGCCTGAGCACCTTCGAGAACTTCATCCAGACCGACGCCGCGATCAACCCCGGCAACTCCGGCGGCGCGCTCGTCGACGTGCAGGGGCGGCTGGTCGGCATCAACACGGCGATCTATTCGCGCACCGGCGGCGGCAGCCTGGGCATCGGGTTCGCGATCCCGGTGGACTCGGCGTACCAGGTGCTGGAGGCGCTGGTGAAGGACGGCAAGGTCTCGCGCGGCTGGCTGGGCGTGATCACCGGCGACATCAACCCGGAGGTCGTCGACACGCTCAAGCTGTCGGTCGACCACGGCGTGCTGGTCAAGGAAGTCTTCAAGGCCAGTCCGGCGGCCAAGGCCGGCCTGGAGGCGGGCGACGTCGTCACCGCGGTGGCCGGCCAGGCCGTGCGCTCGCCGCGCGAGCTGGTCAACGTCGTCGCGGCACTGAAGCCGGAGAGCCAGACGCTGATCTCGGTGCAACGCGGCAAGGAATCGCTGAAGCTGCCGCTGCAGGTCGGCCTGCGGCAGCCGCAGACGACGGACGACGCCGTGCCGGAATGAGGGCGGAGTGATCCATGGATGACGACCAACTGCTGCGCTATTCGCGCCACATCCTGCTGGACGACATCGGCGTCGAGGGCCAGCAGCGCTTGATGGAGGCGCACGCGCTGGTGATCGGCGCGGGGGGGCTCGGATCGCCCGCGGCGCTGTTCCTGGGGACGGCGGGTGTCGGCCGCATCACGCTGGTGGATCACGACCGCGTCGACGTGACCAATCTGCAGCGCCAGATCGCCCACAGCCTCGCGCGGGTGGACCAGCCCAAGGCCGAATCGGCCGCGGCCGGCATCGCGGCGATCAATCCGGAACCGCGCGTCCGGGCCGTCACCGAACGCGCCGACGCGGCGCTGCTGGACGAACTCGTGCCGTCGGCCGACGTCGTCCTCGACTGCACCGACAACTTCCCCACGCGCCACCTGGTCAATGCCGCCTGCGTGAAGCACGGCAAGCCGCTGGTCTCCGGTGCGGCGCTGGGCTTCGACGCACAGCTGAGCGTCTACGACAGCCGCGATCGTGCGTTCCCCTGCTATGCCTGCCTGTTCCCTGCCGACCAGCCGCCCGAGGAACAGCGCTGCGCGGTGATGGGCGTGTTCGCGCCACTGGTCGGGATCATCGGCAGCATGCAGGCGGCCGAGGCCCTGAAGCTGCTGGCGGGGATGGGCTCGACGCTCCCGGGTCGGCTGCTGATGCTGGACGCGCGCCGCATGGAATGGACCGACCTGAAGGTCGCTCGCGACCCGCGCTGCCCGTGCTGTGGCACGGACTGACCCCGTCGAGGAGCACGCAGGCGCCCCCGCGCAACAAACCACCGCCCGGGGTCGCGCACGGCGCCGGCGAACGAACGGAAATTAAGTGCCAACGCCCGTAATCTCTCGGGCCATCGAATCATGATCAGAAGCGACAAACTCACCGCCCGCAACTTCCCCTCCGCGCAGGAGGAGGTCCAACAGCAGGCCTCTTTCGAAACGACCTTCGACGCGAATCCGCCCGCGGCCTACCAGCTCGCGTTCACCGACACCGACTTCCTGGTCCGTCCCGAACTTCGCCCGGTGCGCATGCAGCTGGAACTGCTGAAGCCGGAGCTGATCCAGCAGGAGCTGAACATCCAGTCGACGGTGGTGATCTTCGGCAGCGCGCGCATCGCCGACCGCGAGTCGGCGCAGGCTGCCGTCGACGCCGCCCGCGCCGCCAAGGACGAGGCGGCGGTGCAACGCGCCGAGCGCCGCCTGGTGATGAGTGGCTATTACGAGGAAGCGCGTAAGTTCGCGCGGCTGGTCACCGAGACGACCAAGGACTTCGCCCATCCGCTGTATGTGGTCACCGGCGGCGGGCCCGGCATCATGGAAGCGGGCAACCGCGGCGCGCACGAGGCCGGCGGCCGCAGCATCGGACTGAACATCGTGCTGCCGCACGAGCAGCGTCCGAACCAGTACATCACGCCGGAGCTCTGCTTCCGCTTCCACTACTTCGGGCTGCGCAAGATGCACTTCCTGATGCGCTCGGTGGCGCTGGCGGCGTTCCCGGGCGGCTACGGGACGCTGGACGAGCTCTTCGAGACGCTGACGCTGATCCAGACCGGCAAGTGCCGTCGGCGTCCGATCCTGCTGTTCGGACGCGACTTCTGGTCGCGCCTGATCGACTTCGAGCTGCTGATCGACACCGGCATGATCAGCCCCGGCGACGAGCAGCTCTTCCACTACGTTGAAACCGCCGACGAGGCGTGGGCCCTGCTGAAGAAGGAATACGACATCGGCGGAGCCACGAACGGCACGAGCGGTACGAGCACCACGACTGGCAGCCCCGGGACCGGCGCGGTCGCGGGCGACAGCCCCTGATTCCGGCCCCGCGGGGCCATCCAGCAAGCAAGAGAGGTTCGACCATGACCGCAGCACGACACGTGAGCCTGATCGGCGCCCCGACCGACGTGGGCGCCGGCGCCCGAGGCGCCAGCATGGGACCGGAGGCCCTGCGGGTCGCCGGACTGGCCGAAGCGCTGCGGGCGCACGGCGTCGAGGTCAAGGACTGCGGCAACCTCGTGGGGCCGTCCAATCCGTGGCAGCCGCCGACCGACGGCTACCGCCACCTGGACGAAGTGACGGCCTGGAACCAGGCCGTGCACGACGCGGTCTACGCGGAGCTCAACGGCGGGCGCATGTCCGTCCTGCTCGGCGGCGACCACTGCCTGGGACTGGGATCGATCGCCGCGGTGGCCCACCACTGCCGCGACACCGGCAAGAAGCTGCGCGTGCTGTGGCTGGACGCGCATGCCGACTTCAACACCAGCAAGCTCACGCCCAGCGGCAACATCCACGGCATGCCGGTCGCCTGCCTGTGCGGCTACGGTCCGCAGGAGCTGATCGAGATCGGCGGCAAGGTCCCGGCCATCGATCCGAAGTGGATCCGCCAGATCGGCATCCGCAGCGTGGACGAGGGCGAGAAGCGCTTCGTGCACGAGGTCGGCCTCGAGGTCTTCGACATGCGCTACATCGACGAGATGGGCATGCGCCACACGATGGAACTGGCGCTGGCGACGATGGACGCCAACACCCATCTGCATGTGAGCTTCGACGTCGACTTCCTCGATCCGGACGTCGCGCCCGGCGTCGGCACCACGATCCCCGGCGGCCCGACCTATCGCGAAGCCCAGCTCTGCATGGAGATGATCGCCGACACCGGGCGGCTGGGGTCGCTGGACATCATGGAGCTCAACCCGGCGCTGGATGTCCGGAACAAGACGGCGCTGGTCGCGGTGGACCTTGTCGAATCGCTGTTCGGCAAGTCGACGCTGATGCGCAAGTGACGGGCGACGGGCGACCCGCCACCGCCGCGCGCTTCATGCACGCGCGGTCGGTATCCGAGCTCGCGCCTGCCCTTCTCAGTCCCGACTGAGTTCGGCGAGTCGCACCAGCGTGTGCAACACGCGGTTGGCAGGCGTGGGCACGCCCAGCACCTCGCCACGGCGGACCAGAAAGCCGTTGAGATGATCGATCTCGGTGCGCTTGCCACGGCTCATGTCCTGCGCGGTCGAGGAGAACTGTCCCGGCATCGTCTCGGCGATCCTGCGCACGGCCTGGCGCACGTCCCCCACCAGCGTGACGCCATCCGCCGCGGCCACCGCCAGGCCCTCGTCGACGAGCTGGTCCATCACCGTCCACACGCCCTCGCCCTTCACCAGCTCGCCGTAGGGCTGCTGCGCCAGCGCCGACAGCGCGTTGTAGGCGCAGTTGATCAGCAGCTTGGACCACAGCGCGCCTCGCACGTTGTCCGAGACCTCGGTGGGCACGCCTGCCGCGATCAGCGCCTGCGCGACGCGCTCGGCGCCGGGGGCCGGCTCGATGACCAGTTCGCCGCGCCCGTGGTGCTTCACATGGCCGGGACCGGCCATCTCCGTCGCCACATAGACCACCGCCGCCGACACGGGTTGCGGCACCGTGTCGCGCAGCCGCTCGGCGTTGTCGACACCGTTCTGCATCGACAGCAGCAGCGTGTCCGCGCCGATGTACGGCGCCAGCGCCTGCGCGGCGGACACCGTGTCGGTCGACTTCACGCAGAACAGCACCACCTGCACGCCACGCGCGGCGGAAGGCTCGGTGTCGGCGCGCAGACGGACCTGCTCATCGAACATCCGCGTCTCCATGCGCAAGCCACGGTCACGGATCGCTTCCACATGGCCGGGGCGGCCGATCAGCGTCACATCGTGCCCCGCGCGGGCCAGCATGCCGCCGAAGAAGCAGCCCACGGCGCCCGCGCCCATCACGGCGACCTGGAGCGGCGTCTGCGGGGCCGGCGTGTCATCGATGCGGGTCATGGCGTCATCCTCGTGGTTGGAAGTCGGGAAAGTGGGCGGAGAAGTGGGCAAGCAAATGGGCGGGGAACGGACAGGCCGTCAGGCACAGACGATCCAGCCCTCGAGCGGATCCATCCCGGCGGGCAGGCCGTAGTCCGGGCGCGCATCGGCCCAGGCCGCCTGCATCAGGCACAGCACCGCGTCGAGCTTGTCGCCGCTGCCGTCGTCGGCGAGTTCGTCCCGCTGCGCGTGGCTGAGCTTCAGGCGCAGGCCCAGACGGCTGCGGCCTTGCTCCAGCGCTTCGAGCAGATCCTTGCGGGCGATCAACCGGTCGGGCGTCTGCTTGGCGCGATCGTCGCTCTTGTAGCTGCGTGTGCCGATCAACTCGCGCGCCAGCAGGCCCGGATAGGCCTCCAGGGCCACGCGCGTCTCGTCGCCGGCATGCAGCCCCGGCAGATGGACGCCCGCCCGCAGCAGACGCGGCACGCCGGCATGCAGCATGTAGGCCACCGGGGGATTGACCCACTTCATGCTCGGCGACGAACCCGCCGGACCGTCGCAGGCGCGGTGCGCGAACTTGCTCCCGACCGGGCGGGCATCGCAGAACGCGGCGAAGGTGTCCCGGATCTGCGCGCGCGACAGGCTCGCGTAATGCGCGATCAGCGCCGCCCACTCGGTCGGCCAGCCCAGGGTGACGACGAGCTCACGCGGCAGGCCGAACGGCAGGTCGAAGCCGCCGAGCCAGGGCGCGGGTTCCGCGAGCCACGCCTCGAAGGCGTCCAGGCTCGCGATCGCCACCTGGCGTTCCAGCTTCAGGACGCTCCCTTGCCGACGGCCGAAGGCCAGCCGGATCGGCTTGCGGGCCGTCGGCGCGCTGGTGAAGTCGACGCCCACCAGCGCCCGGTCCACCGCGGTCGCCGGCCGGGCCGCAGGCGGCTCCGCGATGAGGCCGGATGCGGCAGGCGCTTTCGAGACTTTTGGCATGCCTGCGACTGTATCCATCGTCCACTGGGGCCAGTCGCCATTGACGTGCGCTATGCGGCGGCGAATGCTGCGGCATCAAGGTCGACAACATCGACGGAGGAGAGTCCGCCTTGTTCCAACGCGAACTGGCCCGAGCCCTGCATCTGAGCCGCCGCGGTGCCTACCGCGACGCTACCGATGCGCTGGAGCTGTCCCTGGTGGCCGCCGACACGGTGCGCGACCGGGCGCGGGCGCTGATCCTCATCGCCCACAACCTGCCCCGCCAGGGTGACCTGCAGGGCGCGCTGCGGCGCGCGAGCGAGGCCGCGGCGCTGGTCCGGCTGATCGACGGCGACGACCAGGACGCCTGGACGGCCGAGGCGCTCACCGAGCTCTGTTACGTCTACGCGCAGTTCCAGATGGGGCGGGACGCGATGCAGGCCGGTTGGCAGGCCCTCGCGGCGGCCCGTCGCGCCGAGGATCCGGCCCGCGAGGCCTGGGCGCTGAACCGGCTGGCCGTGGCCTTCGCGGTGTCGGACCAGGTCGAGCAGGCCTGCCAGCACACGCTGCAGGCGCTGGAGATCGTCCAGCAGCAGGCGCCCGGCGAGCGGGAACTGCTGCTGTCGTGCCTGAACAACCTCGCCCATTTCTGGTTGCAGGCGCATGGGGAAGCCATCCGGGACGAGGACAGGACCGCCTCCGCCGAGGCGCTCGCCCAGGCCGAGCCCTACGCGGTGCGGGCCGCCACGCTGGTGCGGGAGGAAGGCAATCCCTTCCTGGTCGTCGTCTCCCTGTCCAATCTGGTCGAACTGCAGCTCGGCACCGGCGCAATCGAGGAAGCGCTCCAGATCGCCGATGAATACGAGCGTCTCGCGCAGCGGCACGGTTATGCCGGCATGGTGCTGCAGGCGCGGGCGCAGCGGGCGCTGCTGCAGCTCAAGCGCGACGACGCCGCGGGCGCGCGAGACGCCTTGCCCGCGCTCGAGACGCTCCAGGACCTGGTCGGCCAGCAGGCGCCGCAATCGCTGCCGGCCCGCTTGCGGCGGCAGCTCACCCTGGCGATCTATCGCGGCTACAAGCTCCGCGGCGACGCGGTGAAAGCACTGGCGGCGCACGAGCAGCTGACCGCGCTGGAGCGCCAGTCGGCACGCAACGCGATGGCCTTGCAGACCGAGGCGATGCTGATCCGGCAGGAGTTCCAGCAGGCGCAGGCGCGCGCCGAGCACGCCATGCAGGACGCGCGGCGCGAGCGCGAGCGCGCGGACCTCGCGGAACAGGAGCAGCAACGCCTGCGGCGTCAGGCGGCCGAGCTCGGTCGCATGGCGCATGAGGACGCGCTGACGGGGCTCAACAACCGCCGGCATGCGGAGTTCGCGCTGCCCTTGCTGCTGGAGCGCGCGCGGCAGGAGGACAAGCCGATCTCGCTGGGCTTGCTGGACATCGACCACTTCAAGCAGGTCAACGACGCGTTCGGCCATGGCGCCGGCGATCAGGCGCTGCAGAAGGTCGCGCAGTTGCTGCGGCGTCAGTTGCGCAGCGCGGACCTGCTGGCGCGGGTCGGCGGCGAAGAATTCATGCTGGTCTTCGTCGGCGTTCCGCCCGAGCGCGCGCAGGACATCTGCGAGCGGCTGCGCGGCGCGATCGCCAGCCACGACTGGGGCGAACTGGTGGCGGGCTTGCAGGTCACCGTCTCCATCGGCCTGGCCGCGGGCGAGCCGCCCGCGAAACCGTCCCTCCTGGTCGAAACCGCCGACCAGGCGCTCTACGCCGCGAAGCACGCGGGGCGCAACCGCGTGCAGTTCATGGCCTGCTGAATCAGTGGAGCTTGAAGACCGCGACCGACTGGGCGAGCGCGTCGGCCTGATGCTGCAGGCTCTGCGCGGCGGCCGCGGACTCCTCGACGAGCGCCGCGTTCTGCTGCGTCATCTGATCCAGCTGCGAGATCGCCGAGCCGATCTGGTTGATGCCGCCGCTCTGCTCCGCGGTGGCGTGGCTGATCTCCGCCACGATGCGCGACACCCGCGAGATCGAGTCGGAGATCTCGTTGATCGTCTGGCCGGCGCGCTCGACGAGCACGGCGCCGCTGGAGACGCTCTCGCCGCTGGCGGTGATCAGCTGCTTGATCTCCTTGGCGGCTTCGGCGCTGCGCTGCGCGAGCGATCGGACCTCGCTCGCGACCACCGCGAAACCACGGCCCTGCTCCCCGGCGCGGGCCGCTTCCACCGCCGCGTTCAGCGCCAGGATATTGGTCTGGAAGGCGATGCCGTCGATCGTGCCGATGATGTCGCCGATGCGTGCCGACGAGGTGCTGATCCTGCCCATCGTCTGCACGACCTCGCCCACCACGCTCACGCCGCGGACGGCGACCTCGGCGGCCTGCTCGGCCAGCGCCTTCGCCTCGCCGGCGGACGCCGCGTTGTGCTGCACGCTCGAGGTCAACTGCCCCATTGCCGAGGCGGTGGCCTGCAGATTCGACGCGGCCTGCTCGGTCCGCTGGCTCAGGTCGTGCGCGCCGGCGGCGACTTCGCGCGACGCCGTCGCGATGCTGTCGGTGGCGTTGCGCACGCCGCTGACGACCTCCCGGATCGAGGCCTGCATGCCCTGCACCCCGCGCGCCATCGCGGCGGTCTCGTCGGCGCCTTCCGCCTCGACGGGCTGGCTCAGGTCCTTGCGGGCGATGCGTTCGGTCGTGCTCACGGCCTGGGCCAGCGGCGCCAGGATGGAGCGGATGTTCAACACGGTGAGCAGGCCGATCAGCGCGGCGCCGATCAGCATCACGATACCGAGCACGCCGCGCACGCTCGATTCCCGCGTGCCAAGGCGTTCGACCTCATCCTGGCCGTGCCGCAGGATGGCTTGCGTCATCTCACCGACGCCGCTGTCCATCGCCTGCACGGGCGCCTTGATGACGTCGGTGGAGCGGTTCGCCTCGGCGGCGTCCACGAAGTCGGCGTTCAGGATGCGTTTGGCGATGTCGTCGACGCCGGCCTTGTAGGCCTCGAGCGACTGCTTGAGCTTGGGCGGCAGTCCGCGGATCTCCGGGCTGATCTCGAGCGTGGCCAGCGTGTCGAGCGAGCGGATCACGCCGGCGTAGGTCTTCTGCCAATCGGCCTGTGCCTGCTTGACGGTGCCGTCGTCGCCGATGTTGATGAGCATGTCCTTCTCGAAGCGGCGCAGGTTGCCGATGCCGGCGCGGACTTCGGAGAGTTGCGTCAGTGCGCCGACGTCCTGCGCGACGTACTGCTGGAAGTCGGACCGCGAGCTGCCCATGGCCCAGAGGCCGGCGCCGCCGATGACCAGGAGTGCGAGGACGGACAGGAGGCCCAGGCCGAGCAGGCGCGTCCGGATCGTGTAGTTGCGCAGAGACTGCATGTTTTCCCAACGAGATGGATCGATGGGAAAAGCCTAGCAGCCGCCATGCCACCGCCCGAGGACGCCGCACTCTAAAGCCTGACAAGCGTGGAGTTCTCCCGCACCGATGTCACACCCGACGGCCCGCCCGAGCGCCCGCAGTCCTCGGTCGCAAAACCGCGGAAGTACGACAGTGATCGGGGACGGCATGTCGTGGGGTTTTGGCGCTTGCCGCCAAGGCCCCATGACATGGCGGCCAACGCCCCGACAGTCGAAGGACAGGCATTCAACCCAGCTTGAACACCGCCACCGACTGAGACAGCGCATCCGCCTGATGCTGGAGACTCTGCGCCGCCGCCGCCGACTCCTCGACGAGGGCGGCGTTCTGCTGCGTCATCTGATCCAGCTGCGAGATCGCCGAGCCGATCTGGTTGATGCCCCCGCTCTGCTCGGTGGTGGCGTGGCTGATCTCGGCCACGATGCGCGACACACGGGTGATCGAATCGGAGATCTCGTTCATCGTCTGCCCCGCGCGTTCGACAAGGGCGGCGCCGCTGGAGACGCTGTCCCCGCTGGCGGTGATCAGCTGCTTGATCTCCTTGGCCGCTTCGGCGCTGCGCTGGGCGAGCGAGCGCACCTCGCTGGCGACGACGGCGAAGCCGCGCCCCTGCTCGCCCGCGCGGGCCGCCTCGACGGCCGCGTTCAGCGCGAGGATGTTGGTCTGGAACGCGATCCCGTCGATGGTGCCGATGATGTCGCCGATGCGCGCGGACGACGCGCTGATCCTGCCCATGGTCTGGACCACCTCGCCCACCACGTTGACGCCGCGTCCGGCGGCGCCGGCCGCCTCTTCCGCCAGTGCATTGGCCTGCCGCGCCGAGTCCGCGTTGTGCTGCACGCTCGCGGTGAGCTGCTCCATCGCCGACGCGGTCTCCTCGAGGTTGGAGGCGGTCTGCTCCGTGCGGTAGCTGAGGTCGTGCGCCCCGGCCGCGACCTCGCGCGAGGCCGTCGCGATGCTGTCGGTGGCGCTGCGCACGCCGCTGACCACGTCGCGGATCGAGGTCTGCATCCCCTGCACGCCGCGCATCATCGCGGCGGTCTCGTCGGTGCCGAGCACGTCGAGACGTTCGCTCAGGTCCTGGCGCGCGATGCGCTCGGTCGTGCTGACCGCCTGGGCCAGCGGCGTCAGGATGGACGCGATGTTGAAGAAGGTGAAGGTCCCGATCACCAGCACGCCCACGAGCATCACGCCGCCCAGCGCCATCCGGATGCGGGTCTCTTCGGCGTCGATGCGCTGCACCTCCTGGTTGCCGCGTTCCATGATCGCCTTCGTCATGGCGCCGAGCTGCTTGTCCATCTCGCGGACCGGGCCCTTGATCGGCTCGGTCTGCCGGTTGGCCTCGGCGGAATCGACGAACTCCTGCTTCAGGATGCGCTCGACGATGCCGTCGAGTCCGCTGCGATAACTCCCCAGCGAGGCCTTCATCGCCGGCGGCATCGACTTGATCTCCGGCAGGATGTCGAGCTGGCCGATGGCGTCCAGGCTCTTGTTGACGCCCTCGAAGGCCTTGCGCCAATCCTCCTGGTAGCGCCTCACGGCGGCGTCGTCGCCGATGTTGATCAGCATGTCCTTCTCGTAGCGCCGCAGGTTGCCGACGCCGGCCCGGATCTCGGAGAGCTGCACCAGCGACTCGACATCGTGCTTCACGTAGTGCTCGACGTCCTGTTTCGTGCGGGCCATCGCCCACAGCCCGTCGCCGCCGATCAGCAGCATCGCGAACACCGACAACAGGCCGAGCGCCATGAGGCGCGTCCGGATCGTGAAGTTACGCATGGACCACATGGCATTCCCACCGTTGAAGAAGGAGTGGGAAAAGCCTAGCAGCCGGCGTGCCTGCCGGACATCCTGCGGAAACGGGGGGTCAGCGCCAGAGCGTGTTCATCGTCGCGACGAAGTCCTCGCGGCGGCCGGCATCGTCGATCGCGCGTCGCTGGCCGGCGACGTAGACCTCGCGCCAGGTCGGCCCCTGGCTGGCGAAGACCAGGCCATCGAGCAGCGCCGCCGCCGGCAGTCCGGCCAGGCCGCTCGCGGCCGTGTCGAGCACCAGGAAGTCCGCGCGCGCGCCGGCCTTCAGGCCCCATGCGGACAAGCCCGCCGCCCGCGCGCTGCCCGCGACGCAGGCGTCGAACAGCCGGGCCGCCGTCGACGGTTGCCGCCCCGGCCGCGCCGCCACGTTGCGCCGTTGCAGGCCGAGGCGCTGGCCGTATTCCAGCCAGCGCAGCTCCTCGACCCAGCCGCGCGTGACCTGGCTGTCCGACCCCACCGTCAGCGGCACCTCCGCCGCCAGCCAGCCGGGCAGGTCCGCCAGTCCGTCGCCGAGGTTGCCTTCGGTGCCCGGACAGATCACCACGCCGGCACCGCTCGCGGCGATGCGCGCGATCTCGTCCCGCGTGCTGTGCGTCGCGTGCACCAGGTGCCAGCGCGGATCCAGCCCGTAGTCGGCCAGCAGGTCGATCGGCCGCTTCCCGGTCGCCGACAGGCAATCGTCGACTTCCTGCTGCTGCTCCGCGACGTGCACGTGGATGGGGATGTCCGCGTCGCCGACGAGCGCCTGCAGCGCCCGCACATCCTCGGCATGGGCCGCCCGCAGCGAGTGCACCGCCACGCCGGCGCGCACCAGCGGCAGGCCCGCCGCGTTGATGCGCTCGCAGGCGCGCCACACCCATGCCGCATCGGTGCGGAAGCGCCGCTGCGTGTCCCGCAGGCCCTGGTGCGCGAAGCCGGCATGCGCGTACAGCACCGGCAGCAGCGTCAGGCCGATGCCGGTCTCCTGGGCCGCCTCGGCCAGCGCCATCGCCATGGCGAGTTCGTCCTCGTACGGCGTCCCGTCCTCGCGGTGATGCAGGTAGTGGAACTCGCAGACCTGCGTGTAGCCGCCGGCCAGCAGCTCGGTGTAGAGCTGCGCCGCGATGGTCTTCAGCTGCGCCGGCGTCACGCGCAGCGCGACGCCGTACATGCGGTCGCGCCAGGACCAGAAGTCGTCGCTGTCGCTGTCGCGCTGCTCGGCCAGTCCCGCGAAGGCGCGTTGGAACGCATGGCTGTGCGCGTCGACCAGCGTCGGCATCACCGGCCCGCCCAGGCGCACGGCGTCCACCGGGGCCGGCGTGCCGGCGACCAGCTCGACCCAATGGCCATCGGCCCCGACGCGCATCAGCACGTCCGCCTGCCAGCGCCCGTCGAGCCAGACCAGTGCCGCGTGGAAGGTCGTCGGACTCATGCGGCGTTCCGCGTCGGATTGGCCAGCAGGTAGGCCTGCAGCAGCGTCGTCAGCACGGGCCGGACGCTCTCGACGCAGGCCGCGTCGAGCTCATAACCGGTGTAGCCCAGGTCGTTCTCGACCATGTAGCAGCGATAGCACATCTCCAGCTGCACGGCCTGCTGGCCGAGTTCCGGCCGCCCGTACTGACGCGTGATGTAGCCGCCCTTGAAGCGCCCGTCGACCACCCAGCTGAAGCGGTCCTGCGCCTGCAGCGCGATCTCCATCGCCTGGCGCGTGACCTGCTTGCAGGACTTGCCCTCGACCGTGCCGATGTTCAGGTCGGGCAAGCGGCCCTCGAAGAGCCAGGGCAGTTCCGAGCGGATGCTGTGCGCCTCGAACAGCAGCGCGAAGCCGTGCTCCTGGCGCAGCCGCTGCAGCTCGCCCTGCAGCGCCTGGTGGTACGGCGCCCAGTAGGCCTCGATGCGGCGCTGCTTCTCCTCGGCGTCGGGCGCGAGGCCGTCCTTGTAGAGCGGCTCGCCGGTGAAGAAGCGCGTCGGGCACAGCTCGGTGTTGGAGGCGCCGGGGTACATCGGCGTGTCCTCGGGCGGGCGGTTCAGGTCGATCAGGTAACGCGAGAAGCGCGGCACCAGCAGCCCCGCGCCGAGCTGCTCGGCGATCGGCGCGTACAGCGGCTCCAGGTGCCAGTCGGTGTCCTCGCTGCCGAGCGCGCGCTCGACGTAGCGGTGGTGCTGGTCGGCCGGGATCTCGCGGCCCACGTGCGGCATGCTGATCAGCAGCGGGGTGCGGCCGCGCCGCAGTTCAAAGACGTCGTGCTTCATCGCTCGTTCCTCTTGTCTCCATGAGGCCGCGGCAGGCGCCTCGGGCGCGCCGCGGGCTCATTGTTCGTCTCAGCCGCGCGGCCGGCCGCCCACGACCGTCTGCCGCAGCGGATTGCGGCCGAACCAGTAGCTCAGCTCGCGCGGGTGCGTCGCGTCCCAGACGCAGAAATCGGCGCGCTGGCCTGCCGCCAGCCGCCCGCGATCGGGCAAACCGAGGGCCCGAGCCGCGTTCGTCGTGAGGCCGCGCAGCGCCTCTTCCGGCGTCATCCGGAAGAAAGTGCAGGCCATGTTCAGCATCAGCAGCAGCGACAGCCCCGGCGAACTGCCCGGGTTGTGATCGGTGGCCAGCGCGATCGGCACGCCGGCGTCGCGCAGCGCCTGGATCGGCGGCAGCTTCGTCTCGCGCAGGAAGTAGAAGGCGCCGGGCAGCAGCACTGCCACCGTGCCGGCCCGGGCCATCGCGGCGATGCCCGCATCGCTCAGGTATTCGAGGTGGTCGCAGGAGAGCGCGTTGAACCCGGCCGCGAGCGCGGCGCCGCCCTGGTCGCTGAGCTGCTCCGCATGCAGCTTCACCGGCAGGCCGAGCGCGCGGGCCGCCTCGAACACGCGACGCGTCTGCTCCGGCGTGAAGCCGATGCGTTCGCAGAAGGCATCGACCGCATCGACCAGGCCCTGCTGATGCAGCTCCGGCAACCACGCGCAGACGGCGTCGACGTAATCGTCCTGACGACCGTCGAATTCGGGCGGCAGCGCATGCGCGCCGAGGTAGGTCGTCTTCACCGTCAAGCCGAGCTCGCCCAGCTGGCGCGCGACGCGCAGGCACTTGGCCTCGTCCGCCAGCGACAGGCCGTAGCCGGACTTCACCTCCAGCGTCGTCAGCCCCTCGGCCATCAGCGCCCGGGCACGCGCCACGGCGAGCGCGTGCAGCGTCGGCTCGCTCGCCGCCCGCGTCGCGGCGACCGTCGAGCGGATGCCGCCGCCGGCGCGCGCGATCTCCTCGTAGGTCGCGCCCTGCAGGCGCAGCTCGAATTCCGCCGAGCGCTCGCCACCGTAGACCAGGTGCGTGTGGCAATCGATCAAGCCCGGCGTCACCAGCAGGCCGCCCAGGTCGCGCAGTTCGCCCGCGCTGTCGCGCAGGTCGGCGGGCAGGTCCGCCATCGGGCCGACCCAGCGCAGTTGTTCGCCCTCGACCAGCAGCGCGCCGTCGCTCACCAGGCCCCAGTCGCGGTCGCCCGCCAGGGTGGTCAGCGTCGCATTGGCGTACAGCACGCGCCGCGGCGCACCTGCCGACGCCGCCGCGGCCGTCGAGGACTCGATCGTCATGACTCGCTCCAGATCAGCCACCAGGCGGGGCCGTGTTGATCGCCATCGTCGAAGACGCAGCTCTGCGAGGCCGGCGACTCGCACCACGCGAGCGTGTGCGGCGCCAGCGGCACCGAACGATGACCGTGGATGATCATCCCGCCCTCCTGCGTGAACAGCCCCAGCCACTGCGCCCCGTGCGGGATCACGGGCCGGTCGGCCGGCTGCACGCGGAACACGCCCGCGTCGCGGCGGTGCATCGCGTTGAAGTCTTGCGTCGGACCGTCGATGAGCACGCAATTCGGCGCGTCTTCGCCGGCGAACTGCACGATGCCCTCGTTGGGTTTCAGCGCCCGGCCGCGCAGGATCACGCCTGCGCCCGACAGCACGCCGAACCAACGGTCCACGCCCGGGAAGGCGGAGAACGGCCCGTCGCGGTCGATGTCCGCGATGCTGACGCGGACCTTCCAATCCGCCACGTGCGGCCAGGCGAGCAACTCGCGCGTCCGGCCTCCCCCGTTGCGCCACGGGGTGGGCGCGACATCATCGGCGGTGATCCTCATCCAGCTCATGTCCGGCAGCTTGTTGGTTTTTGTTGAAGCCCGGGATTTTCGAAGACTCATCCATCTCGTCACGTCACGAAACGTCACATCCGCCCTCCTGCCACAACTTGCCCGCCAACTCGTGAACAGCGTCACGCCTGGAAGCTGCCTTCAAGGAAATAGCGACTGGCCGGGTGCACCAGCCGCACCGCCGTCACCGTGCGGCCCTGGCTCGACGTGGCGCGCTTGACCACGAGGCAGGGCTCGCCGCGCGGCATGCCCAGCAGTTTCGCCTCGAGGGCATTGGGCATGGCCGCCTCGATCGTATAGCGGGCCTCCGACAGCGGCGCGACCTCCAGCAGGTAATGCGTCGGGGTCACGCGCTCGAAATCCTGGTCCATGTAGCCCGGGGCGCAGGCCGGATTGACGAGGCGATCCTCGCACTGGATCGCGATGCCGTTCTCGCGGTGCACGATGACGCTGTGGAACAAGGTCGAGCCGGCGCGCAGGCCGAGCATCGCGGCCTGCTCGGCGCTCGCCTTCAAGGTCTCCAGCACATGGACCTTGGCCTCGTGCCGGTGACCGCGCTCGGCGATCTCCTCATGCACGTCGCGCACCGTCAGCGTCGAGGCGATCCGGTGCAGCTCCGCGACGAAGGTGCCCACGCCCTGCACGCGGTCGATCATGCCTTCCTGATGCAACTCGCGCAGCGCGCGGTTCACCGTCATCCGGCTGACGCCGAAGGTCCCGGTCAGTTCCGCCTCGGACGGCAGGCGCTCGCCCGGGCGCCAGCGTCCGCTGGCGATGCCTTCGCGCAGATGCGTCTTCACCTTCAGGTATTGCGGCGCGGGACCGCCGCCGCCCGGGCTCGATGAGGGGGTCGCCATGGGGCGGCATCCTACTTGACTGTACTTGTATAGACAACCACGGAAAGCGATCCTATGATCGCGCCCCATCGGACCGCACAGCACCGGCCGGCCGAGCCATCCACGGCAGCCGGACCTCGCAGCTCAGACCAGGAGATCTCGATGACGACGACACCGACGACCACGACGCCCATCCACTCCGCCCAGCCGCGCCCGGTGCGCGCCCCTACCGGCACGCAGCTGAGCTGCAAGAACTGGCTGATCGAGGCCGCCTACCGGATGATCCAGAACAACCTGGATCCGGCCGTGGCGGAGAACCCCGATGCGCTCGTGGTCTACGGCGGCATCGGCAAGGCGGCGCGCAACTGGGACTGCTTCGAGCAGATCCTGAGCTCGCTGAAGAACCTCAACGAGGACGAGACGCTGCTGATCCAGTCGGGCAAGCCGGTCGGCGTGTTCCCGTCGCATGTCGACGCGCCGCGCGTACTGCTGGCCAACTCCAACCTCGTGCCGGCGTGGGCGAACTGGGAGCACTTCAACGAGCTCGACCGCAAGGGCCTGATGATGTACGGCCAGATGACGGCCGGCTCGTGGATCTACATCGGCTCGCAGGGCATCGTGCAGGGCACGTACGAGACCTTCGCGGAAGCCGGCCGCCAGCACTTCGGCGGCGACATGGTCGGCCGCTGGGTGCTGACCGCGGGCCTGGGCGGCATGGGCGGCGCGCAGCCGCTGGCGGCGACCTTCGCCGGCGCCTGCTCGCTGACCATCGAGTGCCAGCAGTCGCGCATCGATTTCCGCCTGAAGACGCGCTACGTCGACGAGCAGGCGACGGACCTCGACGACGCGCTGGCGCGCATCGCCAGGTACACGGCCGAGAAGAAGGCCGTCTCCATCGCCCTGCTGGGCAACGCGGCGGAGGTCCTGCCCGCGCTGGTCGCGCGCGTGAAGGCCGGCAGCGCGATCAAGCCGGACCTGGTCACCGACCAGACCTCGGCGCACGACCTGATCAACGGCTACCTGCCGGTGGGCTGGAGCGTCGAGCAATGGAAGGCCGCGGCCGCCGATCCGGCCAAGCACGCCGACCTGAAGGCCGCCGCCGCGCGCGGCTGCGCGGTGCATGTGCAGGCGATGCTGGACTTCCAGGCCATGGGCATCGCGACCGTCGACTACGGCAACAACATCCGCCAGGTCGCCTTCGACCAGGGCGTGAAGAACGCCTTCGACTTCCCCGGCTTCGTGCCCGCCTACGTGCGCCCGCAGTTCTGCGAAGGCCGCGGCCCGTTCCGCTGGGTCGCGCTGTCCGGCGATCCGGAGGACATCTACAAGACCGACGCCAAGATCAAGGAACTGTTCCCGCACCATGCCGGCGTGCACCGCTGGCTGGACATGGCGCGCGAGCGCATCGCCTTCCAGGGCCTGCCCGCGCGCATCTGCTGGCTGGGCCTGGGCGAGCGCCACAAGGCCGGCCTCGCCTTCAACGAGATGGTCCGCACCGGCGAGCTGAAGGCGCCGATCGTCATCGGCCGCGACCACCTGGACTCCGGCTCGGTGGCCAGCCCCAACCGCGAGACCGAATCGATGCGGGACGGCTCCGACGCCGTCTCCGACTGGCCGCTGCTCAACGCCATGCTCAACACCGCCGGCGGCGCGACCTGGGTCTCGCTGCATCACGGCGGCGGCGTGGGCATGGGCTACTCGCAGCACAGCGGCGTGGTGATCGTGTGCGACGGCACGGAAGCGGCCGACAAGCGCCTCTCCCGCGTGCTGTGGAACGACCCCGGCACCGGCGTCATGCGCCACGCCGACGCAGGCTACGAGCTGGCGGAGAAGACCGCGCAGGAGCGCGGCCTGAAGCTGCCGATGCTGGGCCGCTGAGCCCCTGCCGGCCCGGCCCCGCGTCTCCTGAACCCGCCCGCCCCAGACTCCGCTCAGACTTCGATCCGAGATCCCATGACGACCTCCCTTGAACTCATCCCCGGCAAGCTCTCGCTGGAGCAGCTGCGCCGCATCCGCGCCGGCGGCGTGACGCTCGCGCTGCACGCCGACGCCTGGCCGGCGATCCGCCGCGGCGCCGCCGTCGTGCAGGCCGCCGCGGCCGGCGACGACCCGGTCTACGGCGTCAACACCGGCTTCGGCAAGCTCGCGTCCAAGCGCATCGGCAAGGACGAACTGGCCGCCCTGCAGCGCAACCTGATCCGCTCGCACTGCGTCGGCGTCGGCGCGCCGCTGGCGCCGCCGGTCGTGCGGCTGATGCTGGCGACGAAGGCCGCCTCGCTGGCGCGCGGTTTCTCCGGCGTGCGCGAATCGGTGGTGCAGAGCATCCTCGACGCCTTCAACGCCGGCCTCGTGCCCTACGTGCCGGCGCAAGGCTCGGTGGGCGCGTCGGGCGACCTGGCGCCGCTGTCGCACATGACGCTGGCGCTGATGGGCGAAGGCGAGATGCTGGTCGACGGCCAGCGCCAGCCCGCGCTGGCGGCGCTGGAGAAGGCCGGCCTGAAGCCGCTGGTGCTCGAGGCCAAGGAAGGCCTGGCGCTGATCAACGGCACGCAGACCTCGACGGCGCTGGCGTTGGAGGGCCTGCTGCGTTTCGAGACCGTCTACGCCGCCGCGGTCGTCAGCGGCGCGCTGAGCCTGGACGCCGCGCGCGGCAGCGACGGTCCCTTCGATCCCCGCATCCATGAGGTGCGTGGCCAGCCCGGCCAGATCGAGGCCGCGGCCGCCTACCGCGCGCTGCTAGCCGGCAGCCCGATCCGCCAGTCGCATCGCGACGGCGACGACCGCGTGCAGGACCCGTACTGCCTGCGCTGCCAGCCGCAGGTCATGGGCGCCTGCCTGGACCAGTCGCGCTACGTCCGCGACGTGCTGCTGCGCGAGGCCAACGCGGTGACCGACAACCCGCTGGTGTTCGCGTCGGAGGACGGCCCCGCCGCGATGGTCTCCGGCGGCAACTTCCACGCCGAGCCGGTGGCGCTGGCCGCCGACGCGCTGGCCTGCGCGATCGCCGAGGTCGGCGCCATCGCCGAGCGTCGCATCGCGATGCTGATCGACACCGGCGTCTCGCGCCTGCCCGCCTTCCTGACCGAGAACGCCGGCCTGAACTCCGGCTTCATGATCGCGCACGTCACCGCCGCGGCGCTGGCCAGCGAGAACAAGTCGCTCGCGCATCCGGCGAGCGTCGACAGCCTCCCGACCTCCGCCAACCAGGAGGACCACGTCTCGATGGCCACCTTCGGCGCCCGTCGCCTGGGGCCGATGCTGGACAACACCGCGCACATCGTCGCCATCGAACTGCTGGCCGCCGCGCAGGGCATCGAGTTCCTGCGGCCGCTGCGCAGCTCCGCGCCGCTGGAGGACGTGCACGCGCTGCTGCGCGAGCGCTGCCCGGCGATGCCCACCGACCACTACCTGGCGCCCGACATCGAGCGCGCCTTCGTGCTGGTCAACGACGACGGCCCGCGCGGTCCGGCCGCGCTGCTGCGCGCGCGCACGGAGATGGTCGTGCTGGACTAATATCCGAGGCCTCGGCGGGCCTCGCCCGCCACTGCCTCGCGAGTCCCGCATGCCACACACCGCCTCGACGGCGCGCTCTCCGCGCGCCGTTCGCGTTTCCACCCTGCCCGTGCCGGAACGCGCCTCGCCCCAGCTTGTGCGCTTCGTTGCGGGCCTGTTGCTGCTGATCGCGGCGATGCTCGTCGCGCCGCACGCCTTCGCCGCGACCAAGGTCGTCTTCGACATCGACATGCGCGAGGAGATCGCCGCCGGCCGCTTCGATCCCGCCAAGGACATCGTCGGCGTGCGCGGCGGCGCGGCGCCGCTCAACTGGGGCCGCTCGCTGGTCGCGCCGGCCGCGGGCCTGGGACGCGAGGGCTGGTACAGCGCCACCGCCGTCTTCGAGCGCCTCCCGGCCGGCGGCAACGTGCCCTACAAGTTCCACGTCGAGCACCCCGGCCAGAACGATCCCGAAGGCGACTGGGAGACCGGCTCCAACCGGTCGCTGGAACTGGTCTCCGACGAGGTGCGCGTCACGCGCGCGTTCAACGCGCCGGGCGCGCCGATCTCGCTGAGCCGCGCCGGCACGATCGAGCGGCTGGCGCCGCTGCCCGGCAACTTCGTCGCGCAGCGTCCGGTGCAGGTCTGGCTGCCGCCCGACTACGAGCGCAACACCGAGCGCCGCTACCCCGTGCTCTACCTCCATGATGGCCAGAACGTCTTCGACGCCGCCGCGGCGGGCGCCGAGTGGCAGGTCGACGAGACCGCGCAACGCCTGGTCGTCGACGGCCAGATCCAACCGCTGATCATCGTGGCGGTCAACAACACCTCGCGCCGCATCGACGAGTACACCGCGACCGCGCGGACGTACGAGGGCCAGACCCGGGGCGGTCTCGCGCCGGCCTATGCGCGCTACCTGATCGAGCAGCTCAAGCCGTCGATCGACGCGCGCTACCGCACGCTGCCCGACGCGGCGCACACGGCGGTGGGCGGCTCCTCGCTGGGCGGCATCATGAGCCTGTGGCTGGCGGTGCATCACGGCGACGTCTTCGGCACGGCGCTGGTGGTGTCGCCGTCGCTGTGGTGGGACGACGAGTTCCCGATCCGCGACACGCAGAAGACGCCGCTGCCGATGTCGCTGCCGCGACCGAAGTTGTGGCTGGACATGGGCACGAACGAAGGTCCGGACTCGATCAAGCAGCTGCGCAAGCTGCGCTCGGTGCTGTCCGCGCGAGGCTGGGCGGGCGCCGACATCGGTTACCTCGAAGCCGAGGGTGCCGGACATGACGAGGGCAGTTGGGCCGCGCGCGTCGAGCCGATGCTGAGATTCGTCGACAAGCAGTTCAATGCGCCGGCGAGCAACGGCAACAAGACGCAGCAGGATCCCTTCCCCACCGGCGTGCGGCCGTCGATGCCGCCGGGCCCCGGCACCTACACCAAGTGACCCCGCAGTCATCGGTCCCAAACCGCTGAAGTCAGCGACTGCGAGTGGGGCCGGAATGCTTCTGGGGGTTCCCGGAGGGATGCCCCCTGATGCGTGGAGAGCCCGCGCTTGGCGACCCGCAGTCAATAGCGCTTTTGGTTCGTGCGTGAGGCTGCTGGCCCTCACCCCTGCCCTCTCCCGCAAGCGGGAGAGGGAGTCAGACCCGCGTCAGTAGCGCCCGGTCGCCCCCGCCACCCGCAGGTAGACGTAGGCGACCCACGCGACGAGCGCGCGGCCGAGGAAGCCCCGCAGCCCGCGCCCGGCGGTCGGCTCGACGCGGTGGGACTTCGCCACCGCCGCGTCGAACTCCCGCGCGACATCGCCCGCGAAGGCGGCGTCGCGCACGACGACGTTGGCTTCGAGGTTGAGCAGCAACGACAGCGGATCGATGTTGGAGCTGCCGATGGTGGCCCAGTCGTTGTCGACGACGCAGATCTTGGCGTGCAGGAAGGCCGGCGTGTACTCGTAGATCTGGACGCCGTGCCCGAGCAGCTCGTCATAGAGCGCATGCGCGGCCAGCGCGGCGATCCGGTAGTCGACCTTGCCCTGGAGCAGCAGCCGCACCTGGACCCCGCGCTGCGCCGCGTCCTTCAGGGCGCGACGGAAGCGCTGCCCCGGATAGAAGTACGGCGTGATCAGGTCCACGCGCACGGTCGCGGCGCGGATCGCGTCGACGTAGGCGCGCTCGATGGTGCGGCGCTGGCGCAGGTTGTCGCGCAGCACGAAGGCCGCGCGCACCGGCGGCAGGCGGGTGGGGTCGCGCCGGCGGTGTTCCCCGCGCGGCATCCGGATGCGCCGCATCAGGCGCTTCGCGCGCCGCGCCGGCGAGGCGCTGCGGATCATCGCCCGCATCTCGTCGCCGAAGTCGTGGCCCAGCCACGCGCGCGTCCACACGGCACGCGCCGCCTGCTCGATGGCCCGCACCGCGGGCCCGCCGACGCTGACGGCGAAGTCCAGCCGCGGCGTCTCCGTGCGGCCGTGATGGAGGTCGACGCGGTCGTCGATCACGTTGATGCCGCCGACGAACCCCACGCGTCCATCGACCACGCACAGCTTCTGGTGCAGCCGCCGCAATTGACCGGGATGCAGCCAGTTCCACCACCGGTCGATCGGACGGAACACCGCCAGCGCCACCGGCGTGCCGTCGACTTCCCCCCGCAGCCAGCCCAGGCTGCCCTTCGAGCCGAAGCCGTCCACCACCACCCTCACCCGCACGCCGCGTAACGCGGCGCGCTTCAGCGCCGCCACGGTCGCGGCACCGGCCTCGTCGTCGTGGAAGATGTAGGTCGCGAGCCAGACCTCCTGCTCGGCCCGATCGATCGCCTCGATCTGCGCCGGGAACAGCGCATCGCCGCCGCACAGCAGCCGCACCGCGTTCCCGCCGGTGAAGCTGGGCTGGGACCCGAGGGTCCAGGGGAAGAGGGGTTCCTGCGGCCGCTTCAAGTCAGCACGAGCTCGGCGAGCAGCGGCAGGTGGTCGGACATGCGCGCCCACGCCGGACCGCGCGGGACCTTCATGTCGACGCAGCGCAGGCCGCGCATGTAGATCCGGTCCAGCGAGAACACCGGCACCCGCGACGGGAAGGTCGGCAGCGAGCGCTTCGCGCCGGGCAGCATCGCCCGGCCCAGGCCGGTCGCGCGCATGGGCTCATCCAGCCGCTCGCCCCAGTCGTTGAAGTCGCCGGCCACCACCAGCGGCGCGCCGTGCGGCACGTGGTCCTCGATGAAGGCCGCCAGCTTCTGTATCTGGCGCACGCGGCTGCCATGGATCAGGCCCAGGTGCGCCACCACCGCGTGCACCTCGGTGCCCTGCCAATGCACCGGCACGTGCAGCAGGCCGCGCTGCTCGAAGCGGTGGTCCGACACGTCGTGATGGCCGATGTCTCCCAGCGGATAACGCGACAGCAGCGCGTTGCCGTGCTCGCCGTGGCGCGTGACCGCGTTGGTGCGGTAGGCCACCTCGTAGCCTTCCGGCGCGAGGAACTCCGCCTGCCCCTGCTCCGGCCAGCCGAACCAGCTGCGGTCGAACTGGCGCGCCTCGCGGTGATGGAACAGCCGGACCTCCTGCAGGAACACCAGGTCCGCGTCCAGCGCCTGCACGCCCATGCCGAGGTTGTGGATCTCCAGCCGCTTGCCCGGGCCCATCCCGCGCACGCCCTTGTGGATGTTGTAGGTCGCGACGCGCAGGCGGCCGACGCTGTCGGCGGGCGAGGTGTCCGTGGTCGCCGAATTGGTCAGGGCCGCGTGACGCGGCGTTCGGCGGATCATGGCGCGGCCTTTTCGTGGCGCGCCCGGATCGACGCGATGTGGGCGGGCAGTTGGAGGATGGCTTCCGCGTTGGACGGCGAGAAGCACAGGTCCGCCGCCTCGCGCCACGGCAGCCAGCGGAAATCGAGGTGCTCGCGCGGCGCCAGCGTCACCGCCGTGCCCGACGGCACCGTCAGGCCGAAGACGTGTTCGGTGTTGCGCGTCACGCCCGGCGCGTAGCGGTGGCGCCAGACCGGGTAGATGTCGTAGACGTTGGCCACCTGCCAGTCGACGAGCGCCGCCGGGGCCAGGTCTTGCACGCGGATGCCGGTTTCCTCCAGCACCTCGCGCCGGGCGGTCTCGCTCAAGGGCTCGTCGGGCGTGTCCTTCGACCCGGTCACGCACTGCCAGAAGCCGGGCCGGTCGGCCCGTTCCAGCATCAGCACGTCCAACGCGTCGGTGTGGATCACGACCAGCACGGACTCGGGGATCTTGTAGGCGCGCGCGGCCGGTTCGGCGTCGGCCGTTTCGGCGGTGACCGTTTCGGCGGCGGCCGGGAGCGGGGTGGCGGCAGGGGCGAGAGGCACGTCGCTCATAGCAGGCAAGCATATCCCAGGGTCATGGCGCGGCCGGCGTGTGCCGGGCCTGGCACGCCGCCGACATGGACTCCCACACGCGCGACAAACAGCCGACACGAACGGGCGCATCGCGGTGCCTGACACGCGGGCCGCGTGCGCGGGCAACGCTTGTTCACAGTCGGCGAACAACGGCGTCGGCAGATGTGCGGCAGGAAATATAGAAAGTTTGTAGAGCCGTCGGACGCCGCTGTTCATGAGGGCATCCGCCGTGCCGGCCCCCGGAAGAATGGCTTCCATCGTCACCACCACCCAGGAGAAGTCATGTCCACCGTCCCCACCACGACCGGCACCGGCGCTCCGCTGGTCGCCTCCCGTCAACTCGTGAACCGCCCGAGCGGCAGCTTCGAGATCAACGCCCGCGAGTACGGCACCGTCGCCGCCGGCGCGATCGGCCTGGCGCAGGCCGCCTATCAGGGCGGCGAGAACGCCGTCAGCACCGTCGTGCATTGGAGCGAGGAAGGCCTGCAGGCGCTCGAGGACGGCGCCAAGGACGTGGGCCACGCGATCTCGACCGGCCTGTCCGAGGTGAAGGAGCTGGCCGGCGACGTGAAGGATGCCGTCGCCAGCGGCACCAGCACGGTCATGAAGGAAGCCGGCGAGTTCGGCAGCACCGTCGGCGGCTACCTCGCCGCGGGCGCCGTCGCGGGCAAGGCGCTGATCGACGAGATCCTCTGACCATGCGCGCCGCCGTCGCCGTGGCCCGCGCCGTTGCCCGGGCCCGCGCCAGTGCCCGCGCGCTCGCCGGCGTCTTCACGACCGCGCTCGTGATCGGCACCGCGATGCCGCTGGCCGGCTGCTCGCTGCTGAGCCCGATGCCCACCGTCGAGCTGGCCAAGGCGACGGCCGGCATGGCGACGATGGCGATCGGCCAGGGGCCGACGCGGGCGACGCAGACGGTGTTCCACGACGCGGCGCTGCCGGAGCGCGTCTGCATCGAATACAACCGCTCGCTCGCGCTGCCCGAATTCGTCCCGGCGCTGATCGCCGAACTGCGCGAGCACGAGGTCCAGGCCCGCGTCTTCGAAGCCGGCGTGCGGCCCGGCGACGAGGCCTGCCCCGCCTGGGTGCACTACCAGGGCCTGCAGCAGTGGGACAGGCCGCCGCTGTCGGACCAGATCCGGCCCTACCTCGCGCAGGCCACGCTGAGCCTGCACGACGCCGGCGGCCGCCTGATGGCCGCCAGCAGCTACCGCAGCGACGACGCGGCGCTGGGCATGGGCAAGTGGGCCAGCACGCGCAACAAGCTCGCACCGGTGGTGCGGGCGCTGCTGACCGGTTTCGAAGGTTGAGCGCGGCGCCGGCCTTCAGGACCGCGCGCCCGACATCCAGAACAACGATCGCATCGACGAGGGAATCATGGTCAACGTCTCCACGGCCGCGCGACGCGGCATGCTCCTGCCATCACTGCTGGCGTCATTGCTGTTGCCGCGGCTGTTGGCGCTGCTGGGCGCCGCGGTCCTGAGCGCCTGCGCCTCGCACGACGCGCTGGTCCAGGGTCCGGTGCAGGTGATGCCGGTGCCGGACGGCGCCTATGTCGAGCGCGTCAACAACGGCGCGATCTACCAGCCCGGCATGGCCGCGGCCTCGCTCTTCACCACCGAGCGCCGCGCGCGCCAGGTCGGCGATTCGCTGAAGGTCGCCATCAGCGAGTCGCTCAGCGCCACGCAGAAGAGCAAGACCGACACCAGCCGCGACAACAAGCTCGCGGTCAAGGGACCGGGCGGCTCCAGCAACGTCGGCATCGTCGATCGTCTGCTCAAGGCCGACGCCACCGCGTCGGGCAGCGATTCGTACAAGGGCTCCGGCGATACCGAGGCCAGCGGCAGCCTGAGCGGACAGATGGCCGTGTCCGTGATCAACGTGCTGCCCAACGGCCACCTCGTCGTGGCCGGCGAGCGCAGCATCGCGATGAACGGCGGGCTGCAGACGCTGCGCTTTTCGGGCGTCGTCAATCCGCAGGACATCCGCACGGGCAACCAGGTCCAGTCCGCGGACGTCGTCAATGCGCGCATGGAGATCGCCGGCAAGGGCGAGGTATCAGACGCGGCCCGCCGCAGCTGGCTTCAACGCGTGCTGACGTCGAGCCTCGCCATCTGGTGACCGCGTCCCGCGAAGCGCGTTCCGCCAGGCACGCCAGGACGTCGGCTCAGGCGAGCCGCGCGGCGAGCCGCCGCGCGAGCTCGAGCGCTTCCGTCAGACCGGCACGTCCCGCGTCGGCGTCCGCGGCATCGCCGGGGCTGCTGGCGAGCCGCTCCAGCACCGCCACCAGCGTCCGCGCCTGCGCCCCCGGGTCGGCGGCGTCGGACGTGCCGCCCGGCGCCTGCGGCGCGGGCAGTTGGGCGATCAGGCGCTGCAGCCAGCCGGCGAGCCGCTCGGCCCGGCTGCGGTCGGCGCGCGACCAGACGGCGCCTTCCGCCCGTTCCAGCACCAGTTCCCCGACCACCGCGCCGGCCGCGTTCCTCAGCGACAGCGTCTGCGACGAGCGGCCCGCGCGCGCCGCGGCGCCCACGAGCGAGGCGGAGCCCCCCGCGGTCCAGCGCAGATCCAGGCCCGTCAGCGCCAGGGCTTCCAACAGCCGCGGCCGCGCCTGGCCCCATTGCGATTCGACGTCCGCGGTCGTCGCCACCGCCGCGCCGGAACGTCCCAGCGTCAGCAGCAATCCTTCCGCACCGTGCGGATCCGTGTCGAAGCGCGCGAGCTGTTCCAGCCGCGCCGGCAGTTCCGTCTGCCCGAGCGTCGCCTCCAGGCGCTGCCGCTGCTGCTGGTGATACCAGCTCGGCCCGAGCTGCTCCTGCTCCGCCATCAGCTGTCCCAGCCGCCCGTGCGCCGCCGCCTGCAAGGACCTCGACTGGATCTCCTCGCCCAGCGCGAGCGCCTGCTGCGCGGGCGGCACGGCCTCGGTCCCGCGTCGCAGCTCGCTGATCAGCAGCAGCGTCTGCGCCTGCAACCAGCGGTAGCGGCAGCGCCGCGAAAGATCTTCCGCCTCCGCCGCCAGGGTCAGGGCGTGCTCCACCGCGCCGCTGTCGCGCGCGCAGCGCGCGTGGTGCCACATCGCCTCGGCCTCGTAGTCGCGGTGGCCGACGGCGCGCGCGTCGGCGCGGGCCTCGTCCAGGCGCGGCAGCGCGGCCTGCGGGCCCTGCGTCGCGCGCAGCGAGACGGCGCGGTTCAGCGCGATCTTGGAGCGCATGTAGGGGTCGTCGCCCAGCTGCGGATAGTGCAGCTCGGCCTGATCCAGCACCCGGCCGCCGCGCGCCCAGTCGCCGAGCGCGAAACACAGGTGCGCCAGGCCGATCCGGGCCAGGCAGGCCCAGCGGGTCTCGTCGTCGGCCAGCTCCAGCGTCTGGCTCCAGGCGTTGCAGGCCTGGACGTAGTCGCCGCGCTGGTAGTGCATGCGGCCCAGCGCCTCGCTGAGCTCCGCCGCCTCCTCCAGCAGCCGGTGCTGCAACGCGCGGGCGATGGCGCGTTCCAGTTCGGCCTGAAGTTCCGGTCCGCGGCCCCAGCGCTCAAGGATGAAGAAGGCGCCGAGCAGGGCCTGGAACGGCGGCTCGCCCTCGCGCGCGATCAGGCGCTGCAGCCGCGGCAGGGCCAGGCCGGGGCGACGCATCACCAGCCGTTCCCAGCGCGCCTGCGGCGTCAAGGGCAGGCGTCCCCCCGCACCGGTGCCGCGTCGTGCGCCCGCCTGCCGCGTGCGCCCGTCCCTGCCCTTGCTCCCGCGTTCGCCTCGCTCGCCCGTCGCCATGTCCGTCCCGTTCAATGCCGCCCCGCTGCGGGGAACGACCGGAGCATAAACGCCCCGATGGATCACGCCGCCCGGGGCGCTCTTTCAACGATTCCGACTGATAACCGGGTTGAGCACACTCATTCAAGTCGGTAGAGGACCCACTCTCACTCACTCGTGCCATTGAAGGGGATCACGTCAAAACAGGAGGATCGCCATCTCTGTTCGACATCCCCATGCACATGACAACACCGCCTCTCCAGCCCACCCGCGCCGCCTGCGCCATCGTGCTGTCCACGGTGATCACCGCCGCGATCTTCGGCCTGGTCATCGTCCTGCCGGCGAAAGCGGAGACGCCGCCGATCCCGGCGCATCCGGTCGCGTCCGCCGCCCAGCACAACAAGCTGGCCGGCCCCGCGTCGAGCCTGCATCGACCGCCCCTCGTCACGCGCCTCCTGACCCGTGGACCGACGCGCTCGACGTTCGCCGGCACCGAGGTCACGAGCCGTGAGCGCGGCGTCGACGGCGATGTCCTCGAGCATCGCACCGTGACGTCCTCGTCGGGCAACACGACGGTGGAAACCCGGACCGTCCTGCGCCACCGCGACACGCGACTCGTCGGCGATCAACAGACCGGCGCTCCCGGCATCAACTACGGCCCTTCGCGCGAACGCAGTCTGCAGGGCCGCGGCGCCGACACACCCACCAGCGTCGAATCGTTCCGATACGGATACAGGCTCAAGCTCGATTGATGGGTCCGGATTGAAAAGACAACGCCCCGACGGCTTGAGCCTCGGGGCGTTGTGCTTCGTGCGGCGGCGCCTTCAGCGCCACCGGTGGGCGATCGTCAGGCCGTCGCGGCGCCCGGGTTGCGCAGGCGGATGTGCAGCTCGCGCAGCTGCTTCTCGTCGACGAAGGACGGCGCGCCGGTCAGCAGGCACTGCGCGCGCTGCGTCTTCGGGAACGCGATCACGTCGCGGATCGACTCGGCCTTGGTCATCAGCGTCACCAGGCGGTCCAGGCCGAAGGCCAGGCCACCGTGCGGCGGCGCGCCGTACTGCAGCGCGTCCAGCAGGAAGCCGAACTTCACGCGCTGTTCCTCGGGGCTGATGTTGAGCGCCTCGAAGACCTTGGCCTGCACGTCGGCCTTGTGGATCCGCACCGAACCGCCGCCCAGCTCCCAGCCGTTGAGCACCATGTCATAGGCCTTGGCCACGCACTTGCCCGGGTCCGTGACCATCAGGTCCTCGTGGCCGTCCTTCGGCGCGGTGAACGGGTGGTGCACGGCGGCCCAGCGCTTGTTCTCCTCGTCTTCCTCGAACATCGGGAAGTCGACGACCCACAGCGGCGCCCACTTGTCCTCGAACAGGCCGCTGGTCTTGCCGAACTCGCTGTGACCGATCTTCAGGCGCAGCCCGCCGATCGCGTCGTTGACGACCTTGGCCTTGTCCGCGCCGAAGAAGATCAGGTCGCCGTCCTGCGCGCCGGTGCGCGACAGGATGTCCGCGACCGCCTTGTCGTGCAGGTTCTTCACGATCGGCGACTGCAGGCCCTCGCGGCCCTTGGCCGTCTCGTTGACCTTGATCCAGGCCAGGCCCTTGGCGCCGTAGATCTTGACGAACTCGGTGTAGCTGTCGATCTCGCCGCGGCTCATCTGCGCGCCGCCGGGCACGCGCAGCGCGACCACGCGACCGCCGGGCGTCGTGGCCGGACCGGAGAAGACCTTGAAGTCGACGTCGCCCATCACGTCGGTCAGCTCGGTGAACTCGAGCTTGACGCGCAGGTCCGGCTTGTCGGAGCCGAAGCGGTGCATCGCCTCGGCGTACTTCATCACCGGGTAGTCGCCCAGCTCGACGTTCAGCGCCTTGCGGAAGACGTGGCGGATCATGCCCTCGAACATCGCGCGGATCTCTTCCTCGCCCAGGAACGAGGTCTCGATGTCGATCTGCGTGAACTCGGGCTGGCGGTCGGCGCGCAGGTCCTCGTCGCGGAAGCACTTCGTGATCTGGTAGTAGCGGTCGAAGCCCGCCACCATCAGCAGCTGCTTGAACAGCTGCGGCGACTGCGGCAGCGCGAAGAACATGCCGTCATGGACACGCGACGGGACCAGGTAGTCGCGCGCGCCTTCCGGGGTGCTCTTCGTGAGCATCGGCGTCTCGATGTCGACGAAGCCGTGCTCGTCCAGGAACTTGCGCGCTTCCATCGCCACGCGGTAGCGCAGCATCAGGTTGTTCTGCATGTACGGGCGGCGCAGGTCCAGCACGCGGTGCGTCAGGCGCGTGGTCTCGGAGATGTTCTCGTCGTCCAGCGGGAAGGCCGGCGTCACCGACGGGTTCAGCACTTCCAGCTCATGGCACAGGACTTCGACCTTGCCGCTGGCGACGTTGGCGTTCTGCTTGTCGGCCGGGCGCGCGCGCACCTTGCCGACGACCTTGATGCAGAACTCGCTGCGCACGCTTTCGGCCACCTTGAACATCTCGGGGCGGTCGGGGTCGCAGACGACCTGCACGAGGCCTTCGCGGTCGCGCAGTTCGATGAAGATGACGCCGCCGTGGTCGCGGCTGCGATGGGCCCAGCCCATCAGGGTCACGGTCTGGTCCAGCAGCTTCTCGCTGACTTGGCCGGCATAGCAGGTACGCATGGGGGTTCTCCGGAAATTCTTCAGTGTTCGGGGCGGGGCTGGCGGCGCGCCTTCAAGACGTTGTCGGCACGGGGCTCGACGACGGGCGCGGCCAGCGATTCAAAGGGGCGCTGGCGGGGTCCTGCGGACCCTCAGGACTGAGCGCTTGCCGGGGCGCTCAGCCCGGTCAATTTCGGGTGGCTTCGCTCGGCAGGACGATCGCGGGATCCCCTTGAGGAGCGACGACGCCCATCGAGATGATGTATTTGAGCGCTTCGTCCACGCTCATCGCCAAAGGCCGCAACTGCGCCCGGGGCATCATCAGGAAGAAGCCCGAGGTCGGGTTGGGCGTCGTGGGCACGTACAGCGCCACGTGCTCGTCGGCCTCGGCGCCGCTGAGCGTGCCCAGCTGCTGGGCGACCTCGCCGCGCGGCGTGCCGGTGACGAAGGCGATGGTCCAGGAGCCCTGGTGCGGATACGGCACCAGCACCGCCTCGCGGAAGGCGTTGCCGCTGGACGAGAACAGCGTGTCCGAGACCTGCTTGACCGAGCTGTAGATGCTCTTGACGATGGGGATCTTGTAGAGCAGCCGGTCCCACTGGCGCAGCCACCACTGGCCGAAGATGTTCGCGACGAACATGCCGGTCAGCATCAGCAGCGCGACCATGACGACCACCCCCAGGCCGGGGATGTCGTGCAGCTGCTTGAGCGATTCCTGGGCGGCCAGCGGCAGCACCGCGCCGACGGCCGACAGCAGCCACATGAAGACGCCGTCGATCATGCCGAGCACCCAGAGGAGCACCCAGACGGTGATCGCGAGCGGGAGCCAGACCAGCAGGCCGGTGATGATGTACTTGCGCATGCCTGGGTCCGGGCCTCGATCTCAGTGGCAGGCGCAGGAGCCGCCGCAGGCCGTGCCCGACGACGTCGCCGAGCCGGAGGACGACTCGGACGCGGCGGCGGGAGCACCGCCCGACGTCGACGCGCCTTCGGCACCGGCGGCCGGCGCGGCGGCGGACGTTGCCGCGGCCGCGGTCGAGCCGCCCCGGAAGTCGGTCGCGTACCAGCCGGATCCCTTCAACTGGAAACCGGCGGCGGTCACCTGCTTCGAAAAGCTCTCCGCGCCACAGGCGGGGCAGACGGTCAGCGGGGCGTCGGACAGCTTCTGCAGCACGTCTTTGGCGTGGCCGCAGGCGCCGCAGCGGTAAGCGTAGATCGGCATGTTGTGGGGACTACCGGGTCAAAAACCCGAAATTATATAGAGGGCGCCGCTGACGCCCGACTCATGCCGGACTCATGCTGCCCTCTGGCTGCCCTCTGGCTGCCCTCTGGCTGCCCTCTGGCTGCCCGCTCGCCGGGCTCAGGCCCCGCCGGCCAGGCGGTGGTGCGATCCGTGGGAATCCCGGATCGCCTGCGGCCCCAGCGACCCGACCAGCATGCCGACGATGCCCGCCAGCAGGCCCGCCAGCTGCGCCGGGAACTGCTCGCCCGCGGGCGTCACGAGGAACAGCAGCCAGGTGATCACGCCCAGCACGATCGCGAAGATGGCGCCCTGCGTCGTCGCGCGCTGCCAGTACAGGCCGAAGACCAGCGGGACGAAGGCGCCGACCAGGGTGACCTGGTAGGCGCTGGAGACCATCTCGTAGATGGAGGTGCCCTGCAGCGCGATCGCGTAGCCGCAGACGCAGACCGAGAACAGCAGCACCGCGATGCGCATCGTGCGCAGTTCCTGCTTGTCCGAGACGCGCGGGAAGAACTGGCGCCAGATGTTCTCGACGAAGGTCACCGACGGCGCCAGCAGCGTGGCCGAGGCGGTCGACTTCAGCGCCGACAGCAGCGCGCCGAAGAAGATCACCTGCATGATGAAGGGCATGCGGTCCATCACCAGGCGCGGGATGACCTGCTGCGGGTCCTCGGCGATCAGCTGCTTGGCGGCCTCCGGCATGATGATCAGCGCGCTGACGACGATGAACATCGGCACGAAGGCGAACAGGATGTAGCAGATGCCGCCGATGACCGGACCGCGCGTCGCGGCCTTGATGTCCTTGGCCGACATCACGCGCTGGAACACGTCCTGCTGCGGGATCGAGCCCAGCATCATCGTCACGGCCGCGCCGAGGAAGAACACGATGTCGTGGAAGCTCGGCTCGGGCAGGAAGCGGAACATGTCCTGGCTGCTGGCCAGCGTGATGACCTTGTCGGCGCCGCCGGCCATGTCGGCGGCGAACCAGGCAATGATGGACAGGCCGACCACCAGGATGATCATCTGGATGAAGTCGGTCACGGCCACCGACCACATGCCGCCGAACAGCGTGTAGGCCAGGATGGACGCGGTGCCGATCATCATGCCCACGGGGATGCTGATCGCGCCGCCCGACAGCAGCTTGAACACCAGGCCCAGCGCCGTCACTTGCGCCGCCACCCAGCCGAGGTAGGACAGGATGATGATGAAGCTGCAGACCACCTCGACCACGCGGCCGTAGCGCTCGCGGTAGTAGTCGCTGATCGTCAGCAGCGTCATCCTGTAGAGCTTGGCCGCGAAGAACAGGCCCACCAGGATCAGGCACGACCCGGCCCCGAACGGATCCTCCACGACGCCGTTCAGCCCCGTCTGCACGAACTTGGCCGGGATGCCCAGCACGGTCTCGGAGCCGAACCACGTCGCGAACGTCGTCGTGATGATCATCACCAAGGGCAGGTGTCGCCCGGCAATGGCGAAGTCCGCCGTGTTCTTCACCCGCTTGGCGGCCCACAGGCCGATCGCGATGGTGACAAGCAGGTAGAGGATGACCAGGGTCAGGAGCATGGCAGCGGGCCTTGGGAATGCGGGGATGCAAACGCGTGGGGGGTCCACACACAAAAAAGCGCGCGGATTATCCCCGGAACCTCACATCGGGGAGGCCAGGGTCCTCCCGCCCCGCGAACTCCGCTTTTCGTCGCCCCTACTGATCGTTTCAGCGCCGAGCGCGCCTTTGAAAGGATCAACACATGTTTGGAATGGGCTTCGACCCCTCATCGCAGTTGTTCTCGAACCAACTGACCCAGGACCAGAGCGAGGACATTGGCCAGGCAGGCCAGCAACTCGCTCGAGACAAGCAGCTGGGCCTCTTCAGCCAAAAGATCACGGACACGAAGATCGAAATGACGAACGCACAGATCGGTTCGGTCGACAAGGTCAGCTTCCGCTAATTCTCCCGCCTCCGCGAGCGCCAGACGCGCTCGCTCTTCACCCTCAAACTAAAGAAAGGACTCTTCCATGTCTGGAGAAGTCACTCAGCTGAAAACGCAACTCGCCTACCAAACGGGCGTCAATGACGGCATGCGACAAGGTGGCATGACAGGCCAGCGCGGCTTCTTCGGCCGCGGCATGGACTTCGCGTCCAGCTTCTGCGACTCGATCATGGGCAACTGCGCCGCCGGCATGTCGAAATGCTTCCGTCGCTTCGGCTTCTGGTAACGGCCTGATCGTCGATCTTCCCGCTGGGCGGCGCCGCGCGGCGCCGCCCGCTCCCGCGGCGCACGGCGCCGCTTTTCATCCGCCAACGCCATGATCGATCTTGCTCCCGCAGCCGAACAGGCCCCCGTCCCGGCGCACGTCCTGGAGAAGCGCGCCTGCATCGCCGCCTTCATGGACAGCCATGGATTCGGAATCGGCGCACCGGCCGCGCGAGTCGTCGATGGATGTCAGCCAGCAGGTCGCCTACCGGCAACTGGCCGGCATCGTCGACGTGACGCTGTCCGGACTGTCGCCGGACCTGCGAGGCACCTTCGACCTGGCCTGCCTGCAGGAGGAGTCCTACCGCGATGTCGCCGAGATCCAGGCGATCCCGATCGGCACGGTGCGCTCGCGCGTGAACCGCGTGCGGACGCTGCTGCGCTCGCGCCTGAAGCAGGGCTTCGCCGACTACGCCACCTGACGCGCCACCTGACGCACGACCTGACGCGAAAGCCGGCTTTCCCTTCCGCTTCCCCAGAAAGCCCCCAAGAGGGGCCCCTTCCCCACCCGTCCACCGCCCCCACGAGGGGCGGTTTGCGTGGCCACGGCGCGGCGAACGATCCTCAGTCGATCCAGCGCATCGCCAGCTGGGTGAGCACGAGCGCCAGCATGAAGCCGCCCACGCCCCACAGCAGTGCCTGCAACAGGTGATTGGTGCGGCGCTGCTCCACCAGCAGCTGACGCGTCAGGTCGGCATGACCGTCCTCGGCGCGCTGGCGCAGCACCTCGTGCATCAGCCGGGGGAACTCCGGCACCATCTGCGCAAAGCGCGGCGCCTCCTTCTTCAACTGGCGCAGGAAGGCGCGCCAGCCGATCTGCTCGTCCATCCAGCGCTCGAGGAACGGCTTGGCCGTCGCCCAGAGGTCCAGTTCGGGATCGAGCTGCCTGCCCAAACCTTCAATGTTGAGCAGCGTTTTTTGCAGCAAAACCAGCTGAGGCTGAATCTCCACGTTAAATCTGCGGGAGATCTGAAACAGGCGCATCAATACCTGGCCCAGCGAGATGTCCTTGAGCGGCTTGTCGAAATGCGGCTCGCAGACGGTGCGCACCGCGCCCTCGAGTTCATCGACGCGGGTCTCGGGCGGCACCCAGCCGGATTCGATGTGCAGCTCGGCGACGCGCTTGTAGTCGCGGCGGAAGAAGGCGATGAAGTTCTGCGCCAGGTAGTCCTTGTCGACCTCGGTCAGCGTGCCGATGATCCCGAAGTCCAACGCGATGTAACGGCCGAAGGTGTGCGGCTCCAGGCTGACCTGGATGTTCCCGGGGTGCATGTCGGCATGGAAGAAGCCGTCGCGGAACACCTGCGTGAAGAAGATCGTCACCCCGTCGCGGGCCAGCTTCCTGATGTCCACGCCCGCCTCGCGCAACCGCTCCAGCTGCGAGATCGGCACGCCGCGCATGCGCTCCATCACGATGACCTCGCTCCGGCAGAGCTCCCAGATCATCTCCGGCACCATCACCAGCTGCAGATCCTGCATGTTGCGACGGAGCTGGGCCGCGTTGGCGGCCTCGCGCACCAGGTCCAGCTCGTCGTGCAGGTAGGTGTTGAACTCGGCGACGACCTCGCGCGGCTTCAGCCGCCGGCCGTCGGCGGAGAAACGCTCCACCCAGCCCGCCAGCGTGCGCATCAGCGCCAGGTCGTCCTCGATGATGTCGAGCATGCCCGGCCGCAGCACCTTGACGGCGACTTCACGCCCGTCGTGCAGCGTCGCGAAGTGCACCTGCGCGATCGAGGCGCTGGCCACCGGCTCGGCGTCGAAGGTGGCGAACAGCTCCTCGATGCGGCGGCCGAAGGCGCGCTCGATCAGTTCGCGCGAGAGCTCGGCGGGGAACGGCGGCACGTTGTCCTGCAGCCGGGACAGTTCCTCGATCATGTCCGGCGGCACCAGGTCGCGCCGCGTGGACAGCAGCTGGCCGAACTTGACGAAGATCGGCCCCAGCCGCTCCAGCGCCAGCCGCAGGCGCACGCCGCGGGGCTGGTCCCAGGCGCGGCCGACCGTGATCAGCCGGCGCAGGAAGCGGAACCGCCGGCGCTTGAGCGTGGACAGCGCCAGCTCGTCCAGCCCGTGTCGATAGAGGGTCCAGACGATGACCAGCAGGCGGGACAGATACCTCATGCCCGGATCTCGGTCCGGGCGCTCATGTCCGGCCCTGGCCGTCGGGCATGAAGCGACCCGCCTGCCGGGCCAGCGTCGCCATCGCCCCGGCGGCCGCGCGGCCGACACGGCCGAGCTGGTGCGCCACGGCCGGACCGGTGATGGCCGCGAGGTCGTCCTCGATGTCCCAGCGCACGTGGTCGATCAGCCAGTTGAAGTCGCCGGCCAGTTGCGCGTCGCCCTGCACCCGTACATCCGGACGCGCGCCCGACAGCGCCGCGAAGGCCGCGGCGGCGGGGTTGGACGCGTCCAGCTCGATGAGCAGGTCCGGTTCTTGCCTAGGGGCATCCTCGTCGCCCAACCGTTCCAGAAGACCGGCCGGGGTGATGCGCAGGCGCAGATCCGGCGCGGCCGGCAGCATCGCCGGCCAGCCGGCCAGACGCAGTCGCAAGGTCTTGCCCGTGTGCGGGGCCAGGCGCGCGGTGGCGACGGGCTCGCGGGACATGACATGGTTGAGCAACAGCGTGATGCGATCCTGGACCGCGGGGGCGAGGAGCTTGGACCATTCTTGAAGCATGGGGCGGATTGTAGGCAGGGCGCGAGAGTGGCCCGGCCGCGGCGGAACCGGTGACAAGCTAGGGGGTCCGGTTACGAGTCCGCGCAACTTATTGAGCGAGAATTTCCGGCTCTTGGCCGGGGAAGGACCACTGGGTGATGTTTGAGGACCGAAATTACAAAAGAACCTTCTACAGCGCGCCGCAGTCGGTCCAATCCTTCATCGCGGCCTTCCTGGAACCGACACTGATCGTCCTGGTCTATCTGACCCTGCTGGCCTGGTTCGGCGAGCCGGTGATGCGTTCCACGTACACGCTGTGCATGCTGGTGTTCGCACTGACCTTCCCGGGACGCAACCGCTTTGCCGACCATCCCGCCAGTGCCGTCACCGACATCGTCGGTTCGTGGTTGATGCTGCTGCTGATCCTGGGCATGTTCGCCTACGCGACCAGCAGCTTCCATTACTTCGAGCGGCCGGTGCTGCTGTGGTGGGCGCTGCTGACGCCGCTGGCGCAGATCATCGCGGTCGAGATCGGCCGGCGCGTGCTGCGCTGGCGTTCGCGCCAGCCGTGGATCCGGCGCACCGCGGTGATCATCGGCGCGGGGCCGCTGGGGGCGAAGGTCGCGCGGGCGCTGCAGTTCGGCCCCGTCGGCGGCGCGGACTGCCTGGGCTTCTTCGAGGACCGCACCGACGACCGGCTGCATCCCGACTGCCTGGGCCGCGTGCTGGGCACGCTGCCGCAGCTCAGCGACTACGTCCGCACGCACGGCGTGCGGGAGGTCTACATCACGCTGCCGCTGGGCTCGCAGCCGCGCATCCTGCGCCTGCTGGAGCAGTTGCAGGGCACGACCGCGTCGCTGTTCTTCGTGCCCGACGTCTTCGGCATCAGCATCATCCAGGGCCGCTTGCAGGACGTGAACGGCGTGCCCGTCGTCGGCATCCTGGAAACGCCGTTCACCGGCGTGAACGAGGTCGTCAAGCGGATCAGCGACATCGTGCTGGCGTCGCTGATCCTGGTGCTGATCTCGCCGATCCTGGTGATGCTGGCCATCGGCGTGAAGATGAGCTCGCCAGGGCCGGTGATCTTCCGCCAGCGCCGCAACGGCCTGGACGGCGAAGAGATCATGGTCTACAAGTTCCGCTCGATGCGCTCGATGGACAACGGCGCGGTCGTCAAGCAGGCGACCAAGGGCGACCCGCGCATCACGCCGTTCGGCGCCTTCATCCGCAAGACCTCGCTGGACGAGCTGCCGCAGTTCATCAACGTGCTGCAGGGACGCATGAGCATCGTCGGACCGCGCCCGCACGCGGTCGCGCACAACGAGGAATACCGCCAGATCATCAAGGCCTACATGGTCCGCCACAAGGTCAAGCCGGGCATCACCGGCTGGGCGCAGGTCAACGGCCTGCGCGGCGAGACGGACACCGTGGACAAGATGAAGGCGCGCGTCGAATACGATCTCGAGTACCTGCGCAACTGGTCGCTGGGACTGGATCTCCAGATCATCGTCCGGACGGTCCGGCTGATGCTGTTCGATCGCCATGCCTATTGATGACGACAGCAGATGACGACCACAAGAAGGGGACCCCACCGATGAAGCGACTCCACCGCCTGGCCCTGCCGGCCGTCCTCCTGGCCGCCGCCTCCGGGACCGTCCGGGCGCAGAGCGATGCCGGCAGCCCCTGGTACCTCGGGGCCTCGCTGGGTCACTACTACACGGACAACGTGTTCCGCTCGAATGCCGCCTCCAACAGCGACCAGCTGACCTCGCTGAGCCTGCTGGCCGGCGCCGACACGCGGCTGGGTCGTCAACGCGTCCATGCCGACGCGCGCTTCAACGACACGCGCTACCAGCACAACAGCAGCCTGAACAACCGCGGCTACAACATCGACACGGGCCTCGACTGGGAGACCGCGGGCAACCTGTCCGGCACGCTGGACTACACCACCGCGCGCACCCTGGCCGACTTCAACAGCAACACCGGCATCGCCCCCACCACCGAGCGCAACCTGCAGACCGACCGCAGCCTGGGCGGCAGCATCCGGCTGGGCCTGCCCAACCTCTCGCCGTTCACGCTGGAAGGCACGTTCTCGCGCCGGGAGCGCGACTACTCGCTGGCGCTCTGGGACAGCCAGGAGTACCGCCAGAACATGTCGTCGCTGGGCGTGCTCTACAACGCCAGCAGCGCGTGGCGCTTCGGCGTGGCGGGGCGCTACACCAAGGGCCGCGTGCCGTCCAACGGCTTCGAGTGGGACCGCAAGGACATCGACCTCACCGCGCGCTGGCGGGCCACCGGCTCCAGCAGCCTGGACGCGCGGATCAGCCGCAGCACCTCGGACTCCTTCACCGGCGTCACCGGCTCGCTGAGCTGGAACCTGTCCCCCGGCGGGCGCTGGTCGCTCAACACCAAGCTGTCGCGCGACACCGGCGTCGAGGCCTACTACCTCGGCATCAACAACGGCCTGGCGGACTTCAACCGCGTGCAGACCGCGCTGCAGTCGCAGCTCAGCTACCGGCTGAGCGGCAAGGTCACCGCGACGGCCGGCCTGGGCATCACGAAGCTGAGCCGCAACGGCGACATCGCCCTGCCCGGCGCCGGCGCCAGGGACGACTCCAAGCAGTACAGCCTGGGCCTTGCCTGGGAGGCGCTGCGCAACGTGACCGTGGGCTGTTCGTACACGCGATTCGATCGCGACACGTCCAACGTGCTTTACTCCTACAACGCCTACACCGCCGGCTGCTACGTGCAAGGCATGATCCGCTGAGACCCGGGACTCCCACATGGCCAACGACACCATCCTGCTGACCGGCGCGACCGGCTACATCGCCTCCCACACCTGGCTCGCGCTGCAGGCCGCCGGGTACCGCGTCGTCGGCGTGGACAACTTCAGCAACAGCTCGCCCAAGGTGCTGGAGCGCCTGGCCGAACTCAGCGGCCAGACGCCGCTGTTCGAGAAGCTCGACGTCTGCGACGGCGCGGCGCTGGACGCCGTCTTCAGCGAGTACCAGCCCGCGGCCGTGGTGCACTTCGCCGCCTACAAGGCGGTCGGCGAGTCCACGACCAAGCCGCTGAGCTACTACCGCAACAACATCGACGGCCTGCTGACCGTCTGCGAGACGATGCGCCGCCACGAGTGCAAGCGCATCGTCTTCTCGTCCAGCGCGACCGTCTACGGCCAGCCCAAGACCCTGCCGCTGCGCGAAGACGCGGAGCTGATGGCCGTCAACCCGTACGGCGCGACCAAGCTGATCGGCGAAGGCATCCTGCGCGACCTGGGCGCGTCGGATCCGCGGTGGCAGACCGCCTGCCTGCGCTACTTCAACCCGGTCGGCGCGCACGAGAGCGGCCGCATCGGCGAGGACCCGCGCGGCATCCCCAACAACCTGATGCCCTACGTGACGCAGGTGGCCGTGGGCCGGCGCGCGAAGCTGTCGGTCTTCGGCGACGACTACGACACCCCCGACGGCACCGGCGTGCGCGACTACATCCACGTCGTCGACCTGGCCGAAGGCCACGTCGCGGCGCTGAACTTCCTGCTGCGCGGCGACGAATCGATCTGGGTCAACCTCGGCACCGGCCGCGGCTACAGCGTGCTGGAACTGGTCCAGGCCTTCGCCGCCGCCAGCGGCCGCGAGGTCCCGTACGAGGTCGTCGCCCGCCGCCCCGGCGACGTCGCCGCCTGCTACGCCGATCCGGCGCTGGCGCGGGACAAGCTCGGCTGGACCGCCCGGTTCGACCTCCAGCGCATGTGCGAGGACAGCTGGCGCTGGCAGTCGGCCAATCCGAACGGCTTCGAAGGCTGATCGGCCGTCGGCGACACTACCGCCCTTTTCCAGAATCCGCAGAACCACACGCGCCCTCGTTCGACGGACGGGCGCGCCCAGACAGAGGGAGCAGTACCTTGAGCAAAATCGACACGCAACCAGTGATCATGGCCGGCGGCAGCGGCACACGGCTGTGGCCGCTCTCGCGTGCCGGCTACCCGAAGCAGTTCCTCGTGCTGAGCGGCAACAACAGCCTGTTCCAGCAGGCCGCGGAGCGGCTGGCCGCGCTGTCCGCCGAGGACATTGCGGTGAAGGCCCCGATCGTCGTCGGCAACGAAGAGCACCGCTTCATGGTGCTGGACCAGTTGCGTGAGCAGAAGCTCGTGCCTGGCGCCGTCGTGCTGGAGCCGGTCGGCCGCAACACCGCGCCGGCCATCACGCTGGCGGCACTGCAGGCGATCGAAGGCGGCGAGGACCCGGTGCTCGTCGTCACCCCCGCGGACCAGACCGTCACCGACAGCCCGGCCTTCACCGCCGCCTTGCAGGACGCGGTGCGTCAGGCCAGGGACGGTGCCATCGTGATCCTGGGCATCACGCCCGACCGGCCGGAAACCGGCTACGGCTACATCCGCGCCGGTGCCGAGGGCGCCGGCCTGCGCGTCGAGGCCTTCGTCGAGAAGCCCGACGCGGCGACCGCGCAGAAGTACCTCGACCAGGGCGGCTACTACTGGAACAGCGGCATGTTCGTGCTGCGCGCCAGCGTCTGGCTGCAGGCGCTGCAGCAGTTCCGCCCCGACATCGACCAGGCCACGCGCGTCGCCTTCGCCGCCAAGGCGGTGGACGGCGCCTTCGTGCGGCCGGCCAAGGACGCTTTCGCGGCCGTGCCGTCGGAATCGATCGACTACGCCGTGATGGAGCGCTGCCCCGGCAGCGCGATCGCGCTGCGCATGGTGCCGCTGGACGCCGGCTGGAACGACCTGGGCGCGTGGGAAGCCGTCTGGCAGGTCGCGGACAAGGATGAATCCGGCAACGCGAGCCGCGGCGACGCAATCATCGCGGACAGCCGCAACACGCTGGTGCACGCCACCAGCCGGCTGGTGTCCGCGGTGGGGCTGGACAACATCGTCGTCGTCGAGACGCCGGACGCGGTGCTGGTCGCCGACCGCAGCAAGAGCCAGGACGTCAAGAAGATCGTCAACCAGCTGACCGCCACGCAGCGCGGCGAGCAGAACCTGCACCGCAAGGTGCACCGCCCCTGGGGCTGGTACGACAGCATCGACATGGGCGAGCGCTTCCAGGTCAAGCGCATCATGGTCAAGCCCGGCGCGTCGCTGAGCCTGCAGATGCACCACCACCGCGCGGAGCACTGGATCGTCGTGCAGGGCACGGCCGAGATCGTCAACGGCGACAAGACCCTGCTGCTGACCGAGAACCAGTCCACCTACATCCCGCTGGGCCAGGTGCACCGGCTGTCCAACCCCGGCAAGCTGCCGCTGGAGATCATCGAGGTCCAGTCCGGCTCCTACCTGGGCGAGGACGACATCGTGCGTTACCAGGACACCTACGGCCGGAACTGAGCCCGTCCCGCCCGGACCCTCACCCGGGGGGACGGTTCGGGCAGCGACACGAAAGACGGACGAAAGTCGGATACAAAGCCGTCCTCGGAAAGAACAGGAGAAGGCCGTGTCCGTGATCGCCGTCGTCGGGTTGGGATATGTGGGACTGCCGCTGGTGGTCGAATTCGGCAAGCACGGCCGGACGATCGGCTTCGACATCGCGGTGGACAAGGTCGCCAAGTGCCGCGCCGGCACCGACCCCTCGCGGGAACTGACGGACGAGGAAGTCCGGGCCGCCGTCCACGCCGAATACCACAGCGATCCGGCCTGCCTGGCCGAGGCCGACGTCATCATCGTGGCCGTGCCGACGCCGGTCGACGAGGCCCATATCCCCGACTTCAAGCCGCTGATCGGCTCGTCCACCAGCGTCGGGCGCCACATGAAGCGCGGTGCCGTGGTCGTCTACGAATCGACCGTCTACCCCGGCGCGACCGAGGAGGTCTGCATCCCGGTGCTGGAACGCGAATCCGGCCTGAGGTGGAAGCAGGACTTCTTCGTCGGCTACAGCCCGGAGCGCATCAACCCGGGGGACAAGGCCCACACGCTGACGAAGATCCTCAAGATCGTCTCCGGTGACACGCCGCAGACGCTGGACATCGTCGCGAAGACCTACGAGAAGATCATCGTGCCCGGCGTGCACCGCGCGTCGAGCATCAAGACGGCGGAGGCCGCCAAGGTCATCGAGAACACGCAGCGCGACCTGAACATCGCGCTGATGAACGAGCTGGCGATCATCTTCGAGCGCCTCGGCCTGGACACCTCCGAGGTGCTCGAGGCCGCGGGCACGAAGTGGAATTTCCTCAAGTTCAAGCCGGGCCTGGTCGGCGGCCACTGCATCGGGGTGGATCCGTACTACCTGACCCACAAGGCCGACATGCTGGGCTACCACCCGCAGGTCATCCTGGCGGGCCGGCGCATCAACGACGGCATGGGCAAGTTCATCGCGGAGCAGACCATCAAGCAGATGATCGCCGCGGGCTCGCACGTCAAGGGCGCCAAGGTCAACGTGCTGGGCCTGACCTTCAAGGAGGACTGCGGCGACCTGCGCAACTCCAAGGTCATCGACATCATCCATGAGCTGCGCAGCTACGGCGTCGAGGTCTTCGTGACCGACCCCGCCGCCGAGGCCGACGAGGCGATGCACGAGTACGGCGTGCAGTTGCACGCCTACGAGGACCTGCCGCGCGCCGATGCGATCGTCGCCGCGGTGGCCCACCGCGAGTACAAGGCGCTGAACGCCGCCGACCTCGCCGGCAAGCTGGTCGAGGGCGGCGCCTTCATCGACGTGAAGGCCGCCTTTAACAGCGACAATCTGCGCGCGGCCGGCCTGCGGGTCTGGCGACTCTGACGCCGGACGGCGCCGGGTCGCCGTCGCCGCGCCCGCCTTCATCACCGACGATCCGCGTGGATCACAGACATTTCAGGGAAGTTCCATGACGATCCTCGTCACCGGCGGCGCCGGCTTCATCGGCAGCAATTTCGTGCTCGACTGGTTCAAGACGTCGGACGAGCCGGTGGTCAACCTCGACGCCCTCACCTACGCGGGCAACCTCGAGAACCTGGCCTCGCTGAAGGACGACGCGCGACACGTCTTCGTCCAGGGCGACATCTGCGACCGCGCGCTCGTCGACCAGCTGCTCGCCACGCACCAGCCGCGCGCGATCGTGCACTTCGCCGCCGAGTCGCACGTCGACCGCTCCATCCACGGTCCCGGCGCCTTCATGCGCACCAACGTCGAGGGCACGTTCACGCTGCTCGAGGCGGCGCGCGCGTTCTGGTCGGCGCTCGAGGGCGACGCCAAGGCGGCCTTCCGCTTCCACCACGTCTCGACCGACGAGGTCTACGGCTCGCTGAAGGCCGAGGACCCGCCCTTCGCCGAGACGAACCCCTACGAGCCCAACAGCCCGTACTCGGCCTCCAAGGCGGCCAGCGACCATCTGGTCCGCGCCTGGCACCACACCTACGGCCTGCCGGTGGTCACGACCAACTGCAGCAACAACTACGGCCCGTACCACTTCCCCGAGAAGCTGATCCCGCTGATGATCGTCAACGCGCTGGCCGGCAAACCGCTGCCCGTGTACGGCGACGGCCAGCAGATCCGCGACTGGCTCTACGTCACCGACCACTGCTCGGGCATCCGCGCGGTGCTGGCCGGCGGCACGCTGGGCGAGACCTACAACATCGGCGGCTGGAACGAGCAGGCCAACATCGACATCGTGAAGACGGTGTGCGCGCTGCTCGACGAGCTTCGCCCCGATCCGGCCGGTCCATATGCCCGCCTCATCACCTACGTCAAGGACCGCCCCGGCCACGACCGCCGCTACGCGATCGACGCCCGCAAGATCGAACGCGACCTGGGCTGGCGCCCCGCCGAGACCTTCGAGACCGGCATCCGCAAGACGGTGCAGTGGTACCTCGCGAATGAGGAATGGTCCTCGCGCGTGCTCTCGGGCGCGTACCGCGAGTGGGTGTCCAAGCAGTACGGGAGCACCCCATGAACGTGCGAGTCGAGCGCCGGGCCGCCCCAAGCCGACTCGCATCCCCTCGGGGGATCGCGGGCCGTACCGGGCACGCGAGGGGCTGACATGAAAGTCCTGCTGCTTGGAAAGAACGGCCAGTTGGGCTGGGAGCTGCAGCGCGCGCTCGCCCCGCTCGGTGAGCTGATCGCGCTGGACCGCAGCGAAGGCGGCGACCTCGGCGACAGCGACACGCTGCGCGCCACGGTGCGCCGCGTCGCGCCGGACGTCATCGTCAATGCCGCGGCCTACACGGCCGTCGACAAGGCCGAAAGCGAGCCCGACGCCGCCCGCCAGATCAATGCGCTCGCCACCGGCGTGCTGGCCGAGGAGGCCAAGGCACTCGGCGCGCTGCTGGTGCACTACTCGACCGACTACGTCTTCGACGGCGCCGGCGACGACTGGCGCTTCGAGGACGCGCCCACCGGTCCGCTGAGCGTCTACGGCAAGACCAAGCTCGAAGGCGAGCAACTGATCGCCGCGAGCGGCGCGGACGCGCTGGTGCTGCGCACCAGCTGGGTCTACGCGGCGCGCGGCGGCAACTTCGCCAAGACCATGCTGCGGCTCGCCGCCGAGCGCGATCAGCTGAAGGTCGTCGCCGACCAGATCGGCGCGCCCACCGGCGCGGACCTGCTGGCCGACATCACCGCGCACCTCATCCGCGCGACGCTGAAGGATCGCGCGCTGTGCGGCACCTACCACGCGGTCGCCAGCGGCGAGACCAGCTGGCACCAGTACGCGAAGCACGTGCTGACGCGCGCCCGGGACAAGGGCGTGACGCTGAAGGTCCAGCCCGAGCAGGTCGAGGCCCTGGCCAGCAGCGCCTACCCGACGCCGGCGCCGCGGCCGCTGAATTCGCGCCTGGACAACCACAAGCTGCAGGACCGTTTCGGCCTGGTGCTGCCGCACTGGCAGACCGGCGTGGACCGGCTGCTCGACGAGATCCTGTGAGAGGAGACAGCACGATGGGCAACGACACCCGCAAGGGCATCATCCTGGCCGGCGGCTCCGGCACCCGGCTGCATCCGGCGACGCTGGCGATCAGCAAGCAGCTGCTGCCGGTCTACGACAAGCCGATGGTCTACTACCCGCTCAGCACGCTGATGCTGGCGGGCATGCGCGACATCCTGCTGATCAGCACGCCGCAGGACCTGCCGCGCTTCGAGGCCCTGCTGGGCGACGGCGCGCGCTGGGGCATCAACCTGCAGTACTGCGTGCAGCCCAGCCCGGACGGCCTGGCGCAGGCCTTCATCCTGGGCAAGGACTTCATCGGCGGCGCCCCGAGCGCGCTGGTGCTGGGCGACAACATCTTCTACGGCCACGACTTCGCCGGCCTGCTGGACAGCGCCGACGTGCAGACCGACGGCGCCACCGTCTTCGCGTACCACGTGCACGACCCGGAGCGCTACGGCGTGGTCGAGTTCGACGCCGCCAAGCGCGCGGTCAGCATCGAGGAAAAGCCCAAGGCGCCGAAGAGCCATTACGCCGTCACCGGCCTGTACTTCTACGACCGCCAGGTCTGCGACATCGCCGCCGACATCCAGCCCAGCCCGCGCGGCGAGCTCGAGATCACCGACGTCAATGCGCGCTACCTCGCGCAGCAGCAGCTGCGTGTCGAGATCATGGGCCGCGGTTACGCGTGGCTGGACACCGGCACGCACGACAGCCTGATGGAAGCCGGCCAGTTCATCGCGACGCTGGAGAAGCGCCAGGGCCTGAAGGTCGCCTGCCCCGAGGAGATTGCCTTCCGCAAGGGCTGGATCACGGCCGAGCAGCTTGAGAAGCTGGCGCAGCCGATGCTCAAGAACGGTTACGGGCAATACCTGAAGCAGGTGCTCAACGAGAAGGTGTTCTGATGAATGTGATTCCGACCGCGCTGCCCGAGGTGCTGATCATCGAGCCGAAGGTCTTCGGCGATGCGCGCGGCTTCTTCATGGAAAGCTGGACCGAGCCGAAGTTCAACGCCGCCGCCGGCGATGACGTGCGCTTCGTGCAGGACAACCATTCGCGCTCCAGCCAGGGCGTGCTGCGCGGCCTGCACTTCCAGTTGCCGCCGCATGCGCAGGGCAAGCTGGTGCGTTGCACGGCGGGCGCGGTGTTCGACGTCGCCGTCGACATGCGCCGCTCCAGCGCCAACTTCGGCCAGTGGGTCGGTGTCGAGCTGACCGGCGAGAACCACCGCCAGCTGTGGATCCCGCCGGGCTTCGCGCACGGCTTCCTGGTGCTGAGCGAGACGGCCGACTTCCTCTACAAGACCACCGACCTCTACGCCCCGCAGGCCGAGGGCTCGGTGCGCTGGGACGATCCGGCGATCGGCATCGACTGGCCGAAGCTGCCCGTCGAATTCAAGCTCGCCGAGAAGGACGCCAAGGCGCCGCTGCTCGCGGACGCGAAATATTTCGACTGAGCTGCCGATGGCCGCGCCGCTGATTCATCTGATCGCCGGCGCGCGACCGAATTTCATGAAGCTCGCGCCGCTGGTGCGAGCGCTGCGGGCCGACGGCCGGCTCGCGTGGAAACTGATCCACACCGGGCAGCACCACGACGCCGCGATGAGCGGCGTGTTCTTCGACGAACTCGGCCTGCCGCCGCCCGACGTCTCGCTGGACTGCCATGGCGGCGGTCATGCGCAGCTGACCGCGCGGATCATGCAGGCCTATGAGCCGCACGTGATCGCGGACCGTCCCGCGGCCTGCATCGTCGTCGGCGATGTCGATTCCACGCTGGCCTGCGCGCTGACGGCGCGCAAGCTCGGCGTGCCGGTGGCGCACGTCGAGGCCGGCCTGCGCAGCGGCGACATGACCATGCCCGAAGAGATCAACCGCCGCGCGACCGATGCGATCGCGGACTGGCTCTTCACGACCGAACCCAGCGCGGCCGCGCACCTGCGCCGCGAAGGCCATCCGGACGCCCGCATCGTCGAGGTCGGCCACGTCATGGTCGACAACCTGCTCTTCCAGCTGCAACGGCTCGATGCCGGCGATGCCGACGCGCAGACCGCCGAAGCAGCGGCGCAGGCGGCGCTCGCCGCCGCTGGCGCCAGCGATGCGACCCTGGGCCGATTCGGTGTCGTCACGCTCCACCGGCCGGCCAACGTGGACGATCCGGCGCAGCTCGCCGCACTGATGCAGGCGCTCGGCACGCTGGCGGCCCGGCTGCCGCTGCTGTTCCCGGTGCATCCGCGCACGCGCGCTCGTTTGGAGACACTCAGCCTCACGCCCGCGCCGGGGCTTCACCTGCTGCCTCCCCTGCCCTACCGCCCGTTCCTGGCCCTGTGGCGCCGCGCGGCGCTGGTCCTCACCGACAGCGGCGGACTCCAGGAAGAGACCACCGCGTTGGGCATCCCCTGCCTCACGCTGCGCGACAACACCGAGCGGCCGGTGACGGTGGACCTCGGCACCAACCAGATTGCCGGCACCGATCCGGCGCGGATCCTGGCTTTGGCGCTGCAACGGCTCGATGACATCGACGGCCGCAGGCCCTCACCCCTGCCCTCTCCCGCAAGCGGGAGAGGGGGTGGCAGGCGCAGTGCGGAACTCCCTCTCCCGCTTGCGGGAGAAGATGGGGGTGAGGGCCAGCCCAACGTTGAAGTGCGCCGCCCGCCACTGTGGGACGGCCACACCGCCACGCGCATCGTCTCCCGGCTTGCCGAGGACCTGCTCCGCTGAGTCTCCCCCTCGTTCCGGGGGGCTCTGAAAGAACTGCTTACAGGTGGATGCACGTGATCGGTGCGCCCCTCGTACAGTCGCGGGCTCAGGCGCACGGAGAGGCGCCGGCTGGTGCAGAGGAGGTAAGCCATGCACGTTCCCATCGCCCCGCACGGGGGGGTGGCCGGTTCCGCCGTTGGCGGGCCGTCCACCACCGCGACAACCGCGGCAGCCGGCTCGGCCGGCATCGACTTCGACAGGATCCGCGCCACCCTGATGGTGCTGGGCATCGCCTTGCATGCCGCGGACGTCTTCGTCAGCGCCGGGGACTGGCTGGTCGCCGACACGCACCGCGGCGTCGCCTTCGACGCGCTGGTCGCGCTGATCCACAGTTTCCGGGTTCCCGGCTTCTTCCTGCTGTCGGGACTGCTCTTCGCCGGCAGCCTGACGCGCCATGCGGCACCGGACCTGGTGCTGCGCCAGATGGTGCGCCTGGGCGTGCCGCTGCTGACCTGCTGGGCCCTGCTCAACGCCGCGCAGACCGCCCTGCTGGCCTGGCACCGCGGCGGCGATCCCTGGGCCGCGCTGGCGTCGTTATCGACGCCGATGTCCCACCTCTGGTTCATTCGCGACCTGCTGGTGATGAACCTGCTGGTACTGGGGTGCGTGGCAATCCGCGGCGCCATGCCGACACCGGCCGCGCAACCGGCCGCGCGGGGCATCGCTCCGCGATGGATGGCCCGGATCACCCGGAAGCCGGCGCAGCGTCTGGCCGGATTCAGCGGCGGCGCGGCGATACCGATCCATTGGCTGACCGTCGCACTGGCCGGCGCCCTGCTGAGCCACGCCCTGCTCGTCCTCGTCCGGCTGAGCGGCCTGGCCTATGCGCCAGGTCCGGGAGGCCTGACGCTGTTCAACCTGGCTTTCCATGCACCGATGTTCCTGGCCGGACTGACGATGCGACAGCACCCGACATGGCTGGACGGCTGGCTGCGCACGCCGTGGTGGCTGCTGCCGGTGGCGGCCTTCGCCGCCAACTGGGGCGACGCCGCCAGCGGCACGTTGCCCCACGCGCTGGCGCGCGAGTTGGCGCTGGCGGTGGAACTGCTCGGCATCTGGCTGGCCACCGGGGCGGCCATCGGCCTGCTCGCCCGGTGGCGGGGACGCCCGCACGGCGGTGTGGGCGAGCGTCTGAGCAGCGCGCTCGCCGACGCGAGCTACACGATCTTCCTGGTCCACCACCTGATGGTGGTGGCGCTGGCGCTGCTGCTGCTGCCGCTGGACTGGCCCGCGACACTGAAGTTCGCGCTCATCGCCTGCGGCACGCTGGCGCTGAGCCTAGCCTTCCACCGCTGGGTGGTGCGGCCTTTCGCCGTGACCCGGCTGCTGTTCAACGGCCGCCTGCCGGCGACCGCGCAAGCGCAGCCCGTCACCCCCACGCCAGGACGGGCGTGACAGGCGGCCTGCGCCGCGGCACGCCTCACTGCGTGTCGAGCGCCGGGAAACCCTTGACCAGGTCGTCGACGGCCTTGACCTGTTCCAGGAAGGGCTTGAGCTGCGACAGGCGCAGCGCGCTGGGACCGTCGCAGAGCGCCTTCTCCGGGTCCGGATGCGCTTCCAGGAACAGCCCCGCCAGGCCGATCGCCATGCCGGCGCGGGCCAGCTCCGTCACCTGGCCGCGGCGGCCGCCCGACGCGGCGGCCCCGGACTCGCGCTGCTGCAGCGCATGGGTCACGTCGAAGATCACCGGCTTGCCGCCGCTGACCTGCTTCATCACGCCGAAGCCCAGCATGTCGACGACCAGGTTGTCGTAGCCGAACTGCGCGCCACGATCGCACAGCATCACGTTCGGGTTGCCGCCCTCCTGGAACTTCTCGACGATGTTCTTCATCTGCGGCGGACTGACGAACTGCGGCTTCTTGATGTTGATGACCCGGCCGGTCTTGGCCAGCGCGATCACCAGGTCGGTCTGGCGCGCCAGGAAGGCCGGCAGCTGGAGCACCTCGCACACGGCGGCCACTTCGGCGGCCTGGTGGGGCTCATGCACGTCCGTCAGCACGGCTACGCCGTGGGCCTTCTTGACCGCCTCGAAGATCTTCAGGCCGGCTTCCAGGCCGGGACCGCGATAGCTCTTGATCGAGGAGCGGTTGGCCTTGTCGAACGAGGCCTTGAACACGTAGGGGATGCCCAGTTCCTTCGTCACGCGGACGTACTCGCCGCAGACGTCGACGGCGAACTGCTCCGACTCCAGCACGTTGACCCCGCCGAACAGCACGAACGGCTTGGCGTTGTCGACCACGATGTCATTGATCTTGACCATCTCGATTCCCTCAGACGAAGGCGGCAGTATCCCACGCGCCCCCGGCGGGCCCGCCCCGTGTCCACCCCCTCGATCGGCGGGCGCGCCGACCCGCGCTGGCGTGATGACAGCGTTTCGCCGACACGTCCCGGCGGTTTTTCCCGACGCGTTTCCGTGCGTTTTGCGGGTTTCAATTTCGAATATCGAACGGAATATCCCTCCCGACCTTCGAGTATGTAACGGACCGCAATAACCCCGTGATCCGAGACATTCGTGGGGTTGTCAATCCTCGACCCGGATGTTTCAAACGGTACGTCCCGAGAGGCGCCGAATATTCCACGGAATCACGCCACGCGACCCGATGAGCGGGTGGAGAACCGCCGCGTCCTCTCCCCATACTGACTCATGGCTGCAACACCTCCCGGGCAAGGAGGCAATCAGCAGCCAGATATCCGGGTCGCCAACATCCAGTAACAAGAATCCCGCCCGACGAATGACGTGTCATTCGCGGCGCGCAAGAAGAAGAGATCGAGGCCTATTAATCGTCAACGCGCTCACGCGCATCAGCAGTAATTCAATCACCATGACGAATATCTCTTCTTCCCTGCGAGTTTCCACCGGCCTGAGCGCCTGCGCCCTGGCGGTCGGCCTGCTGCTGACCGGTTGCGGCGGTGGTGGTGGCGGCAGTGGCGCCACGGTCGCCATCCAATCGCTGGAAACGCCGCCCATCGTGGCTTCGGTACCCGCCGCCACGGCCGGCACGCCGGTCAGCCCCGCGGCCAGCGAGGCCGTCGCCGGCGTGTCGGTGGTGCTGGCCACGACCGCCCGCCCCGCCGCGGCGGCCGCCTGCACGGCCGGCAACTTCGGCAGCTTCGCCCGCCCGTTCAGCCCGGACTCGCCGTGGAACAGCCGTCCGGTCTCGCCGGTGCTGGGCACGGCGACGATTCCCACCGCGCTGTACACCCCGACCGTCGCCGCCGGCGCCTGGTCGAGCGCCGCCTTCGAAGCCTCCGCCAGCGACACGCCGATGGTCGTCACCGGCGCCACCACGCAAGGCGTCTGGGACCCGGACAGCGAGGTCTATCGCCCCAGCGTCACCATCGCCCACTGGCCGGCCGCGACCACGCCGGCCACCGGCACCGACGGCCACGCCGAGATCGTCGACCCGAGCACCGGCATCGTCCATTCGTTCTGGGGCCTCAAGCAGGTCAACGGCGCCTGGGTCGCGAAGCAGTACGCCTGGACCCCGCTGGCCGGTCGCGGCATGGGCGATCCCTCGCACTACTACCAGGGCGCGCGCGCGGCCGGCGTGTCGACGCTCGGCGGCCTGATCCGCACCGCCGAAGCCGTCGACGGCGACACGATGTACCGCCACGCGCTGGCCATGTCGCTGGACGCCACCGGCCTGAGCGCCGCGCCGACCTACCGCTTCCCGGCCACGTCCGCCGACAGCAATGCCGCGACGACCAACAGCGGCCAGATCCCGATGGGCACGTTGATGATGCTGCCGGCCAGCTTCAACGCGCAGGCCCTGGCGACGCCCGAGCTGCGCAAGGTGGCCGAAACGCTGAAGGCCTACGGCGCCTACGTGGTGGACCGCAACACCGGCACGCCCTTCGTCATCTACGTCGAGATCGGTGCCGACCTCAAGCTGCACCGCAACGGCTGGAGCAACGCCACCGCGAACGACCTGGAGCTGATGCGCGCGGCGATGCGCCCGGTGGAAAGCGCCTCGGCCTGGAAGGACGGCAACGGCAACACCAGCTCGACGGTGACCAGCACGGCGCTGAACCTGCTGTCGATGCGCGGCGGCTGGTGGCGCACCAAGGGCACGGTCAGCGGCGAGTTCGACACCTGGCGCCAGGCGCTGGTGTTCCCGGCGACGATCACGCAGATCGAGCAGGCCAACGCCACCGGCCGCGCGATGAACCCGGTCACCTGGGCCGTCCCGGCCACCGGCGAGACCTTCCGCCTGGACGTCGACGCGACCGGCGGGGCCTCGTTCCGCATGACCATCGCGGACAAGGTCAGCGGCGCGGTGGTCTACGACAGCGGCTACCTGACCGACGGGCAGTCGACCACGCTGGTCTGGCCCAACGTGGCCAGCTTCAAGGTGACCACCTGGGCCCGTAGCGGCGTGGACAACGTTGAATCGACGCTGCGTCCGACGCTGGTCAAGACCGGCGGACCGGCCGGCAGCGTCTGCGCCGGTTGACCGGACCGGCCGCGGCGGGCTGATGCAGCCTGCCGCGGCGCTGGATCAGGCGGTCGGCAGCGCGACGGTCAGCCGGGCTTCGGCAGGACTGATCAGACGGGCTTGGGCCCGGTGCCGCGGCCGATCGCGTGATGCTCGATGCCGAGCATCGCCATCGTCGCCGGCTCGTACAGGTTGCGGCCGTCGAAGACCACCGGCTGCTTCAGCGCGGTCTTGATGCGGTCGAAGTCCGGCGTGCGGAACTCCTTCCACTCGGTGATCACGATCAGCGCGTCGGAGTCGCTCAGCGCGTGCTCGGCACGCTCGCAGAAGCTGACGCCGGGCACCTGGCTCAGCAGCTTCGCGGCCTCGCCCATCGCGACGGGGTCGTAGGCCGCGACCGCCGCGCCGCGCCGCGCCAGTTCCTCCACCACCACCAGCGACGGCGCCTCGCGCATGTCGTCGGTGTTGGGCTTGAAGGCCAGGCCCCACAGCGCGAAGCGCCGGCCGCTCAGGTCCGGGCCGAAGCGCTCCACCACCTTGTCCACGAGCACCAGCTTCTGGCGGTCGTTGGCTTCCTCGACGGCGTTCAGCACCTTCAGGTCCTGGCCGTGTTCGCGGCCGGTGCGCACCAGCGCCTTCACGTCCTTGGGGAAACACGAGCCGCCGTAGCCGGCGCCCGCGTACAGGAACTGGTAGCCGATGCGCGGATCGGAGCCGATGCCGCGGCGCACCAGCTCGATGTCGGCGCCGACCTTCTCGGCCAGCAGCGCCAGCTCGTTCATGAAGCTGATGCGCGTGGCCAGCATCGCGTTGGCGGCGTACTTGGTGAACTCGGCGCTCCTGACGTCCATCACCATCAGCCGGTCGTGGCTGCGGGTGAACGGCGCGTACAGCGCGCGCATCATCAGCGTGGCCTGCTCGTCGTCGGAGCCGACGACGATGCGGTCCGGCTTCATGAAGTCTTCCAGCGCCGCGCCTTCCTTCAGGAACTCCGGGTTGGAGACCACCGAGAAGTTCACGTCGACGCCGCGCCGGGCCAGGGCCTCGGCGACGGCGGCGCGGACCTTGTCCGCGGTGCCGACCGGCACGGTGCTCTTGTCGACGATGACCTTGTAGTCGGTCATGCGCTCGCCGATCGAGCGCGCGGCGGCCAGCACGTACTGCAGGTCGGCCGAGCCGTCCTCGCCCGGAGGCGTGCCCACGGCGATGAACAGCAGCGTGCCGTGCGCGACGGCGGCGTCCACGTCGGTGGTGAACTGCAGCCGGCCCGCGGCGCGGTTGCGCGCCACGACCGCGTCCAGGCCCGGCTCGTGGATGGGGATGCCCCCGTCGTTGAGGACCTGGATCTTGTCGGGGTTCACGTCGAGGCACACCACGTGGTTGCCCATTTCGGCCAGGCACGCGCCGGTCACGAGACCCACGTAGCCGGTGCCGATGGTCGTCACTTTCATTCGTTCTCTCCAGCTGGAAGCAGTGGCGGTCGGTGGTGGCGGCCGGTCAGACCTGGTAGTAGTCGCGGTACCACGCGACGAAGCGGCGGATGCCCTCGGGCACCGGCATCGCGGGACGGAAGCCCGTCCACGCGGCCAGTTCCTCGACGTCCGCATGCGTGGCCGGCACGTCGCCGTCCTGCAGCGGCAGGAACTCCTTGACCGCCTCGCGGCCCACGGCCTGCTCGATCGCGCCGATGAAGTCCATCAGCGGGATCGGGTCGTGGTTGCCGATGTTGAAGACGCGGTACGGCGCGTTGGAGCGCGCCGGATCCGCCTGCACCGGGTCGTAGGCCGGGTCGGCCGTCGCGGTGCGGTCGAGCACGCGCACCACGCCTTCGGCGATGTCGTCGATGTAGGTGAAGTCGCGGATCATCTTCCCGTGGTTGAACACCTTGATCGGCTCGCCCGCGAGGATCGCCTTCGTGAACAGGAACAGCGCCATGTCCGGCCGGCCCCAGGGCCCGTACACGGTGAAGAAGCGCAGCCCCGTCGTCGGCAGGTTGAACAGGTGGCTGTAGGTGTGGGCCATCAGCTCGTTGGCCTTCTTGGTCGCGGCGTACAGGCTGACCGGGTGGTCCACGCCGTGATGCTCGCTGAAGGGCATGTGCGTGTTGCCGCCGTAGACGCTGGAGCTGGACGCGTAGGCCAGGTGCTTCACGCCCGAATGGCGGCAGCCCTCGAGGATGTTGGTGAAGCCGACGATGTTGGACTCGATGTAGGCATGCGGGTTCACCAGCGAGTAGCGCACGCCGGCCTGCGCGGCCAGGTGCACGACGCGATCGAAGCCGTGCTTGGCGAACAGCTCGGCGATGCCCGTGCGGTCGGCGACGTCCATCTGCACGAACTCGAAGCCCGGCTTCCCGCTCAGCCGCGCCAGGCGGGCGTGCTTGAGCGTCGGGTCGTAGTAGTCGTTGAGGTTGTCCAGGCCGACGACCTGGTCGCCGCGGGCCAGCAGGATCTGGCTCACGTGCATGCCGATGAAGCCGGCGGCGCCGGTGACGAGAACTTTCAAACCTGCTCCCCGGGGATGAGACGTAACGCGAAGGCGCCGATTCTCACCCAGCCGGATGACGCCGCCGCGTCCCCGGCCCCGCTCAGTCAGGGGTAAACGCGGGCGGCCGGCTTCCCGGGAGCGGTCGCCGTGCCTGCCGCGGCGGCCGGAGTCGCGCCCAGCGTCGAATCGAGCGTCGAATCGAAGGCGGAATCCGTTGCCGCCGCGCCGGGCGGCGGGCGCAGCGCGCGCTTGAGGCGGGTCAGCCCCTGGTAGAGCGCCTGCGGCATCAGGCTCATGCGCAGCAGGCGGCGGCGCTCGTCGGCGAAGACCTGCGTCTGGACGCCCTTGAGCACCGAGCGACCCGCGAACTTGTCGCCATACTTGATCTGGTGGTGCGCATGGGAGATGCGGAAGAAGTTGTGGAACTCTTCCATGTCCGCGCCGACCTGGACCGCCTCCGGATGGGCACGGCGCCAAGCCTCGCCGGTCTCGAAGAACCGGTAGCGGGCCGGCGGCGCATGGCGGTTGAGCGCCCGGTCGTCGCCGTCGGCGTGGTAGCAGGCGCCGGGCTTGGGGTCGAAGACGATGGGCCCGGTGAACATCAGGCGGATCCAGGTGTCGAGGTCCTCGCCCAGCCGCACGCCGACCGGGAAGCCGCCGACGTTCGCCAGGGCGGCCTTGTCCACCATCACCGCCGACGAGCACACCGGCGAGCCCTGCAGCGCGATGCGGTAGTAGTTCGCCGGCGTCAGCACGACGCGCGGCGCGGTCTCGGAGCTCACGCCGGGCGTGCGGCGGCCGTCGGGGGAGGCGACCTCGTAGTTCGTGGCCCAGCCGACGGCCTGCGGGTACTCGAGGCGCAGGCGCCAGAGCCGCTCGAGGTGGTCGGGGTACCAGGTGTCGTCGGCGTCCAGGAAGGCCACCACCGGGCATCGCGCCGCCTCGACGCCGAGGTTGCGGGCGGAGGACACCCCGCCGTTGGGCTGCCGGAGAAGACGCACGCGTGGATCGCCGTACGCCTGGACCAGCGCGGCGCCGCCGTCGGTGGAACCGTCGTCGACGACGACCACCTCGAAGTCACGGACCGTCTGCGCGCAGACCGAGTCGAGCGCGCGGACGATCTGCCCTTCCTTGTTGTAGAGCGGGATGACGACGGACAGACGCACGTCGTCGGACGCAGTCGCAGGGATGGACGAGGTGCTCATGGCAGTCCCGGTGGCGATCACACGCGACCGGGAGCCCGCGAGCCCGGCAAGGACGTCGGCGCTCCACGTTGTTGCCGCGGGAGCTTGGATTTGCCCCGGCCTGGTGCCGGCTGCACGCCATACGCACCAAAGAGGTTAACGCCGCACCAACGCGGCGTCATGGCGGCGTTGTCCCCGAAGGACGGCTCGGCGGCGAGCCTTCAGCGCTCGCCGTGAGCGGCGGCGGTCACAGGCGCGTCATGGCGGCGTGGCGCGGAACCGGCCAGGCGCCGGCGCCAGACGGCGGGCAATTCGAACAGCGCCATCGCGGCACGCCCCTGGGCGGCGCGCCAGAACCACCAGGGCAGCAGCGTGCCTGCGGCCACGCCGATGATCAGATGCGGCCAGGGACTGGTGATGCCGAACACCTTGGTCAACACGATGCGGACACCGCTGGCCACGAGGATGTGGGCCAGGAAGATGGCCATCGACGCCCGCCCCAGGGCCGCCATCCGCTGCCCGTGGCCGCCGGTGGCCAGCGCGATGGCCAGCACGCACACGAGCGACAGCCCCAGCGTCGCGGCGGCGAGCCGCAGCAGCTTGGCTTCGCCGATGCCCGCGGCCTGCAACGCGATGAGGGCGACTCCGCCCGCGAGCACGCCCGCCAGCGCGAGCCGCGAGGCCGTCGCCGTGCCGAGCCCGCGCGCGCCGAGCCAGGCGCCGGCGGCGAAGTACAGCAGGTGGCTGGACACCAGCGCCGCCGGCATCGGCCAGTCACGCTGCTGCAGGGCCATCAGCGCCGCGCCCGTGAGCGTCAACGCGGCGACGCCGGCCTTCGGGCGGCGCCAGCACATCGCGACGCCGAGCAGGCTCATCAGGAACAGCGCGTAGAGGAACCAGAACTGCGCCCGCGGCGTCCAGCCCAGCGCGAGCACCTCGGCCAGCGAGACGGGCTTGCTGGTCCAGCGCGACATCAGCAACTCGATGCCGCCTTGCAGCAGCGACCACAGCACGTAGGGATAGAGGACGGTGGCCACGCGGCCGGCGAGGTAGTCGCGCGGGCCACGCCGCGTCAGCGAGCCGACGAAGAACCAGCCCGACAGCAGGAAGAACAGCGGCATGTGGAAGCTGTAGATCGCCGAGTCCAGCGTCGTGAACCACCACGGATCCATCGCCACGCCGCCGTTGACCAGCCCGCGCGCGACGTGGCCATACACCACCAGCAGGATGCCGAAGCCCTTGGCGATGTCGACCCAGTCGGATCGCGCCGCGTCGGGAGAGGAGAGCCGCGCCGTCGTCATCGTCGTACTGCCTTGAACGTCCTTGAACTGCCTAACGCGGATCCAGGACCTCGCGCTTGCGCAGGCCCTGCTCCTGCTTGAGCTTCAGGTAGTGCCGGCCGCCGTCGACCATCGCCTGGAAGGCCGCCATGTCGCGCGTGCCGATCTGCACCGCGGGATTCCCGCCGAGGATCGCGCCCGGCGGATGGGACTTCGTGACCACCGCGCCGGCGCCCACGATGGTCCCTTCGCGCAACGTCACGCCGGGCAGGATCATCGCCCGCATGCCGACCCAGACGAAGCGCTCGATGGTGACCGGACGCAACAGGTCGACCTCGTCGTACGGGACCATCGTCGCGTCCTTGTAGCGATGCATCGAGGTCATCACCGCGACACCGGGCGCGAAGATGACGTGGTCGCCGATCGTCAGCCCGCCCTGCCCGTTGAAATAGCCACCGCCCTCGATGTGGACGTGGTGGCCGAGCGAGATCCGTTCCGGGAATACGAAATCGTTGCGGCCGGCGATGCCGCAACCGTCGCCGCGCGACTTGAACGTCACCGTCGGCGCCGGTCGTCCCAGCAGGCGCCGCACCATCCTCGAGAGCCTTCCCATGCCGTGTTTCTCCGTTGTCCGTCCATCGTGGCGGCACCTGCTGCTCCCGTGGAGGATGCTGGTCCCGCCGGTGCGCCGTCGCAATGTGCGCGCGCCCCTGAATACCGTCTCAAGCGCGCGGCCTCAGCCCGCGCGTTTCAGCTTGCGCCGCAGCTTGCCCAGCACCGCGTCGCGATCCTCGCGCCGCAGGAACGCCGTCCACAGCATCAGCGCCGCGCCGGCGCCCACGCTGCAGGTGGCCAGCGCGAGCGCAGGCCAGGATGCCGGCACCGCCAGTCGCGACACCGCCAGCGAGGCCAGGAAGACCAGCGTCGCCATCATCAGGATGGGCAGCGCCTCGCGGGCGAAGGTCCACCAGGGCCGCTGCAGGATGTGCGCGGCGTACAGCGGCGTGAAGATCAGGTTGCGCAGCAGCAGCACCAGGCCGCCCGCGATGGCGATGCCGTAAAGGCCCCAGGCCCTGGCCATCGCGATCGCCAGCACCAGGTTCACCACGCCGGCCACGACCTGCAGGACGCCGGGCACCTTCACGTGGTTGGTGGCCAGGCTGACGTTGTGCAGCGGCAGGTAGGCGAGGTTGAGCGCCAGATGCCCGGTCGCGAGCACCATCACCAGCCACAGCGGCGCGAACGTGGGACCGAGCCAGACATGCAGGATCGACTCCGAGAAGCCGCAGACGATGCCGATCGGGATCGCCATCACCAGCCCGAGGTTGCGGACCGAGGCGCGCGCGTAGTCGATCATCTCGTCGAGCTTGCCTTGCGCGTGCAGCGTGAGGATGGTCGGACCGAACACCCCCGACACCACCAGCGCGAAATTGCGCAGCAGCATCGACCACTGCAGCACCAGCGCGTACTGTCCGCCCGCCGCCGCGCCGACGACCTTGTTGGCCACCAGCAGGTCGATGTTGATCAGCAGCAGCGTGCCGATCTGGCTGATGAAGACCCAGCCGCCGGTGCCGCCGAGTTCCTTCACCACCGGCCATGAGAAGCCGTCCAGACGCGGTCGCAGCGCGGGCGCGAGCCGGCGCGACGCCACGATCACCACGCCGATCGTGGCCAGCGCCGCGCACAGCACGCTCGCGCCGACGTGCCAGAGCTTGGGCATCGTGAGCTGGAACAGCACCAGCACGACGACGACACGCGCCACCAGGCCGAGGATGTTGCCCAGGTTCTGCAGGTCGAAGCGGTTGCGGCTGTAGACCACCGACTGGAAGGGCGTGCCCAGCGTCGTCACCGCCAGCCCGCCCACCGTGAGGAAGAACAGCCAGCCCGCGTCGCGCTCCCAGCCGGCCGGCACGTCGATCCAGTGCGCGATCTGGGTCAGCAGCGGCAGGCCCAGCACGCACATCAGCAGGCCGACCAGCGCGGACGCCCACAGCGAGGAGTTGAAGATGCCGTTGGCGCGCGCCTGGTCGCCGCTGCTCATCGCCACCGTCAGATGCCGCCCCACCGCGGCATTCAAGCCCGCGGTGATGACGTTGAAGTAGCCCGCCACGGTCACCGCCAGCGGCACGAGGCCGTAGGCGGCGACGCCCAGCTGGCGCACCAGGTACGAGACCAGCCACAGCGAGACGACGATGTTCAGCGCGAAGAACGCGACGTTGCTGACCAGGTTGGCCCCGAGCTTGCCTTGTCCCACGTCAGCCCCGCGACGCCTGCGTGGTCGACGAGGGCGACGAGGGCGACGAGGGCGACGAGGGCGACGAGGGCGACGCCGACGGCGCCTCGGCGCGCCGCCGCAGCGTCGCCTGCACCCGTCCCAGCGCGCGGTACAGCGGCTGCGGCAGCAGGCTCAGGCGCTTCAGGCGATCGCGTTCCGCCGCGAAGGCGCGCGAGCGGCAGTCCTTGAGCACTGCGCGCCCCGCGGCCTTGTCGCCCCACTTGATCTGGTGATGCGCATGCGCCAGCCGGAAGAAATCGTGGAAGGCCTCGATGTCCTGCGCCACCTGCGTGGCCTCGGGATGCGCGCGCATCCAGGCCTCGTCGGTGTCGAAGAACACGTAGCGCGGCGGCGGCGGGTTGCGCACCAGCGCGCGGTCGTCGCCGTCCGCGTGGTAGTACGCGCCGGGCCGCGCGTCGAAGGCGATCGGTCCCGAGAACAGCAGCCGGATCCACGTGTCCAGGTCCTCGCCCAGCCGCACGCCGGCGGGGAATCCGCCGACGCGCTGCAGCGCCGCCTTGTCCACCGCCACCGCGGACGAGAAGACCGGCGTGCCATGCCGCGCGATGCGGAAGTAGTTCTCCGGCGTCAGCACCAGCCGCGGCTCGGTCACGACCGATACGCCGGGCGTCAGCCTGCCGGCCAGGTCCACGACGTGGTAGTTCATCGCCCACGCGACGGTGCCCGGGTAGTCCGCGCGCAGTTGCCACAGGCGTTCGAGGTGATCGGGGTACCAGGCATCGTCGCCGTCGAGGAAGGCGATCACGTCCGCCCGCGCGAGCTCGACGGCGCGATTGCGCGCCACCGACACGCCGGCATTGGCCTGCCGATGGAGCCGCACGCGTGGATCGGCGATCGCCGCGACCACGTCGGCGCCGCGGTCCTTGGAGCCGTCGTCGATGACGACGATCTCGAAGTCCTGGAAGCTCTGCGCGAAGACCGAATCCAGCGCGCGGGCGATCTGCCCTTCCTTGTTGTAGAGCGGGATGACGACGGAGATCCGCGGCACCGCGTCGACGCCGCCGGAAGGAGCGAAGGAGGAAGACGGCACGGACATCAGCGGCGCCCCTCGCTGTACGGCGCGGCCGTGAAGTTCAGGCGCGCCATCTCGCACGAGTCCTGGATCGAACGCGTCCACGGCGGCGCGGCGCGGCCGCCGACGGCCAGCTTCGCGATGCGGCGCGCGGCCTCGACCGGATCGGCGGTCGCATCGCCCACGCGACCCTCGGGCCGGTAGCCGATCTCGTCGAGGAAGTCGCCGCACTTGCGGTGGTACTCGACCAGGATGAAGGGCACGCCCGCCGTGTAGGCCAGGATGCACGCATGTAGCCGCACGCCGAAGATCGCGTCGCAGCGCTGCAGCTCGGCGTAGACCCGCTTGGGATCGTCGTCGTACGGCAGCCGCTCCACATGCGGATAGCCGTCCAGCGAGGCGATCACCTCGTCGGTCACCGCGTCGTCGCCCGACGCCGCATGCCCGTTGAACACGAAGAAGCGCAGCGCGAAACCCTCCTCCGCCAGCGCCTTCACCGTCGCCTTCACCGAGGCCACGCGGCGCTGCTCGTTCTCCAGGTTGCCCTTGCCGTAGTAGCGCTCCACGTTGCACACGCTCACGCCGATCACCGGCCGTCCCGTCGCCCGCGCCGGCAGCACCGGCGCCGGCGAGTCCGCCATCACGTCCAGCATCAGCAGCGCCGGATCGAAGGCCTGGATCACCGGCGTGTCGACGTTCATCGCCTTCACGATCTCGAACGAGGCGCGATCGCGCACCGCGATGTAGCTCATCTCGCCGATCAGCTTGCGGATCTCGCGTTCACCGTCCGTGGACTTGAACGGGCCGACCGACACGCCGGCCGCCGCGATCGACTTGCGGCCGACCTTCTGCACCAGCGACTGGCGCAGCAGGTTCACCCACAGCTCCTGCGGCGAGTGCAGCGTCGAGCCGCCGAAATACACCATGTGCCGCGCGCTCAGGCCCGACAGCGTGCGCGACAGCGTCTGCTGGCCGGGGTAGCGGCGCTCGATCGGGATGATGGCCTGCGCGGGCTGGCTCAACACCGGCAGCTCGGTGGCGACGAAGGCCAGGTCGCGGGCGCCCCAGTACTTGCGGCTGCCCCAGTCCGCCACGACGCAGAACACGTCGTCGCCGGTGTTGCGGTAGCCGTAGTAGCCGTTGAACAGGAAGTCGGTCATGCGGAATCCGGAAAGGTGGGACCAGGTCGGGGCCGTGGGGGGCGGGACGGAATCTGGCGTCGGGAGTCAGAAGTCGGGACGGGTTCGGAATGCAGCTCGTGATCGGCGCGGGGCCAGGTCTTGCTCAGACTGCCGAACTCCGGCCGCGCCGCGTGGCCGATCGCCACAGCAGCCCGGCCGCGAAGGGAATGCCGTCGACGAGGTAACGCCGCGCCAGCCGGCCGGGTTCCTGCGTCAACCGGTGCACCCATTCCAGGCCGCTGCGCTGCATCCAGCCCGGCGCGCGCTTCACGTCGCCGGCCACGAAACTGAAGCTCACGCCCACGCCCAGGTACCAGGCGCGCGGCGCCAGCGGTCGCAGACGCGCGGCCAGCTTCTCCTGCTTGGGCGAGCCCAGCCCGATGAAGACGATGTGCGGCTGCCAGCCCGTCAGCAAGGTCTCGATCCTGGCCATCTCCTGCGGCTGCTGCTCGAAACCGAACGGCGGGCACAGGCAGCGCACGCGGCCCGCGGCCACGGCCTCCGGGATCAGGCGCGCGGCGGCGGCTTCGGCCGCGCCTTCGTTGCCGCCGATCAGCGCGATGCGCAGTCCGGCCGCGGCGGCCGCGCCCATCAGCGCGTTGAACAGGTCGGAGCCGGTCAGCCGCGTCGGCAGCGGCGTGCCCTGCAGCTGGCTGGCCCAGACGATGGGACGGCCGTCGGCGGTGAACACCGTCGCATCGGCCACCAGCGCGCGGAAGGCGGGCTCCAGGCGCCAGCGGCGCAGGATGTCGATGTTGGGCGTCACCACCCAGCCGCCGCGACCGGCGGTGGCCTCGTCGACGATGTGGGCGGTCAACACCGGCACCGTGGTGGCGACGAAGGGCAGCCCGTCGACGTGGATGGTCGGCAGCGCCGCGGGGCCGGTGTCCGTGGCGCCGGCGGGCGTCACGGGCGTCACGGGCGTCACGGGCGTCACGGGTGTCGTGGACGCCGTGGACGCGACCGGAGGCAAGGACGTCGCGGGCGTGGCGGACGTCGCCGGCGGAGGGGGTGTGAGGCTCATGGGATCAGACATCTCGTTTGGTTCTCACCCAGTCCACCTGACGCTTGACGATGAAGCGCAGGTACAGCGGAATCTTGGCCAGCAGGATGAACGGCGCGCGGGCCAGCTCGCCCAGCGTCAGGATGTCGCCGGCCCAGCGGTGCTGCGCCAGCACGATGGCCAGCAGCAGCGCACCCAGGCCCAGCAGCGACAGCACGAACGGCGCCGTCCAGCCCAGCACCAGCGCCAGCAGCAGCTGGACCAGCGTCCAGCCGACCAGCAGCATGCCGAGCAGCGCCAGCGGCGGCACCAGCATGTCCATCACCTGCAGCAGCTGCGCGCCGCGTCCCGGACGCATCGACTGCCACAGCAGCCGTGGCCCTTCGCCGACCAGCATCGCCAGGTGACCGTGTTCCCAGCGCGTGCGCTGGCTGGCCTCGCCCTCGCTGCTGTTGGCGAAGACGCTGGTCACGCGCGCGTCCTCGCACAGCAGCGGCGGCGCGCCCAGCTGGGCCAGGCGCACGCCCAGCTGCATGTCCTCGGCCAGGTGGCCGCTGGCCAGCGGCGCCTGCACCGCCACGTCCCACGGGAAGGCCATGCCGGTGCCGTAGAGCCCGCAAGGCAGGCCGACCTGGTGCATGCCGCGCGGCCGCACCAGGTTCTTCACGCGCATCGCGAACTCCGCCACGCGCGCCTTCAGGCCATCGTTGGCGGCCGACATCAGGTAGGTCGCCTGCACCGGCCGGCCCGTCGCATGCGCCACGGCGGCGATGCGCGTCAACAGCTGCGGGCCCAGCGTGCAGTCGGCATCCAGCACGATCACGACGTCCGGCGCCTGCCCGGTCTCGAGCGAGATGCGCTCCAGCGCGCGCACGCCGAAGTCCAGGGCGTAGCCCTTGCCGCGTTCGGTCGCGTGCGTGCGCTCGACCACGGTCACGTCGAACTCGCGCGCCTGCGCGGCGGTGTCGTCGCTGCAGTTGTCGGCCACGACGACGATGCGGTCCGATGGTCCGAGTTGCGCCAGCGCCTGCATCAGCGTCGGCCGCAGGCCGCGGCCTTCGTTGTGCGCCGGCATGACGACGGCGATGCGCGGTGGCCGCTCGAACGCGGGCAGCTCGCGGCGGTCCGGCAGCAGCGCCAGCAGCACCTGCCACAGCACCAGCGCCGCCGGCGCGAGCACCAGCAGGCTGATCACGAGCATCAGCGTCCAGGCCACGGCGGACACGGTGGACAACAGCTCAGGCATGCGCCCCCTCCTTCGCGGCCGATGCGGCACGATGAGGCGAATAGGTCTTCGCGGGCGAAGCGTACTCCTCGAACAGCGCGACCAGCTTGGCGGCCTCGCGATCAACGTCGTGGCGCTCCAGCGCCGACGCCCGCGCGCGCTGGCCCACACGCGCCAGCTCGGCGTCGTCCAGCCTCAGGCAGGCGAGCATGGCGCGCGCCAGCGCCTCGGGATCGCCGGCGGGCAACAGCCATCCGTTCTCGCCGTCGCGGATCAGCTCGGGGATGCCCGCGATGCAGGTGCTGACGCAGGGGCGGCCCAGCGCCATCGCTTCCATGATCACGACCGGCAGGCCCTCGGCGAAGCTCGCCAGCACCAGCGCGCGCGCCGCGAGCAGTTCGCTGCGCACGGTGTCGCTGGAGATCCAGCCGGTGATGCGGACATTGCGCCGCAGGCCGAGCTGCGCGATGCGCTGCTCGATGGTCTTGCGCAGTTCGCCGTCGCCGGCCAGCACCAGCTCGAAGTCCGGCACCTCGCGCGCGACCAGCGCGGCGGCTTCGATCAGCAGCAGATGGCCCTTCTGCTCGGTCATGCGGCCGATGCAGATCAGGCGCTTGCCGTGCGGCGGCGGCGCCTCGACCGAATGGAATTCCGGATCCAGCCCGCAATGGACGATGCGCAGCTTGGGCCACTCGGTGTACGCGACCCAGCGCGACAGCTGGCTGCGGCAGAACGAAGTGATCGCGGCGACGAAGCGCGCGCCGCGGATCTTCGCGCCCAGGTGCAGGAAGTCGGGACGGTCGAATTCCTCCGGACCGTGCACCGTCATGCTGTAGCCCGGACCGCCGAGCGCCTCGATCAGCATGCCCACTTCCGCGGGGTTGGTGCCGAAGTGGATGTGCAGGTGCTGGATGCGCGCGGCGCGCAGCACCGGCATCGCGGCGCAGGCCTCCATCAGGTAGACCAGGTGGAAGGGCCAGGGCCGGTCGGCGCGGCGGCTCATGCGCAGCGCCAGCTTCAGCGCGGACAGGAAGCGGCCCGGCGCGCGCGCGGCCTGCGCCAGCGTCGCCTTCAGCAGGCCGACCGTGCCGTCCTTCAGCAGGTAGTGCGTGCGGGCCTTCTCGGCCTGGTCGATCGGATCGGGCGCGTCGTCGTCCCAGCCGCGGATGGCCAGGCGCAGCACGTCCAGGCCCTGCTGCTCGACCGCGAGGATCTCGCGGCGGATGAAGGTATGGCTGACCTTGGGGTAATGGTTCACCAGGTAGGCGACGCGCGGGCGCGCGCCGGCCGGGGGCTGGCCTTGAGGGGCTTGGTCATCCAACTGCTTCGTGATCAATCGTTCCTCCCGGATTCAGCGCGGATCTGTCAGGTCGAGGCCGGCAGCAGGTCGCCGCGGGCCCAGCAATCGCCCGACGCCGTGGCACGCACCACCAGGCGCGAGCCCGCGAATTTCTCTGGCCACTCGAAGGTGACCGACTTGCCGTCCGCCAGGTCGCCGCTGTCGTAGGCGACGGCGCCCTTGGCGCCCTGCTCGCCGCCGCGCAGTTGCAGGCGCAGCGTCGCGCCGTTGCCGGTGCGCGCGGTCAGCGTCAGCTTCTGGCCCGGCTGCGGCTTGGCCCAGTTCACCGCGGTGATGTGGCGGCCCGAGTTGTTGACGACGGCCAGGCCCGCCTTGGCGTCCTTCAGCACGACGGCCTGCTGCCAGGTCTCGAAGCGCGCCTGCGCGTCGTCGCGCTCGGAGCGCCACGCGCCGCGCATGGACAGCAGGTTCATCGGCTGGCGCAATTCGACCGGCTTGCCGTTGCCATCGAGCCAGCCCTTGGCCGAGCTCACCCGGCGCAGCGCCAGGCGCATGCGCTCCAGGTCGCTGGCGGCGCGGCTGTTCCAGAGCTTGGCGGTGTGCAGCTTGGCGTTGCTGCCGATCTCGCAATAGACGACGAAGGGCGTGCCCACGTTGCGATCGACGACGTAGCCGCCGTAGACCTTCAGCGCCTCGGCGATGCGGCGCAGCCGCGCGTCGTCCACCTTGGAGACGTCGAAGTCCGGCGGCAGCATCAGCAGCGCGCCTTCGGGGATGCGGCCGTTGTTGTTGTTGAGCCCGGCGTCCGCCGAGGTCGCGGGGAAGACATACCCCGGGTCCGCGCTCAGCCCGTTGAAAGTCAGCGAGATCGCCAGCGCGTGGCGGATCGGGCCGGCGCCCTCCTCCAGCTCATGGCGGCGCACCAGCCCGCCCATCGTCGGCACCGCGGCCGCGCGCGCGCCCTGGAAGTAGTGGGCCGGGTCGCCCCAGCCGCGGCCGTCGAGCCGCGTCCAGGCATACTGCTTGGCGCACCACTGGTCGTCGACGCGGGTGAGCTTGTAGAAGGAATGGATGATGCCCGCCTCGGCATCGACGATGTCGGCGTGGCCGTCCAGGCCCTCGGCCGGATTCACGCTGGCAGGCCAGTGCGGCAGCACGACTTCCGGCTGCGTCGTCTCGGCATCCGGATCCCAGACGCCCTTCTGGCCCGGCAGGCCGAGCACGCGCATCGGCGGATCATCCGGCTGGCAGACGAAGACGCCGGTCGACCACTTGCCCGACTCCAGCGCCGGCGAGTAGGACGCCTTGGGAATCTCCCAGTCGTCCAGCACCGGCTCGACCGGCCGGCTGTTCCACGGCGACTGCGCCGAGAACGGCCGCAGCACCGTGCCGAAACGCTCGCCCCGGGCCCCGTCGGCCGCGCGCGTGTCACGCGCGGCGCGGGCGTCACGCCCCTCCCCGGCGGCCCACAGCGCCGATGGCAGCGCGGTGGCCGTCAGGCTCAGTCCCGCGGCCGCACACCAGCGTCGTCGATCCCAGGTCATCGTGTCATTCCTCCATGGTCATCGGGGACGCGAGGTCCGACGGAACGCGCGCGGCGACCTCGTCGGACGACGGCGTCGTCTCACGCGCGACGACCCGCGCCGGATTGCCGACCGCGGTCGCGCCCGCCGGCACGTCGCGCAGCACGACCGACATCGCGCCCACCTTGCAGCCCGCGCCCAGGCGCACGCCGCCCAGCACCTGCGCATAGGCGCCGAGCTCGACGCCGTCCTCGAGCACCGGGCACGGCCCGTCCTCGACGCGGTTGCCCAGCGTCACGCCCTGGCGCAGGGTGCAGTTCGCGCCGATGACGGTGCCCGGGTTCACGAACACGCCGCCGAAATGCCAGATCCGCAGGCCGGGCCCGATGCGGCATTCCTTGGGCAGGCTGATGCCGGTGACGGTCTCCACCGCGCGGAAGGCCAGCCAGTAGAAGCGCAGGGACCAGCGCCGCGCGCTGCCCTCGGGCATCGCGTCGACGCGCCGGCCGTAGCGATAGACCCGCAGCGCCCACAGCGACTGCTCGCGGCGCAGCGCGGACGCACCGCCGCAGCGGGCCAGATCGGCCTGCCAGTCGGCGTCTTCGCGGGCATTGCGAGGCGCGCGCGGCACATGGGTCGTGGACGTCATCTCAGACCTCCTTCAACCGTTGGCCGCGCCCGGCGCCGACGCGCTTGGCGAGGTCGTTGAACCGGCGCTCGACCTGGAAGGTCGACACATGCGCGATCGCGAACAGCGCGATCAGCAGCAGCGGCCGCTTCAGGTACTTGGTGACCACGTCGCCGCTGCCCAGCCAGGTGGCGGCCAATGGCAGATGCCAGATGTAGAGGGCGTAGGAGACCGTCGCGATGTAGATGAACACCCGCCCGCCCAGCACGCGCGACAAGCGGTGCGTGGGCTGCGCCAGCAGCGATCCGACGAAGGCCGCGGCGACATACGGCCGCAGGAAGCCCAGCGGATTCACCCCCGGATGCGGCAGGAAGCTGCAGGCCAGCAGCACGACGAGCAACAGCGGAACCATGCCGGTACGTGCAAGCACGTCGCGTGCCACGGCCCAGTGGCGCGAGTGCATCAGCAGCGCCAGGCAGGCGCCGGCCAGCAGGTCGTCGCAGCGGAACCAGGTGATGCTGGACGCGGTCACCTGGTGCCCGACGCGCATCGCCGTGGTCGCCAGCAGCAGGGCCGGGAACAGCCACCAGATCGCGCGCGGGCGCAGCCACAGCAGCAGCGCCGACAGCATGTAGAACTGCACCTCCAGGCACAGGCTCCAGAAGTGGTCGGTCGGCGGCACCAGCCGCTGCGGCGGCAGGTTGGCGTAGAAGAGCAGGTAGCTGAGCGCCGTGTCCAGGCTCTCCGGCTTGACCGACCAGACCACCGCGAGGCAGATCCACGCGGCCGGCACGACGCGCAGCAGCCGCCGCGCGATGAAGGACGACACCGTCGGCCGCTTCAGCAGCTGCCCGGTGATCAGGTAGCCCGACAGGATGAAGAACAGCGCCATGCCGAAGATGCCCAGCGACTCGTTCAGCGGCGTGCCGCCGACGCGCAGCGGGAACAGGTGGGTCCACAGCACGGCCAGGATGCTGACCGCGCGCACGCCGTCCAGCGCGGGCTGGCGCTCGCTGGGCCGGTGGCCGGCGGCGAGGGCCAGATCCAGGCCCTGGTCGCGGCGCTGATCGCGGTCCGGGTCGACGCTCATCGCGCGTGCTCCGCGCCGTGCATCGGCAGCGTGGCCGAGAACTCGCTGACGCGGGGCAGCGTGGCGGGGAACTCGCTGACGCGGTCATGCGGCTGCCGCGGCCGGTACTTGCTCGGCCGGATGCCCCACGGCAGGCGCTTGCGCGCCTCGGCCGCGCCGGCGATGCGGCAGGCCAGCGCGCACACCACGCCCATCGTCAACCAGAAGTACCAGTTGTAGATGAGGTAGGACAGCATGTTGTCCGACAGCGAGACCAGGAAGTTGGACAGCAGCAGCGCCAGCGAGATCAGCGCCAGCAGGCTGCGCACCGGCAGCAGCGCGCGCAGCATGCGCGCGGTCGACAGGAAGACCCAGCCGTAGGCCGCGACGCCCAGTGCGCCGTATTCGAAGAACACCTGCACCACGGCGCTGTGCGCGCCCCAGCTGCGGCCGCCGGCCATCGAGAAGAAGGTCTGCGAATGGAAGACGAAGGACTCCGCGCCGTAGCCGAAGGCCATGCGCGAGGTGGCCATCCACGACAGCGCGTCCGACCACAGCAGCTTGCGCCAGGCGAAGGAATTCAGCTTGGCGAACTGCACCACCTGGTTGCCTTCGGCCAGGCCCACGACGCGCTCGCGCACCTCGGGGATCAGCATGGCCAGCATGCCGCCGATCACCAGATAGATGAGATAGCGCCGCTCGCGGAACAGGCCGTAGACGACGAAGATGAACAGCACGGAGATCCACGCGCTGCGGGTCTTGGTCGCGAACAGCAGCCCGATCAGCAGCAGCAGATAGAGCACGACCGTCGCGGTCGCCAGGACGCCGCGGCCGGCCAGACCGCTCTTCCAGCGATAGAAGATGACGCCCACGGACAACACGAGATAGAACGCCAGGATGTTGGCGTGAGGGAACGGTCCGCCGTACCGGCCGGCGGAAGCTTCGAAGGCGTCCACGCTACCAGCGGTCTTGCCCAGGCCGATGTAAATCAGCGTGACAACTGCGACAGGCACCGACGACCAGGTGACCAACTTGAGCATCCTGTTCAGATCCGCTTCTTCCTTGACCAGGTAGAAGCTGACCAGGAACAGCGCCATCACCGACAGCTGGCCCAGATAGAGCCGCAGCGCCTGCACCTTGTCCGGCGAATACAGCAGCCCCAGCGCCTGCACCGCCACGAAGGGCAGCCACACCATCCAGGCGACGCGCGGCACGCGCTTGGGATCGCGCGCGATGATGATCCCCGCCAGCACGATGATCAGCGCGTTCAGCAGGCCGCCCAGGCCGCCGATGGCCGCGAGCCGGGTCTCCTCGAAAATCGGATTGGCGCCGGCGCGCACCAGCAGCACCGCCAGCAGGAAGGCCTCGCGGCTGTAGAGGAACAGGAAGGCCGTGACCAGCATCAGCGGCAGCACCGCCAGCAGCGCGGGGCGGTCCGATGCCATGCCGCCGACCATCACCGTCATCAGGCCGATCGCGACGGCGCCGGCCAGCAGCCCGGCCAGGCCGAGCAGGGACATCCCGTCCAGGCCGTCGCGCCAGACGCGCCACGCGCCCGCGATCCGTCCGACCGCGCCCGCCGCCCGATCTCCGCGCCCGATCTCCGTGCCTGATCCTGTCCGCAATCCGATCCTCATGCCGCCGTCATCCTGTCATCCGGGCTTCAGCGCACCAGCAGCGGCCGCGTGCCCGGAGGCACCGCGTCCACCAGCTCGCGCAGAAAACCTTCCATCACCACCTGCGACTGCGCGGCGCCTTCGGGCCGGTTCAGCCGCTGCGACGCGCGCACCAGCATCCCGTCGGGGATGCGGCCGCGGAAACCCTCGTTGAGGATGTACCAGCGCGCGGCCAGGCCGTCGCCGCCGTATTGCGTGCCGATGCGGATCCAGTAGCGCACCGCCTCGTAGCCGCCGCCGCCGCGGGCCTCGGTCAGCAGTTGCGTCGTGGGCACCGGCTCGGCGCGACCGGCCGTCGGCACCGGGCGGCCGTCGCCGATCGCGCGCACGAAGTAGCCTTGCGCCGGATAGCAGACCTCGGGCCGGTGGACCTTGACGTCCTGCCGCTGGCGCTCGCCCCAGGCCAGCGCCACCATCACCTGGTCGCCGCGGCTGTTGACGTAGGTGCGCATCACCGTCTGGTCGTAGGGCTGTTCCTGCACCGTCTCCACGCCCTGCGAGACGTCGATCTGCGGCGCCGAGTCCACGATCGCCCGCCAGTCGCCGAAGGCCTTGGGCACGGTCGCATCCAGGCTGGGCGCGCCCAGCACCGCCTGCAGACGCGGCGTCGCCAGCCACGCGCCGCCGGCCGCGACGACCATCAGCGCCACGCCGGCCAGGCAGGTGGCCACGGACAGCTTGGGCAGCCGCAGCATCGCGGGCGGCGTCGACGCCGGCGGGGTGGCGGGCGTTCCCGGGGTTCCAGGATTCATCGACGTGCTCATGCCGCCTCCTTGCCGCGCCAGCGGGCCCAGCGCAGCGAGAACGTGCGCAGCAGACCGTCCACGACCACGATCAGCATCAGCGCCGTCAGGAACAGCGCCATGCCGGAGAACTCGTGCATGAAGCCCTGCCCCACGTCGTCGCCGAAGTGGTAGGTCAGCAGCGCGAGGATGAGGATGCGGATCACGTTGGAGCAGTACGAGATCGGCACGATCAGGATGGCCAGCGCGATGTTGCGGAACACCGATTCATGGCGCACCACGTTCATGTAGAGCAGGCCCAGCGCCTCGAGCGTGAACAGCGAGTTCAAGCCCGCGCAGGCGTCCGCCACCATCAGCTGGTAGGGCCCGATCTGCAGGATCACGCCGGCGCGAGCCACCGGGTAGCCCAGCGCGAACATCATGTGCTCGGCGCCCCAGGACGCGGCCAGCTTCATCGGCTGGGTGATGACGTCGACGATGGACGCCGGCAGCGGCACCGCGAACAGCAGCAGGAAGAACGCGAACCAGTAGCGACGCGCGATGGCGGGGCCGGCCAGGATCAGCGCCAGCCCCAGCAGGACCGGCAGCAGCGAGCCCAGCTCCAGCAGCGCGATCGACTGCGAGCGTCCCAGCACATAGCCGGCCAGGCCCAGCACCAGCACGGACCAGCCGGCCAGCGGCGCGGGCCGCACGTCGAAGGTCTCGCCCTGCGAGGCCAGCCGACGGGTCTGGAAATAGAAGTACCAGGCCGACAGCGCCAGCACGATCGGACCGTGGGAGTTGCGGTCGCCGCGCCACGGGCCGTGGATGAAGTCGATGAAGGTCGGCACGTACAGCAGCGCCAGGCCCACGGCCAGCGCCACCAGCGCCAGCCGGTTGAGCGCCCAGAAGCCGCGGCCCGGCCCGGGGCCCGCGCGGTCACCCGAACGTAGGAACAGATTGCTAGCCATGACTTTCACTGCGATCCCTGCAAAGACGGTCGGCGACGGGCAGACGGCGACGTCGCGATCCGGCGGGGATCGCGCGCGTCGCGGCGGAGGCCCGGTGCATGCCGGGCCGACGAGGGCTCTTCGCGGCCCTGACTCAATACTCGTTCATGACGGTCCCGACGAGTGTCGTGGACACGCCGTCGAGGCTGTCGGTGAGTTCCTGCAGCGCGGTGACCCGCGACTTGTTCTGTCGCGCCAGCACCAGCGCCGCGCCGCAGCGCGCGGCCACGATCGCCGCGTCGGCACCGTACTGGCCCGCGGAGGTGTCCACCAGCACGTGGTCGAACTTGCCGGCCAGCTCGCGCATCAGCAGCCCGAAGGCGGGCCGCTCCAGCAGCTCCACCGGGTTGGGCGGCACCGCGCCCACCGGCAGGATGAACAGGCTGTTCATGCCCTCCACCTGCTGGATCACGCGCGGCTCGCTGCGACCCGACAGGATCGAGGACAGACCGGCCTGGTTGTTGACGTCGAAGATCTCGTGCTGGCGCGGGCGGCGCAGGTCCGCGTCCACCAGCAGCGTGCGGCCGCCCAGCTGGGCCAGCGTCACCGCCAGGTTGGCCGTGAAGTAGCTCTTGCCGTCCAGCGAGTCGGGGCTGATCACGGCCAGCGCGCGGCGCGGCTCGTTCTCGCGGTACAGCCGCATCGTGATCTGGCTGCGGATGCCGCGGAAGACTTCGGCCTGCGACGAGAACGGCGTGTTCAGCGCCACCAGCTCGGGGCTGCGGACCTTGCGCTCGCTCGGGGCGTAGGGGTAGTGGAACTGCTTGGACAGCGCTTCCAGCACGTCCTCGGCGTTGGCGTAGCCCAGCGCCACGGCAGCCTCGCCGAAGCGGATGCCGCGTTCGCGCTGGTACTGCAGCACGCGCTCGACCTGGTCGGCGCTGAGGTTGCGGGTCTCGGCGATGATCGCGCCGATCGAGCGGTCATGCACGCCCGGGCCGGAAGACTTGCTGTTGGTCGGTGCGTCCACGGATTTCCTCTGGGCCAACGGAATGGGTTCCTTCACATCGGACATCAGGCGGTCCCTCGGCCGGGTCGGGCGGTATGCCCGAGCAGTCGACGTTCCGCCGACGGCAGCGCCGAGGCGCGCCGGCCCGGCGCGGGCAGCACGCCCAGCATCGGCAGCGGCAGCACGGCCATGACATCGTCGGCATCGCGCACCTTGCGGTCGCGCATCTCCAGCAGCAGCGCCAGGCCGACCGCCAGGATCACGCTGGCGACGAAGGCCAGCGCGGTGTTCAGCAGGATCTTCGGCGACGAGGGCTTCAGCGGCGCGACCGCCTCGGTCAGGATGTTGACGTTGCTCTGCGTGGTCTGGCTCTCGAGGCTGGTCTGCGTCAGCCGCGTGGTGATGTTCTCGTAGGCGCGCTGGGCGCTCTCGGCCTCGCGCATCAGGCCGCTGGCGTCGTCGCGCGCGGCCTTGAGCTTGGCGACCTTCTCGCGCTGCGCCTCCAGCGAGGCGCGGATCTCCGCCTCGCGCTGCTTGTTGATCGTGTTGGTGACGGTGACGCCGCCGCTGACGCGCCCGATCTCGGTGCGCAGCCTGCCGCGCACGTCGGTCACCGTGGCCTTGGCCTCGATCACCTGCGGGTGGTTGTCGCCGTAGCGGGTGCTCAGTTCCTGCAGCTTGCTCTCGGCGCGGCTCAGGTCGGCCTTGAGCTGCATCACCACCGGGTTGGCCAGCACGTCGGGCAGTTGGTCCGCGCCGCGCGCGGCCTGGCCCTGGCGGCTGCCGGACTCGGCCGACAGCGCCTGCAGCGCCACCAGCTGCGAGGACAGCTCCGAGAGGCGGTTGCTCTCGACGTCCAGGCGTTCGTCGGTGGCGATGATGCCGTGCTCGCGCTCATAGGCGGAGAGCTTGGCGCGCGTGCTCTCGAGCTTCTCCAGCGCGACCTTGGCCTGCTGGTCGAAGTAGCCGGCGTACTGGCGCGCGGGGTCGACGCGCAGGTCCAGCGTCGTCGAGACGTAGGCCTTGACGAAGGCGTTGGCGAGCGCAGCCGCGAACTGCGGGTCCGGCGCGCGGTAGGCCACCGTCAGCACGTTGCTCTCCTTCGAGGGCTTCACGTCCATGTTGGCCTGCAGGAAGGCGATCAGCCACTGCTCGATCGTGCCCTCGCCGCTGGTGGCGGTCTGCCACTGCTCGCGGATCGCGGGGACCTCCGACAGGCGCAGGTCGCGCACGACGCGCAGCGCGACGCGGTCGCTGCTGATCACGTCGACCTGGGTGTTCATGAAGGCCGGCGACGCCAGGCCCGGATAGATCAGCGCCGAGATCGGATCGGGCTTGGCGTCCACCACCACCGAGGCCGTGGCGACGTACTTCTTGGGCAGCACCAGGCTGACGGCGAAGGCGGTCAGCGTGGTCAGCAGCACGACGAGCAGGACCAGGGACCAGCGCGCGCGCAGGATGGAAAACAGTTTGCTTGGCGTCACGGGCACTCCTCAGCCGGACCTCGACGGTCCGGCATCACACAATTCAGAACAGGCTCTCTCGGACGAAGATCACGTCGCCGTCCTTCAGCGCCTCGTCCATGCCGGGCTTGATCTCCTGCACCTTGCCCGACGCGTCCTTGCGGTGCACGCGGATGCCGCGGTCGGTGCCGCGCAGCGTCAGACCGCCGCCGGCCGCCAGGCCCTGCAGCAGCGTCATGCCGCGCTCCAGGCGGATCTGGCCGGGCTTCTGGACCTCGCCGTAGATGTAGACCATCGGGAAGCGGTCGACCCACAGCACGTCGCCGTTGAGCACGACCACATCCTGTTCGCGACCGTTGGCGCCGAACAGCGTGGGCAGGTCCACCTCGAGGCGGAACGGCTTGCCGCCGCGCACGCCGGACAGCACGACCGTGTCGCCGCCGGTGGACGCCACGCCGCGCGCGTTGGCCAGCAGGTCGGTCAGGCGCGTGTCGGCGACCTCGAGCGGATAGCGGCCCGGCTGGTTCACCTGGCCCAGCACGCTGGCCTGGTTGCCGGTGACCTTCAGGACCACGATGGTGACCTGCGGCTGCTTGACGAAGTTGCCCTTCTTCAGGCCGTCGGCGATGCGCTGTTCGGCGTCGCTGATCGACAGGCCGCCGATGCGGATCGATCCCAGCAGCGGGAAGGTGATGGTGCCCGCTTCGGACACGCGGGTCTCGAGCAGCATGTCCGGGTTCTGGAACACGCTGATGCGGATGGCGTCGCCCGATCCCAGGCGGTATTCGGCGGTGGCGCCGGAGGCCAGGCCGGTCGGCGCGGCGGGCACGGTGGACACGGCGGCTGGACGGGCCGGCGCCTGCGCGACGGCGCCGCCGGCGAGGGACAGCGCGAGGACCGCCGTGACGGCCGTGGAGGCCGCCGAAGCGAAGGAGAGGATCGGGAAGCGACGCGTATTCATCATTTGATGCCTAGGCCCTTGGCAAGGTTGTTGTCCACCGGGCCGCTGGCGCCGGTGGGGCTGTCGGAGGCGGCGGGCGTGACGGCCGGCACCGCGGGATCGGGGGTGGGCGCCGGAGTGCCGGCGGGCGCGGAGGCGGCCAGATCGGCGAACTTGCCGACGTATTCGATCTTGGCGTTGTCGCGCATCGCCTTGATGTCCTTGGCGACCAGTTCCGCGCGGCGCTGGTTCAGCAGGAACATCTCGATGGACGGGCGCGCCTGCGCCTCGGTCGCGGGCTGGCGTTGCGAGCCGGCGAGGAACAGCACGGTGAGCCCGTTGGCCTGGCCGTTCATGATGAACTGGCCGTCCTTCAGGCGCGAGATCGCGTCGAGGTTGTTGAGCGGGATCTGCTCGGCCGAGCGCACCATCTGCGAGCCGACGAACTTGAAGTTGTCGGCCTTGAGCGCTTCGAGGAATTCGGGGAGGGTCTTGGCACCCTGCAGCTTGGCGCGGATCGCTTCGAACTGATCCGGCTTCGCCTCGATGTTGATTTCCTGCAAGTTGTAGATGCGACGCTCGGCAAAAAGTGCCGGTTTGTCGTTGTAGTACTGCTTGATTTCCTGGTCCGTCGGCTTGGTGGCCGTCTCGCCGATGCGGTCAGCATAGGCCCTGGCGATGATCTCCCGCTTGGCGGTTTCGATCTGTTGCACCACCCGCGGATCGCGATCGACCTTGAGGTCCTGGGCCTTCTGCACGGCCAGTTCCTGGTCGATGAGGCGCTCGAGGATCTGGCGCGACGCGGCGTCCACCTGCTCGGGCTTCACGTTGGGCTGGCGTTGCAGCACGAAGTTGATCTGGTGGACGGTGATCTCTTCCTTGTTCACCTTGGCCGCGGTCTGCGAGGCCTTGGCGCCGCTGCCGCCGCCGCACGCGGCGAGCACGACCGCGGCCAGTACGGCGGCGGAGACGGCAGCAAGGGAGGCGACCGCCGGCGTGGCCCGTCGCGCTTGATTTCCGTGATCCCGATTCCTCATCGCATGCATGGTGTCGACCTTGATGTTGTATCTGTCCGGCGGCCCCTTGAGGGGTGCTCTACGCGTACGCGAGCGGCGAGTGTAGCCCTGCACCATGACTGAACTTACCCGTTCCGGCAGGCTTCAAAGCCCCCATCCCGGGTTCGCAGGGGTCCATAGCAAGAATGGGTCCTGGGTCCGGTCTTCAGGCTGTGGCAGCCCCCGTGAACAAGGGGGATCCACCCTGTAAAGCCGGTGTCTGAAAACGCCTCCGGAACGTCATTGCAACGACGTGAAAAAGCCGTCAGCAGGCGAGCGTGAAACGCCGTCTCGGGCACGCCGGGACACCCCAAAGAAGGGCGCGACAGGAACGCCCCCAAAAGAACAAGGCCGCCGACCTTTCGGACGGCGGCCTCGGAGGCCTTCAGACGCCCCGGTCAGACCGGGACGACGAGACGCGCGCTCAGGGCAGCTTGTTCAACGCATTCACCGCGTCGATCAGGCCGAAGCCGTCGTACAGGCTCCAGCCCTTGACCGCGGCGCCGCCGGAGAACGGGATCACCCGCGCCGCCGGCGTGGTCTGCAGGATGCTCTTGACCTGCTTGGGCGTCAGCGAGCCGGGGCCGCCGGCCTTCTGCAGCATCAGCGCCGCGACACCCGCCGCGTGCGGAGCCGCCGCGCTGGTGCCGAAGAAGTTGTTGAAGCCGTCGCCTTCGTAATCCGAGCTCGGATAGAAGAAGGTCGTGTTGCCGCCGTCCGGCGCGGCGATGTCAGGCTTCTTGCGGGTCTCGGGCACCGCCAGGCGGTTGCCGGCGGCGTCGAACGCGATCGTCACCGGGCCGGGGCTGCTGAAGCTCTCGAACGCGGGGATGAACGGGCTCTGCTGCGTCGCCGGGAAGCTGTAGCGGTAGGCCGCCACGCTGTTGGCGCCGGCCGCCGCGCTGTGGCCGAAGGTCGTCGGGCCGCTGCGCACCTGGAAGGGCGCGCCGCCCCAGCCGTCGAGATTGACCAGGCGCACGCGCGAGGCCAGCTTGGTGCCGGCGCTCGTGCGGCCGACCATGATGCGGTAGGTGCCGCTGGCGCCGCCCGACAGGCCGACGATCTCCTCGCCGAAGTCCGCCGCGATGTTGTTGGTCGCGAAGGTGAAGACGCAGTTGCCCGCGGCGTTGATCAGGTAGAAGTTCAGGTCGGTCGTGACCTTGCCTTGGTAGAACAGGTCGTCCCACTGCAGCAGCAGCGTCGAGCCCGAACCGCTGTAGGTCACCGGCAGCGCGTAGGTGCCGCCGCCGAAGTCCAGGAAGCCGCCGCCCTGGTTGGCCTTGGTGCTGCCGGAGGCCGGCGAGCTGGTGCAGGTGTTCAGCGACGCCAGGTTGACGTTGCCCAGGTTGGACGGCGTGGTCGAGAAGGTCGCGACCGGCACGTCGATCGCGCCGCCGCCGCCGGCCGAGCCCTGGTTGCCCGCCGACGAGAAGTACGAGACCGGACGGCCCGCCAGCGTCGTGCTGTTGACGACGTCGTTGACCGCCTGCGCAACCTGGCCGTCGGAGAAGAAGGGCTCGTCGTAGTAGAAGACGTCGTCGACGATCACGTCGGCGCGGCACGCGGGTTCCGTGCGCAGCCGGCGGATGTTGTCGGCGAAGGCGGCCTCGCCGGCGAAGGCGGTGGCGAAGCACTGGTCCGCGCCCGGGGCCACGTCTTGCACGATCTGCATCATCGCGCGGCCTTCGTCGGTGTTGCTCGGGTCGGCACCGATGTCGAGGACCCACTTCGGCGGACGCAGATCGCCGGAGGCGATGTCGTTGGCGGCACGCACCGTCGTGAAGCTCAGCGGCGATCCGTCATAGGAGTCCGACAGCACGCCCACCGTGATGCCCGCGCCGGTCCAGCCGGCGGCGTTGGCGACGTTGCTGCGCAGCACCGGCGCGCCCTGCGAGGTGGTGAGCCCGACGTTCTTGTGCGGGCGGCGCGTCAGCTTGGCCAGGTGCAGGCCGCTGGTGCCGGACAGCGCGGCCAGCGCGGACGTCGGCACGTAGGCCGAGATCGCGCCGTGGTTGAACGCGCGGTTGACGCCGGTCACCTGCGCGCCGGACGCCTCGAGCTGGGCCTTGAAGTCGTCGATCGAGGTGCCGGCCTCGAGGTAGATGTCGACCAGCACGCGGCCTTGCGCGTCGGACATCGACTTGACGTAGGGCTTGATCTCATCGGTCTCGACGGCCAGCGAGCGCAGCTGGCGGCGCGACTGCTGGTCGACGATGTCGGACAGCGCGCCGTCGAGCTTGGCGTGCTGCGCATAGGCGCCGCCGCAGGCGGCCAGGGCCAGCAGCGCGCTCAGGACGCGCAGACGGGGGGCGGTGCTGTTCTTGGTGTGAGTCGAAGTCGTCATGGGCGGCTCCTCAGGCTTGTGCGGTGGTGACGGGCTTGCGGCGGCGGATCAGGCCGGCCACGCCGAGGGCGGCGCCGGCCAGCAGCAGGCTGCCGGGCTCGGGCACGTCGGAGGCGGCGGAGGCGCTCGCGCCGACCAGCTGGATCTCGTATTCGCCGAACTCGCTGGTCAGGCTGCTCCAGCCGGTCAGCGCGCCGGCGCCGGGATTGGCGGCGACGTTGCCGCCCTGGCCCAGCAGCGACGGGAAGATCGCCGAACCGCCGCTCACCGGCGTGTAGCTCGCGCCGGTGATGGCCAGGTAATACAGGCCGCTCACGGTCGGGATGTAGTTGCTCAGCGTCGATTGCGAGCCGCCCACGTTGCCGTCGTCGTCGTTGCCGATCAGGCCCTTGCCGGCGGCATCGAACAGGTACAGCACCGTGTCGAAGAAGTTGTAGTCGATGCCCGACGCGGTGGTCGTGGCGGAGAACGCCGTGCCCGCGGTCAGGTAGATCGCGAACAGGTCCGCGTCGCCGTCGATCGAGCCCTGGATCGCGTCGATCGGGCCGCTGCCCAGGAAGGTCTTGGCCGTGACGATGGTTTCGCCGGCATCGCCGCCGCCTTCGACGAAGACTGCGGCCGCCTGCGCGGACGTCGCCGCGCCGAAGGCCAGGGCTGCGATCGGCAGCCAGGTGTTCTTGAGGCTCTTGAAGCTCTTGATTCGCGTGAACATCGGACGTTCCCCTGAAAAGGTGTGGACACCCCGCGCGGCACAACCACGCTCGGTGCGGTGCTGAACAGAGGGGACGATGCACAAGCTGTGCCAAGTGTCACGAACTTTCGAGGTACCCCGCAGGAAACCCCGATGGCATCGGCACTTGCGGGTGCCGTGCGGCGTACACCCCGATCCACGGGGGATCCCCGCGACGCGGGGGTGTAAAGGCCGTCGACTCCGGGTTAGCCCGCGTCATACGACGACCCGCCCGGCCGGCCTGGGCCCTGCCCAGTCCCTGCTTCGTCCTTGCTCCACCCGTGCGATGTCAGCCGGCAGGCGGCCGCGCGGCGGAGCGCCGCAGCGCGCCGGGCGGCTGGCCCACGATGCGCTTGAACGCGCGGCTGAACGAGGCCTCGGAGTCGTAGCCGAGCCGGTCCGCCGCGACGGCGACCCGCATGCCTTCATGCGCGATCCAGCGGCGGGCCTGGAACATCTTGACCTTGGCGACGTATTTCGCCGGGCTGTCGCCGACGACCTTCGTGAACGCCTCGGCGAAGCGCGAGCGCGAGGCGCCCATCAGGCCGGCCAGCTCGGGCACGCTCCAGTCGCGTTCGGGCTCGGCATGGATCGCGGCGATCACCTTGCCGATGCCGGGGCACTGCACGGCGGCGATCCAGCCGCTGGCATCGTTGCAGGCGCATTCCACCCAGGCCCGGATGATGCTGGCGGCCAGCACGTCGGCCAGCCGCGCGAGGATGCCGCAGGCGCCGATGCGGTCCAGCGCCACCTCGCGCTCCATCGCCTCCAGCAGCGTCGGCACGGTCGGGTCTCGGCGCGCCAGGTCGTTGGCGCGCATCGCGTCCGGCATCATCGCCAGCAGCGGATGCAACGGATCCAGGTTGAAGCGCATCGCGCCGCAGAACATGACGTCGGGCGGGTCCTCTCCGGAGGCAGTCTCCGCATCCGTGCCAGCCCCAGCGCCGGCCATGGCCACCGCCTCCGCGCCGACCAGATAGATGTCCTCCGCGACCGCGCGGCGCGCGATCGAGTCGATCTCCACGGCCGGCAGGTCCGGCGCGCTCGCCAGCACATGCGCACTGCCGCGCGGCAGCAGCACGGCATCGCCGGCGTTCAGCTGGACCCAGTCGCTGCCCGGCGTCATCAGCCAGCAGGTGCCGCGCGCGACGAAGTGGAAGCGCGCCTCCTTGCGCGCCGGGAAGGCGACCGCCCACGGCGCGCGCAGCAGGCAGCGGCCGTATTCAACGCCCTCCAGCCGCAGCCCCAGCAGGATCTGCGTCAGCAGGTCGGCGGGCTTCAAGGGCGTCGGGGGCAGCGGCTCCACGGGAGCTCTGGAGGAATCGTCATGCATTTCGGCTCTTCCGGCATGGAAACGCCAGGATCCTACCCATAAGCTGAAGGCCATACCCACTGTCCCTCTTCTCCGCCGTGTCTTCCACCTGCACCGACTGCCTCGACGCCCCCCACACCCCGGTGGGCGCGCCACCACCCGGGTCCGCATCCCCTCACCCCTCACGCGGAGAGTCCGTCTCCGCCGCGCTCGCGTCGGTGGCGGCGGCGGCCGCCCCGGCTGCCCCTGCCCCTGCCCCTGCCGCTCCCGCTGCCGCTGCCGGGGAGACCGCCCACTGGGCGGCGATCGCCTCGCTGACGATCGGGGTCTTCGGTCTGGTGACGGCGGAGTTCCTGCCCGCGAGCCTGCTCACCGCGATGGCCGCCGACCTGAACATCAGCGCCGGTGCCGCCGGCCAGACCGTCACGGCGACCGCGCTGGTCGGCGCCGTGGCCGCGCCCTCGATCCCGCTGCTGACGCGGCGTTTCGACCGGCGCCTGGTCCTGATCGCGCTGACCCTGCTGCTCGTGCTCTCCAACGTCATGGCCGTCACCGCCTCCAGCCTGGGCGTGCTGCTCGCGGCGCGCGTGATCCTGGGCGTCGCGCTGGGCGGCTTCTGGTCGATGGCGGCGGCGCTGGCGATGCGGCTCGTGCCGATGCACCTGTTCGCGCGCGCCATGTCGGTCATCCTGGCCGGCGTCTCCGTCGCCACCGTGTGCGCGGCGCCGATCGGCGCCTGGATGGGCGAGATGTGGGGCTGGCGCAGTGCCTTCGTCGCGGCGGGCGTGCTCAGCCTGGTGACGCTGGCGGCGCAACTCCTGACCCTGCCCAAGCTGCCGCCCAAGGACAACCCGAACCTGCGCGTCCTCGGCGAACTGCTGACCCGCCCCGGCGTGCGCGTCGCGCTGCTGGCCGTGCTGCTCGTCATCTCCGGTCACTTCGCCGGCTTCACCTACATCCGCCCGCTGATGGAGAACATCACCCACCTGCCGGTGTCGATGATCTCGGCGGTGCTGCTGGGTTACGGCATCGGCGGCTTCTTCGGCAACCTCGTCGGCGGTTTCCTCGCCGAGCGCAGCGAGCGGCGCGCCATCGTTGCCGGCGGCTCGCTGATCGTGGTCCTCGCGGCGGCGCTGCTGATGGCGGGCAGCTCCGTCTGGGTCACCGCGGTCGCGGTCGTGCTGTGGGGCTTCGCCTTCGGCGCCTTCCCGGTCGGCTTCCAGACCTGGATCGTTCGGGCCGCGCCGGACCAGGCCGAAGGCGCGGGCGGGCTGCTCGTCGCCGCCTTCCAGATCGCCATCGCCAGCGGCGCCATCGGCGGCGGGATGCTGGTGGACCACATCGGCGCGCTCGGCGGGCCGACCTTCGCGGCCGCGGCGATCACGCTGGGCACGCTGCTGACGCTGCGCCACGGACCGCGCGCCGCGAAGGCCTGAGGCGCACGTCCTTCGAGCCCCCGGGGCCGTGGCGCCCTGGCGTCCTTCGATCACTGGAAAGGCTTTCGCATGACCGCCGCTTCGATCCCGACCACGACGACGACCTCGGCTTCATCCTCCGTGTCCGCTTCGGCGCCGTCCCTCAACCGGCGCATCGTCCTCGCCGCCCGCCCCGCCGGCAGGCCAGCGCCGGAGGACTTCCGCCTCGAATCGGTGGCCGTCCCCTCGCCCGCCCAGGGTCAGGTCTTGCTCCGCACGCTCTACCTCTCGCTCGACCCGTACATGCGCAACCTGATGGAGGAAGTCGGTCCGGGCTACGCGCCGCCGATCGCGATCGGCGACGTCATCGTCGGCGGCACGGTGAGCCGCGTCGTCGAGTCACGCCACCCGGACTTCCGTGCCGGCGAGCTCGTGTTGTCGAACGCCGGCTGGCAGGACTACGCGCTGAGTGACGGCACCGATCTCGTGCCGCTGGGCGACATGACGCGCCCGTCGCTGGCGCTGGGCGCGGCGGGCATGCCGGGCTTCACCGCCCATATCGGTCTCGAAGAGATCGGCCACCCGCGCGCGGGCGAGACGGTGGTGGTCGGCGCCGCGACGGGTGCGGTCGGCGCGATGGTGGGGCAGCTCGCGAAGCGGGCCGGCGCACGGGTCGTGGGCATTGCGGGCGGTCCGGACAAGACCCGGCACCTGATCGACACCTTCGGCTTCGATGCGGCGGTCGACCGGCGCGACCCGCGGTTCGCCGAGCGCCTGCGCGCCGCGGCGCCGGACGGCATCGACGTCTACTTCGAGAGCGTTGGCGGCGAGGTCCTGGACGCGGTGCTGCCGTTGCTGAACATCGGCGCACGCGTGCCGGTGTGCGGCTTCATCGCGCATTACAACGAGGCCGGCGCTTCACCGCGCGGAAACGGCGGCGACATGGCGCCGGATCGGCTGGCGCGATTGCTGGCAACGGTGTTGCAGAAGCGCGTCCGCATGGAGGGCTTCATCGTGTTGGACCATTACGGCGAGGGCATGGCGCGCTTCAAGGCGTTCCAGCGCGAGATGAACGCGGCGATCGCCGCGGGCGAGGTCAAGGCGCTGGAGCATGTCGTCGACGGACTCGAGCTCGCGCCGAGGGGCTTGATCGACCTGCTTGAGGGACGCAATCTGGGAAAGGCGGTCGTCGCAGTCGCCGCGCCGTGACAGAAGCGTCAGGCCCGCACGCATCGATCTCACTGGGGCCGGAATGAGGCTGGGGGTTCGCGGACGCGATGCCCCCTGCCTCGTGGCGTGCCCGCGCTTGGCGAAGCGCGGTCCGGCGGCCTCACCCAAGCCGGAACTTCGCCACCGACGCGACCAGCGCCTGCGCCTGCTGGCGCAGGCTTTCCGCGGCGGCGGCGGACTCCTCGACCAGCGCGGCGTTCTGCTGCGTGACCTGGTCCATCTGGTTCACCGCCTCGCCGACCTGGTTCACGCCCTGCGACTGCTCGCGCGTCGCGCTGCTGATCTCGCCGACCACGTCCGTCACGCGGCCGATCGCCGCGACGATCTCCGCCATCGTCGCGCCGGCCTGCTCGACCAGTCCCGTGCCCTGGTCGACGCGTTCGACGCTGGCCGCGATCAGGGACTTGATCTCCTTGGCCGCCTCGGCGCTGCGCCCCGCCAGCGAGCGGACCTCGGAGGCCACCACCGCGAAGCCCTTGCCGTGCTCGCCGGCCCGTGCGGCCTCGACGGCGGCGTTCAGCGCCAGGATGTTGGTCTGGAAGGCGATGCCGTCGATGGTGCCGATGATGTCGGCGATGCGCCGGCTGCTCTCGTCGATGCCGCGCATCGTCTCGACGAACTGGGTCACCACCGCGCCGCCGCGCTGCGCCACCTCGCTGGCGGAACGCGCCAGGCGGTCGGCCTGCTGCGCGTTCTCGGAGGTCTGGAGCACCGTCTCGCCGAGCTCGGTCATCGTCGCCGCGGTTTCCTCCAGCGCGCTGGCCTGCTCCTCGGTGCGCTGGCTCAGGTCGTGGTTGCCCATCGCGATCTGGCCGCTGGCGCTGGCCACCGACTCGCTGCCCTCGCGCACATCGCCGACCACCTGCCGCAGGCCGGTCTGCATCGCCTTGAGCGCCGCGATCAGGCTGCGGTCGTCGCCGGGCCGCACGCGGATCTCGCCGCTGAGGTCGCCCTCCGCGACCTGCCGCACCAGGCGGGCCGCCTCGGCCGGATCACCGCCGAGCTGGCGCCGCACATGCCCCAGCAACAGCACCGCCAGCCCGACGGCCACGACCACCGACACCAGCGTCAGCGACAGGCTCCAGCCGTGCCCGGCGGCATAGCTCTTCGCCGCATCCTGGCGCGACTGATCGCTGCCGGCGGCGTTGTAGTCGGCGCTCCGTTCGATCGCCTTCACCCAGTTGTTGAAGCTGTTGCGCGAGTCGGCGCGGAAGAAGGCGCGCGCCTCGGAGTCCGTGCCGTCGCTGCGCGACAGGTGCAGCAGCTTCTCCTGCGCCGCGAAGTAGGCGTCGCGCGCGGCGGCGACCTCGCCGTAGAGCCGGCGCTCCTCGTCGTTGGTGATGAAGGGCAGGTAGGCCTTCTCCGCGTCGGCCAGCTCCTTGCGGGCCTGCACGATGTTGCGCTCGATCTGCGCCCGCTCCTGCGGGTCCTCGGACAGCAGATGGTCCGGCTCCATGCGCCGGATCTGGTTCGCCTTCACGCGGATCGCCGCCATGTTCTGGATGCTGGGCAACCAGTCCTCGGCGATCTCGGTCGTGCTCTCATGCACGCGGTTCAACTGCAGCAGGCCCATGCCGCCGACCAGCGCGCACAGCGCCACCAGCATCACGAAGGACACGGTCAACTGCGTGGACAGACGCCAGGTGCCGATGTTCATTGATCTCTCCTCCCACTGGACAGGCTTGAATGACATCCCCGGCGGGCGGGCAGATCTAGCCGACGTCCCGCCGGGGCGCTTCCCCATACATCGGCGCATCGTGCACCGAAGTTGAACGGAGCGATACGGCAGTCGCCCGCACCGTCCCCGCTGTCACCCGTTGCGGGGACCGCCCTCCGGTCCTGCGCATCAGGCGCAGCAGGCCCGACGGCGCCGCGCCCGCGGCCCCCGCGTGACAGGGTCGCAGCGGCGCCGAGGTGGCACGCGCAGAGTGGCCAGCGCAGGCGACCCGGCGGTTCATGCCGCCACCGCCCATTCGGAATGCACCTGCCCGGCGATCCGGATCTGGCCCTTGCCGCTGCGCTTGACCGCGTACATCGCTTCGTCGGCCGCGTGCAGCAGCTCGCGGCAGGCGTCGCCGCCGCCGCCGATCACCGCGCCGATGCTGGCCGCGACCGAGACCTTGTCGCCGCTGTCCAGCGTGATGCGGCGCTGGATCGAGAACAGGCAACGCTGCAGCGTCTGCTCGACGTCCTCCGGCCGGTTGACGCCCGAGAGCAGGATCGCGAACTCGTCGCCGCCCAGGCGCGCGACGACGTCGTCGCCGCGCACCAGGCCCTGCAGGCGTTGCGCGACCTCGGTGAGGACCTCGTCGCCGGCCTCGTGCCCGTGCTGGTCGTTGATGGGCTTGAAGCCGTCCAGGTCCAGGTAGCAGACCGCGAAGCCGCGTCCGGTGCGACGCGCGCCGTTGATCGCGTCGCCGACCTTCTCCTCGAACAGGCGGCGGTTGGGCAGTCCGGTCAGCACGTCGCGCAGCGCCAGGTGCTGCGCCTGCTCCTCGCTGCGCTTGAGGCCGTCGATGTCGACCAGCATCCACATCGATTCGTTCTCCGACAGCACCGTGCCGTGCAGGTCGACCCAGAACTCCGCGCCGTCCAACCGGCGCATGCGCAGCTGCGTGTGGAAGCGGCCGCCCGAGCGCATCGTCGCCAGGCTGGCGTCGCGGACGCGCGCGTGTTCCTGCGGGCTGAGGAAGAGCGTCTGCGCCGCGTGGCCGACCATGCCGCCGGGCAGGCAGCCGAACATGCGCTCCATCGCCGGGTTGCCCCACAGGGCGTGGCCGTCGCGGATGCGGACCATGCCGATCAGGTCGTTCTGCAGCATCGCGTCCTGTTCACGCGCCAGATGCTGCAGCGCGTCCTTGGCGCGGCGTTCGCGGCGATGGATGCGGTGGATCAGCGCCGACGCGGCGGCCACGGCCAGCGCGACCAGCGCCGCCAGCAGCGACTGCTGCACGACCTGCCCGCGCCAGCCGGCCAGGAAGTAGTTGCTGCTCATGCCGGTGAACAGCGTCATCGAATACCCGGGGACCTTGCGGTAGGCGGTGATGCGCTCCACGCGGTCGAGCGCCGTGGGGGTGACGTAGACGCCGCGCTCGCGGTTGTACGCCAGCGAGCGCAGCGCCTCTTCGGACAGCAGCTTCGCGCCGAATCCCTTGGTCGAGCTGGGCTCACCGGCCGAGTAGCGCGCCACGAGGTTCAAGCCGTCGGAGCGCAGCGACACCGCGCCCGAGGGACCGAGCGCGACACCGCTGAAGCGGTCGACGAAGTGCTGGGCCGTGACCACGGCGTAGACGATGCCGGCGAATTGGCCGTCGTGGTCGATCAGCCGGCGGGCCAGGATGACGCACCAGTGGTTCTGCGCGCGGCTGTTCAGCGGCTCGGAGACGACCATCGCGTCGGTCAGCCGCGCCTGGGAAAAGTAGGTCCGGTCGCCGACGTTGAACGGACGCTCGCCGGGCATCAGGCCGGTGGTGACGGTGCCGTGGATGTCGGCCACGCGCAGCGCGACGACCTGCGGCAGCAGGCCGCGCTGTTCGTCGATCAGCCGGGCCACCATCGCCGTCTGGTCCGGCGACTGGCGCGTGCTGCGGTAACGCAGCGCGATGGTGGCCAGCGCGTTGTCGGTGTTGCGCAGTTCGGCGCCGACTTCGACGGCGAGGTTCTGCGCGAGGTTCTCGACCACGTCGCGGGCGCGGTCGGTTTCGGTCTCGCGGTGGTTCCAGAGGCTGAGCGCGGTCATCGCGGCCAGCGCCACGATCAGGAGCAGGTTGCCGACCAGCAGCCAGGGGGCCATGGGACCGCGCGGCGCCCAGGACAGCGTCGGCAGCGGGAACGGCAGCCGGGACAGTGTCATCGTGAGCTTCATGGCGGGTCCTCCCAGGGCGCTGGATGCGGATGGTCCGGGCTGTTCGTGCCGGTTCGTGGATCGGGAACTCAACCGTTGGCGGCGGCACGCGGGCCCGCGCTCAGCGGAACAGTGGCGGCGCCGCGCCGGCACAGGTCGTTCAGGTCGGCGAGCAGCTTCTCGAAATCGAAGGCCTTGTCATAGAAGGCATCGGCGCCGCCGCGGCGGCACGGTGCGGCGTGGGTGCGGGCGTCCTCGGCGGTGAGCACGAAGACGCGGCCCGCATAGTCGCGGTCGCGCAGGCGGGACAGCACCGACAGGCCGCTGCCCTGCGACAGGTTCAGGTCCAGCAGCACGACGTCGGGCGTGGTGGCCATGACGGCAGCCACGGCCTCGTCCTCGCCGGAGGCCTGCGCGACGACGGTGATGCCGCCGAGCTTCTGGGCGCGACGGACCAGGAGTTGGCGGACGGGGACGTTGTCTTCGATGACGGCGATGTTCATGGGTCTCATCGTCGTCGCCGGACGGCGTCGCCGCCAGCGAGCGGCTGCCACTCGCGATGAGCGCCGCCTGCCGCAGCTGCTGTAGGGACTTGACCTACAGCGCCGCCGGGACGGCGGAACCCGCCATCGCCGGACGGTCCGGGCGTGACATCCTGCGCGCTCCCGGGCGTCATGTCCGCATGGTGCGGCGCCTCCCCATGATCTGGAATCGGACGGCGGCCGCGCCGGTCCGGCGCCGGCGATGGCAAGCCGCATACCCATCGGTCTCCTGATTTCCCCCGTGCCGCGCGCGCCGCGGCCCGGCATAGTCGCCGGGGCATTGCGACAACAGCCCCACAGAGTCGCCGCAGCGACCACCCGACCCTCGGGACCTGGAGACAAGACATGACCCTGGCTTTTCCGACGCAGCGCGGCACGGTCCGCCCCTGGCGCGCGTGCCGCGCCCGCTGCCGCGCATGGACCGTGGCGCTGGCCGCCGGCACGGCGCTCGGCGCCCTGGCGCAGACGACCACGCTGGGCACGCGCGGCACGCTCGCCGCGCCGAATCCCGCCGTGACCGCCAACGCGGGCGCGGCCTGGCCGTCCGCGGCTTACACGCGCGGTCCCGACCATCCCCGCGCGGTGACGCTGCCGCTGCAATTCATCCGGCTCTCGTCGGGCAAGCAGTTGGCGGTGCTGGTCTCGATGCCGGCGGACTTCCTCGGCTTCCCCAAGTCCGGGCGCTATCCCGTGGTGCTGACGCAGACGGCCTATCGGATCGACGTCGGCCAGTTCCTCGGCGTGTTCACGCCGGCCGGCGGCAACACGCTGCTGATCGGCGGTCTGGACCAGTTCATGGTGCGCCGCGGCTACGTCACGGTCGCGATCGACGCCCACGGCACCGGCATGAGCGGCGGCGTCACGCAACTGATCGGTCCCGACGAGCAGCAGGCCTACCGCGAGGCGGTCGAGTGGGTGACGCGTCAGCCGTTCTTCAACGGCAGCATCGGCGTGGCGGGAACGTCCTACCTCGGCATCAGCTCGTTGCTGACCGCCGGGCAGCAGCATCCGGCGATCAAGGCCGCGTTCGCGACGGTGCCGATGGGCGACGCGTACCGCGGCGTCGCGGCGACGGGCGGGCTGTTCAACGCGCAGTTCCTGAGCACCTGGCTGCCGCTGACGCAGTCGCTGAGCGTGGCCAACGCGCCGGAGCTGCTGCTCAATCCCTGGTACGCGAGCCAGATCAACGCCGCGACCGGCGATCACGTCGCGGCCATCGACACCTGGTATGCGCCGACCTTCGACGGCTTCGTCGGCAACGCGAGCGGCATCGCGACCGACGACGGGTCGTTCTGGGCGGGCCGCTCGCCGGTGGAGAGCGCCGGACGGATCCGCGTGCCGACCTTCATCGTCGGCGCGTCGCTGGACATCTTCCAGCGCGACCAGCCGCTGCTGTACGAGCAGCTCAAGCGCAACGTGACGGCCAAGCTCGCGATCCTGCCGGGATCGCACCTGCAGTCGGTGCAGGGAGGGATCAGCGGCTTCGGCGGCGCGCCGTCATACGGACCGCCGAGCACGACCTCGCTGCTGCTGCAGTGGTTCGACCAGTACCTGAAGGGACGCGCGGCCGGGGCCGACACGCTGCCGACGGTGACGCAGTTCGTCGACGGATACGGCAGCGGCGGCACGCCGCGGTTCGCGACGGCGAGCGACTGGCCACATCCGAAGATGGCGCCGCAGCGCTGGTACCTGCAGCCGGACGGCAGCCTGGCCGCGCGCATCCCGGCGGGCGCGGCCGGGTGGACGGTCTCGGAGCCGCCGGCGCCGACGGCCACGCGCGGGACGGTCCTGGGCACGATCTTCACCGCGAGCGTGCAGATCCGCGATCACAGCGACTGCTCGGTGAGCCAGGTGCAATGGACGCTGGGGCTGGCGGGGCTGCTGCCCAAGCCGTGCTACTCGGACAGCGCGCGTGTCGAGTCCCTGCAAGGCGCGGCCGTCTACGAGACCGCGCCGCTGGCGCAGGACCTCTACCTGAACGGACCGATCCAGGCGGACCTGTGGATCTCGGCGTCGCGGCCGCAGGCGGCGCTGTCGGTGCGCATCGACGATGTCGATCCGGCGACCGGCGCGGTCAAGCCGCTGACGCACGGGTTGATGTCCGCGGCGCACCGCGCGGTGGACACCAGCCGCTCGCGCTTCGTCAACGGCACGATGATCCAGCCGTGGCATCCGTTCACGGCGGGCGCGGCGCTGCCGGTGGTGGCCAACGAGCCGATGCTGGTGCCGGTGGAGGTCTTCCCGGTCGCGGCATTGGCCCGCGCGGGGCACCGGCTGCGCATCGCGGTCAGCGCGAGCAACCAGGCGCAGGGCATCTGGCCGACGCCGCTGCAGCAGCAGGCCAACGGCAACGTGACGACGATCCATGCCGGACCGCTGCGGCCGTCGAGCATCGTGCTGCCGGTGGTGCCGGCGGGAGAACTGAACTGAACCCGTCCCTCTACGAGTTGTCGTGAGACAAGCGGGGCAGGCAACGCCTGACCCCGCGAACGCCAATCCCCACTATCTGTAGGCGTCGGGGGAACGACCTACTCACAGGTGTATCCCCCGCCGAAGCGCTCTTCCGAGGGAGTGATTTCATCGCGCCGCCTGCCGAAACTGCTGGTCATTCGCGATGACTTCGCAGCTTGAAAGGATGAGCGGGATGAGCGCAGTGTTGAAGGAAGTGTTGATGACGGAGCCCGCGGCGATCGATGCGCTGCCCGAGGTTCCGCCCGGCCTACGGGAGGACGGCGTGGACGCGCTGGTCTATCTCTTGCGCTACCCCGAGAAGATCCACGTCTACAACCTCAGCGCGCTGCATGCGACCAGCCGCGAAGCCGTGGATTGGCAAAGCCTTCCAGAGACGTTCCGGCGCATGTTCGAGCAGCACGAGACGCGGTGCGTGGATGCCTACATGAGGGTGCGCCTGGCGCTGACCGTCCTCTCCTCGAATTCCGTCCAGCTTTGCCGAGGACCTGCGGGGGTCCGTCTCTGGCAGGATGAATGCTGCTTCCAATACGTCACCGTGACGATCTGGGCCGACGTCGACTGCTATCGTGCCTACTGCCTCACCACGGAACTCATGCATCTTGCCATCGACTCCAACATCCGCGACGCCGGATTCGGGGTCGAGATCTGTTCCATTCACCCATGGAATCCGGCCGACTGGCCGCCTCGCGCAGTCTCGTCGTTCGACGACGAAGACGAAGACGATGGGGAGTGAGCACGCCATGCAAACCACTGCCAAACACATCAGGCGGGACGCAGAAGAACAAGCCGCAGGTGCGGTCACCGATGCCAGGCGCCGATCCGTGATCTCGCGTGCCTATTACGCTTCGTATCATCGCTGTACACGTTGGGAAGAGCTCCTCCCGCACAAGAGTCGAGACAGCCCGAAGGGCGGAACGCATGCTCAGTTGATTGGGCGCCTGCAGGCACCCAATCCCGATTGCGGCCAGGCGCTCATGAAGCGGTCGAGGATTCTTGGAGAGCTTCTCTCACAACAATTGACTCGTCGCGTGGGCGCCGACTACAAACTCAAAGATCAAACGGACAAGGCGTCCATGGATCGTCAGCTTGAGGGTGTGCAAGCAGTCTTCCAGACATGCGCCGATCCCGACTCGTGATCGCACCGCCGTCCGCCGCAAAGAATGCGCTCGGTAACCAGTCCGGCGCACCGCATCCCCTATGCTTGCGCCGTCCGGCCGCCGTTCCGCGGCCGGACTGACCTGCACATGGACGGTTTTATGCGCCACAGTTCTTCCCCCTTCTCCTTCGTTTCCGCTGTCGCTGCGGCCATTGCCGCGCTTGCGGGCCTTGCGGCCCTGCCGGCCCACGCCGACAGCATCGTCACCTCCGCCTCGAGCGCGGGCTCGGTGTCCTCGCGCCAGCTGTCCGACTCGATCGGCCAGTCCAGCGACAGCTCCAGCAAGGACCGCAAGGTCGCGGAGGGTGAGTACAAGGTCCTCGCCGTCGAGGACGCCGCCGGCCGCGCCGACACGCAGCGCCTGCGCCTGCAGCCGGTCCGCGCCGAGGGCGGCACCGAGTTCTTCCTCTACGTCCCCAAGCAGGCGATCGCCGGCCAGCCGCTGCGCGTCGGCGATCACGTGCTGGCGCACAAGCGCGACTACGGCTACGAGTTCGCCCGCGCCGAAAACAAGCAGGCCTTCCTGCTCGCGCTGCACGACGACTGGCACCGTGAGCTCGAGTCGCATCCGGTGACGCTGTGATTCCCGCCGGGCCCGGTACGCGGGCCCGCGCGGCAAGTCGTCGCACGCTGAGCGGCACCGGCATCGTCCCGGTGCTTCGCGGCCTCGCGTCAACGGTGATCGCGATGACTGCGCTCGCTGCGGCGTCGGCGTCGCAAGCTGCCACCTTCTGCGACCGCGGCGGCGAAGTCAGCGCCACCGAGCAGGACCGCCAGCTCCAGGTCGTCGCGATCGCTAGGCGGGCGCTGGAGGCGAGCGGCGCCTCCGCCGCGCTGGTCTCGCGCTCCGGCACGGACCTGAGCCGCTTCCACCTGCAGTACTCGCACAGCGGCATCGCGCTGAGGGACAGCCGCAACAGCCCGTGGTCGGTGCGGCAGCTCTACTACGCCTGCGACGAGTCCCAGGCGAAGCTCTACGACCAGGGCCTTGCCGGCTTCCTGCTGAGCGCGGGACGCACCGAGCCGATCCGACTCTCCATCGTGACGCTGCCCGAGCGCGACGGCGCCCGCCTCGCCGCCCGCGCGCTGGACAACCGGCTCGCGCTCGCACTGCTGTCGCCGCGCTACAGCGCCAGCGCCTACGCCTTCAGCACGCAGTACCAGAACTGCAACCAATGGGTGGCGGAGCTCATGGGCTTCGCCTGGGCGCCCCGCGACGACGAAGCGCCCGCGCGCCTCGACGGCGCTCCGCCTGTCGAGGGCGGCGCGCCGACACGTCAGCAGGCACAGCGCTGGTTGAAGGGGCTCGGCTACGACCCCTTGCCGGTCGTCGTGCCGTCTCACGCCATCATGTTCGCGGCCCAGTTCGTGCCGCTGATCCACAGCGACGACCACCCGATCGACGACCTCTACGCGATGCGGCTGAAAGTCTCGACACCGGCGGCGCTCGAAGCCTTCGCGCACCGGCTCGTTCCCGACGCGCAACGCGTCGAGTTCTGCGCGACGGGTTCGACCATGGTCGTCCGCCGCGGCTGGGACCCGCTGCCGGCCGATTGCCGCGCCGGCGAGGGCGACGAGGTCCTGCCCCTCGCGTCCTGAGTCCGTCGTCCTCATCGCCCTTTCGGCGGTGTGTAAGACCTGTTTCAAGGGACTCGCTCCCCATGGCGGATCATCAAAACTTCATCGGCGGGGACCTACGCTGCCGGCGCCCCGTCCATTCGACGATCGACCGAAGGAGACATCCGATGAAGTTGCTTCGCACTGCTGTCCTCGCCACCCTCGTCGCCGCCTCGCTGGCGACGGTCGCCTGCGCCCACGGCGGCCAACAACCCCCGCGCGCCAAGGAGCCGCTGCTGATCGCGCACCGCGGCGCCAGCGGCTACGTGCCCGAACACACGCTCGCCGCCTACTGGCTGGCGATCGAGCAAGGCGCCGACTACGTCGAGCCCGACCTCGTGCTGACGAAGGATGGCGTGCTGGTCGCCCGCCACGAGAACGCCATCGCGATCCTGAATCCCGACGGCTCGGTGCGCGAAGCGACGACCGACGTCGCCGAGCGTCCCGAGTTCGCGTCCCGCAAGGCGACGAAGTCCATCGACGGCGTCGCGATCACCGGCTGGTTCACCGAGGACTTCACGCTGGCCGAGCTCAAGACGCTGCGCGCCCGCGAGCGCATCCCGCAGATCCGCCCGGCCAACACGCGCTTCAACGACATGTTCGAGGTGCCCACCTTCGAGGAGGTGCTGCAGCTGGTCCAGCAGGCCAACGAGCGCCGCAGGGAAGAGGACGGCAAGGCCGGCCGCCATGGCCACGGTCACGGCCAGAAGGTCAAGCCGATCGGCGTGTATCCGGAGACCAAGCACCCGACCTACTTCGCCGGCATCGGCAAGCCGCTGGAGGAGCCGCTGGTGCGCCTGCTCAACAAGTATGGCTACCGCAGCCCGGACTCGGCGGTCTTCATCCAGTCCTTCGAGGTCGGCAACCTGCGCAAGCTCAACCGCATGACGCGCGTGCCGCTGGTGCAGCTGCTCAACGGCTCGGGCCGGCCTTACGACTTCACGCTGAGCGGCGACACGCGCACCTACGCGGACCTCGCCCAGCCGGCCGGCCTGGCAGAGATCGCGAGCTACGCCCAAGGCATCGGCGCGAACACGAACCTGATGATCCCGCTGGTCGCCGGCCGCCTGGGCACGCCGACGACGCTGGTGAAGGACGCGCATGCGGCCGGCCTGATCGTGCACGGCTGGACCTTCCGCGCGGAGAACGTCTTCCTGCCCGACGACTTCGACAGCAGCGCCGATCCGACGGCGATCGGCAACCTCGCCGGTCAGATCGAGGCGTTCCTGAAGATCGGCATGGACGGCCTGTTCAGCGACCAGTCGTTCCTGGCGCGCAAGGCGATCGACGCCTACGTGAAGAAGTAGGCTCGAGGGGCGCCGGCGCGGGGGAGTCATGCCACTTCGCTAGACTCCCCCCATCCGACCGGAGTCTTCCACGATGCCTGCCCCCGCGCCTCTGCTGCTGCCCCCGCCCGAGCTCAAGGGTGTCGACCAGGTCGTCGCCGATCCCTTGCGCTTCAAGGCCAAGCTCGCCATCGGCGAGGCGGCCTATGCCTCGCTGCGCATGATCAACCGCGGTCGCGAGGTGTGGGACGTCCTGGGCGCCGCAGGCGCGGGCGCGGCGGTCGCGAAGACGGGCATGGTCGCGTCGCTGCTCGGCGCGTCGGCCACGCCGATCGGCTGGGTCGCCTTCGCCGCGCTCGCGTCGGGCGGCGCCTGCTACGGCATGTACCGCCTGCTCAGCTCGACCAAGGGCGAGCGCGTCATCGAGATCCCCAAGTACCTCAACACGCCGCTGGACACGCTGGGCCTCGCGCTGTTCGACCTCATCGCGCCACTGTCGCTGCGCCTGGCCGCCATCGACGGCGCCGTCGAGCCCGCCGAGCGCCAGTACCTCATCGACCACCTGATCGCCGACTGGGGCTTGAATCGCGCCTTCGTCGAGCAGTCCGTGGCCGCGGTCGAAGCACGACTCGGCGGCAGCGAGCTCGAGGCGATGGCCGTCGAAGGCGCCGGCTTTCTCCACCTCAACCCCGACTGCAACCACGCCGCGATCGCCAAGGACCTCGGCGTCTTCATGCGCGGGATGCTCGAAGCCGGCGGCCCGCTGACACCGGAGGAGACCCAGTCGCTCGACACCGTCGTGCGCCTGCTCGCGACGGCGCCGCCGGGCGAGCTCTCCAAGCGCTGGAACCAGACGGTGACGCTGGCCGGCGCCGCCGCTGGACAGGTACGCACGGTGCTGGTCGATACCGCCGACTGGACGCAGCAGCGTCTGCCGAGCGCCGATCAGGTCCTCGTCACGACGGCCACCGCCGCCACGCAGGCCTGGGACGCCGCGCGCAAGACGGCGGACTGGACGCAGCAGCAGCTGCCCTCGGTCGACCAGGTCCGCGCGCAGGCGGAGAGCACCGTGGCCCAGGCCGCCGATGTCGCGAAGAAGGCGGCCACCTGGACGCAGGAGCGGCTGCCGTCCGCCGAACAGGTCCGCAACACCACCGCCGAGGCCGCCAACCAGGCGATGGGCGCGGCGAAGAAAGGCTTCGCCTGGGCGAAGGACCTGACCACGCGCGCCGCCGACACCACCGGCGTCGACAAGCTGTTGCAGCGCGACGATCCGCCGAAGAAGCCGTAGGCGACGCGTTCAGCGCGTCGCGTCGCCGACCAGCGGCGCGCCGTGCCGCGGCACGGCGGGGCTCTCAATCCAGATCCGACAGCTTCCGGTGCTGGATCAAGGTCAGTCCGATCAGCCGCGACACGACCGCCGCCAGGTACATGACGCCGACGAACATCTCGACCGTCGTGACGGCGCGCGCCAGCGGCTTCACCGGGATCACGTCGCCGATGCCGGTGCTCGACAGCAGCGCGAAGCTGAGGAACATCAGCTCGGTCCAGGTGCGCGGCAGCTGCGGATCCACCGCCGCCGCGAAGCTGCCCGGATGCAGCGCCTGCACGACGACGAACACATGTGCGAAGCCCCAGGCCAGCAGCGTGAAGGTCGCGCCGGCGGCGAAGAGCTCGTCGGTCGTCGCGTGCCAGTCGCTCATCATGTAGGAGATCAGGCTCCCGGCGGCGTAGAAGTAGAACAACGCCTCCAGCCCCGAGGACCACGGCAGCAGCTGCTCCATGTGCCAGAACGCCTGCAGCAGCAACAGCGCGATCGCCGGCAGCGCGATCGTCACGCTCAGCCAGGTCAGCCCCGGCGTGCTGCGCACCATGCGCGTCGTGAAGATCAGGACGACGATGCCGAAGGCGCCCAGCGCCAGCGGCGCCGATCGGCTCGCCTCCAGCAGGGGATACAGCACCAGCCCGAGCAGTTGCACGATCAGCAGGATCGCGGACGGATGACGCCGCGTGACGGCGAGGACTCGAAGGACACGCATCGGCGCATTCTCACCGCCGCCGGTCGGTCCGCGAAGGCATCGGCGTGCCAGCGCATCGACGGAGCCGCCCGACACGCGGATGCGGCGCCGTCCTACGTGCGTCCGCATCGCGAAGCGCTTCAATGAGCCACCCCGACGCCGTACGACATGCGAGGCGACGGCCGGGGCGCGTTCATCTCAACATCACATCGCAAACACTGGAGGACGTCATGGGTGGCATTCGATTGATCGCCGTGATCCTGATCGTCGCGGGCGTGCTGGGCCTGGTCTACGGCGGGTTCTCGTACACCAAGGAAAACACCGCCGCCAAGCTCGGCCCGCTCGAGCTCAAGGTCGAGGAGACCAAGCGCGTCAACGTGCCGCTGTGGGCCGGCATCGCCGCCATCGCGGTGGGCGGCATCGTGCTGGTGGGGGCGGGCCGGAAGTAAGCCTCAGCGCCGGCCGAGGTTCATCAACGCCGTGCCCGCGATGGCCATCGTGCCGCCGACGAGCAGCGACGCGTCGATGACCTCGCCCAGCCCCAGCGCCGCGAACACGACGCCGAACACCGGCACCAGCGTGATGTAGCCGGCCGCCGCGCCGGCACCCAGCGCCTTCACGCCGTCGAAGTACCAGGCATAGGCCAGCGCCGTCGAGCCGACGACGATCCCGGCCATGCACAGCCACGCGTTGCGCGGCGCGGCCAGCACGCCGGCGACGCCGGCCGTGCCGTCAACCACGAGCGTCAGCGCCAGCAGCATCAACGCGCCGATCGCCGCCGTGACGGCGGTGGTCGTCAGCGCATCGACGCCGACCATCACCTTGCGCCCGATCAACGTGTAGGCGACCCAGCACGCGACGCAGCCCAGCAGCAGCACTTCACCGATGCCGACGCGGCCATCGAACACGTGCCAGGGTTCGCCCTTCGTGATCACGATGGCGGCGCCGACCGCGGCCATCGCCATGCCCAGACCGATCCGCGCGTTCAGGCGCTCGTGGAAGATCCACGCCGCCAGCAGCAGCGTGATCACCGGGTTCAGCGTGATCACCAGTGCGCCCTTGCCGGCGGGCACGTGCCGCAGCCCGCTCATGAAAAACGTCGCGTAGCCGAAGACGCCGAAGCTCGCGGCCAGCACCATGCCGGCCCAGCGTTGGACGCTCCAGTCCCGCAGCGCCGCGAGCCGGCCGGAGCGCGCGAGCCACAGCATCAGGATCGCGCCCGCGAAGAGGAAGCGGCAGGCCGCCGCGGCCAGCGGAGGCATCGTCTGCGCCAGCACGCGGCCCATGGGCCAGGAGGCGCCCCAGAGCACGGCCATGCCGACCAGTCGCAGATGGACGGAAAGGAGCGAGGGGGAAACGGCGACGGAGGTGGACATCAGGGCGGGACTTCAGTGCGGGCGGGAGGGGTTCAGCCGGATCGATGCGGCTGATTCAATGCGGCTGGATCCGTGCGGCCGGATCAATGCGGATAGGCCAGGCGCTTCTCCATCCACTTCTGCACCTGCTCGAAGGCGAAGCTCAGCACCCAGTAGATCAGCGCCGCGGCCATGTAGAGCGGAAACGGCTGGAAGGTCGTGGAGATGACCTCCTTGGTGGCGAGCATCAGCTCGGTCACGGCGATCACCGACACCAGCGAGGTGTCCTTGATCAGCGAGATCAGGCTGTTGGACAGGCTCGGCACGGCGGCGCGCAGCGCCTGCGGGCCGATCACGAAACGCAGTGTCTGGTGACGGCTCAGTCCCAGCGAGGTGCCCGCCAGCCACTGGCCCTGCTCGATCGCGCCGATCGAACCGCGCAGGGTCTCGCTCATGTAGGCGGCGACGTTGAGCGTCAGCGTCAGCACGCCGGCCACCAGCGGGGAGAACTCGATGCCGATGCTCGGCAGACCGTAGTAGACGATGAACACCTGCACCAGCAGCGGCGTGCCGCGCATCGCGCTCACATAGACCGCCATCACGCGGTCCAGCACCGGCAGCTTCAGCACCCGCACCAGCGTGATCACGGCCGCCAGCGGCAGGCCGAAGATCATCGCCATCACCGCGAAGAGCAGCGTGTAGCCGGTGCCCTTCAACAGCACCGGCCAGGCCAGTTCGGCCAGGGAGAGCAGGGAGGGGAAGTCCATGGAGTTCTTGGAATTGCTCGCTTCTCAGCGGAAGGCGGCATGTTGCCATCTCCTGGACTGCAATCTCCGGGCGCGGGCTCTCCGGGACTTCCGTCGCGCCAAGCGCTGGCTCTCCAGGACTGCGATCGCCAAGCGCGGGCTCTCCGCGACGCAGGGGGCACCCCTCCAGGGACCCCCAGCATCACTCCGGCCCCAGTGGGACCGTGGCACGCATCAATGCGAGACCCGCTCCGCCCGTTGCATGAGCAACCTCCGTGGGGCCGGAGTACTGCTGGGGGTTCCCGGAGGGATGCCCCCTGCCGTGCGGAGAGCCCGCGCTTGGCCGTTGCAGTCAATACGCGAGCGCACGCACCTTCCCCCGGAACACGCGATAAGAGAACAGCGAATACGCCAGGATCACCGGTATCGTCAGCGCCGCGCCGACGAGCAGGAAACGCAGCGACTCGTCCGCCGCCGCCGCGTCCCAGATCGTGACCCGGTCGATGACGACGAACGGATAGAGGCTGTAGGACAGTCCGAAGAAGCTCAGCGTCAGCACGACCACCATCAGCGCCAACGGCGCCCAGCTCAGCTTGCCCAGCACGCGGTGCGAGTTGAGCAATCCACGCAGTGCCGCCAGCGCCAGCAGCGCGACCAGCGGCAGCGGCGCCAGCGCGATCAGGCCCGGCATGTCGAACCAGCGCGCCCGCACGGTGGGGCTCAGCCACGGCGATGCGATCGACACGACCAGCAATCCCGCCACGACCACCGGCCAGGCGCGCTTCGCCCAGTCGATCGCCCGCCGCTGCAGCTCGCCCTCCGTCTTGATCAGCAGCCATGCGGCTCCCAGCAGCGCATAGCAGGCGGTCAGCGCGAGCGCGATGCCCGCAGCGAAGACCTGCGCGGCGATGCTGTCCTCGAAGCCCGTCACGTAGCGCCCGAGCATCCAACCCTGCGCCAGCGAAGCGAGCAAGGAGCCGCCCGCGAAGGCGGCATCCCACCACCGCTTGTGCGCCGGGTCGCCCTTGGCGCGGAAGTCGAAGGCCGCGCCGCGCAGGATCAGCCCCAGCAGCATCAGCACCACCGGCCCGTAGAGCGCCGTCAGCACCACGCCCTGCGCCTTCGGGAAGGCGATCAGCAGCAGACCGACGGCCAGCACCAGCCAGGTCTCGTTGGCATCCCAGAAGGGCCCGATCGACGCGACCATCCGGTCGCGATCGAGGTCCTTCGCCGTCGCGCAGAGCATGCCCACGCCGAGGTCGTAGCCGTCCAGCACGACGTAGATCAGCAGCGAGAGCCCCATCAGCGCCATGAAGATCACCGGGAGCACGCTCCCCTCCCCGGCCGGCACGGCCACCAACGCGTTCATGTGAAGCTCCTCGAGATGACGGCGCCGACCGGCACGCTGCCCGGCGGATGGGTGGGATCGACAGGAACGGCGCCCGGCGTGGCCTTCTCCGCCATCCGCTTGATCGCGGCGATGTACGCGATCAGCAGCGCCAGGTAGACCGTCGCGTAGCCGGCCAGCGAGGCCGCGATCATCGACCCCGGGTTGTGCGCCGCGACCTCCTGCGTCCGCAGCACGCCGTAGACGATGAAGGGCTGCCGGCCGATCTCGGTGACATACCAGCCGGCCACCGTCGCGATCCAGCCGGAGAAGCTCATGAACGAGAGTCCCCACAGCCAGACGCGCGGCAGACGCTGCCAGCCCGAGCGCCGGTACAGCCACCACCCGCCCCACGCGAAGACCAGCATCAGCAACCCGACACCCACCATCACGCGGAAGCCGAAGAACAGCGGCTTGACCGGCGGGTGCGCGCTCGCGAATTCATCGAGCCCGCGGATCTCTCCCTCGGCATCGTGCTTGAGGATCAGGCTGGCCAGGCGCGGGACGCCGATGGCGAAGCGGTTCTCCTTCGCCTGCTCGTCGGGCAGCGCGAACAGCAGCAGCGGCGCGCCGCGCTCGGTGGTCCACACGCCTTCCATCGCCGCGATCTTGGCGGGCTGATGCTTCAGCGTGTTGAGCCCGTGCAGGTCGCCCGCGACGATCTGCAGTGGGATCAGCACCGCGCCCAGCGTCAGCCCGAGTCGCAGCACGCGGCGCGTCTCCGCCTTCTCGCTGCCCTTGAGCATCTGCCAAGCGCTGACACCGGCCAGCAGGAAGGCCACCGTCAGCCCCGAGGCGAGCAGCTTGTGGGCGAGCCGGTACGGGAAGGACGGATTGAAGACGATCGCCCACCAGTCGACGGCATGCATGACGCCGTCGCGGATCTCGTAGCCCGTGGGCGTCTGCATCCACGAGTTGAGGCTGAGGATCCAGAACGCGCTGAGCGTCGTGCCGAAGGCCACCGTCGCCGTCGCGATGAGGTGCACACGCGGGCTGACGCGCTCCCGCCCGAACAGCATGATCCCGAGGAAGCCGGCCTCCAGGAAGAAGGCCGTGAGCACCTCGTAGCCGAGCAGCGGTCCGGCGATGTTGCCGGCGCGCTCCATGAAGCCCGGCCAGTTGGTGCCGAACTGGAAGCTCATCGTCACGCCGCTGACCACGCCCAGCGCGAAGCTGAGCGCGAAGACCTTGGTCCAGAACTGGTAGGCCGCGAGCCACGCGGACTCGCCGCTGCGCCGCCAGCGCCAGAGCATGAAGAGCACGACCCAGCCCAGCGCGATCGTGATCGTCGGGAACAGGATGTGGAAGGTGATGTTGAGCGCGAACTGCATGCGCGCCAGGATCAGGGTGTCCATGGCCCTGAAGTGTTCCGAAGTCGGACAGTTCGCGGAAGGGACAGATCGTCCTAGGACAAGCTGCCCTAGGACCGAATGCCCTAGGACAAATCGCCCCGGCCGGGCGCGCGCGCGGCGGTGGCGCGCGACGCCCTCGTCGGGGCCGGGCGATGCTTGCTCAGTCGCTCGACAGCGCGCGGTACGCCGCGCCGCCGATCAAGCCGCCGACGAGCGGCGCGACCCAGAAGGCCCAGAGCTGCTGCAGGGCCCACGGCTCCGCGAAGAGCGCCACGCCCGTGCTGCGCGCCGGGTTCACCGAGGTGTTGGTGACGGGGATGCTGATCAGGTGGATCAGCGTCAGCGCCAGGCCGATCGCGATCGGCGCGAAACCCTGCGGCGCGCGCTTGTCCGTGGCGCCCATGATGATGAACAGGAACATCGCCGTCATCACCACTTCGCACAGCAGCGCCGCGCCCATCGCGTAGCCGCCGGGGGAGTGCTCGCCGAAGCCATTCGACGCGAAGCCGCCGACGGTGAAGCCCGGCTTGCCGCTCGCGATCAGGTAGAGCACGCCGCCCGCCAGCGCGCCGCCGACGACCTGCGCCACGATGTAGGGCAGCAGCCGTTTCGTCTCGAAGCGGCCGCCGGCCCACAGGCCGACGGACACCGCCGGGTTGAGGTGGCAGCCGCTGATGTGTCCGATGGCGAAGGCCATCGTCAGCACGGTCAGCCCGAACGCGAGCGACACGCCCAGCAGTCCGATGCCCAGTTGCGGGAACGCCGCGGCGAGCACGGCGCTGCCGCAGCCACCGAGCACGAGCCAGAACGTGCCGATCAGTTCGGCGATATATGCCTTCATGGGGATCCTCCCTGGGCGAGGCGACGCGGAACGCCGCCTCGACTGCTTCCGCGCACGCCGGCCGCGCATTTTTCGCGCCTGTCTCCGGCATGCAAGCGGCGATTCTGTCCGCGCGCCGAACAGCCCGGCATCCCACGACGTAGGGGCTTGCGCGCCGGTCGGAGGGCGCCTGCCATTCCACCGCCGCTGGCCCTCACCCCTGCCCTCTCCCGCAAGCGGGAGAGGGGGTAAGAAGAGCGCCGGGCGGACTCCCTCTCCCGCTTGCGGGAGAGGGCGGGGGTGAGGGCCAGCGACCGTCGATCACCACCCGCCGTCGTCTCCTTCGCGCTGGGGCTCAAAGCGTTCGAGCAGGAAATCGACCAGCGCTCGCGTCTTCGCCGACAGCTGCGCGCGCGGCGGATAGATCAGGTGGATGTCCGCCGGCGGCAGCGACCAATCCGCCAGCACCGGTCGCAAGCGCCCCGATCGCAGCATCGGCGCCGCTTCCCAGAACGAGCGCATCAGCACGCCGTGCCCATCGAGTCCCCAGGCGAGCACGCTCTCCCCGTCGTTGGCGGCCAGCGGCCCACGTACCTTCACCGTCTCCTTGCGCGTGCCCTGCTGGAAGTGCCAGGTGCCGAAGGTCTCGTCGCTCTCGCGGATGAAGAGGCACGCGTGGCGCGCAAGCTCGCGCGGCGTGGCGGGCTCGCCGGCACGCTTCAGGTACGCGGGCGACGCGCACAGCACGCGCCGGTTGCGCGCCAGCAACCGCGCCGTGAGCCGCGCGTCGGGCGGCTCGCCGACATGGACCTCCAGGTCCAGTCCCTGCTCGATCAGATTGACCGGGCGGTCGGTCAGCTCGAGCTGCACCTCGACATCGGGGAACTGTCGCGCGAACTTCGACAACGCCGGCGCCACATGCTTGCGCCCGAAGCCGAAGCTCGCCGCCACGCGCAGCAGGCCTTTCGGCGCAGCGCGGCTGCCGGCCACGGTGCGCTCCAGCGCCTCGAGGTCCTCCAGCACGCGCGCGCCGTCGACGAGGTAGGTCTCGCCCTCGGGCGTCAGGCCGATGCGGCGCGTGGTCCGCTGCAGCAGTCGCACGCCGAGCCGGCGCTCGATCGCCGCGAGCCGCTTGCTCACCGCCGGCGGCGTCACGCCGAGCTGCTGCGCCGCAGCGGCCAGGCTGCCCTGCTTCACCAGCAGCGCGAAGAAGGCCAGGTCGGAGAAGCCGTCCATTGATGAACCTCCGGAACGAAAGAACTGCCGAAGCGGAAATTATGTGCCCTGCATTCACTTCCAGAATCGGGGCCAACGAGGAGTCGGCCATCGCCGACCGTGCCGCCGCTCCCACCCCGTCCCTTCCGGCCGGCACGCCCGATCAGGAGACCCCATGCAAGCTTCCCCAGGCGTCCATGCGCTCGATGCGCTGTACCCCGGCTTCCAGCATCTGAGCCTGCCCACGGCCGATGGCGTCCGCATCCATCTGACGATGGGCGGCACCGGCCCCGCGCTGCTGCTGCTCCACGGCCATCCGCAGACGCGCGCGATCTGGCACAAGGTCGCGCCGACGCTGGCCGAGCACTTCACCATCGTCGCCGCCGACCTGCGCGGCTATGGCGACTCGTCGAAGCCGGAGGTGCCGGAGGCCTTGCAGGCGCTGCAGTCGCCGTCAACACCGCCCACGCCGCCGGCGCCGAACGACCATGCCGCCTACAGCAAGCGCACGATGGCCGCCGACATGCTGAGCGTGATGCGCCAGCTCGGGCATGAGCGCTTCGACGTGCTGGCGCACGACCGCGGCGGGCGCGTCGCGCATCGCCTCGCACTGGACGCGCCGGACGCGGTGCGGCGGCTCGCCCTGCTGGACATCGCGCCGACGCTGGACATGTACGAAGGCACCAACGTCGCCTTCGCGCGCGCCTACTGGCACTGGTTCTTCCTGATCCAGCCGGCGCCGCTGCCCGAGCGCCTCATCGAGTCCGACCCCGGCGCCTACATCCGCGACGTGATGGGCCGCCGCAGCGCGGGCCTCGCGCCTTTCGACCCGCGCGCGCTGGCCGAGTACAAGCGCTGCCTCGCGCTGCCCGGCACCGCGCACGGCCTGTGCGAGGACTACCGCGCCAGCGCCGGCATCGACCTGGACCACGACCGCGAGGACCGCGCCGCCGGCCGGCGGCTGCAGATGCCGCTGCTCGCGCTGTGGGGCCGGGAAGGCGTCGTGCACCGCTGCTTCGAGCCGCTGACGCTGTGGCGCGGCGTCGCCGACGACGTGCGCGGCGAGGCCCTGCCCTGCGGCCACTACATCCCGGAGGAGGCCCCGGAGGCATTGCTCGATCGCGTCCTGCCCTTCTTCACCGCCGACGCCATCGCCACCGATGGCCAGGAGAGCCAGCCATGAGCGCCACGCTCGCCACGCTCACACACGCCGGACCGCGCACGCTCTATCGCAAGCTCGTCGACAGCCACACGGTGGCGGCCCTCGACGAACAGAACGTGCTGCTGTTCTGCGACCTGCACCTGATGAACGAGTACACCAGCCCGCAGGCCTTCACCGGCCTGCACGAGCAGGGTCGCGGCGTGCCGATGCCGGGCCAGAACGTGGCGGTGGTGAGCCACATCATCCCGACGCACCCGGTGGCGACTAAGCTGCGCGTGATCGCCGATCCGCCGTCGGCGCTGCAGGCGACCAACCTCAAGGCGAACTGCGACCGGCATGGCATCCGGCTGTTCGACACGACCGACGCGCTGCAGGGCATCGAGCACGTCGTCGCGCCGGAGCACGGAATGATCCGCCCCGGCATGGTGGTGATCTGCGGCGACAGCCACACCACGACCTACGGCGCACTGGGGGCCTTGGGTTTCGGCATCGGGACCACCGAGGTCGAGCACGTGCTGGCCACGCAGACGCTGGTCTACCGCGTCGCGAAGGACATGCGGATCCGCGTCGACGGCGCGCTGCCGATCGGGACGACGTCCAAGGACCTGATCCTCGCAATCATCGGCCGCATCGGCGCCCAGGGTGCGCGCGGCTACGTCGTCGAGTTCTGCGGCGAAGCGATCACAGCGTTGTCCGTCGAAGCCCGCTTCACGCTGTGCAACATGGCGGTCGAGGCCGGTGCCCGCGGCGCGCTGATCGCGCCGGATGCGACGGCGATCGACTACGTGCTCGCCCGCTGCCCCGACCTTGCTGGCGAATGGCGCGAGCCCGCCCTCGCCCACTGGGCGACGCTGCACAGCGATGAAGGCGCGACGTTCGACATCGAATACCGCTTCGACGCCGCCGAGGTGGCGCCGCAGGTGACCTGGGGCACGAGCCCGGACCAGGTCGCCGCGATCGATGCGCCGATTCCCGATCCGGCGCGCATGGACGAAGGCCCGACCCGAGCGAGCGCGGAGCGCGCGCTGCGCTACGCCCGCCTGCATGGTGGCGTGGCCTTGGAAGGCACGCCGATCCAGCATGTGTTCATCGGCTCCTGCACGAACGGCCGCATCGAAGACCTGCGCGCCGCGGCGACCGTGCTGCGCGGCCGCCGCGTGGCGCCGGGCGTGCGCGCGATGGTCGTGCCGGGTTCCGGCGCGGTGCGCGCGATGGCGGAGGCGGAAGGCCTCGATCGCGTGTTCCTCGATGCGGGCCTCGAATGGCGGCAGCCCGGCTGCTCGATGTGCCTGGCGATGAACGACGACGTGCTCGCCGACGGCATCCGCTGCGCGTCGACGACGAACCGCAACTTCGAAGGCCGCCAGGGCCGCGGCGCGATCACGCACCTGATGAGTCCCGCGATGGCCGCCGCCGCCGCGGTAACGGGTCACCTCACCGATGTCCGCCGACTGGCCCCCGCGCCCAGTGCCGTTGCTCCGCAGGAGATCCCGCGATGAACCCCGTCCGCCAAGTCGAGGGCCGCACCGCGGCGCTGCGCCTCGAAAACCTCGACACCGACCAGATCATGCCCAAGCAGTTCCTGCGCGGCATCGACAAGAGCGGCCTGCGCGACGGGCTGCTCTACGACCTGCGCTTCGACGCCGACGGGCGTGAGCGCGAGGACTTCGTCCTCAACAAGCCCGAGTACGCGGGCGTCTCGGTGCTGCTCGGCGGCAACAACTTCGGCTGCGGCTCCAGCCGCGAGCACGCGGTGTGGGGCCTGCAGCAGGCGGGCATCCGCGCGGTGGTCGCGCCGGGCTTCGGCGAGATCTTCTATTCGAATGCGATGGGGAACGGCTTGCTGCTCGTGGCGCTGCCGGAGGCGGAGGTGCTCCGGCTGATGGCCGAGGCGGACCACGTGCCCGGCAACGCCGTCACCCTCGACGTCGAGACGCTCACGCTGCGCAGCGCCGGCGGCGTCGAGGCGCGCTTCGACATGCTGCCGCGGCATCAGCGGATGCTGCTGGAAGGGCTCGACGCGATCGGGCTGTCGATGACCTACCGCGAGCAGATCGATGCCTTCGCCAAGGCGCACTGGGAAGCGCAGCCTTGGGTCAAGGATGTGGCCAGGCAACGACTGGCCCCGTGAGGCTTCTACTGAGATAGGTCATCGACGGCCGCGATCGCCGGAACTAGCATTTGCCACATCGATTCCGGTTTCTCCAGAAAGGGGTGAGCGAATGCCTCAACCGACCAAGATGTCTGACCTGCCCAACTTCAAGCAGCTTGAAGCGATGGCGCTAGAGGCGGGACGGATGTTGTCCGAATCGAAGGAGCTGTGCGAGACGCTGGCGATGGCTCACCAGCAATGCCGAGAGCGAATTCTCGCCAGGCGCGGGGGCGTTCCATCGGACACGATCGAGAGCAGTTCATCTTCCGAGTTGCTTGCCCGTTTAGCTGCGAAGGGCCCGTTCTACCTGTCGCGGAAGTTCACGGATATCTGAGCAACCCTCTGAGCAGGCGAAGGCACGGGAGCCCGTGCCTGGTTCGTTTTCATGAATCCACTTGACTTTGAACGCGGCCTCGGACCGGAAGCAGTGGCCGCCGCGTCGACGAATGAATTCTGTCGTCTGATGTACTCCGCTGCCTCGGAAGCCCGTCCCGATCAGGCAGCCCCTGCAAGGTGATGGTGGAGAAGCTGCAGAAGATCTGGAAGGAAGAGGAACACGAACGCCTGACCGGTTTGTTCGGCACCTCCATGCTGTTCAAGACGTGGAGCCTGCCTGGCGAGATCAGCGACATGCCCGCGCGCGAGGAAGGTGACGAGCAGACGGAGAGAGCGTTCGCCGGAATGACTGGCGACGTCACACCGGGAACGGCAGACTCCGGATCCGCTTTCCCGTCAGCGCCGCCATCGCGTTCGCCATCGCCGGTGCGATCGGCGGGACGCCGCATTCGCCCATGCCCGTCGGCGGATCCGCCGACGGCACGACGTGCAGGTCCACCTTCGGCGCATCCACATGGATGGGCACGCGGTAGTCGTTCCAGTTGCCCTGCTCGACCTCACCGTTCTTCAACGTGATCTGCGCCCCCGGCAGCGTCATGCCGACACCCATCACCAGCGCGCCCTGCACCTGCGCCTCGATCGTGCGCGGGTTCACCGCGAGGTTGCAGTGCACGCCCGCCGTGACCTTGTGCAGCACCGGCCGGCCGTCCTTGATCGACACCTCGACCACGTACGCGACCACCGTGTTGAAGGACTCGTGCACCGCCACGCCCCAGGCGTGGCCCTTGGCCAGCTTGGTCTTGCCATAGCCGGACTTCTCCACCGCCAGGTCAAGCGCCGCGATGTGCCGCGCATGCTTGGCGAGCAGCTGCCGCCGGTACGCCACCGGATCGATCTTGCCGGCGCGCGCGAGCTCGTCGACCAGCGTCTCCATCACAAAGGCCGTGTGCGTGTGGCCGACCGAGCGCCACCACAGCACCGGCACGTTGACCTTCGGGTGGTGGACGTCCAGCGCGATCGGGAACGGATAGGCGCTCTCGGCCACGCCTTCGGTCATCGTCGCGTCCGCGCCGTTCTTCACCATGAAGTCCGCGAACGGCGTGCCCATCGTGATCGACTGGCCGACGATCACATGCTTCCACGCGAGCACCTTGCCCTTGCCGTCATGCGCGATCTCGACGCGGTGCAGGTGCGTCGGGCGGTAGAAGCCGCCACGCACGTCGTCCTCGCGCGTCCAGATCATCTTGATCGGGCCGCGCTTGCCCGCGGCGTGGCGCGCCTTCGCCACCTGCGCGGCTTCGACGAGGTAGTCCGAGGTCGGCGTCGCGCGCCGGCCGAAGCCGCCGCCCGCCGTCATCGTGTTCAGCGTGACCTGCTCCGGCTTCAGGCCGAGCACCCCCGCCACCTGCGCCTGGTCCACCGTCTGGAACTGCGAGCCCACCCACACCGTGCAGCGATCGCCTCGGAAATCGATCGTGCAGTTGAGCGGCTCCATCGGCGTGTGCGCGAGGTACGGGAAGGTGTACTCCGCCGTGATGCGGGCCGGAGCTCCCTTGCCCGCGCTCGTCGCGCTCGTCGCGTCCAGCGCGGAGGTGTCCGCCTTCTGCACCGACGCGCCCGGCTGCTTCGCCAACGCGCGGAACTGCTCCAGCTGCGCCGCGCTGTCGACGCGCTCCAGGCCGCTCAGATCCCAGTCGACCTTCACCAGCTCGCGTGCCTTGCGTGCGGGCCAGAAGCCGTTCGCGATGATCGCCAGCCCGCTCGCGCCGCTGCTCAGCGGGACCTGGATCACCTCCTCGACGCCGGGCACGGCGAGCGCCGCCGCTGCATCGAACTTCGACACTTTCCCGCCGAAGACCGGCGGGTGGACCATCACCACCGTGCGCAGATCCGGCAGCTTCACGTCGATGCCGAAGTCCTGGCGCCCCGTCGACTTCGCGCGCGCGTCGAGCCGGTTCATCGGCTTGCCGATCAGCTTGAACTGCGACGGCTCCTTGAGCTTGACCGTCGCCGGCACCGGCTCGGCGAAAGCCGCCTGCGCCAGCACGCCGTAGCCCAGCCGCCGGCCGTCCGGCGCGACGACGCTGCCCGACTCGGTCCGCAGCTGCGCCGCCGGTGTGTTCAGCTGCTTGGACGCCGCGGCGACCAGCATCGCGCGCAGGCGGGCGCCGATCTCGCGGTACTGCTGCCACGACGCCTTCATGCTGGTCGAGCCGCCCACCATCTGGATGTGGAAGAACGGATCCTTGTAGGCCTCGCCCGCCGGCGCGAGCTCGCAACGGACCTTGCTCCAGTCGGCATCCAGCTCCTCGGCCACCAGCATCGGCAACGCGGTCTGCACGCCCTGGCCGAAATCGATCTTGCCGATCGTCACGGTGACGATGCCGTCGCCGTCGATCGCCACAAAGGCCGACGGCTGCTGGAACGGCTTGAGGCCTTCCGGCGCGCTCGCCGCGGAAGCGCCGCTCACCGCGGCCTCCTGCGCACCGGCTCCGGTCGCGTACAGCGCGAAGCCCGACGCGAGGCTCATCTTCAGGAACACGCGGCGGCCGAGGCCTCCCGCATCGGCCATGGCCGAGGCGGCAGTAGAGACCGAGGAATCCTCGATGCCATCGGGCAACTCGCCGCTCAGGTACTGGAACATGGGTCGCATGTCGATCTCCTTCAGGCCAGCGCGAGCGCGGCGTCCTTGACGGCGGCATGGATCCGCACGTAGGTGCCGCAGCGGCAGAGGTTGGCGCTCATGGCGGCGTCGATGTCGGCGTCGCTGGGCTTGGGGTTGGTCTTGAGCAGCGCGACGGCGGCCATGATCTGGCCGCTCTGGCAGTAGCCGCACTGCACGACGTCGTGCTTCACCCACGCGTCCTGCACGGCCAGCCCGATGCGGTCGCCGCCGATGGCCTCGATCGTGGTGATCTGCTGGCCGGCCACCGATTCGATCGGGGTGACGCAGGCGCGGCGCTGCTCGCCGTCGATGTGCACGGTGCAGGCGCCGCAGACCGCGATGCCGCAGCCGAACTTCGTGCCCGTCATGCCCAGCGTGTCCCGCAGGACCCACAGCACCGGCGTGTCGCCCGGCACGTCGACTTGTTGCGCTTGCCCGTTAAGGCGGAACGAGATCATGGCTGGCTCCTGGTCACGCCGGCCTGGGCGGCGTTGTTGCTGTTGGCGTTGTTGGCGCTGTTGCCGCTGTTGCCGCCGGCGCCGCCACGGTTGGCGGCATTGCTGGCCGGGGCGTCATCGGTGGCGAGGGCACGCAGGTGATCGACGACGCCGCGTGTCGCATCCGCCTTCGTCGTGCCGACGGACTTGCGCAGCGGCTCGGTGGCGTCACAGGGCGCGCCGTTGCGGATCCAGGATCGGACCTGCTCGTCGAAGGTGGCCTTGTCCAGCGGCGGCAACGCGCGGCCGGGTCCCGGCTTCCAGCCCCACGCGACGAGGTGGTCCGTGACCATGTGCTGCTCGAGCATCGCCAGCGAGCGGTTGCCGTTGGTCCTGGGCTCGCGGAAGACCTTGCACAGCGCCGCGCCTTGCAGGCCGACCCAGTTCATCTTCATGTTCGCCGGCGGCATGTGCCAGCCGGGCTTGCCGTCGGTCTCAAGACCGGGCGGCGCATGCTGCAGCGGGCTGTTCTGCGTCGAGTGGCAGGTCGCGCACTGCAGCGGCGCGACGCCCTTGCCATCGGCGCCGCGCTGCACCGGTGGGTAGTGCAGGCGGCTGAAATCGCCCTGCAGCGGAGAGTCCGGCACGTGACAGTTCAGACATCGCGGATGCTTCAGCACCCGCTCCAGCTGCGCGAAGGCGGCGAGCCCTTCCTGCCGGTTCGGCGTGGCCGAGATCGGCGTCGGTTGGAAGTTGGCGGGGCCGTCGGCCGCGTGGACGAGCGGCGCGGCGGCCGCCAGCCCCAGCACCGCCGTGCACGCCACCGCGCAGGATGAGGTCAGCGGCCCGGACCACAAGGAATTCCGCAAGGAACCCCACAAGGAATGCCAAGAGGAACCCCACGAGGATTCCCAAGCGAAGCGAGCACCCATCTCGACCTCCTGATTGCTGCGGCGTGACCCCGAAAGAAGCCCTGCAGGCGTCCCCTCGGAGCGCCCCTGGCAGTCTAGAAAGGCACAAGGGGTCACGGCTTGCCTGATGCGACGCGAAACTTGCCCGATCCAGCGGCGGCGGTGCCGGGCAAAACTTGCGCCTGCTGGCGTCGGCGCGGGCGCTCAATGGGCGCTCAACGGGCGCTCAACGGGCGCGGTTCAACCGGTCTGGACGCCGTTTCGCCCCGCAGCCTTGACCCGATACAGCGCCTCATCGGCTTGGGCGAGCATGACCGACGGATCGACCGGCTGCAGGGTCTCTGCCACGCCCGCGCTGATCGTCAGTGCCGGACCGTCTGGCCAATGGGTGGGGCCGTGGGCGTGGAGGCGCTCCCGCACGCGGCGGCAGACGGTCGCCGCCGTGCCGCGGTCGCCCTGGACCACCACGACGAACTCGTCCCCGCCGAGCCGCGCGGCGAAGTCCGTCGGCCGGCATTCCGAGACCAGCAGCTTCGCGACGATGCGCAAGGCCTCGTCGCCCGCGGCATGGCCGAAGCGATCGTTGACCTGCTTGAAGTGATCGAGGTCGATCAGCGCCAACCCGACCCCGGCGCCGAGCCCGGCGCGGTTCAGGACCCGCGCGAACAGTTCGTCGAAACCGCGCCGGTTCATCAATCCGGTCAGCGCATCATGCCGCGACTCCCGGTGGGCGCGGTCGAAGTCCAGCGTGACCGCGAGCGAACGGGCCCGCTCCTCCGCCAGCGCCAGCACCTGCGTCTCGCGCCAGCGATAGAACTCCCGGTGCGCCGCGAGCGCGCTGCGGTAGTCCCCCAGCTGTTCGTGCGCCAGCGACGTCTGGAGCTCGAGTTCGTCCAGCAGGACCGTGGCGCCGCTGCGGGTGGCCGCCTCCTTGCCGCGCGCCAGCGCGTCGAGCGCCTTGGCGGGCTCGCCGGCTTCCAGCCAGGCGCGCGCCCGCGTCAACGACGCATAGAGCAGGCCCAGGTCGTTGCCGTGCGCGGTGAACGACGCCTCCGCCTCGTCCAGCGCGCGATGCGCGTCATCCAGGGCGCCCTGGGCGACCAGCGCGGTGGCGAGCGTGTCCAGGAAGGCGGCCCGGTCCCCCGGCAGCAGTTCCTCGCCATGTCGCCACACCTGGCGAGCCTCCGCGACGGCCTCGTCGGACCGCGCCCGCCAGTCGTCCTCCCGACGGCTCTTGGCGCGCTGCGCGCCGCGTGCGAGCGCCAGCGCGACGTTGCTGCGCAGCCGCAGCCTCAACGGGCTGGACACGCTGGGGGCGGGCAGCTCGAGCGCCTCGCGGAGCACGCGCGCGGCCTCGTCGTGGCGGCCCATGTCGTTGAGCACCACGCCCAGCACGTTGTGGACGCAGGCCTGGACATCGGGCCAGCCGCTGCCGCGGGCCAGCGGCAGCGCGCGGTTCAGGTCCTCCAGCGCCAGCGCCTGACGACCGCCGACGAGATTGCGGATCGCCAGCGAATGCAGCACCAGGGCTTCGCCGCTGAGGGCGCCTTCTTCCTTGAAGAGTTGCCGGGCCCGCAGGGCCGTCGCGTCGGCGGCGTCCAGATCGCTCTGCAGCGCCTGGACGCGCGCCAGCAGCGCCAGCGCATAGGCCAGGTGAAGACGCTGCCCGGAACGGGTGAACTCGCCGATCTCCTGCTCCAGCTGCGCATGGGCCTGCGCATGGCCCAGTGTCAGCGTGCGCATCAAGCGCGCGACGTCGGGATCGGCGCGCAGATCGCGCTCGAAAGAGAGGACTGGGTCGGACATGGTGGCGAATGACTGCTTCGGTCGTCGGGCTGCGCAGGCGGTTCTGCGAGCGGATGACAAGGACGTTATGGCGAGGGGTTCCGGTACACCAGCACCTTGAGCGAACGTTCCTCCGACAGGTCGGCGAAGGCCTCGGGATTGGCGACGCGTTCGATGAACTCGAGCTCAGGCGCTTCCGCCGCGATCGTGTCGCGCAGGAAATCGGTGCCGAGCTTGGGCGTGTTCAGGCACACGAGCGCATGGCCGCCCGGCGCGAGCAGTTCGGGCAGCTTGCGGGCGAGCCGCGCGTAGTCCTTGGTCGCGACGAAGCTGCCCTTCTGGTAGCTCGGCGGGTCGAGCACGACGAGGTCGTAGGGCGCGCCGCGCCGGATCTTTCCCCAGGAGTTGAAGATGTCGTGCGCGTGGAACGCGGCGCGGTCCTGCACGCCGTTGAGCTGGTGGTTGCGGCGGCCGGTGGAGAGCGGGCCGCGCGCCATGTCGTAGTTCTCCACGGCGCCGGCGCCGGCGTGCAGCGCGACGACGGAGAAGGCGCAGGTGTAGGCGAACAGGTTGAGCACCGTGCCGCCCGGATGCGCCTGCGCCCAACGCCGCACCCAGCGGCGGCCTTCGGCCATGTCGAGGAAGAAGCCGTGGTTCTGGCCGTGCGGCAGGTTGACGTGGAAACGGACGCCGTCTTCCTCGACGACGTGCTCGTCGGGCAGCGCGCCGGCCATCAGGCGGTTGGTGGGGCGGTTCTCGTCGCGATGCTGGAAGAGCCAGTTCAGCGGCTCGCCGGGCGCGATCTCGGCCCAGCGCGCGGCGAACGCGTCGCCGATGCGGGCGAGTTCCTCGTCCGCGACCGGCGCGAAGCTGGTCAGCAGGAACACCGGCGGATAGGCGTCGAGCGCCCACTGCTCGCAACCGGGGAACCGGCCGCCGCGGCCGTGGAAGACGCGGCAGGCGTCGGTGGGCCGCTGGAGCGTGGCGATGGCGTCGAGGAGCGCTTGCATGGGAGGGTTCGGGGAAGGGGCGTCAGTGTAGACAGGCGGCGCTGACTTCGACTGGTTAGCTTCCTTTCGTTATTTTCGAGTTCATGGTGACGGCGCTAGGATAAGCCGCATGAGCACCTCGAAGCCTTCCCCATCCGCCCGTCCGTCTCGCAGCCGCCGGGCGACGCCGCCGCCCGCGCCGACGGCGGAGATCGAGAAGCCACGACGCAGATCGAAGCCGATGCGTCTCGCGCCGGGCGCGAGCAACAGCGCGCCGGAGTCCGTCAGCGCCGCCATCCAGCGGGCGCTCGCGATCTGCGCGCATTTGAGCGAAGACGATCCCTACCCGGCACCGGAGGCCCTGGCCGACGTGCATCGCACCCTGGAGCAGGCGCTGACCGATCTGGAAGTGCTGGCGAGTTCGGTGATGCGGGTGAGAGATCAGACATTTGGGGATCGACGAGTGAAAGTCGACTATCTGATGGACCCGACCCAGCCGGGATCGGTACTGCTCAGGCTGGTGCCGTCGACGGCACCGGGCGTGGTCGAGCCCGCATCGGATCTGATCCGGACATCGGAGGCGGCGAAGCTGCTCGGCTTGAGCCGGCCGCATGTGGCGATGCTGTGCGATCGGGGCCTGTTGGGCACAGTCGAAGTCACGCAAGGGGGGCAGCGGCGCGTCGCGCGAGATCGCGTGCTGGTGTACCGCGAGGAGCGTCTGCGCCGGCGTGCGCATCTGGACAAGATGAACGAGCTGGTCGCTCCTCTCATGGAGGCAGAACTTGCGGACGCGATGGCCGCCTTCGAACGCGCCGGATGGCGCTTTGCCACCGATCGCGCGGACAAGAACGCGGACTCACCGTCGTCAAGCAAGAAGCCCGCTCGACAGGTGGACAGTCCCAAGGAAAAACCTGCGGCCAAAGCGTTCAAAGGCAAATCGACCAGGGGACCAGAGTCTGCATGAAGCGTCCTCAGAAGTGCCCCTCGCCAGCCCGGGAAGCGCTGGTCGACTCCGATTCCCTCGCAGTGTCGCGTCCCCCGCCCGGAGGGATTGGTTTCCTTTGACTGCCAGATACAGTCCTGCCTTCCACAAGAACAAGCGATTCCAGGGGGGCGCCATGGCATTTCAGGCGCAGAAGAACATGCAGGGGTCCGACTTCAAGGACTGCCTGAGGACAACGGCGATCGCGGTCGCGCTGACGTTGCCGACCCTCGCCGCGCAGGCACAGCAGGTCTACAAATGGGTCGACGCCAATGGGCGGGTGCAGTACTCGCAGCAGAAGCCGACCGACGCCGCCACGCCCCACACCGAGGTCAAGCCGCCACCGCCGCCCCAGCCGGTACCGGTGCCTCCCCCCGTCGCTCCGTCGGCACTGGAGTTCCGGAAGAAGCAGCCGGCAGCCACCCCGGCACCGCGGCAGACCCCGTCCGTGCCGCCCTCGCTGTCGGAAGGCCTGAACCGGGAGACCGACGCCTATCGATGCGCGCTGGCCAAGGACATCCTGGCCGGCGCGGTCCGGCACTCGAATGGGGCCCGGACCGACGACCACGATCGCCAGGTCGCGCAGAGCGACATCCGCTTGTTCTGCAAGTGAGCGCCAGGCCGTGGGAACGGTCTCATGTCGCCAGAACGCGATTTCTGCGACACGTTCCAGCGATATGTCGTCGGCGACGACATGACATCGGACTCATGTCGTCAAAACGCGATTTCTGCGACATGAGCCTTTTCCCATGTCGTCGGAACTCGATTCTTGCGACACGTTCTGTCGACGTGTCGCTATCAGCGGCATGTCGTGTTGTTGCGCCCGACGACGCCAACGACACCCCCGGCTACACCCGTTGACGAAGCTTTACCGGCGGCGCATCAACGGCAGCGCATGCGGCGGCGAAGCTACGGACTCCACTTCAGCGGAGTTCACATGAAAGCAGTCCTGACCGCCATGGCCGGCGCCGTGATCGCGACCCTGGCCCTCACCGCCCTGCCCGCGCATGCGCAGAACGGCAAGGCCGCCCAGAAGCTCGAGGACCGGTTCGCCGCCGCGGACAAGGACCACGACGGCAAGCTCACCAAGGCCGAAGCCGAGGCCGGCATGCCGCGCCTGGCCAAGCACTTCGACGAGGTCGACACGCAGAAGAGCGGCGCCGTCACGCTCGACCAAGTCAAACAGTACGCCGCCGCCCAGATGAAGGACCGCAAGAAGTAAAGCCTCCGCCCGGACGCGCCGCACGCTCCCGACGGCGCAGGGCGGACGACAGGCAACGACTGGCCCCCTTCGCGGCGCCCCGCCCTCCCCGGCGTGGGCGCCGCGCCACATCCGGGCCACAAATCCGTTGGCGGACACCGACCGCCTCTCCCCGATCCTGAGCAGCCAGTTTGTGGGATCTGCGGAAGCCTCCCCTCTTCCAGGGGAGTTCGACCGGTCGACAACCACCCATCTGGATAGCCCGACGACATCGACGTGTGGTGCATCCACACATCCGCGCCATATCCACGGCGTCGACAGCCCGGACGTCTCGACACGAGCATGTCTCCGGGAGGAAATCAATCCTCTTTCGGAGCCCCCTCCCCGCCGACGATCCGACGGCGTGGAAGCGTCCAAGAATCCGACCTGTTGCCGCAGCGCGGCGTCACGGGCGAACACACATCTCATGTTTCGGGCAGCGGTCAGGGAGGCACGGCAGGCCTCATGGATGGGGAGCATCCGCGTCGCGCAGCGACCGGAGTCCGCGCTCGTCGCGGCGATCGCGGTGGTGTTGGCGTTGGCGTTGATCGGCTTCGCGCTGATCGGACAGGTCTCGCGCAAGGCGCGGGTGCCCGGGCTGCTGATGCCGGTCGGCGGACTGCTGCAGGTCGCCGCGCCCCTGGCGGGTCAGGTGGAGGAACTGCTCGTCGACGAAGGCGACGAGGTGCGACGCGGGCAGCCGCTGGTGCGCGTGCGCAGCGAGCGCCTGGTCGACGGTGGCGACATGAACGCGCTCAACCTGCGCGCGGTCGAGGCGCGTCGGGAGAGCCTCGACACCGAGCGTCGACTGCAACGGCGTCAGGCGGAGGAGCATCGCGAGACGATCACCGGCCGACTGCGCAGCCTGCGCGTCGAGACGGACCAGGCGAGCGAGGAACTGGACATGGTCCGCCAGCGCGTCACGCTCGCGCAGCGGAGCCGCACACGCTACGCCGCGCTGGCGGCGAACGGCTACGTGTCCGAGATCCAGGCCCAGCAGAAGGACGAGGAACTGCTCGACCTCCGGGCGCGGGAGCGCGGCGCGCAACGGGCCATCGAAACGCTGTCGCGCGACGCCCGGGCGCTGGAGGCGGAGCTCGCCTCGATCCCGACGAGCCTGGCCACCTCATTGACGCAGCTCGACCGCGTCGTCGCCCAACTGGAGCAGGAACGCGCCGAGCTGCAGGCCCGGGCCGGCGTCGCCGTCACCGCGCCGCGCGACGGACGCGTGAGCGCGTTGCCGCTTCACGCCGGACAGGCGGTCCAGGCTGGTCAGACCCTGGTCACCCTCGTTCCGACGCCAGATGCACTGAATACGTCGAACACGCCGAACAGGTCGAACACATCGGGCACATCGAATGCTTCGAGCGCATTGGCCTCATCGACCAGCTCGCGCACATCGAGCTCGTCGACCGCTGGCGCAGCGCCGCGCCTGCTCGCCCAGCTCTACGCGCCGAGCCGCACCGTCGGCTTCGTCCAACCCGGTCAGCCGGTGTGGCTGCGCTACGCCGCCTATCCGTACCAGAAGTTCGGCATGGCCAGGGGCGAGGTCGCCCACGTGAGCCCGACCCCCATCGCGCCGCAGGACCTCCCAGCGGGCCAGGCGCAGGCGCTCGTCAGCGCGGCGCAGGCCAACGAGCCGCTCTACCGGATCGACGTGCGGCTGGACCGCGAGGACATCGCCGCCTACGGCCGCACGCTGCCCCTGCGGGCGGGCATGGCGCTGGATGCCGACGTGACACTCGAACACCGCCGCATCTGGGAATGGGTGCTGGAACCGCTGCTCGCAACGGCCAAACGGGTCCAGCCTTGACCGTCCGCGCCAAGCCCCTCCTCCAGTCCGAGATCGCCGAATGCGGCCTGGCCTGCCTGGCCATGATCGCGGCGGCGCACGGGACCGCCGTGACCCTGCACGAGCTGCGCCGCCGCTTCCCTGTCGCGCTCAAGGGCATGCAACTGCGCGACCTGATCGACGCGGCCGCCGGCCTCGGCCTCTCGGCCCGGCCGCTGAAGCTGGACCTGACGCTCCTGGGCAAGCTCGCCATGCCCTGCATCCTGCACTGGGACCTGAGCCATTTCGTCGTGCTGACGAAGGTGCGCGGCCGTGTCGTCACCGTGCTCGATCCCGCCGTCGGCGAGCGGCGGCTGACGCTCGACGAGGTCTCCGCGCATTTCACCGGCGTCGCCGTCGAGCTCAGCCCCACGGCCTCGTTCCAGCCCGCCGCGCCCGCGCCGCGCGTGTCGCTGGGCGCGCTCACCGGCAAGGTGCTGGGGCTGCGCCGCTCGCTGACGCAGATCCTGCTGGTCGCGCTGGTGCTGGAGCTCTTCGCGATCGTCGCGCCGCTGTGCAACCAGCTCATCGTCGACGACGTGCTCAGCGCCGGCGACCGCGACCTGCTGAAGGTGCTCGTCATCGGCTTCGGCCTGCTGCTCGTCACGCAGACGGCGCTCGGACTGGCGCGCTCGTGGATGCTGATCCTGCTCACGCAGACGCTGTCGCTGCAGTGGCGCGGCAACGCCTTCGCGCACCTGCTCCGGCTGCCGGTCGGCTTCTTCGAGCGACGCCACCTCGGCGACATCACCTCGCGCTTCGGCGCCGTCGAGGCGATCCAGAAGACGCTGACCACTTCCGCGATCGAGGCCGTGCTCGACGGCCTGATGGCCGTGGCGGCGCTGGTGATGATGGCGCTGTACGCGTGGCCGCTGGCGCTGGTGGTGCTCGGTTCCGTGGCGCTGTACGCGCTGCTGCGCTGGGCTGCCTACCGGCCGCTGAAGGAGGCCTCGGCCGAGCGCCTCGTCGTCGCCGCGCGCGAGAGCACGCACTTCCTCGAGACGCTGCGCGCGATGACGCCGCTGAAGCTGTTCGGCCGCGAGCAGGAACGCCGCGCCCAGTGGCAGAACCTGATCGTCGAGGTCCAGAACCGCGACGTCCGCACCGCCAGACTGTCGATGGCGATGAGCGCGGCCAACACCTTCCTGTCCGGCGTGGAGAACCTGCTGGTGCTGTTCCTCGGCGCCGGCCTGATCCTCGACGGGCAGCAGGGCGGTGCCGTGACGATGACGGTGGGCATGCTGTTCGCGTTCCTCAGCTACCGGACGCAGTTCACCGGACGCGTGTCGGCGCTGATCGCCTTCGCGGTCGAGTTCCGCATGCTCGGCCTGCATGCCGAGCGCCTGGCCGACATCGCGCTGGAACCGCCCGAGCTCGACGAGGCACCGGTCAGCGACCTCGCGCACCTGGACGCGAGCCTGGAGCTGCGCGACGTCAGCTTCCGCTACGGCGAGCGCGAGCCGTGGATCCTGCGCCATGTGAGCCTGACCGTGCCGGCGGGCCAGAGCGTCGCGATCACCGGACCGAGCGGCGCGGGCAAGACGACGCTGCTGAAGCTGCTGCTGGGCCTGCTGGAGCCGGTCGAGGGCGAGGTGCGCTACGGCGGCATGCCGATGCGGCAGCTGGGTCTGAAGAACGTGCGCGGCCGGATCGGCACGGTCATGCAGGAGGACGTGCTGCTGACGGGGTCGCTGGCGGACAACATCGCCTTCTTCGACGCCCGGCCGGACCTCGAGCGCGTGCGGGCCTGCGCGTTGATGGCGCAGATCGACGAGGACATCCGCGAGATGCCGATGGGGTACCAGACGCTGGTCGGTGACCTCGGCAGCGGCCTGTCGGGCGGCCAGAAGCAGCGGCTGCTGCTGGCGCGCGCGCTGTACCGCGGGCCGACGATCCTCGCGCTGGACGAGGCGACGAGTCACCTGGATGTCGAACGCGAGCGCGCGGTGGCGGCGAACCTCGCCGGCCTGTCGCTGACGCGGCTGATGATCGCGCACCGGCCGGACACGATCGCGGGCGCGCAGCGCGTGGTGGTGCTGGAGCGCGGCGCGTTGCGGGAGGCCACGCCTCTCCCCCTTCCGGTGGCCCCCATCGCTGCCCTCTCGCGGGGGAGCTTCTTCCCGGGCTCGTCGACCTAGAGTTGATCGCACATCGACGACGGACCGGGCCTTCCAAGGCGACCTCGTCGATGCGTGTTCATCCGCGGCATGGGGCTGCGGATGAGTGGATCCTCATGACTGACATGACTTGAAAGGTCGATGATGTTTGAAGAGCTGACGACGCAGGAGATCGCGCTGGTGAGCGGCGGTGATAGCTGGGCCGGAACGCCCGAAGGCCGCGCACTGTGCCAGGCCACGGCGGAGTTCCTGACGGGCACGGCGAGCAGTGCGCAAGCCCAGGGAGAGGTGGCGGGCGCGTACGCGCTGACGAAGACGCAGAACAAGAGCCGCTGATCGTGGCCCTCGGGCCGGGACGTCTGCGAGAGGCTTGCAGACGTCCAAGAGAAAAGGGCCGGCGCGAGGCATCGCGTCGGCCCGTTGCGGTGATCCATCGATCACCGGCGGATCATGGGATCGATCCGCAAGTTCGATCAGCCATCCGGCGGCGATCCACCGGACGTTCCGCGATCACTTGTTCTCGATCGGCTTGCTGACGTCGCGCTCGAACCATTTGGTCGATATCTTGGCGTAGGTGCCGTCGGCCTGAAGGTCGGCGAGGGCCTTGTCGATGGCGGCCTGGAACTTGGGGCTGCCCTTGCGGAACGGGATCGCGTTGGTGGCGGGTTTGCCGATGGCGGCACCGGCCTTGATGGGCAGCTTGGTCTTGTCCTTGAGGTAGGGGATCAGCAGGCTGTCGTTGAGTGCGGCGTCGATGCGGCCGGTGGCGAGGTCCTGCAGGTACTCGGTGGCGCCGGGATAGGTGCGCACGTCGGTGCCTTCCCAGGACTTGGCGAGTTCGGCGAAGTTGCTGCCCTGGCCGACGCCGATCTTCTTGCCCTTGAGGTCCGCGGCGGTGTTGAGCGGGCGGGTCTCGTTGGCGCGGATGATCAGTTGGGGATACGAGGTGACGTACGGGGCGCTGAAGTCGAAGGTCTTGCGGCGCTCGTCGGTGGCGGCGACCTGGTTGACGATGACGTCGTACTTGCCGGCCTGCAGGCCGGCGAGGATGCCGCTCCACTCGGTGGTGGTGAATTCCGGCTTGACGCCGAGCTTGGCGGCGAGGGCCTTGGCGATGTCGACGTCGAAGCCGTCGAGCTGACCCTTGGCGTCCTTGAAGTTGAACGGCGGGTAGGTGCCTTCGACGGCGACGCGCAGCGTGCCGCGCGACTTCACGTCGTCGAGCAGATCAGCGGCCTGGGCCGCGAGGGAGGCGCCGGCGAGCAGCGCGGCTGCGATCAGGGAAGTGCGGAGTGCTTTCATGGGGCCCCTCGTTGTTCGTAGGAAGGGCCGATGTTGCCACCAGTCGCCCGCGTCAACGGGCATATGGATATGCCGTGCAAGACATGAGGGACAGCATGAGGGACAGGCGGTCGCATCCCAGGTCCGCTGGGAACCCGACGCACGGGCTGAGCGTCCGCACAGGCCGAGCGTGCGCCACGGACTGAGCCTGCGGCGCAGGCCGTGGGGCGATGGCGGTCAGACGCTGCCGAGGTGCTCGCGGAAGAACGCGATCGTGCGGTCGTTGGCGAGGGTGGCGGCCTCGGCCTCGTAGTGCTGGCCGCCTCGGCGCGCGAAGGCGTGCGAGCGGCCGGGATAGGTGTGGATGGTGATGTTCGGATTGCCGGCGAGCGTGTCGCGGATCTGCTGCTGGGCCTCGGCGGACATGTACTCGTCGCTGCCGGCGAGGTGCATCAGCAGCGGGGTGGCGATGTCGCGCCCTTCCTCGACGTAGCGCTCGGTGGCGCCGCCGTAATAGGCGACGGACGCGTCCGTGCGCTCGCGGGCGGTGGTGAGGAAGGTGAGCAGGCCGCCGAGGCAGAAGCCGGTGATGCCGACCTTGCCGTTGCAGCCGGGCAGGCCGCGCAGGTGCTGCATCGTGGCGGCGGCGTCCTCGACGCCGGTGTCGACGTTGAAGGCCTGGTAGAGCGCGAAGCCCTTCTTCCATTCCGCTTCAGAGCCGTCGGACATCTCGACGCCGGGTTCGAGGCGCCAGAACAGGTCGGGGCAGGCGGCGATGAAACCCTGGTCGGCGAGCCAGTCGCAGGTCTCGCGCATGTCCTTGTTGATGCCGAAGATCTCCTGCATCACCGCGATGGCCGGCGCGGAAGACGCCTTCGGTCTGGCGAGGTAGGCGCCGAACGAGCCGGCGGGCGTCGTGATGGTGATGCGTTCACCCATGGCGGGTCTCCTTGAGCGGTTGGCGACGAAAAGGTTGACGACGAAAAGTCAGAACGCGTGCCGCATCCCCAGCGCGAACACGGTGGACTTCTCCCCGACGCCGACGCCCAGCGGGTTGATCGCGAAGTCGTAGGCGGCGCGCGCCTGGTTGTCGATGCGCGAGACGTAGGCGTAGAAGCCGGTGCGCTTGGACAGCGTGTAGTCCGCGCCGAGCGTCCATTGCCGCGAGCCGGTGTCCTCGCCCGCCGCGATGAAGCCGATGCGCGTGCCGGCGGGGCCCTTGCCCTCGCCGGCATGGGTGAAGCTGGCGCGCAGGTTGGTCGGGCCGATCTGCCAGGTGGCGGCGACGAAGGCGCTGTCGCGCGTCAAGGCGCCGAGCGGCGTCTCGTAGCGCAGGCGCTCGACCGCGGCGGCGAGGCGGCCCGGGCCGAAGCGATAGGCGGCGCCGAGCTTGGTGGCGGAGTCGGTGAGGTGCGGGCCTTGGTAGTCGCGATGCTGCTCGTGGGCGAGCGCGAGGTTCCAGGGTCCGTCGTCCCAGGTGATGGAGGCGGAGAGGAGCTGCGGGCGGGCGCCGTTGGGGCCGACCTCGCCGTCGTTGAAGGCGTAGGCGACGCGGCCTGTGAGGCCGTTCCACGCGGGGGTCCAGTACTGGACGATGTTCTGCTGCCGCCGGTCGAAGGACGCGGTGTTGCCCAGGTGGTTGGTGGTGGGCGCGGAGCCGTTGGCCATCAGGGCCATGTAGCCGGCGGTGGTGGGATACCAGGGGTCGAGGGTGCTGGTGGACAGCAGGTACGGCGTGCCCCAGTGGCCGGCGAACAGCAGGCCGTAGGGGGTCTGCAGCCCGACGCGGGTGTCGCGGTTGGCGAGTGACGGCCCGACGCCGGTATCGAGGGCGAGCGAGCCCTCGATCTGGAACAGCGCCTGGACGCCGTCGCCCAGGTCCTCGACGCCGCGGAAGCCGATGACGGAGCGGTTGTTGGACTCGCGGTTGACGGCGCGGTCACGGGGGGCATGGCTGGCGTCGGCGTGCTCGAGCGACACGTTGAGCCGACCGTAGACCGTGACGGTGGATTGGGCGTGGGCGGCGGTCGCGGCGAGCGCGAGACCGCCGAGCATGAGCGATGGGAAGGAGCGGTACTGCATCGGAGCGGGCGAGGTGGCGTCACGCCGATGTTGGCGCGATGCCGCAAGTCGCGGCTCTCTCGTTCGGGAGAAGGGGACGTCTACAGTCCGTCGCAGACCGTTTCCTGCGACCCACAGATCTTGTCGACCCACAGTCGAAACCGCCCCGCGGGCAGGCCGCTACGGGCGGCTGGAGCCACGTTGAGCGCCCGTCGCCCTTCCGCGGGCAGTCTCGCATCGACGTACTCCACCTGAGCCCATGCCCCCTTGCAAGCTGCCAGGGAACTGGCGCTGACCATCGCATCGCTGTCGAACAGCTGATCGTCATCGAGCTTGAGCCAGACGGGTGACTGGTCGTCGGGGCGTGCATGCCCCGCTCGGGCCTGCGACTTCACAACCAGCTTGCGACCGGATACCCAGCCCTCCCCTGCGAAGGTGGGCCTCGCCGGTTGGCCGGTCAGGTCCTCATCGTCGCGCGCGTTGCGAATCCGAAACCAGCCTCCCTCGTTGGCGGTGATCTCGACGCGAATCCGGATCCAACTTCCCGACGCCTTGTCGACCCACACGGCCGGCAGCTTGCCCACTATCTCGGCCTTGGCGTTCGGGGCCGCGCGAACGTTGAGTCCTGCCGGGTCCGTCTCCTCGACAAAGGCAACGATGGCGCACGCCGAAGACGTCGCTGGCGGGGGCGCATCCGCGTGGGAACACGCAGCCGAGGCCGCGAGCGCCAGGGCGGCAGCGATGCGAAGCGGCGAATCAGCGGCAATCGACCAGGACATAGAAGAACTTCGGGCTGGCACCGAGTGAGGCAAGGAAGCGAGGATAGTGGTTCTGTGGCACCGTCTGGCAACCTGCGGACCAAGTGTTCACAGCGGGCGCGGTGGTGGGTCCTCCTTGATGGATGTACATGCTGCGGCCCACGCCTTGGCGGTCGATCCGATTTCGGTCGTCCAGCGTGAAGCGACCATCCCCGTTGGTATCGCGCTCCACCGTCTGATTTGCCGAGGCCCAGAAGGCACGGTCCTTGAGGAAGATCCTTGGAAGTTCAGTGAAGAAATACGTTCCTGCGACCAGCCGGCCGGCGTCGCGGATGCCATCCTTGTCGACGTCTGCGCCATGCGCCTCTTTGAAGCGCACGTCCTTGTAGCGCGCGTCGACGAGCGCACCTCCGGCCACGGTCGAAGCACGCTGCGAGTACTGGGCGGTCGGCTCAGTGGATGCCGGGAAAAACTGGGCGTGACCGCGCTGCCCCCACGCATTCAACACGGCGATGTAGTCGTCGTAGACGCCGCGCCCCTTGTTTGCGAGCGTCGAGGTGTCCTGACGCAGCCCGAGAAGCACCACACGGCCCTCCCGCAATGCCGCTGTGACGCCGGGTTCTCCGCGCTGCTGAATCATCCCTTCGCAAAAGTCATAGGCGACGGACGACGAGAAGAAGCTTGTCCTTGGAAATTGCGGTCGCTCGTGTCGATCGAGGAACCAGCGCAGGAGCAATGCGGAGCCATCTGGCACGGCGTTGAGCGATGCACGTCCCTCCGGAGTCAGCGCTCGTTCAGCGAGGCGATCAGCCGTCGAGCAAAGGAGGGCGGGCAATGGGTCAACCTGGGACCGCCAGGCCTCCATCGCCTGCGTCGGCTGGCGCGGAGCGAGGGCGGCGAAGCGGGTCGCAATCGCCCGCAGGTCGGGGGTATATGGGTTCATGGGATGCAGGCATTGAAAACGTGAAACCAAGTCGAATCGATCAAGGAGGGCTCACATCGACGCTGGCGCAGCGACCAGAGTTCCGGTTCGCTCATTCAGGCCAGGACCGATGCGCCGCAAGCGCGCCTCGGCTGACATGCGCCACCACCATTCGAACGCCACAGCGAGCGCCAGCAACAACGCCCCATAGAGCGGCCATGCGGAGATGAAAGCGTCCGGAGAAATGAATAGCTCGTTTGTGAAATGCGTTCCCGCGATCATCTGGCCGGCGATGTTGAGCGTCAGGTGCAGGACTGTGGTGCAGACGATGGATCGCGTTCGCATGAAAACGAGGGCGAGGAGCAAGGCGCCCGGCAGGATGAATGTTGCGTTCTCGAAAGGGTGGACGCCTGCGAACAGCAGAGCCCCGACGATGGCGCCGGCCCATTCACTGCGGAAGAGCCTGCTCAGCAGCGACTGGATGAGCGCTCGGTGAAACACTTCTTCCTCGATCACGCCCACCACCAGCGGCAGGACGGTGCCGAGCCAGTAATGCGGGTCGGCAGTCAAAGGGCTCATGGGCGCGAAGAGGCCGGCGCTGAAGTCATGCGGGAGCACGATGACTGCGGCCAAGGCCGGCATCAACGCAGCCGCGACGGCCAGGCTCACCGTCACTCCCGGACGGATTGCCAGCAGTTCGCGCAGGCTTGGCCCCCGTCGGAGGAGGGCCAGCACGGTCACTGCGACGCCGGCTTGCACGAGAAGGTTCATGCGCCACAGCAGCGATCGGGTCAGCCATTCGTTGTGATCGATCAGCGCGATCCACAAGGGGCGAAGCAATTCGCCAGTCAGTGTGCAAAGCGCAATCGCCAACGCGATCAGCAGCAGGTTCTTCGCGAAGGCCCTGATCAATTGCGTCTGGCGCGGCGAGCGCCGATACCAGAGCTCGACGGTGAAGGCGAGGAGTAGAACGCCCAGGAGCAGGAGCGGTTTGGTGACCAGGAACTCTTTGGGCGCCAGGAAGCTCGCCTCCATGAAGGTGCCGCCCTGCAGGATGCCCGACGACAGATCGAGGGCGACGCGAATCGCAGCGATGCACACCAGCGACTGGGTGCGGATGAACACAACGCCCAAGAGCATCGCGGAGCAGAAGGCCATTGCCTGCTGACCATGCGGCTGACTGGCGCAGCAGAGGACGGCGGTGAGCCCAAGTCCCATCCACCGGTTGCCAAACATCCGGGTGAGCGTGGACTGCAGGATCGCGCGATTCCAGATCTCCTGCTGGAACGCGCCCAGCAGGAGCGACAGGACGGAGATCGTCCAAGTCGGAAAATGATCACTCGGGTTGATCGGTCGGAACTGCGAATGGACGGCAGCTGGAGTGATCGCCAATGTCGCTGCGGCAAAGAGCATCAGCGTGGCGATCGCCATCGTGATGCTGATCCGGGGGACCGGTCTCAACAGCCTTTGCCACGCGGGGCTGGCCTTCAGGGAGACAAATGCGCCCAGGAGCGCCAATCCGGACAGCGTGAGCTCAATGTTGAGATAGAGACGAAACTCCCCCCGATATCCGAAGTCGAATACTGTCCACAGGTGCGGCCCCTCGATGAACTCGGGCCAGTTTCTGAGCGCCAAGGCCAGGACAAGGAGTGGTGTCCACTTGGCGATGCGGCGCAGCTTTCGATAGAGGAATGGGAGATGAGGAACGCGCGCGAGATTTCCGAGCATGACTCTGAGCGGAGCAATTGGAGCCGTGCATGCTAGGCATCGAAATGAGGTGCAGACTTGCGCAGCTTTTTGCTGCTGTTTCTGAGGAATATCCAGGCTCGCCTTCAACAGGTAGCTTTCGCGTCGTGGATGTTTCGCATCCACTCGAACCGAGCGAATCTCGGAGATTCGAAAGCGAACATGCAAGTCCTGACAGACCAAGAGATCGATATGGTGTCCGGCGGCGACAGCTGGGCTGGAACGCCCGCTGGACGCGAGCCGGTCCCGATGCCGCCGACCGACTTCATTGACTGCGTGCGACAGGAATCCAGTTGGCCAGGCGTCAGCGAGAGTTCTGCAGTGATTTCCTGCGGGACGCAGAAGCTCTATGAATGGATCAGGATGTACTGACCCATCCTCTTTGAAGGGCGCTTCGGCGCCCTTTTTCATGCCGCTCGCGGCCCCCCCCAACGCTTCCTTCACCAAGCCTTCAACCATCGCGGCTAGTCTCCCCACCAAAGCCGGACACACCGGTGCGGAAGAGAGCGATCGTGGCCATGCAGCGCGTCAAGGGCGTGAGCGTCGGGGAGGCCCCGCGGGTGGCGGAGGGCGTGACCGTCCTCGCGCCGGGGATGGGTGTGCGCCGCCGCGCGGTGGCGCTGGCGCCGCTGCTCGCGCTGGTCGCTGGCGGGAAGGCGGCGGGTGCGCCGGTGATGCCCGTGATGCCGGTCGTGCCGCTCGCGCTGCCGGAGGGGATCAACATCGCGCGGATCAAGCCGGTGCTCGAGCTCATCGGCCGGAGCGCCGAGCTGGCGTGGGACTGCCAGCTGGTGCCGGTGCCGCGCATGCTGGCGATGGTGGAGAACGGCTGGACGATGGGGTTCGGGGCCGGGAAGTCGTCGAACCTGTCGTCGCGGCTGCTGTTCTCGGAGGACGTCTTCGTCAGCGGGGTGTGGCCGATCGCGCGGAGCGAGGTGGATCGGGAACTGCGCGCGGTGGAGGATCTCAAGGGCCTGCGGGTGTGCGTGGTGCGGGGGCTCGACTACGGCCGCGCGCTGGAAGCGGCGAAGGGGTCGATCTACGCGGCGGAGTACGTGTCCGGGGATTTCCGGACGAGGGTCCGACAGCTCATGGCCGGCCGGTGCGACGTGCTGCTGGCGAATCACTTCAACACGGATGTGCGCGCGCTGAGGCAGCGCATCGCCGACTCGGGCGGCAACCTGGAGCGGCTGAAGGTCGGCCCGTCGCCGCTGGGGACGCTGGGCGAGCGCTTCGTGGCGGCGCGGGGGAGCAGCCTGGCGGCGCTGATTCCGGCGCTGGATCAGGCGGTGAGGAGCAATCGGCGCGAGATCGGACAGTTGCTGGCGGCGGAGGAGTGAGGATCCTGCGTCACACCGTGAGCGCTACGCCCCGCTGATCATGCCCTGCTCCAGACCCGGACGCGGCGCTTCGCTGGAGGATGCACGGATGTCGTCGACGACGCTCCGCTCGGTGGGGTCCAGGCGCCGTGGGCTCGCTGGTAGAGCTTGTCGGCGACGTAGGCCTTCGCCGCTGCCGAGAGGCGAGGAACCCGCGGTCATGAATGGCATGACCTGGCACCAGTTCGAACTGCAGATCGGCGAGGCGTTTCGGCAGCACGGTGACGCGGCTCACGCTGCGACGGTCTTCTGGGTCTGCACGCCCAGCCCTTCGATGCCCAGGCGCATCGTCTGGCCCGGCTTCAGGTAGACAGGCGGCTTCTGGCCCAGGCCGACGCCCGGCGGCGTGCCGGTGGAGATGACATCGCCCGGCTGCAGGCTCATGAACCTGCTGAGGTAGCTGACGATCTGCGCCACGTTGAAGACCATCGTGCGCGTGTTGCCGTTCTGGTAGCGCTTGCCGTCGACCTCCAGCCAGAGGTGCAGCGCCTGCGGATTCGGCACCTCGTCGGCCGTGACGAGCCACGGGCCGATGGGACCGAAGGTGTCGCAGCCCTTGCCCTTGTCCCACTGCGTGCCGCGCTCCAGCTGCCATTCGCGCTCGGACACGTCGTTGACGACGCAGTAGCCGGCCACATGCTTGAGCGCGTCGGCTTCCTCGATGTAGCTGCCACCCTGGCCGATGACGACGCCCAGCTCCACTTCCCAGTCGGTCTTGACCGAGCCGCGCGGGATCTTCACGTCGTCGTCCGGGCCGGTGATCGCGCTGGTCCATTTGGCGAACACGACCGGTTCGGTCGGCACGGGCAGGCCGGATTCGGCGGCGTGGTCGGCGTAGTTCAGGCCGATGCAGATGAACTTGCCGACGCGACCGACGCAGGGACCCACGCGCAGGTCCCGCTGCGGTGTCCCTGCCACCAAGGGCAGCGTGGTCGGGTCGATGGCGCCCAAGCGATCCAGTCCTGCGGGCGTCAGGACATCACCCGCGATGTCGGCAATGAGGGCCGACAGGTCGCGGACACGGCCCTGTGCATCGAGGAGGCCTGGCTTTTCCTGGCCCGTCGGGCCGTAGCGCAGCAGTTTCATGGATGGTGTCCACCGTTGCCTTCGACCCCGAAGTGTGGGTGTGCGTCGATCCGCTTCATGAGGGTGCTCTTTGCTTGCGGTTCAGATCGTCACGCCGCCATCGACCAGGACGGCCTGTCCGGTCACGAAGCGGGACTCGTCGCTCAACAGGTAGACCACCTGCGGCGCGATGTCGTCCACCGTGGCCAGGCGGCCCACGGGCTGCCGGGCGATGAAGTCCTTCTCCGCTTGCAGGGGATCCGCAGCCGCGGCGATGCGTTGGCGAAGCGACGGCGTATCGACGGTCCCCGGACACAGCGCGTTGCAGCGCAGTCCCAGCTTCGCATAGTCTGCCGCGATGGCCTTCGACATGCCGATGACGGCCGCTTTGCTGGCGCCATAGGCGAAGCGGTTGGGAAAGCCCTTGATCGACGACGCCATCGAGGCCATGTTGACGATGGACGCACTGCCGCCGGTCGTGGCGATCCTGTCCAGCATGCCGGGCAGGAACGACCGGATCAGCCTGTACGCGCCCTTGACGTTCACATCGAAGCTGAAGTCCCAGTCCGCCTCATCGCAGTCCAGCACCGAGCCGTGGTGGACGTAGCCGGCGCAGTTGAAGAGCCCGTCCAGGACTGGCAGGGAAGCGGCCAGCTGCTTGACCTGGGCGCCATCTCGCACGTCGAGCACGTGAGTCACCAGGTTGCCAGATTCCGTGGCCAGGGACTCCAGCAAGCTGCCATTCAAATCCGTGGCGATGACCTTGGCGCCTTCTCGCGCGCAGGCCAGCGCGCTGGCGCGGCCAATGCCCTGCCCGGCGGCCGTGATCAGGATGGTCTTGTCTCGGAGTCTCATGGCGTTCTCGATGTTCACCAATGAACTTCAAGTTCATTGATGGATAATCTAGAACTCCGATGAGCGCAAGGCAACAGTGATTCCCCCTGGTGCTTCGAATCCGTCCCGACTCTGCGCATTACCCTCCCCGCCCATGTCAGAAGAAGACCGCTACCGCGCCCCCGCACTGGACAAGGGGCTGGACATCCTGGAGCTGTTGGCGGAGCAGCCCCACGGGCTGACGCGTGCCGAGATCGTCAAGGAGATGGGCCGCAGCCCCAGCGAGATCTATCGCATGCTGGAGCGGCTTGTCGCGCGCCACTACGTCTCCAGGTCAGCGCAGGGCGACCGGTACGCCCTCAGCCTGAAGCTGTTCGCGCTGGGGCATCGTCACCCGCCGATTGAACGGCTTGTGGCACAGGCGCTGCCGGCGATGGACGCGTTCGCCAAGGCCGCTGAACAGTCCTGCCACCTCGGCATCTACGACCGGGGCAACATCATCGTGGTGGCCCAGGTGAACGGCCCGGGGAACTGGGGCATGTCGGTGCGCCTCGGCGCGAGGATCAGCCTGGTGGGGACGGGGTCAGGTCACGTGATGCTCGCCTTCCAGTCCGCCCAAGGTCGCGCGGACATGCTGGCCGAACATGAGCGTCTCGATGGGGAGGTGCCGCTGTCCGAGGAGGACCTGTCGCCGATCCTGCAGCAGGTCCGCGACCTTGGGTATTGGCAAGGGGACAGCCTGCAGGCTTACGGTGTCGTCGACATGTCGATGCCCGTGGTGGGCCCAGGTGACCATGCGCTGGCGGTGTTGACCTGTCCCTTCATCCGACGTATCGACCGACATGTGGGCGCCGATCTGGACGCGACGCGAGAACTGCTGGCCGGCGCAGTGGGGCGGCTTTCGATCAGGTGATGGCGGAGGATTGAGCGCTCCGCAATTCAAGGCTCGTCGCCGCCGAGTCCGCTGCAGCTGGTCTCCTGAAGATCGCAGATCTTGTCCACCCAGACGCGGAAGCGTCCAGCGGGAAGCCCTTGCCGGGCGGCGGGCGTGACCTGCAGCTTCTCGCGGAAGTCGGCAGGCAGGCGGGCCTCAGTGAACTCCAATTGAGCCACCTGCCCTGACACGCCGCGAGCCGGCTCCCGTCCATCATGGCGCTGCTGTCGAAGGTGTCGCCATCGCGCAAGCGCATCAGCACGGGGGCATCACGCAGCGGTGCTGCGCGGCCCGCGGTGGCCTGCGACTTCACGATCAAGCGGCTGCCGCTCACCCAGCCCTCGCCGCGATACATCGGCCGTTCGGCCTGGCCGGTCATGTCCGGGTTGTCGCGCGCATTGCGGATGAGGAACCAGCCCCCTTCCGACGCGACGACTTCGACTTCGGCGCGCGTGCGATAGCCCTGTTCGGGATCCATGTAGACGGGCACGAGCTTGCCGAGCACCTTCGCCTTGGCATTGGGGGCGGCACGGACGTTCAGGCCGGCAGGATCGGTTTCCTGGACGAAGGCGCCGATCTCGCACTGACTGCGGCTCGCGTCCGGTGAGCCCGCGGCGGCGTTGCCGATCGCGCCGAGCGAGGCCAAGGCGATTGCGAACCAACGCTGGACGATGGGGTTCTGATCAGTCGCCAGCGATGAGCACGTCGTAGAAGGTCTTGACCCGTCCCAGCGAGGCCAGGAAGTTGCCGAACAAGTTGTCTGAAGGTCCGATGCCTCGCGGACATGGCGACGGCGATACTCGGCTGACGTCTTCAGGGAGAGAGCCGAAATGGCCAGAACGAAGAAGAGACTCTCGGGAGAGGGTCTGCTGGGTCTGTTCGCTTCAGTAGGAGCGGCGGTGATGTCGGTTCTCCGACCGCGCGCGATGGGGAAGTTGCACGAGCAGTCCGCACTCGGCGATGGCGCCGCCGTGACCGATGGCATGACCTGGCACCAGTTCGAGCTGCTGATCGGCGATGCGTTCCGGCAGAAGGGGTTCACCGTGGTCGAGATCGGCGGCAGCGGCCCCGATGGCGGCGTGGACCTCGTGCTGCGCAAGCCTTCAAAGACGGGGAACGAGACCTTCCTCGTCCAGTGCAAGCACTGGAAGGCCCGCAAGGTCGGCGTGGGCGCGGCGCGGGAGCTCTACGGGGTGATGGCGGCGCGAGGCGCCGCGGGTGGGTTCGTGGTGACGTCGGGGGGATTCACGAAGGAGGCGCTGTCGTTCGCCGAGGGCCGGAACATCCGGCTCATCGACGGGCCGAAGCTGACGGCGCTGCTGGCGACCTCCCCTGCCCCGAAGCCCGAGCCGCAGCGGTCAGCAGCGGACGTCACGATGGTGGTCTGCCCGGCGTGCTCGCAGCCGATGGTGCTGCGCACGCTCAAGCGCGGGCCGGATGCGGGGCAGACGATCTATGCGTGTTCGACGTATCCGGTGTGCAGAGGGACGAAGGCGGTTTGATCAATCACTTTCCGCTGGTGGAAATATGGATCGGTTACTCATTGCGAGAGCCGGTAGAACTCCTGAATTTTCCATCTTTTTATACTCAAGATCTGACCAATGTTTTCCCATGCAAGGAGCAATTCCTCATCAAAAACAGTCCCGCTCGGCCCCAACACGCTGCTGCACAAGCATCTCTTCAGAGTACATTTTTCTCCTCCCATTAAGACCCGTGTCTAATTAGATCAGCCAACGAGTCCAGCATTGCATCGAAATCCTTCTTTCGATTCAGTTCGCAGGCCCAAACCACTATTACGCGCCATCCGCTATCCGTCAATTCTTGAATACAGCGCTCGTCACGTATGCGATTGCCCTCAATCTTAAGACGCCAAAACTTGGGATTTGAGGCGGGCAGCTTGGCGCGAGAGCAATCATGCCCGTGCCAAAAACATCCGTGAACGAAGACAGCCACGCGCCATCGCGGGAACGAGAGATCAGGCGAACCCGGGAGTTTCGAATCGCAGACGTTGTATCTCAAGCCCCGACGGTGTAATGCCCTTCTTACCAGCATCTCGGGCGCAGAGTCCCGCTGCCTCACTCGTCGCATCAGCTCCGATCGCTTTTCAGGGGTGAAAGAGTCGACCACGAGCTCGCTCCAAAGTTGTGACCACAACGTGACCCTTTGACCGGGCGCGATGCGCACGATCGATCCGAGAACACAGCGCCACCTCCCCGGAGGCGCAGAACGCTTGCTTCTTCTGTTCCATTGAATGTTGATTGCCGCCGAATCCTGACCCACCGACCGCACTGATTTCCGTTCAAACCTGACCCACGTATGAACCCTAGCC